>NZ_BIMH01000028.1 GCF_004000985.1 Paenibacillus validus NBRC 15382 | reverse complement strand
AACACGTTGTGAACACGAACCGACGTCAGGAAACGGCGCGGTTTGTGTGCAGCGGGCGGTTTGTGAGGTGAGGTGGGCCGAGCTATATGGAGCCTGAATCAGCCGGTCCGAGGGGGCCGGTTTTCTGCTTCTTCTGGAGTTAATACCGATACTTGAGAGCCTTGTACGGCAAGTATTCCGTATACCAATGGAGCTTGCCATTAAGATTGAAGGGAATGCCGTATTCTACCATACTTCATATCTTCCAAATCTAGTATAATAAAGTATCGACATTTTTCTCCGAAAGGGTATGCGCGCGGTATGATGAACTTGTTTGATGTAGTACCGGAAGGATTATTTCATCTTCTGACGGGTTCCAATCGGAAGATATATGCGGAAGCACTGCTGCTTTTATACGAGCATTCGCAAAGGGAGCGGTTCGGCATTCGCTATGAAGTCATGCGGGATCTGCTGCAGGAGCTGCTGGAGACTCAACAAGAAACGGGTATGGTCATTTCTGCCGATGAGGATGAGCCGGTTGGAGCTGGAAGAGAGGATCAGCTTACGTTAGAGGATGTCTCCAGAGCTCAGGCCAATGCATTGCTGCGACGGCTGGAACGGGCGAAGTGGATTGATGTGGAAACCCGCAGCCAGTTCGAAGCTTATATTGTACTTCCCCATTATGCCAGCCGGCTGATTGCGGTGTTTCAGGAATTATGCGAAGCACGGACGGTCGAATATCAACGGTTTGCTTTTGTAACTTATCAGCTTCTTACCGGCGAGGAGGCCAAAATGCGCCCTTGTTTCGCCGTAATGGAGGCGGCACAGGTAACAAGGCAATTTCGCCATGAATTGATTGGGTTATACAATAATATGAAGCATCACATGGAGACAGTTGTTCAAAAAACTTCGATTCGCGAAGTGCTGGACCATCATTTTGAAACCTATAAATCGCAAATTGTAGATAAAAGCTATCACCGGCTCAAAACGTCGGATCATGTGGCGCGCTATCGTTTTCAAATCCTTCATACGGTTCAGAAGTGGCTCCTAGATCGGGGTTTGCTGCAGGAAGCTGCAATGGACGGCGTCAAGAGCGAGCTGTATGAAACGGTTGAACAAGCGGAATATGCCGTCAAGGAAGCTTTATTCTTCATTGAAGAAACCTTTGTCGGGCTGGAAGAGATTTTCTATCAGATTGATGTGCGGCATAACCAGTATCTTCGTTCTTCCTACGACCGGGCCAGATATTTGAGTCAGCAGCATGAAGGATTGGACCGCCGGTTGACACGTCTGCTGGAGTTGCTCGGCCAGCAAAAGCAGGATGCGGAATACTCGCTGTTCGCGATTAATCAGGTTCGCGGATGGTCAGAGCAGTCACTCCTGCCGCCGCGCCGCCGAAGGATGGCTCATCAGCCGGAGACCCATGTTACGGTTCCGATTCCGGCACACGTGATGGAGGAGCTGCGACAGAGGAACGTAGAGAAAATGCGCAAGGCCATTACCCGTAAAAAAGTGGATGATTACGTCATGACCCGGCTTGGTGACCGAAAGCGCATGGAACTGATCGAGCTCGCTCCAAGTAGTGCCGAGGAATTTCTTATGCTGGGGTATGTTTATTTGTATGGCTCGGATGGTGGCTCGCGTTTCAGCTTGGACCGGCAAGGCAAGCGGCAGACGGTTAGTGTCGGAAGATATCGATTCCACAATCACGACATTGTCCGTAAAGAGCGGGGAGGATAACGATTCATGATGTTTCAAGATTTGAGCGACTCTGAACAATCGAAGGTCAAAGAAGTAATCCAGCGACTCATGGAGGTTAACCTTCTGATCAAAGACAAGGACCGGGAGTTGTATGCGACAATTCGTCGCTACCGTACCGCGTTGGAGGGCTATTATCGATTCCTTGGTTGGGAACTTGTCGTGGACGAGCGGCATGAATGCGTCTATCTGCATATTCCCGATGGCCGTCTTCGCCGTAGGCTTGACCGGGAACAGACACTATGGCTACTGGTGCTGCGCTTACTTTATGAGGAGAAGAGGCAAGGCCTATCGCTGGCGGATTATCCTATGATTACCCTTTATGAAATTCGCAGCAAGTACGAGACGTTCCGGCTGGAATGGGTAAACCGTACCGCATTGGACAGGCTGGTTAGATTGTGCGTACAGGCCCAATTGATTGAACCGCTGGATTCCGACATTCGTTCCGATGATGCCCGGTTCAAGCTGTTCCATACTTGGATCTATATGATTCAGACGGATGAGATGCAGTCGTTGCTTGATAAGCTAGAATTGTACCTGACGAACGCGGAGGGAGGATTGCTGGATGAAATGGATGAAGCGGCTGCGTCTGATTAACTGGCATTATTTCAAGGACGAGGAGCTGGAATTCGGAAAACAGACGTTGATCACTGGACAGAACGCCGCGGGAAAATCGACGATTATTGACGCGCTGCAGGTGCTTTTCGTTGCTGATCATCGAATGATCAAGTTCAATGCGGCTGCACACGATGACGCCAAACGCAGCTTTATCAATTATCTTAGGGGAAAAATCGGCAGCGACGAGCGCTCCTTTTTGAGGGACGGCGATTTTACGACTTATATTGCAGCTGAATTCCGGGACGAGGACCGTAAGGAATGGTTCGTTGTCGGGGTAGCGATTGATGTATACCGAGGAAGCACGACCGGGGAAGAAGAGTATTTCATTTTGTCAGATCGGCGGTTGGATGATTTGCAGTTTGTCAAATCCAACGGCCAGCTGCTCAATCGAGACGAATTCCGCAAGCGCTACGGTGGGGAAAGCGTCAGGGTCAGCGGGCTCTCCGGAAAAAAGGCTTTGTTTGAAAGGAACAAGACCAACTATCAGAAAGCCTTACTCGCCCGGATGGGACAGCTTCATGATCGGTTTTTCACAATATTCACCAAAGCGCTCTCGTTCAAGCCGATCCAGAATATCCGTGCTTTTGTCTACGATTATATACTCGACCGAAAAGAGCTGCAGTTGGATTTGATGCGGCAAAATTTCGAGATCCACGAACGGTATCGCCAGGAGCTGGAGCATCTTCAGGAGAAGAAGCTGCACCTGCAATCCATACGTGAGTGTTATGCCCAGTATGCCAAATACAAGGAGACTGCCATTGAGCAGGATTATGTGATCCGGCGCTTGAAAGCGGATTACGAGAGTGAGAATCTGGAGCAGACCGAACGGGACAATGTCCGGCTGGAAGAAGAGCTGCGACAGCTTGCGGATGATATTGACCTTGCCGCCCGGTTGCAGGCGGAAGCCCGGGACAAGCAGCAGGATGCTTACCAGCGCTGGCAGAACCATGCTGCGGAGAAGCGCAAGAAAGAGCTGCACGAGGACATTGCCCGGCTCACCGCTCAACAGAGCGAGGGAGAGAGGCTCTTGCTCACGTATCGGAGACAAATTGAACGGGAGCTTCAGCTATTGGCGAACTTGTACGATTGGCCGGACAATCCGTACTGGACATGGAAGCCTGGAGAGAGGGAGACGCTTCGCAGTTATCAGGAGAGCCTGGCGCGTCTTGACGCTGTGGCACGTTGCGGAATCATTGAAGTCCATGAGGAAGAAGAGTGGACACGGGATCTGGCTGAGATTGGAGAAGGTCTAACGGCGTGGCGTGACAGGATGCTCGTTCAACATAACCAGTTGCAGGAAAAGCTGGGTGAAACGGACGCTCGAATCGAAGAGTTAAGAACGATCATTCGTGATCTGGAGCAGCAGAAGCGCAGCTATGCCGAACCGGTGCGCCAGTTGAAGGGCATCTTGGAGGAACGGCTGCGGGGCCGCTCGGCGGTTTGGGTGTTTTGCGAGCACATGGAGCTCAAGGAAGAGCTTTGGCGTAATGCGGTGGAAGGGTATTTGAACACCCAGCGCTTCGATCTGTTGGTTGAACCGGAATGTTTCGCAGAGGCATTGTCTATTTATGAAAGGGAGAAGCGAACCTATCGGCTGGAAGGCGTCGGTCTCGTCGATACGGAGAAGGAGAAGCGGTATTTGGGAACGGCCGTAACCGGTTCCCTGGCACTCGAGCTGCAGGCGGAGCATCCCGTAATCCAGGCGCACGTCGAGCATTTGCTGGGCAAGGTGATGAAGGCTGCAAACGAGCAGGAACTGCGACACCATCGTACAGCGGTGACCCAATCATGCATGGTTTACAACAACCTGGTAGCCCGGCAGATGCGCAAGGAGCAATACGAGGTTCCGTTCATAGGCGCCAAAGCGATCGCCCGCCAGTTGGAAATCCGCCGCTCCGAGCTGGTGTCTGCCCAGGACGAACGGCGCATGCTGTATGCTTGGGGTGAACACCTTTCCGAATGGATCGGCAAATTGAAGGAAACGGGCTGTACCAAGCTTGCCGACCATCTTGGCCTGATGCGGCATATCCACGAATGCTCGGAAATGCTATTGCAGAAGACAGAGGAACTGAATGGTCTCGATTTCAGCGAAGCGGAGCGGCTGCAGGCGGAGTATGAGCAGTGGAAGAAGGATGAACAGAAGTGGCAACAAAAATGGGGATCCTTACTCCAAAAGCAAACGGAAACCGAATCGAAAAAGTCCGAAGCGGAAGGAAAGCTGCACTTGCTTCGGATTAAGGTGCAAGAGTACGAAGCCGCATGGCGGAATTGGATCAATGAGCACGGCAGCGAGCGGGAAGCGGGAGCGATGCAAAGATACGAAGAAGCATGCAATTCGTCCGCCTCCACTTGGCAGAAAATCCAAAATTGGGAAGGCAGCTGGAAGGGTCAGCAGACACTGCGCGACAGCCAGTTCAACAAGCTGCAATTAATGCGGCAAAAATATAATATCGATCAAAATTTTATCGCCGACATCCAGAAGGTCACGAACGAGGATTACGATCGGCTGCTTGAAACGATCGAACACCTGAATATTCCGGAATATCAGGATAAAGTTGCGGCGGCTTTGAAAGAATCGGAAGAGGAGTTCAAGTCCCACTTTATTTTTCGGTTAAGGGAAGCGATCGAGATGGCCCGTAGGGAGTTTCACGAGCTGAACTATGCGCTGAGGCATTTTCCTTTTTCCGACGACAAGTATCATTTTGAGGTTTCCCCTAGTGAACGTTACAAGCGCTTCTATGATGCCGTGATGGATCCCATGCTTTTGGAAAAGGGCTCGTTGTTCGAATTACCGGACAATGATCGTACAGAGGTTCTGCATGAGTTGTTCGATCTTCTGGTCAAAGGGGAGGCCGGACAATTGGAAGAGTTCTCGGACTATCGGCAATACCTGGATTTCGATATTATCGTAACATCCGGCAACGGCAAATACCGCTTCTCGCAAGTGCTGAAGGAGAAATCGGGAGGCGAGACGCAGACACCGTTCTATATTGCGATATTGGCTTCCTTCCACCACTTATATTCCGGAAAAAGCACGCGGCTTGTCATTTTCGATGAAGCGTTCAATAAAATGGACGAGCAGCGGATTCAATCCAGTCTGCGGTTGATTAAGCAAATGGGTCTGCAGCTGATTGCCGCCGTTCCCGATGAGAAGATGCAGCATATGGCTCCTGAGGTGTCCACCACGCTGTTCGTCAGCAAGCATAACTACCAGTGTTATGTAGACATGATTGACAAATGGGACAACGGGGCGGAAGACGAGATGGCGAGAGCGGGAGCCGTGGAAATAGCGGAATATGAGGCTGAGGCGGCTGCCGCATCGAATTTATCGAACGTTGACAACGGGAAATCCCCCTCAGCCGATGATGCGGATGAAGGAAACGGTCAAGGCTTTTTATTCTAGATTTTATGGTAAGGGGTGATCTGCTTGGAGATTCATGAAACGCCATATAAATCCAAATTTGTCTCTCAGCTGCTAAACCTCCTGTTGGACAAATACGAGTTAAGCCAGTCTTTTGTAACCGGGCAGCCTTCCAAGCAAAGGCCGCAGCTATCTCTTAACAAAAGTCCATTCTGGCAAGATTATACAGACGAAATGGATTTCCGTAAACGAATTTGGATCAACGAAGCAGCTTCCGAGTTGGAGCGGCTCGGACTTGTTGAACTCAATTGGGCCCGGTTTCGCACCGGCGAGCAGTTGGAAAGAATCTATCTGCGATGGAGTGAGTTGAAGACGGCTTATCGCGTTGCGGGGCGGATGCCGAAGCGGGACAAGCTGGAACGCTTGCGGCACATCCTTACTCCCTTATCCCGCCATCCTTGGGAATGGGTCAGGGTGTGGTCTGAACAAGCCGATGTATCGCTAGCCGAAGGTAAAACTGCCCACCTGGAGGTGGACGATCCAGAGGGGTATAAGGATCTTGTTTGTGTATTGCTGGAGCTTCCTAGGCTCGAGCGAGCCGTTCCAATAAGATTACTTAGCCAGAAGCTGTTCAAGGACTCCAAGCACATGGAAAGAAACGTTCAACGAAGGTTGCTTTCGCTCGCCAAGCAGGCATCAGGAGAGGAGCGTGAAACCGAGGAAGAATGGCTTGATTTCCTCGGGGTGGCCAAAAATCCACAAATTGTGCTGGTAAGCGGGCCTCTTTCATTCCGTACTACCGACAGTCGTAAGGTTGATATTGGAGTGTTTGCCGGTGGGGTTGGCTTATCGGATAAAACGGTGGAAGAAATGTATCAAGTGCAAACAGTTGCCACTCGGATAGTAACAATTGAAAACTTGGCGACTTATCATCTGTGGCTCGAACACGCTTCCGAGCTCCGCGACACAGAGCTTGTTCTATATACCGGGGGATTTCCCCATCGGTCATTGCAATCCTTTTTGTGTAGACTGGCAGAGCATTTGGCCTCGGCATCGGAAAAGAACATTGAAGTGTATCATTGGGGTGATATTGATCTGGGAGGAATCCGGATTTTTGAATACCTGCGGAAGAAATTCTTTTCTAATCTGAGGCCCATGCTAATGGATGCGGAGACGCTTCTTCGTTACGAGTCCTCAGCGGCGTCAATCAGCGATGAATATGCCGGAAAGCTTGAGGAGGCTCTAAAGGATACCCGACTGACCCATTGGAGGCAGGTGCTGCAAACGATGCTTGATCGAAGGATACGCTTGGAACAGGAAAGTATTGTGGAATTGGATTAAAGAAGAAAACAATGGACATTAACTTTCTGACTTTTTGTTATGGAGGAAAACCAGACCACTCATCTTTGACGAGGGGTTCAGGTAACGTTCTTGTATTCACGAATCCGAGAACCTTAAGGCAGCGTAGCTGCCGGCCGCGACGCGGTTAGGTTCGCAGGGTTGTCTGCATGAATCTTCTCCCCCGAAATGCCTCGGGCAGACCAAGGGCCGTATGGCCCGAAGCGTGAATACGGTGTTAGCTGATGTTGCTGACTACCTTGAAATAGCCCGTACGATCTTTATGAAATTTCATTAAGTACGTGTTATAATAAAATTAATTTAGCCTTTCTAGATAGGGGTTGATCGAATGGCAGTTTCAAAAGATCATTTGAACAAATTAATTCAACAATTACCTGAAGAAGCCCTTCCAATCGCTGCTGATTTCTTGGAAAAATTAGTCACAAATAAAGAGTATCGTCATATCCCTTGGGATGATGAGCCAACTACTCAAGATGATATTGAAGCAATTAAAAAAGCTAAAGAATCCTTTAGACGTGGCGAGAGTATTAAACTTAAGGATGTTATCGATGACTTACTCAATTGAGTTCTATAAAGATGCTCTTAAGTATTTACAAAAATTAGATAGGACGAATCGTATTCGAATTACTCAACATCTACAAATTCTCTGTGAAGACCCTTATCATCCAGAGCTCGATATCAAAAGGATGCAAGGAACAATGGACGAATATCGATTACGAGTGGGTTCTTATCGAATTATTTATTCAGTTGAGAATGATAAGTTACTTATCCAAGTAATTAAAATTGGCTCTCGTGGTGATGTATATAAATCTTAACTTCTAGGTCTATTCTTACAGGGTAGGCCTTTTTACTTTTCTTCAGATCTTCAGCAATTTCAGCTAACGGCGCGGTTTGCGAAGTAAGGGTGGACGAGCTACATGGGCGATATGCCGGTCCGTGGGGACCGGTTTTCTGCTTCTACAGGATTCGGGGCGGTTTATGTTATACTGGTGATAAAAGAGCGGAAAAGCTTATGACATGGGGTGACATCGAATGGAAAAGGTCAATTCACCGGAAGAGTTGATGGAGAACATATCGAATATGAGCCGCGACAACTCCGTGTACCACTTTCATATTCCAGGAAAGGGAAAGTTCACTCTCGTCTTGCAAGAGGAAGAGCAGCGGTCCATTCAAGCTGACGTTGAGTCTAATCCGGAATTGAAGGTCATGATTGAACAAAGCAGGAAGGAATTCAAGCTTGGCAAAGCCTTGAGCACATCGGAGTTACTGAAATCCTTATCTCCCGAGGACTTTCGATCATGAACCGCGTAGTTTTATGGTCTCCGGCAGTAAGCTCTCCCAGTTTCGCAGCGAGTGATTTTCTCCCGAGAAAACGTATGATTTCATATTAATTATTCATTCTTGAAACAGAAGCTATACTCACCAATCCCATTATAGGCAAAGCTTATACTGAGGAAGACAGACCTATGCGGGACTGTCGCGTATCATTGTGAAGAGGTCTAGGATTTCTTTTGAACAGCAGGAGAATGAAGTTTAGAATGTTCCTGTTTTGTTTCCCGGAGAGAAATGAAAATGATTGCTCAGATTTATAATTGGGAGGAGAACAGTTGGCTATGCCCCTGCCAAATAAGTTGGACCGACAAATGTCTGAGGATGAATGCAGCATTGACGATATCCTTGAATCGGCTGGAGTTTTAACTCCGGAACAAGCTGCGCATTTGACTGATGAAATCAAAAGGATGCGCGAAGAAGAATGGGAATGAATCTAAATAGCCTACCCATTGTAACTCCGTCGAGGATACAATGGGTTTGTTTATATGCAAGGAATATCCTAAAGGGAGAGCTGACGATAATGATTTATACTTGCAGAATTGAACTGGGTGGGATTGCCCCGAAGATTTGGCGGGAATTTCAATTTCATCCAAACGTGACGTTTCATCAGCTTCACAAAATCATCCAAGTGGTCATGGGATGGGAAAATTACCATTTATACGAGTTTCATGTGAAAGAAAAGGTGATCGGTCTGCCCGATCCGACATTCGAGCATATAGAAGACCGCGAGGTGCTGAATGCACGGAGGGAAATCGTTCAGAAGCATGTTCACGAGGAAAACACCGTATTTACATACGTGTATGATTTTGGAGATGATTGGCAGCACACGGTTACGTTGATCAAAATCGACGCATCGACATCCGACCCGGCACCCTTGTGTCTAGATGGTGCCCGCGGCTGTCCGCAGGAAGATGTGGGAGGCGTTTGGGGGCATCAGCATATGCTGGAAGTACTGCTTACTCCCAATCATCCGGAGCGGGATCATTTTATTGGCTGGGTTCGCGAAGGTTACGACCCTGAACATTTTTCCTGCGAAGAAGTGAACGTGGAGCTTCAAAAGCAAAAGGACAAGCTTATTCCCAAATCACTTGTTAGGCTCTCGGAGAGCAAAAAGCCTGTGAAGCTTACGAAATCCGTTCTGAATAAGCATCTGAAACAACTAAGTAACGACCAGCTCATCGATTTGGTAAAAGCTTGTTATGGCGCCAGCAAAGATATGGAGAAGTTTCTTGCTATTCGAATTCTGGGCGATGAAGCGGTAGAGTCCCTGTTTCATGAGTATCGCAAAAAGGTTGAACAAGAGTTTTTCCCTGAACGTGGTTTCGGCAAGCTAAGGCTTCAGGAAGCGAAAAAAGCGATCTCGGAATTCGAAAGATTGACCGGAAGCGTCAAGTACAGTCTGGAACTCAAGCTGATTTACGTCGAAAATGGAGTTGACTTCACCCTAAGCTATGGGGATATCGATGAACGCTTCTACTACAGCATGGCGTCCATGTATGCCGATATCATTAATCAAGTAAATGAAGATAAAACAGCCGAGTTGTTCGACGAATTCGAGGAGCGCCTCGAAGCCGTGGTTTCGAAAACAGAAGGGATCGGCTGGGGTTTTCATGACAATTTGGCAGAACTGCACGCTCAAATAAGATGGATTTAGGTGAGGGGCTTTATGCGCGGCGGGAAGAATAAGAAGCGGACCGATCACAAATCGGAGTCCGCGGGGCTGTTGGAGCAAGACGAGAATTTCTATTTTATCGCCGGATGTACGGATGGCGGCTTCCCGTATGGAATCACGTGGGAGGAATATGAGGCGGAACAACGCGTCGGATCAATTATGAAAGAGAGGGTAAAAGGAGGCCATATGAAAGAATTGAAATTGACCAAGCAGCAGTTTCAGGAGATTGTGGATGCATACGACATGTACGTAGAAGGAATAGAGTCCTTCCTGAATATCGAAACTGGAGATGTTGTCACGTTGCGAACGTTTGACCGGGATGAAGAGGACGAAGAATTAAGCGAGGTCATTGAAGAAGGCTTTAATGAAATTTATTTTCGGTTACCGAAACGGGAGTCGGATGAAGGATATACCGACATGGTTGATTTTGCGGAAACGGTTGAAGATAAAAAGCTGCAATCCACTTTGATGCACATATTGAGCGGCGGCAAGAAAATATTCCGAAGATTCAAGGATGCGTTATCTTCCGACAGCGAGCAGTTAGAGCGGTATTACCAGTTTGTTGAAGAGCAGAATCGCAAACGTGTTTCTGATTGGTTGGAATCCATTGAAGTGAAGTTGATTCTCGAGTAATAAAGAAATGTTTGGGCAGGGGATACCGGTGAAACGTTCTTCAAGACAGACGATGATTAAGCTGTATGCTCAAGCGGTCATTTCGGAACTTCAACAATTAGGTTATCCCAGTGATCAAGCTAAAGCAGTCTTTTTTCGACACTATCGAGACATGAAACGCTTATTTGGTCTTGAGCAGAATGTATGCGATTTTGCAAAGATGATTGATGAATTTGAACGTGCCATGCAGAAGAAGCATGACCCGAGTGATCCCAATTCAATTGCTGTTGGCCATCTAAACCACTTGGCTAAAACATACATCCTTAAGCATAAAAGCAACAAATGAGCAGGATTATTTTCCAATCGGTAACCGATATACGACCTGTGTCGCTGTCACCATTTCTAAAAGATGAACATGTCGACGCTGCGGCAGATCAACATATTTTCTTCTTCACCACTGAGCGATCTTATCAGGTGTTCATCGACTATTGGAATTCCAAGATGGAAAGAAGCATCCAAAGGGGGTGGTCCTCTTGAATTTATCCGATTTTTCCAGATACATAGATCCTGCAGTTGTACACAGAGGGAAGGAATACGCGTCCGAAGGACGGGTAATTTCCTTGAAGTCCATTGCCGATGAAAAGTACACTGCGGTTGTGCGCGGGTACGAGGATTATGAGGTTTATGTAAGGCTAGACAACGAGAACAACATAATGGAATCGGAATGCGATTGTCCGTACGATTTCGGGCCGGTATGCAAGCATCAAGTCGCCGTATTCCTCGAGCTTAAGAATAGAGAAGCAGACGGGGCATCTTCACCGGAGCCTTCTCTCCGGCAACTGTTGGAAGCAGAGAGCAAGGAGAAATTAATCGAATTGCTGCTCTCGATTGCATCGGATTCATATACCGCGGAAGAGCGCATTAGAATTCATTTGTCGAAAAGGGGCGCGGATCAGGAGTTGGACGCCTGCCGACGGTTGATTCGATCCTACATTGACACATATTCGGATGATCATGGCTTTGTGTCTTGGCGGAACGTAAGCCGCGCGGTGGAAGGTGCGGAGATCGTCGCTGAAAAGGCTCTCTCCGCCTTCGATGAAGAGGAATGGTTGCACGGGCTGGCGATTCTGTTTTGCATCATCGAAGAGATGATTGAATTATTGCAGTCCGCCGACGATTCGGACGGTGGAGTCGGGATCGTGATCGAAAGCTGTCTGGAATCGATCTTCAAGCTGGTTCAGGATCACCATCATATTCCGGCGGAAGAACGCTTGAAGATTTTCCGCCAGTTGTTGGAGGAGACACACCAGCCTTATTACGACGGGTGGTCGGATTGGCAGCTCGCGCTCCTCGAGGCGGCGGGCGCGCTGATCGAGTCGGAACAGATGCAACATCAATGGGATGATGCGGCGGATTCGCTCCTGGGTCATACGTCCGGAAGCAATTGGTCGCGGGAGTACACAGACGAGCGGGTAACTGTGCTCCGATATGGTCAAATTTTGGAACGTTCAGGTGAAGAACAGGCGAAAGCTTATTTGTATAAACATCTGCATTTCCCGGAAATTCGGGAGATTGCGATTCGAGCGGCGCTTGAGCAAGGCGATACCGAGGAAGCGATCCGATTGGCGGAGGCCGGGGAAGCTCAAGATCAGGGGCTGCCGGGGCTCGTCTATCGCTGGAAGAAATATCGGTATGAGGCATACCATCGCACAGGACAAGTCGAACAGCAGCGGAAACTCGGGATGGAGCTGATTGTGAACGGAGAGTATGCGTATTATCGCTCTGTGAAGGATACATTTTCCGATGAGGGAGAATGGACTTTGTATTTGCAAGATATGTTAGATCAATTAGAGCAGAGCCCGAGGGGAGAACATACGTATACCCAAATTCTGGTGGAAGAGGAGATGTTCGCACGGCTTTTGGAACATGTCCGCAAGGCACCTTACCGAATTGAATCGTTCTATGAGCAATTGCTTCCGCATTACCCGGAGGAGGTGAAGGCGCTTTTCGTGGCATATATCGAATTCCGGGCGGATCAATCCAGAGACAGTCGAGATTATGCCGATGTTTGCCGGATCATTCGAATGCTTCAACAGGTTGGCGGGCGGAAAGAAGCGTTCACCGTCACACAAAAATTGTTAACCAAATTTCCGCGAAAACCGGCTTTCCGGGAGGAGCTGGGGAAGATTCGTTTTTGAACTTTATGGGAATAAGAAGTAACGCGATTTGAGCATAGCTTGATTTTTGTGAGTGGGTGGACAAACTGGTATGCGAGGCCTGTAATTTTGATCTGAAACGAGTATGTTATAATAATGGCAAGATTAAGTCGGGTTGGATGGTGACCTATGATGGATCGTATTCAAGATTTGCAAAAACTGATCAAACTTACGGGCGATCGCGCGAAACTGGATGCAAAAGCGAACGGAACTTATATTGTCTATCAAACGGAAAAAGGCCAGATTGTCAAAGAATATGCAAACGGTGTGATCGAGCCAATCGACAATCCTGGGGTTCATCATGAATGAGTACTCCACAGTGATGGTTGTATTCGCCGGCAATAACGGCAGCGGCAAAAGCACCATTCGCAATTTGATAGTGGACAGGCTTGGTATCAGTGTCAATATAGATCCCGACGCTTTAGCTCGGAGCATTGATTCTGACCATCCGGATCGCCGCAAAGTATCCGCAGGCAAAGAAGCGATTAAACTTGCGAGAGATTGTATCCATCATAAACGCGATTTTTCTGTAGAAACGACTTTGGCCGGCGGTAATGCGATACGACTGATACGGGAAGCCAAGGCGAACGGCTTTGAAGTGACGATGTTTTATGTGGGTCTAAATGATGTTCGGCTCAATATCGAACGTGTTGCCGCCAGAGTTCGAAACGGCGGACATCATATACCGACTGAAGACATCATTCGGAGACAAACCACATCCATGCAAAATCTGCTAACTCATATCCATCTCATTGATCATTTGATTGTGATTGATAATAGCGAAGTTTCCGGTAAAATCGTTATGCAAGCTGAACATAGTATTTTAAAATATCAGGCCGAATCTCTTCCAAAATGGGTGCATAAGATCAAGGATCAGTTACATTGATTATGGAGAATCATATGAAGTTTGAAATTAGCAAATCTATGGAAAACAAAATTAATAATTGGGATAAATGTGAACCCAAAGATGTAACGGGAGCAAAGTTTGCGTACATATTTATACCAACAAGTCTAGGATTGGTTATCAAGGTCCAGTGTGATGTTTGTAAAAGGGAATTACTACTAACCGAAGATGATTAAATCTTGAATTTTACATTTTTCCCAATGTGAATAAGGACTTCTACGCGACTGGATTAGATCTGGTCGTTTTTTTGTGCAGAACATATATTCGCTGACAAAGTGTTGTCATGACTTAACTATAAAATAAAAATATACTAGGTGATTTTTAATCCATTACCGGTGGTGTTGAAATGCAAATTGATAAGAATGATGTGAGGGATTGTTTGTTAAACTTAATCGCAGGTTTGTCGCAGTGGGGAGAAGACTTCAGCGAGCCGCCGGCTCTATTGCGTCAAGGACATATGCAGTTTGTTCGACTCCTGATGTTGGAGGGAAAAAAAGCTCCAATTGATTTGCATTCACTTATTCAATTGTTGCAAAAACCGGCAGAAGAATGGGGAATTGTAGTAGCCGGTATCTATCCGGAGGAAGCGCCGCTCTTGATTCCGGACCTGGGCTTGTCACCAGACGCACGTGAATTTAAAATCATGTACGATTCGCCGGAAGAAGCTCAGACACAAGAAATAGTAGAGATATTGCGCTACTGCCGAGGGACAATGCCGATGCTAGAGGAGAAGTACCGAAAACTTCGAGAGTTCCTTATTACCAATCCGGTTGTATCTGCTTACCGTTTAATGGAGTTTGGGCTGGAGCTTAAGGATACAGAACTGATGAAAAAGCTTAGTCGCTGTTATGAAGAAATTTCGGACGATGTAGAACGATATCGCAAATGTCCACGATGCGGATGGACGCTGGAATTTCGTAACGATCACTGGCAATGCGGGGCAGAAGATCTTTGTGGGAAACTGGCCAGTCGCGGAGAGCTTAAGAAATGGGAAATCCATGAGCCCATGCATCGATTGCGTTATGGAATTTATCGGTACACGATGTTGCCAGGGTTGGCTGAACTTACAGCTAAAGATTGGCTAACGAAGAAAGGTTACAAAGTTCAACTCTTTCCGCAAGTAGACCGGTTTGATTTAGCCGTCGAATTGGATACGCATATCGTCTATCTGGATATGAAGGATTTTAAGCACCCCCTACACCTGGCTAACTTCTTCAATAAAATGCAACCCCACCAACTAGAGAAATATCGAGACCCACATGTATATATTGTCATTCCGCAATACCGAACGAAAATATACCCCGGTTACTCGAAGCTTGTTAAACAAGCACTTATGGCTCATGCGAGTCATCTGAAAGTCATAAATGAGCGGGATGTGCAGAAGCATCTGGCTGGGGAGGCAACGGAGAGATGAGAGTATCGTATTGGACCTATTTTGAGCAGTTCCTTCCGCGTCTCTTGCCATCTGGATTGCCGCGGCAAAACATTGAAACCATTTATACTGTGGAATTGTTCGTTACAGGATGTTTGATGGTTGATTCTTCTATGGATATCCGCGAAGGTTATACGATTTTATCAGGTTACGACTCACCTATTCTTCCCAAGCATGCTCGGAAGGAGATTGCACACCGTTTAAGAGTTTTATATAGTGCTTTGCGCTCAAGGATGACATGGGACAACTTATTCGAACGATATGAAGAAGTTTCGGTTGAATATAGATTATATGAAAACGACGGTAGTCATTGGAGACTCCGGACTCCTGCCTTGTTCGCCGATCGCAGGAAATGGTACGAGCAATTATTAGAACAAGCTGTTGCCCATCTGTCTAAAGACATACACTTTGCTACATCAGGCAAGTTCCACTATTACAAATATAATCAGGAACAAGAGTCCATTCGTTATGGCGGAGAAATTCCACCGCCGTTGGTTAATACGTCAACATTTCCGAGATATAGACCGAAGGGGAGATTTACACTTCATCTTGGAGACGAGCATACTTATCAGACAGAGGGGATGCGAGAAGCTTCGGCAGCCTTGGAATGGAAGGAACGGGCCGGAATTGGACTTAAACTAAAATCATTGACTAACCCCAGTATCCGACAGTTTGAGTATAAGGGCTTACAGCATATCGTAGGGGGACTGGGGTCGGGAAAATCCACATTTATGGTGTTGGAAACGGATCGATTAGTCCGAGCAGGAGCTCGTGTCGGATTCATTGAGAGCAGTGTCCCTCAAGTATTAAATCGAGTTAAGGAACTTCGTTTATTGGGAATTAACGCTGTTCCTGTAATTGGAAGATCGGGTCGCCGTAAACATCAGAAAGATTATATATCCGCCCGTCGCCATCAGATTCGGGATGTAACGGATTGGGGGCAGGATTCTTATCTGGAACTCCGACATGTATCCGATTTTTGCATCATCCATGCCCTTGCCAATGACCATGAAAATACGACAGATTATCCATGTCGTCAGTTAATACAGCAGGAGAAAAAGTGCGTATGCCCCTATGCAGCCAGTTGCGGAATCTATTGCGATTTCGCAGCCCTGGTCCAGGCGGAAGTATGGGTTACAACCTCAGCAAGCATATTGAAAACAAAACTACCTGTTATGCTGGACCCTTATGAGAGAACAGTCTATGAAGCGATGTATGACTTGTTAGACATCATTTTCGTTGATGAAGCCGATGCGGTTCAGAAGCAATTCGACGATTCCTTCGTCTCCGAGATTGCATTGTTTGGTAACTCTCAGCATCTCTTTGAGAAGACCCTGTTAGAATCATTTCGAAAAACGATAGGTTATTATGGTAAGTATGCACATGACGAGGTTGTACAAGACTGGATGGATGTTCTGAATCGCCTTGAAAGCACCATCCGCCGCGGTGTATATCGTACATTGAATTTAACGCCTGAATTCGCTCAGTTTTTGTACCGGAAGCTATTACGGCTCTCTACCGAAGCTTATCGCATCAGTGGTGCTTTCGCCAAGGACGAACAGAATCGGGAGAGAATTGAACAGGAATTACGCAACTATGCGGATCATCCGCTGGACCACCCTATCTATGCAGATGTAACGAAAATGCTGCAAGCTCGAACGAAGAAGGAGCGGGAACAAGCTCTAACTACCATTCTCCATAAGTTGGGCGGTGAGACAAACCCTGTTGGAAGATTGAAATTCCCGGTTCATTCGTTGGAATTATATTTATGTCTGGCACTTATCGATCATGATATACAAGTGTTCATGGATCTTTATCCGCTAGTTCAAGCCAAATTAGGAAAATTATCTGAATTCGAGGGACTTTACACGATTCAACGTGAGTTTTCAGCAATTATGAAAGATGCGATGACAGGACGTATGACCGGGTATCTGTATGAAGTAAAACCTGGGAATGACACAGGTACATTCAAAGCCGTTCAGTATTCAGGTGTCGGTCGACTTCTCCTTGAAGACTGGCAATCGATCTACGCTGGAATAGATGGATATGAAGGTCCTGCGGTTGTTCTGCTTTCAGGTACAAGTCTGGCTCCAGGATCAGCCCATTATCATATTGCATCGTTGCCTGGATGGCTGTTGGAATCCAATCTGGGTGTTCCAGTCATTCACCAGGAATATTATCCGATCTATGAGCACGGGAAGGAAACCCCTATCCAAATATCCGGTGAGATTGAGGATAGGAGAGAACGAAATCTACGTGCGCTAACCGCCAAGTTAATGTCCAAGATTGAACAAGAATTGCTGGAGTGGCGTTACTCGGGTGCAAATCGTAAAGTGCTGTTGATTGTCAACTCTTATGAGGACGTTGCTGATGTCGGAGCCGTATTTGCATCACATTCTTCTTGGAAAAATAGATACCGCCAGTTAACGAGGGACCCGGATCCTTTTCATGAAGCCGAGTTTTCAAGAGCAGAATTAGAGCGGTTTGCTAACGAAAACGCTGATGTGCTGATCGCCCCGTTACTTGCGATAAGTCGCGGTTATAACATTCTGGATGATACGAAAGGTTCATTATTCGGATCTGTGTTTTTTATGATACGGCCATATCCGATACCGCAGGACATGACCTATCTCATCCAACTTTTGCATGCCAAACTGCCTGACTTCATTGAACGTGCCGATTTTGAAGGCAAGCTTTATAGGCAGGCACTGGACCTCATTCGCAGCGAAAGTAATAGCTTGCTCCACCGGATGTACCGCAAACCAGACTATTGGTCCGTATTAAATCCTGCGGAGAGAAAGACCATAGCCTGGTATACGTTTATTCCAGTCTGGCAAACGATTGGAAGGCTTCTTCGCAAAGGCACACCGGCGAGAGTGTTCTACTGTGATGGTAAATTTCTAGCTCAGCCCATGCGCACGGATGTTGGGGAATCGATGTTGGATTACTGGCTGAAGATCATGGTGGATCATGAATCAAATCCAGCATTTCGCAGTTTATATGGACCATTTATAGACAGTATGAAAGTCATGATGGAAAGGAATGAGGCCCATGAGTCGGACTGGTAAATTGCTGCAGCTGTATGCTTTCGAGAGCGACCAAAATGCTTGGAATAATAAGCAGATCTATCTACTGGATATACCAACGGTTTGGAGAGAATTTATTCGTCAATTTTATAATGGCGTTAAGCTGCCCTTTGCGATTAAGCCATTAGGTAAAAAACTGCAAAGTATATTTCCACAGATCGTCTCGGTCAATAACCAATTTTATCTGGATGAAAACCGTCCGTGGCTCATTGCAACGCAGCCAGTCCCGGTTGGAATGACCCTATTACTGGCTAAGGGATGGATGAACCAAATAGCAACGAGGCAAGGCGTAGCTGCACCGGATGATTTGGATACGAGTACAATGGACTGGCGAAGCGAGGCGGTAGATTCCATTTTGCATCGTGATTCAAGGTTAAAATATGAATTGCTTCCTGCTCTAGTTGCACATCAATTTTGCTTGATTCCGAAACAACTACTGCTTGATAACCGGGATGAGCCTGTTGAGCTTATGTTCTCGCAGGTATATGCCACGCAAAAGGCAGAGTGCATGTCTGAGCCCATAACCACTAGATCTGGTACTTTTTCTTATGTCGTCCGATTTCGGTTACAATATAGGGCCGGTGAGCCGGAACGACTATTATTGATGGTTTCGGCTGGAATAAGACGGTTTATTACGAAACCACAGGAGACCAAATATCTGAAAGGCGGCATTAATAGCACGTTATTGGTTTCCATGGACAATCCTCTGATCAAAGATCAGGGAATGGGATTACGTTCGTACGCGAGTTTATCTTTTCGCAGAGAAGGTGGAACTGAGCCTTATACACGTTGGTCTGAAGGGCTCGACGAATTGTTTTGTGATGTCTTATGGGGCAATCCGTTATCGACTGAGGATATCTTAACAAATCCAGTCAAGTATCACTCAGATCGTTCCCCTAAGATATGGGTCGTTCATAATAACAGAGTCTTTAACCCCCTATATGTTGAAGCGGGAATCAGCATTCAGGAGAAAATGAGATTTTACGAGATGGTACGGGAGAATGTATCCGACTGGAGATCGCTTACGCCGTTGCCACTTGTGCCGAAGCCTAAGCTAGAAGGGACAAGGAGGCGAGTAAGAGAACCGATCCCACCCGTATACTGCGGTCATGATAAAGATTTTGTGCTTGAAGTGTGGGGACCGGACTCTCTTTATCAATGTGTCGTCGAAGCATTGAAGGCTAAAAAATATAAAGGAAAGTTGCTGGCTGAACATGTTGACGGAGAAGTTTTTAGGTTGAACTCTTCCTCTCGAAACCGCATCATTGTGGTCAAGTGTGACAGGAAGGACTATGTAGATGGCTTGGATCGCGGAGCACTTAAGGACCTGGCGGATGAACATCGAACCAACAAAATCCTCCGAAGCATCGAACATGTTAAAGGGAATCAAGCCATAACTTGCTCATTGATTGAAATATTACCTAAAGACGACTGGAAGAAGCTTGGCGAAGGAATAGATCCCAAGCAAGCCGTACGCAAAGGGTTTCAATTAACGGGGAGGATCACTCAATTCGTCTATCCCGAAAACGGGGCAAAGAAGTCTAAACGTAAGAAAGATAAACCGGAGTCAAGCTATATTCACAAAGTCTTCAACTGTATTTTGGATTTATTGGGGGATGCGGGAGTTATCGATTACAAGGCACATATGGATGTAAATGAACAACGCCCAATCATAGCCTATGATCTGGTTTCAGGTGATAAAGGAACTTATGCGATTCTTACGAAATTGGAAGACGGTGTATTAATGGTAAAAAGCCGGGGCAGTGAGGAATGGTTGAGTTTATCAGAAGCTGTGTTGAAAACAGATCAATTTGATCCGCTTCCCAAAGCCCCGGATGCGCTAAAGAAAGAGGTCGCTCGTTGGTTCGGTGAGCAGTTAAGAATGGAACGAATGAGTGGCAAGGAGCCGATCGTATTAGTTGAAGCGGAGCTTCGATATAAAGGGTTGGACGGCATTCAAAACAACAAAATTGGCCGTGGTAAGAATCCTGACTTACCTGGATGGATACAGAACGATCATGGGATGACCGTTATTCGTGTTAATTCCAATGATGACGTTCCAGCCTATGGTTTTCGCCCCATGTCATTCTCTATAGGTGTCTATTCTGATAACGAGTCAGGACTGTATTACGGTGTAGGAACCAAACCCAAGACCCAGAGGAACATTGCCAAATCTATGACCAAGTACGATAACCCTGAAACGGCATTTCAGCAACCCCGAGTTGTGGAATATATGCCATTAGGTCCGATGGATAGGCAAGACCGAGAGCGCTTAGCTTGGATGGTGCATCGCTTACGTGAAGTGTGCATCACCTTTGAATCGACTACGGCACAACCTTATCCCTTGAAAATGACGGGTACGTTAAAGAAATACTTACAATTCAAGGAATATGAGATCACTGAGGCAGAGGCAGAGTTTTTGGAGTTGTAGATGGGGGTGAAAAGAATGACTTTGATTAAAGATCTGAGTACGAATGATGAATTCGTCGGCTTCTATTTGCTGAAAGAGCTGGAGCTGAAGCAGACCAACACATCCCCGGCAAAGGATTACTTCGATTTGGTGCTGTGTGATGCCAGCGGCCAGCTCCCTGCAAAGTATTGGGATGTGAAGGAAACGGAAAAAGACGACTTTACTCCGATGACGCTTGTCAAGGTTCAGGGAATCGTTCAATTGTATCGGGAAAAGCCGCAGGTTAAGATCACCCGGATTCGCAATGTAAGCAATGAAGACGGTGTGTCTCTAACCGATTTTATTCGGGCGGCTCCAATTGAATCTGCGGAATTATTAGAGGTCATATACAGAGTAATCGAGAGTATTTCGGACCCGGTCATTCGTGATATTATAAGCTTTTGCGTCGATAAGGTGAGTGAGAAACTGGCTCATTATCCGGCAGCCAAAATGCACCATCATGCTTACTTTGCCGGACTGGCTTATCATATCGTTCGTATGCTGGAAATTGGTGAGTTCCTATGCAAGCAGCGGCCATTTCTGAATGCAGATATGATCAAAGCCGGGATTATCCTGCATGATATCGCGAAGCCCGAGGAGATGATCGCCCAGCTTGGGGTCGTGACAGACTATAGCGTACAAGGTAAGCTGATCGGTCATATCGCAATGGCAGCCGGTTGGATCACAGAAGCTGCATTGCGGCTGGAACTTCCGCTTGATTCGGAACAAGTAATCGGATTGCAGCACCTTATTCTCTCTCACCATAACCTCGGAGAATGGGGGAGCCCGGTACAGCCGCAAACGGCAGAAGCGGTAGCATTGCACTATATTGACGCACTGGATGCCAAACTCCAGATGGCGGAGGACGCACTAAGCGCCACTTCGGACAAGGAGTTGTGGACACAGCCGGTTCGAGGGCTGGAGAATAAAGCGTTGTACAGGATGTCATTGTAGAAATTAAAATATACGAAGAAAATGCAATGAAACAAAAATACTTTGCGGCAAAATAGCGGCAATGGTACAATGTTATTGAGGAAGGTGATGTTATGTTTACACCCAAATATTCAATAACGGACACCATAGCCCGCAGACTAATGGATATACAACGAGCCAGTGTTGTGGTGGATTTGCTTCCATTGCCCGCATCTATTCTGGATATGCTTAAGAAAGAATCCATGGAAAAGACGGTCATTCTTTCAACGAAAATTGAAGGAAACACGCTTGACGAGGCGACGAAGCGAAAAGTTTTGTACCAAACCAGCAATGACAATGAAGAGCAGGAAGTTTATAACTTAATGAAAGCTTTGGAATATCTGGATGAAGCCGAAAAAAGGCAGCTCCCGGTCACAGAGGAATTTATTAAAAAGCTGCATGCTATTATCCGAATATCACACGGACGAAGACCGCGTGTTAGCGAGTATCGCGAAGAACAGAATCAAGTAGGCAGCCGCAATGCCTCCGGTTTTTATTTGCCGCCGGAATGGAAAGATGTCCCGGTATTAATGGAGGATTTGGTTGCCTGGGTGAACTCGCCGGAAACCTATTCGGTTCCGGTTCCTATCAAGGCTGGCATATTCATGTGGCAGTTCCTAACGATTCATCCGTATTTGGACGGGAATGGCCGAACGGCCCGGATGATCACGACATATCTTTTACGACGCGGCGGATATGGCTTAAAGGGGTTATTTGTACTCGAGAATTTCTATGACCGCAACTTGGCTGAATATTATCGCCGACTCCAGTTGGGTCTCCATCACAATTATTATTTTGGGCGGAATGAAGCTGATTTGACGCCTTGGCTGGAATTCTTTATCGATGGTTTGGCGGAGGTTTTTCAAGAAGCCGCTGCCATCGTAACCGAGAAATCTGCTCAAATGACGAAAATCGAACCGGATCTAATTCGCAGGTTAGATCCCCAGCAAAGAATGGTGTTTGCTCAATTAACCTTTAAACAAGACACCCTAACGACAAGTGAAATGAGGGATCTGCTGCGCTTGTCGGATCGTTCAATAAGGGAAAAGGTTAGTCATTGGAGAGAAGAAGGATTCATTGAGCCGCGCGACCAAGACGCCAAAAGAGTTCGTTCGGTCAAATTATCCGCGGAATACGAGAAGTTGGCTCAAGACATTCGGAATGCGCCTGATCAGTTTGCCCATTTTCTTAAATGAATGCAGCACTGCAATCTCAAGTTGAGATGCCGCAGTGCTTTTTTTGTGCGCAGAACATATATTCGCTGACAATCTATGGTCGTTGCGATCCGTCATAATGAAGGAAAGACATGCGGGAGTGAGTACAGTGGATCAACCGATCTATATCGCCATCACAGGTACGCAGCATTACTACGGAGCAACATTTCTAAAGCCGGGTCAAATCGTTCACTTAATCAAAGACCCGAATAATCCGCATGACCATGAAGCGATGAAAGTAGAAATGACCCCAATAGGCAAGATCGGTTATGTCGCCAACAGTCCGCATACCGTACCGAAAGGATGCCGCAGCGCCGGCCGGATTTATGATACTTTCGAACATCATGTTTGCGGCATGGTTCGATTTGTTGTGAAGGATACAGCCATTGTTGAACTTACACCGGGTATAGAGGAAATGTACATCATCAAAACGACGGAGGACGTTGTGTTTTCTCCTTGTCTAGGCAGGAAGGACTAGGTAAAACGTAGAATCCCAAATATAATTGAATTTACATTATATATGCCAAGATGGGAGATATCGCATGACGGATAAAGTAATACGACTCTTTAAAATGCTTCTTGCCATTCAGGCTAATCCGGGGATTTCAGCCAAAGAGCTGGCAGATAAATGCGAGACAACGGATCGAACGATTTACAGAGACTTGAGGATATTGGATTTAATCGCACCGATCACGAACGAGGGGTATGGGAAAGGGTACCGTTTTGTCGGTAATTTCGCCATGTATCCACTGAATTTCACGGAGCAGGAAGCTTTGGTATTTTCTGTCCTGCCTTCCGTGTTGGACACCAGCAAACTGCCTCCAGGCTTTGAATCCGCTTACGACAAGGTGATGGCTACGCATGTGAAAGAAACCCGGAAGCGGTACGATACATTGGAAAATGTGGCGGACATGATCCAAATGGGCACCCCGGCTTATCGGGAGAACAGTGCCAACTTTTTGCTGCCCATCATGGAAGCGATTATCTTCAGCAAGACGATCAGGGCTGTTTACCATACCCAGAGCCGGAATGAATTGACGGAGCGCGAAATTGATCCGTACTACCTGGTTCCAAGGGATCAACGGTTCTACTTGATCGGTTATTGTCGTGCCAAGCGGGAGATTCGCACATTTCGAATCAGCCGTTTCCGGCATGTAGAGCTGACAGGAAATCATTTTGACAAGGGCGATTTCAGCATCGCGCAGTACATGAAGCACACTTGGTCCATAGAACGCGGGGATTCCTTAATCACCTTCAAGATTAAATTCCATCCCGATGTCGCCCGCTATGTAAAGGAAGAAGAATTGTTCGTGAGACCGAAGATGACCGATCTGCCAGACGGCAGCTTATTATTTGAAGTAACCGTCAACCACGAGCGCGAATTTATGAACTGGGTGGTTCAGTACGGACCTTCGGCGGAGATCCTAGAACCTGCATCTGTGCGGGAAAAGTTTAAGGAACAGCTGCAGCGTTGGGGACAGTTGTATGGGCAGTAAGTGCAAAAGTGCGTTTAACCGAAAGGAAGGTGTCCCTTGTGAAAGTAGAAGGCACATTTCTAGAACGTTTATATGATGCAATCCGTAAAGAGCCTTTTCGCCGCAAGATTGTGATCGCTCCTTCCTACATGGAAGGACAGTCTTGGTTGATGCGAATATGTCGGGAATTAGGACCGGTAATGAACACGGAGATCCATACGGTTCAATCCTTTGTTAGAAGCGAAGTAGAGTTCTCCCTGTATAAACAAGGGGTGACCTTAATCGGGGATCAGCGGTCCTTTTGGATTGTACATCATATTATGGAACAAATTGCTTCCGATGTGGATACTTACATCTCCATGGATCAAGTAAAGCCTGGTATTGTGATGCATGTTCACCAAGCCATTATGGATTTACGCCGTGCCGGGGTAAAAGCAGAAGAACTGCGTAGGGATCAACTTTTGAGCCAGCAGAAAGGCATCTATGTCAAAAAGGTGCTGTCAGCGTATGAGCGCTTTCTGAATCAGCGGCGCTGGACCGATTTCCCCGGCCTTTTGTCGTATATATCAACCCAATTGCCGGAAAACGTGGAGCTTTTTCTGCCAGACCCTATGCCGCTTCCACCGGTTTCCGCCCGGATGATGGAGCGGTTGTCAAACGAACGGATGACAAGGATTGTAGCGGATTCTTCCTTCACTGACGTCCAATCCACATTGCTGTTCGGAGAGGTTCAGTTCTATCATGCGACCGGAAGGATGGCGGAGGTTCGCGAAGCATTGAGACGAATTATTCAGGGCCGGATGCCATTGGATGAAGTGGAGATGATCGTCCCGGATGAAGAATATACGCTGGCCATTTCGACCATGTGTGCTTCTCTGGGTCTTGCTTGTTCCTTCGCAGACGGGCTGCCTGCGATTACATCCGGAATGGGAAGAGCCGCCCATTTCCTGCTGAACTGGCTGGAGTCCGGTTATCAGGTGCGGCCGCTCGTATCGATGCTGCAGCAGCAATTGATTACGTTCTCCGAACGTGAGCAAGGAATAACGAATGCGGATTGTATTCGAGCTCTGGAGAAAAATGGAATCGGCTGGGGGAAAGAACGGTATATTAAGTTGCTAGAGTCAGAAGTTGTCCGGTTCCAAGGGGATTCAAATGAAAGACCCGAAGAACGGCAGCGGACGGAACAACAACAACGGGATGACGAGATCAAGAAGCATCTGACAAACCTCCTTGGAGAATTGTTTCCAGACGAAGAGGCGCTCTCCTCTCCTAAGGGAATCTGGGGATGGCTCGTGAACGTCTTGGATCGAGTTGGTGTCTCTGGAACGGAAGAAGATGCGATTGTCCTGCAAGAAATGAGAGGTATCGCTAATGAACTGCAGGAATGTCCTGTTCCGGACTTGATGCCATTTCAGCAAATGCTCTTGTATGCCCGAGACATGCTGCAGGAACTTCGAGTCGGGGTGCAGCGGTTACCCAAGCCCGGATCCCTGTACATATCGAGTTTGCCGAACGGGGGGATCAGCGGGAGGAAACAGACGTTTCTTCTCGGGATGGATGAACATTCGTGGTCCGGGAATATCAGGCAAAATCCCATGCTTCTCGATGAAGAGTGCAGACGGATCGGTGCCGGGCTTCAAACAGCCGTGCAGAGACAAAGAGATCGGCAACGCCTTCGTGATGGTCGGCTTGGGATGATTAGCGGCAACATCACATGCAGCTTCTCGTCGTATGACTTGGCAGAAGGAGCGACAGCAAGCCCGGCTTTTCAACTTCTACAGGTCTTCCGGAAAGTATCCGGAGAACCGAATGCGGACTATGAGATGCTGCACCGGAGCTTAGGCGAACCTGTCGGGTATTTGGATGTAGAACAGCCATCCTCTACTGAGCAAAATGGATTACCCTTAGACGGTTCTCATTGCGTCTTCCGACAAATCCGTACGAATGTAAACCTTATGAAGGACCGGCAATCCTTCATCGAATCGGTCTATCCTTCGCTTCGTCAAGGCAGACTTGCACTCGAAGCGCGTGGCAGCTCGCAAGTGACGGAGCATGACGGATATATAGCGGGGGATGAATGGGCTGATTATTGGAAAGGCCGAGACGAACGGACGCTTAGCGCAAGTCAATTGGAGAAGTACGCGGAATGTCCGATGCGGTACTTTTTCCAATATGTGCTCAGGATTCGCGTGAAAGATCAGGTGACTTTTGATCGTACCTCCTGGTTGAAGCCGAATGAAAGAGGCTCGCTGCTGCACGAGGTTTATCGTCGTTATATGACGGAAGTCAGCGCAAATAAAATCATGCCTATTACACACGATCATGCCCTTTTGCTACGTATTGCGGAGGAGACGATTCTCTTATATGCCGAGCGGATTCCGGCACCGAGCCCTCATGTGTTTGAGAGGGAGCGGCAAGCGATGCTCCGGGATATTGAAGTATTCTATCGCATGGAATTGCAGGCTAATACGGCCCCCCGGTTTTTCGAACAAGAGCTCATCGTAGACGGCAAGCCGTTGCATCTTGAGCTTGGCGAGGACATGGCGATTACGCTGCGCGGAATCGTTGACCGGATCGATCAAGTTGCGCCGCATCAATATCGAATTATTGACTATAAGACCGGCAGTCCTCGGCCTTACAAGGAAAATGGCATGTTCGCAGGCGGCACGCAGCTGCAACACGCTCTATACGCGATGGGGACGGAGTCTTGGATGCGGCAAACGGGTGTGGATTCTGATGCAAAAGTGC
Source organism: Paenibacillus validus NBRC 15382 (assembly GCF_004000985.1). Lineage (GTDB taxonomy): Bacteria > Bacillota > Bacilli > Paenibacillales > NBRC-103111 > Paenibacillus_G > Paenibacillus_G validus. Next base: position 40,609 of record NZ_BIMH01000028.1, on the reverse strand, counting down.
TTGAAGCGTCTTACGTCTTTCCAAGCGAACGGGGGCACGGACAAGTGATTGGGCGCTCGCAAACCGAACGCCATCGAGTCGTCGAGGTGATTCGAGGAATCCTCTCGTCGATGGAACAGGGTCTGTTTATTCCAGCTTCAAATCCCGCGATCTGCCGGTATTGCGACTACGCGGCTGTATGCGGAGAGCACGCAGAACTGATGGCTGATAAGCGAAAGGACGAAGTGAATTCGGAGCTGCTGCACACGCTGCTGGAGGTGGAGAACATTGAATGAAGCATCCGATCAACAAGCTAGAAAGAGGATATTAGAGGAACTGAGCACGACCTTTCTGGTAGAAGCCGGTGCAGGATCAGGCAAGACAACCAGCTTGGTCGGCCGATTGCTGGCGCTCATCGAGACCGGAACGGCTAAGATCGAGCAGATTGCGGCGATCACCTTTACGAATAAAGCGGCGGATGAGATGAAGGAGCGTTTCCGTATTGCTTTGGAGCGGAAAGCGGCTGATGCTGAAGGCGAAACTAGAGGACGATTGGAAGAAGCTTTGGCCAATTTGGACCAAATCTTCATCGGAACGATCCATGCGTTCTGTTCCTCCATGCTTCGGGAGCGTCCGATTGAGGCCGGATTGGACCCTTCTTTCGAAGAAATGGATGATGAAATGAATCGTGCGTTCCACGATCAATGCTGGGACGAATATCTGATTCGGCTGCAGGCGGGAGATCCTGAAGCCCTAGCATCCTTTGGCGAGGTGGACATTGATGTAAGTATTCTTAAGAATGTCTATGATCGGGTATCCCTTTTTACGGACCTCCAAATCCCTTGCGAACCGGTCCAACGTCCTGAATTCAACCTGATCCGTCTCTCGTTGCTTCCCATGATGGAAGAAGCAAGCCGATTTATTCCGACAGTTGAACCGGAGAAGGGTTGGGATAATCTTCAGGCCAAACTGCGTGCTGCTAATCGTATGCTGCGGTTGTCGGATGAGCAGGACGATATGCTGATGCTAACACTTGCGAAGATGTTTGACTTCAAACTGGATGTGAAGCAATACAAATGGACGGATAAGAAGCAAGCCAAAGCCATCTCCGAACGATTTCATGAATGGCAGATCACGGTCCTGTTCCCCTTTCTTCAATCGTGGCGGGAATATCTGTATCCGAAGGTCATTCAATTTGTCTTGCCTGCATTGGAGTATTGCAGAGAACGGCGATTGCAGGAAGGGAAGCTGAACTTTCAGGATCTTCTGATAAATGCATGCCGTCTGCTGCGTGATTACCCGGAGGTTCGAGCGTTTTTCGCCGGGCGCTACCAACGGGTAATGGTCGACGAATTTCAGGACACCGACCCGGTCCAAGCGGAAATGATGTTTCTCTTAACAGGGGCCGGGGATGATCCGAATGAACGGAATTGGCGGAAGCTTACTCCAAAGCCGGGTTCCTTGTTCCTCGTAGGAGACCCGAAACAGTCCATCTATCGTTTCCGCCGCGCGGATATTTCCATTTATAACGAGGTGAAATCGAGGATTCACGCATGTGGAGATGTTCTTCACTTGACCAGCAATTTCCGATCCGTCGATGCGATCGGCGATTTTGTGAATGGGCAATTTGTCGGCAAGCTTCCCGTCCGAGAAACTGATGTTCAAGCGGCGTATGTCCGGATGGAAACGAATATACCCAATCCCAAAGTAAGCAAGAAAGCGAACCATGGGATCTATGCGCTTACGTATCCGAAAATTCCGGGAGGCAAGGATGCAGTAGCAGCGGTTGACGCAGAGCGTATAGCCACAACTATTGCGTGGGCTTGTCGAGATGGGAATATGCACATTCAGGAGCGGGATGGCGCAGCTTGGGTGTATAGAGAGGCGCGGCCCAGTGATTTTCTGATTTTGACAAGAACAAGGCATTATTTGCACCTATACGCGGAGGAGTTGGAGAAGAGGGGCGTAGCCGCGGAAACGGTCGGAAGCTCCGCCTTATATCCCGAGCTTCATACACTTGGACAATTAGCTCTCTATCTGGCCGATCCGTCTGACCAAGTGGCGATGCTGAGCGTCTTGCGCGGGCCTCTATTCGGTATTAGCGACAAGGAACTGATAGCGTATCGTGCTCAAGGAAATGCATGGTCAATCTATCGGGTGCCGGAGGAAACAGAAGAACGGGGTTATCCAGTTACCGCTGCATTATGGAAATTGCGGGAATATGCCGGCTGGGTCAAGGAAATGCCTGCATGGGCAGCCCTACACCACATTATAGAGGACAGCGGTCTTTTACCTTATTCTAGTGTACAAGAAGCTGGTGCCAATCGTTCTGGAACTCTTCTCAAGATGCTGGAGCTCTTGCAGCGTGGCGCCTTGCTTGCATCGGATTGGCATGAACTGGCGAAGGCGATATCGGCCATTCGGGAGAGCAAAGGAATGGAAACTGCGAGTCTCTATACGGGCAAAGGTCAAGCGGTACGGATCATGAACGTCCATAAGGCAAAAGGCCTGGAAGCGCCAGTCGTGTTTCTCGCTTGTCCTTGCGGGGACAAGGATCATGACGCTGACCAGTTTGTTGATCGTTCGGAGATAGAGGCCGCGGGCTATTTCCTGATCCAACAATCAAAAGGGTTTCAGAAAGAAACGATTGCCCAGCCGGTAGGTTGGGAATCGATGAGCGTGCGGGAACGAGCCTTCATACAGGCGGAGCGGGATCGTCTTCTCTATGTCGCGGCGACACGAGCAAAACAAATGTTGGTTATCAGCCTCTACCCTGAGCAGCCGGCGAAATGCCCGTGGAGCTCGCTAGTGGGGGGGATGGATTATATCCGGGAGATAGATGTTCCGGAAACGGATGTAGGGACTGAAGAATGTGATGAGGAATTGGAACGAGATATCGCATCTATTGATTTGGGGGCATACTTGGCTCAGAGGGAGCAGGTGTTCCATCAGCTGCGCCAGCCTACTTACGCGGAAGCAACCGTTACCGGGCTGACGAAGAACTTGGCCGACAAGCCGGAATGGTCAGCCAATGGGAGAGGCCAATCATTCGGTAGCGTAATCCATAAGGGACTTGAAGCCGTTGGAAAAGGTCTTCCGATGAACGAATTGCCTGAGTTTGTTCAATACCTCTGCCAGGTCGAAGGGGTTGCAGAGAAGGACGCGACTGATGCCCTGCCTATTATTCATGAAATTCTAAACAGTGAACTCTGGCAGCGTAGTCTGAGAGCGAAGCGTCGATTGTTTGAAATCCCGATAATGATGGTTATGAGCAAGACAATGTCTTATCCCGCAACCGAGCAAACGATGTCGGAAACAGCTGCCGTGGCATTGACGCATCAATCCAATAACGGCGGCAATCTCTTGGTGAAGGGTGTAATAGATTTCGCTTTCGAAGAGGATGATGGCTGGGTGATCGTCGACTTCAAAACGGATCAATTGGATGAGAGTAAATTAGAGCAGTTTGTCGGGTTTTATGCGCCGCAAGTGCAGGCTTATGCCAAGGCCTGGTCTGATACGTTTGGGTACAAAACGATGGAAGCGGGACTTTATTTTGTTAGTTTACAAAGATTTGTTTCTGTAAGGTAGGGGGGCTAACGTGTTAGATATCGAGACTGTTTGGGCAAATGTGTTAGCGCATGAAGGAGAAGTATTCCGCCAAATACGCGGCGGCGAATTTACATATCGATTGAAGGGAAATATGATTTTTCCAGATAGGACGAATGTTCAGATTTCCAAAAATCTACTACAAGAAGCCTTAGCCTTCTTTCCGTTATCCAATACTATAAAAATTCAGCATTTAAGAGGACCATCCTATATTTACGCGATCCTCATGGATAAGCGGATTCATCATAATCCATAACTTCTGAAGGGAAATTGCTCGAAAAGTCGAATTTATAATACTAACGGACTATTTGGGCATAAAATTACCAATACTAGGTTTACTGGTGGAGAAGATACGAATGAACTACGGAACATGCACCATACCCATATTCGGGGGTAGCGTCAAGAAGTTTGTGTAATGGGTAGGAATATCCATCTGAGTGATGAAGAAAGATAGTGTGTGAATGTTCAGACGATTGTGGCGAGCATAGCTCAAGCGAAGGCGCGGGAGTTGGTTTTTTATTCCTCCGTCTTTTCATCAATGGAAGGGTACCGTTCCTCGAAGAGCTTATTGAGATGCTTCTTAACCTCAGTGATGCCAAACCCCGGAGTCACGCGATCTGCGTACTGATCATTGTACTCCTGGCTGTCGAGATAGATGATCTTCTCTGCCGCATCCAGATTCGTTAGACTATTCATTGGCTTCAGACGCTTGCGGAATGTTCATGCGCTCTATTGCATTGGATGTGTAGATGGCCTTCTTAAGAGAAGCTGGATACTTGTAGAACGTGAGCAATGTATCCAGTTGCTCTTCCCAGGATCGGACTTCACGCGGGTACCGCTTGCCCCACTTGGCTTTGAGGGTGTCAAAGGCAGCAAGCGCCAGATCGTGATCAAGCGCATTGTAGATGGTCTTCAGATCATTGATGAAGTCTGTTTTGTCCACCACGCGGATCTTAGGGAATGTCGCTCGCACTTTATGAACAACGCAGTGCTGTACATCTGCCCTGGGGTAAGTCTCCCTGAATGCATCGTCTAAGCCAGGGAGGCCATCAAATACACCGAGCAGCACTTCCAGAGCTCCACGCTTGTAGAGATCCTTCAGGACATCTCGCCAACCGTTAGCACTTTCTTGACCGCCTACGTAGAAGCCAAGAATCTGCCTGTGACCTTCCTCGTCGATGCCCATGGCAAAGTAGATTACTTCACCTTTGACTGTGCTTCGCTTGAGCTTGATATACATGCCGTCTAGGTAGATGATTGCGTAACGCTTCTGCAAAGGCCTGGCTCTCCATTGCTCGATATCCTCCAGCACCGTAGCCGTGATGTTACTGACCGTGGTGGGTGAATAGTGGCTGCCAAACATACTCTCAATGAAGCGAGCCACATCACGGGTTCCCATGCCGGATTTGTACATCTGGATCACAGCTTCTTCAAGCCAGCCATCGCGCCTTTGATACGGTTCAAACAGTTGCGTTTGGTACTCACTATTCCGATCCCGAGGAACTTGTAGTTCTTCGATTAGACCGTACTTCGTATGGAGCGTACGTGGATAGTATCCGTTGCGACTATTGGGTTTCTCTTTATCTTCTCGATTCTCCATGAAGTGTTTGATCTCGGCCTTCATGATGGATTCCAAATTGTCTTTCACAAACTTAGTAACAAGATTTTCAAATAGATCTGACATCATACTTTGTTGTATAGTTTCCATGAGTAGGGTTCCTTTCTTGGTGACTTCAGCAATTCCGAGAATACCCTACTTTTTTGTTGCCTAGCTAGGCCCAATTACTGGTTACACAAACTATTTTACACCGCCTATTCGGGCAACGATTGGCTATATTTTAGCCCTTATGGGGAAAGGAATTCTGAGATTTAAGAGAATTTCTTTATTGAAGTGGTATACTTAGACCTGTAATTATCATTATGTAATCTTAATCTCTATATTCTATATTAAAATATTCAAGGGTTCTTCAGTTAACGGAACAATATAACTGCTTTGATAAACGAGGTGTGATAAATGATAGATTACGCTCCAGGCATGCGCGTTATTATCCGCGATGAAGAGTGGATGATAAAAAAGGTTGAAACCAATAGTTTGGACAGAAAAACGATTTACTGTGTAGGAATATCTAAGTTGGTAAAGGACAAGGAAGCGATATTTCTTACCGATATCGAAACAATAGAACAGGTTGATCCTGCAAAAACCAGGCTAGTCGTTGACGATTCTCCGTTTTTCAAAAAATCCCGACTGTTTGTGGAAAGCAAATGGCGTCAAAAAATTCCGACAAACTCCATGCTTCACGTCGGTGGAAAAGCAGCGATGGATTTAATGAATTTCCAACTTGAACCGGCTCAAGTTGCTCTTCGGCGTCCACGCCAAAGAGTACTCATAGCAGATACCGTGGGCCTTGGCAAAACGCTTGAAGCGGGTATTTTGATGGCTGAATTGATAGCCAGGGGAAAAGGAAAGAGGATTCTTGTCGTAACAGTAAAAAGTATGATGACGCAATTTCAGAAGGAGCTGTGGAACAGATTTACAATTCCATTAGTGCGTCTTGATTCGAATCATATCGCTAAGATTCGTTCGGAGCTACCTTCTAATTATAACCCCTTTTTTTATTATGATAAAACCATTGTTTCGATAGACACCTTGAAACGAGACCTCGAATACAGAACGCACCTGGAGAATGCATGGTGGGATATTATTGTGATTGATGAAGCCCATAATGTGGCTGAAAGGGGAGGACGGCAGGCACAGAGGGCAAAGCTTGCAAAATTGCTATCAGAGCGCTCCGATACGTTGATCATGCTCTCGGCTACTCCCCATGACGGACGAAGTGAAAGTTTCGCCTCCTTGATGAATATGCTTGATCCAACTGCGATAGCCAATCCTCACGATTATTCCAAGGAGGATATTAAGGGGCTTTGTATTCGACGGTTTAAAAAGGATGTAAAAGATCAGATTAAAGGTTCTTTTAAAGAAAGAAAGGTTAGCATTGAAAAGTGTGATGCATCCCCTGAGGAAGAAAGTGCTTTCCAGGTGTTTGCTGAAATGCAGCTTGAAATGGATACCACAAGCACTCGTATCGCCGGACAATTATTTAAGACAAGCCTTGAAAAGGCTATGTTTTCTAGCCCCGCAGCTTGTATAAAAAGTATTGATGAACGATTAAAGAAGCTTCATAAAAAATACGGTGCAAGCCCTATAGGTGATATTGCGAAGCTTGAAAAGCTCAAAAGTGCCTTACTCCGAATAGAACCGTCATCCTTTTCACGCTACCAGAAACTATTGGACTTGTTGCAGGATAAGAACTATGGATGGAACGTTAAAAGGAAAGACGACCGGATTGTGATATTTACTGAAAGAATTGAAACAATGCGCTACCTTGCAGCCCAGCTTCGCAAAGATCTTGGATTGAATGAAAATATCATTAAAGAAATGTATGGTGGCATGAGTGATGCCGATCAGCAGAAAATTGTTGAAGATTTTGGGCGCGAGGAATCCCCGATCCGGATTCTAGTCGCTTCAGATGTGGCTTCAGAGGGAATCAATCTGCACTATCTAAGTCATCGATTAATCCATTTTGATATTCCGTGGTCACTCATGGTATTTCAACAAAGAAATGGGCGTATCGATCGCTATGGTCAGAAAGAGCAGCCTGATATTCGCTATTTTCTTATTAACAGCAAGAATGAAAAGATCCGCGGCGACATGAGAATAATGGAGATTCTTGTTGCCAAGGAGGAACAGGCCTATAAAAACATTGGGGACCCAACCTTGTTGATGGGAACATTCAATGTCGAAGAAGAAGAACTCATTACGGCAACTGCTATTGAACAGGGGATAAGCGCTGATGAATTCAGCAAACAAATTGATGAGACGGCAGATGATTTCGACCCGTTTGAACTATTAATGCAAGGTGCATCGTCTGATGAAGAGCCTCCAACTGTGGTAAATGAGGAGACTCTCTACGGGGATAAGGATTATTTACAAAACGCGCTCCTCTATTTCTCGCAGACTGAACAAAATCCGGTGCAAGAGCTGCAAACAGTTACGGGACTTGAAATAACCGTTACCCCCGAATTAAATCGAAGATTAAAAGCTGTACTCCCGGTAGAAGCACTGCCGAAAGCCGACTTCATGCGTTTAAGTCCAGACAAACAGTTCTGTATGGATGAGATGAAACGCAGCATGCAGAACAATATGGAAGATACAGCCTGGCCCCAGACTCAATATTTGTGGCCGCTCCATCCTATTTTTGAATGGGTCAATGACAAGGCCGGACTCCTCTACGGCAGAGGAGAAGCCCCCATAGTTGGCCTGTCCGGCAAATTATCTGAGAATGAATTTCTCTATATTGTGGCCGGAACCATACCAAATCGAAAATCAACTCCGGTTGTAGATGAATGGTTTGGTCTTCGATACGTCGACGGGCGTTTTACGGAAGAACTGACGATGGAGCAACTAATTGCCATGTCCGGCTTTGGGAGAAGTGATACTCCTAACAGGAATAGGCTTTCTGAAGCAAGCAGGGAAACTGCTCAAGCCCTGCTGCCATCTGTTGTGTTCCAAGCACAAAAAGTGCTGAAACGATATAGCGAAGAGTACCGTAACCGAATTAATCCAGAGATTAGTGCGGAAATCGATAAGCTGTCTGCGCTCGAGGAGCGGCATAAGGATTACCAGCTATCGTTATTTGAAGACGACCGAAGGAAAAGCGCCAAGGAACGTGAAGTAGAGCGAATATTTAATGAGTTTACGGAATGGGTACGAGATACGCTGGAAATAAAGGACAATCCATATCTGCGGATTATTGCAGTTCTTACGGGAGTGAACTGATATGGCAATTGATTTAACTGGAATCAGGAATGTGAACGAGTATTATACCAACCATTATTTGAATTCGATCTTTGAAGAGAATGCGGCTGAATCGATCAGCACTTGGCGGACAACGGCAAAGGAAAACGAAAACATTCGGACTCCTTGGTCGTTGCTACGCGAGTCTGGACAACACTATTATGTCATGCGCGATAGAAGCTCCCGCGCACGTTCGTCACAAAGGTATCTTCTTATTCGGGATATGGCCGATATATATATGGCTGCACTTGGCTATGAAAAATCGGAATCCTTTACAATACCACTAGATGATGGGCAGAATCATGCCCACATCTATTCGGAAATAAAAAAGCACAACGGAGCACCGTTGCTCTGGATCATGCTGTCACATTCAGATTCAGATGAAGACACCGCGTTGTTGCATGAATATTGTTTTGATGCAACTTCGGTTGAAGGTCATGAAGGGAATAAGTCATATTTTACTAACGAAGATATGGCGACCAAACTGTTCTTTTCCCTGCCGGAGCCCCCCCGGTGGTTGATTGTGATTGGCGAAAATGCAATCGCACTCCTTGATCGGAACAAGTGGAATGAGAAAAGATACTTAGAATTCGACATCGAGGAGATATTCCGCCGCCGTGAAGAGAGTACGTTGCAGGCGATGAGTGTCTTATTGCACAGGGAAAGTCTGTGTCCTGAAGAAGGGAATCCACTGTTGGATGCCCTTGAAGAAAACAGCCATAAGCACGCTAGTGGGGTTTCCCAGGACTTAAAATATGCATTGCGAGAATCGATCGAACTGCTTGGCAACGAAGTTCTTTATGATCGGACCCATCGACTAGGGATAGACCTTAGGGAAAATCCCGTTGATGCTGGAGATTTATCTATTCAATGCCTGCGTTTTATGTATCGGATGTTGTTTATGCTTTTTATCGAAGCTCGACCTGAACTCGGTTATGCTCCGATGAAATCGCAAGCTTATGTGCAGGGGTATTCCCTTGAGAGCCTAAGGGACATTGCAGATTCTGTTCGAGAAGAAACTAGCGAAGTCGGAGAGGGATATTTCCTGCAGGAAACCCTTTCGCAGCTGTTCGATTTAATATACAACGGTTACCCCAAGACTGAGGAAGAATTGAAGGAATTGTCTTCTTCGGAGTCCTTACATCACCTGTTTGTAATTGAGCCTCTAAAGGCACATATATTCGACCCGGAATATACACCTCTTCTTACGATTGCCAAATTGAGAAATCGCGTGATGCTTAAGATAATTGATCTAATGAGCATCACTCGTCCCACAGGGAGAAGAAACGACCGTCGCGGTCGTATTTCCTATGCGGCTCTAGGCATCAACCAGATGGGGGCTATATACGAAGCCTTGTTGTCGTATCGTGGGTTTATTGCGCAGGAAACCTTATTTGAAGTCAAGCGAGCGCGTGATGAAATTGATGAACTGGATGTAGGGTATTTTGTCCCGGAGCATGAACTCGAGAATTATACAGAGGACGAACGTGCCCGTCATTCGGATGGAAAGCTGCGCAAATATGAGAAGGGCGCATTTATTTATCGTCTTGCCGGACGTGAACGCGAAAAATCCGCTTCCTACTACACGCCTGAAGTTCTCACGAAATGTCTGGTTAAGTATGCTCTAAAAGAATTGCTTGAAGGAAAAACGGCCGACGAAATTCTAAATCTCACCATCTGTGAGCCCGCCATGGGCAGTGCTGCATTCTTGAATGAAGCCATCAATCAGCTGGCAGAGACTTATCTAGACAAGAAGCAGAAGGAGCTTGGGGAATCGATCTCTCATGAGGAGCGATTCAATCAGCTGCAGAAAGTCAAGATGTATATAGCAGATCATAATGTATACGGCATTGACTTGAACCCGATTGCCGTAGAGCTCGCGGAGGTTTCGTTATGGCTGAATACCATCCATAAGGGCGGTTACGTGCCATGGTTCGGAACGCAGCTGGTATGCGGCAACTCTTTGATTGGAGCGAGAAGACAGTGCTATCGGATCGAACAGCTGCAAACCGCTTCCAGAGGTATACGCTGGTACGATAATGCACCGGATCGTGTTCCCATGGACCATAAACGGATGTCCAGAAAGCAGGTGTATCATTTCCTGACGGGCGATCCCGGTATGGCAAGCTATACGGATAAAGTCATTAAAGAACTTGCGCCTAATGAATTGAAATCGATAAAAGATTGGAACAAGAAGTTTACCCGGCCATATGATGAGGACGATATCCAAAACCTATTGCGCTTGTCCGGAATTATTGATGAATTGTGGGAAAAGCAGGTTAAGTTGCGTAATGAAGTGAATGATAAAACATTTGATGCCATTACAGTTTATGGTCAGAAGGCAGAAATGGAATCGTCTCGTACGACAATCCGCGAGAAGGACTTGATCTATAAAACGCTCTATAAATCAGAGGAGCAGATCAATGCAGGGCCCTATGCAAGGCTCAAATTTGCAATGGACTATTGGTGTTCGCTTTGGTTCTGGCCTATCGACAAAGCGGATCTTATGCCCTCGAGAAGCGAATTTATCGCGGATATGTATTTGATACTGGAAGGCACAATTCAAACCTATAAGGGTGTTAGTGAAACTGTAAAAATGGGTCAGCTTTCCTTGTTCCCAACCGAACATGAACAACTGGTTATAGATATTAATGAATTGTATTCAGGCATGGGCATAGTGGATATTCCCAAACTGTGCCAGCAGCAACCTCGTCTTGCGTTAGTAAAGGAAATTGCAGACAAGCAGAAGTTTTTGCACTGGGAGTTGGAGTTTGCAAACTTGTTTGCCGAGCGAGGTGGGTTTGATCTGATAATCGGAAATCCGCCATGGATTAAGTTGGAATGGAATGAACAGGGTATACTTTCCGATCAACAGCCTATGTTTGCAATTAAAAACCTATCAGCGACGCAAATAACATATAATAGGGCGGAAGCTCTTAAAAATGTTACTACAAAAGAGTTGTATTTAAGTGAATATGAGAGCATTTTGGGCACACAGAACTTTTTGAATGCCATTCAGAATTATTCCGATCTTAAAGGGCAACAACCTAATCTTTATAAATGTTTTCTACCTCAATCTTGGGATTTTTGTAGGGGAATGGGTGTTTCTGCTTTTATACACCCTGATGGTGTTTATGACGATCCTAATGGTGGAACTTTAAGGGAAAAGTTATATCGTAAAGTTAGAAAGCATTTTCAATTTATTAATGAAAAACTACTTTTTACAGACATTGGCCATCCTACCGTGTTTAGCTTAAATATTTATATAAATACTAATTCAAAAAAAGTCGGTTTCGATATGATTTCCAATCTCTTTGATCCTTTAACTATTGATTTATGTTACCAATCTAATGGTGAAGGGGTAGCAGAAGGAATTAAAAACAAAAATAACGAATGGAACGTTGCAGGGCATAAGGATCGTATTATCTCCATTCATGAAGAAGATTTATATACATTTGCATGCATATTTGGTGAGGAAGCAAATTACTTGCAGACCAGAGTAATGGCACTACATACAATTCAGCTCCTTCAAACAGTTAGATGTTTTGCAAATACTGATGATCATGAAGTACATGTAAGAGATAGGGATGTATTTCCTAGTGAATTGTGGCATGAAACATACTCTCAAAATGATGGAACTATAGATAGAAACACCAAATTTCCAGACGATAATCTTGGACTTATATGCTCAGGTCCACATATTGCAGTAAGTAATCCTTATGCGAAAACACCACGTCGTATTTGTATACAAAAGGCTGATTATGAAACAATAGACCTTTCTTCGATTGACAGTCAGTATATACAAAGAACAAATTATTCTCCGATTTGCTCTATTGAAGAGTATGCGAAAAGGAGTCCAGTGACACCATGGGGAGAAAAATATCTTTTAAGTTATCGACTAGTTTGTAGGAAAATGCTCAATCTAAAACAAGAGAGAACAATGAACTGTGCTATAATTCCACCCAATGTTGGACATATTCATGGTTTGATTGGGTTTGTGTTTAGGAATTTAGAAGACATGATTTTGTCATGTGGATTATGGTCGTCAATTCCATATGATTTTATTATTAAGGTTATGGGGAAGTCTAATTGTAATATAGATAGCATCGCCGGTTTGCCAATCGTATTATCAGAATTTAATCAAGAATTGATTCTGCGAACTTTGTTACTAAATTGTATAACTGAATATTATAGTGAGTTATGGAAAAAACAATTCAATAGTAAGTTTATTAGCATATCATGGTCTAAATCGGACCCTCGTTTACGACCCGAAAAGTTTACATCCCTCAATCCTGAATGGACATGGGGAACACCATTACGCACTGACTATGAACGCAGACAAGCACTTGTAGAGATTGATGTTCTAACCGCAATGGCATTGGGGATGACACTGGAACAACTGAAAACCATATATCGCATCCAATTCCCTGTATTACAGCAATACGAAGCGGATACATGGTACGATCAAAATGGTAGAATCGTATTTACTAACAACCGCAGTTTAACAGGGGTAGGGTTCAGCCGTGCAGAGTTTGAACCGATTAAGCATGGACAAGCGGGTGAAAAGTTCTATCGCACAATTACCGATGATACGATGCCCGGTGGCCCTGTAGAGCGCACCATTGAATATGTGGCCCCCTTTGATCGATGTGATCGGGAACAGGATTACGAGACAGCGTGGGCATTCTTTGAGAAAAAATATAAATAATAGTATTTTCTACGTCGTTACTAAGGGGGAGATTGTACTTGATACCTTCAGTGCTTGCAAGGCAATTGCAGGGAGGGTTATGCGATTATATCGAAACGACCTTCCCAATGTCGAATTACGCATTCAAAGGTACTTTGTCGAAGATGCTGGATACGAAGAACGCCGTATTCCGCGATCCGTATGTCGCCGTGCGTCTGCCGTTCAGGGTAGCGGAGGAGGAGTCCGTTCAATTTGATGCGATCCATCCCAAACACAAACCCTATTTGCATCAACAACGGGCATTCGAACGGCTAACAGGGGAAGACGGGCGATCCACTTTGATTGCGACAGGGACGGGTAGCGGTAAGACGGAATGTTTCCTCTATCCTATCTTGGAGTATTGTTACCGTCACCGCGGCGAACCTGGTATTAAGGCACTGATCATCTATCCGATGAACGCCCTCGCTTCTGACCAAGCGAAACGCATTGCAGAGCTTATCGATGAAAGTCCGGAATTACGCGGAAATGTTAGCGCCGGTATGTACGTAGGAGGGTATGAGGCGAAGGCCTCTCGTACGATGAGCAAGGATCGGATTATTACCGATCATGAAACGTTGTTGGCAAATCCTCCGGATATCCTGTTGACCAATTACAAAATGCTTGATTATTTATTAGTACGTCCGAAAGACGCGTCGTTATGGGCAGCCAATCGTCCTGACACTTTGAAATATATAGCTGTTGATGAACTTCATACCTTTGACGGAGCACAGGGTACGGATTTAGCTTGCTTATTGAGACGTCTAAAAGCTCGACTATATACGCAGCAAGGTTATTTGTGCTGTGTGGGAACATCAGCAACGATGGGGTCTAAAGAAAGTGCACGATATATCAGAGACTATGCCAGCAGCATCTTTGGCGAGGCCTTCGAGGAAAACGCGGTTATTACAGAAGATCGATTGACTGCTTCGGAATTTTTCTCGGGGCATGAGATGGAAGACTTCTCTTTTCCTTCGGAAGAACAATGCCAGAAGCTGGTGTCGCTTATCAACGAAGGAGAGTTGGAGGCCTATCTGCAAGGCGCGGCTGAATGCTGGTTTGAAGATCGATTTGACAAATCGAATATCATGAATGCCGATGCAAGGCTTAGAATGGGCCGGCAATTAATGAAGCACAGCTTCATGCAGGATATGCTGGGGCTCATGGAAAACAACTATGTTCATGTAGAATATATCTGCGAGCAACTCAAAGAGAGATTTCCTCATATTTCGAGGTTGAGCAATCCCTCAATCGCACTTGATGCATTATTTGCTTTGATTTCTCATGCAAGAATCGGAACAGAAGGAAGTTTGCGCAAATTAGTGGATGTTCAGGTGCAGTTTTGGATGAGGGAACTCAGGCGATTACTTGCCAAAGTCAGTGAAGATCATATTGAGTATGCACTTGCAACAGACTTGAATGAACATCAGGCGAAACAATATTTGCCTGTCGTTAACTGTCGGGATTGCGGGGAGACCGGTTGGGTTGGTATCCTGAATGAAAGAAATAATATGGCAATGGTTAACTTGGACACCTTCTATAATTTGTATTTTAGCCAAGATAGTAAAGTGAAAATGGTCTACCCTTCCAATGAAAAAGCCAAACCACCGGGTATGATTCCAGCCCGTCTATGTACGGATTGTCTACAGCTTGACCTGGGGGAGGGAGGCAAGCACTGTTCTTCTTGTGGGAATAGAAGCATTTCGGTTCTATTGCCGCTAAACAATATTGTAGGTAAAGGTGAAAACAAGCAATTTTTTTGTCCGTTTTGCAACAGTAGGCATGGATTGTCCCTAATGGGTTTGAGGAGTGCCACGGCTATTAGTGCGGAAGTTACTCAACTATACTCTTCAAAATTCAATGACGATAAGAAACTGCTTGCTTTCTCTGATAATGTCCAGGATGCTGCACACAGAGCGGGATTTTTTAATTCCCGTACGTGGAAATTTGGTTTACGCGGTGCCATTCAACGGTTTGCCCTTCGTGAAGGAAAAGGATTATCCCTGGATCAATTTCAAATGCGGTTTATTGAATACTGGCACAAGAACCTGACGAATGAAGAATTCGTTAGTTTTTTCATTGCGCCTAATATGACTTGGATGAGCGCCTATGAAAGAATGAAAACAGCAGGAGTTCTTGGGCATGGCGTTGAGGCAAATCGCCTCATGGAAGGAATAGAAAAACGAATCAAATATGAGATTATGCTGGAATATGGAATGAGTTCCCGCATCGGCAGAACACTGGAAAAGTCTGGCTGTTCCGTATTAAGCTTCGATGGGGACAAAATCGGAGAATTAGCGGATCGGATAAGGGAAAGAACCATAAATGAGCTGGGCGCGCTAACCAAGAGTCAGCCTGAACTCTTCCAACGTATGGTTGTTGGGTTTTTACATATCATGCGGTCAAATGGAGCTTTTCATGATTCCGTCTTTAATACATTTACCATGAATGAGGGGAAAGCTTATCTACTCTCAAATGACAAAACAAAATGGATGCCGGGTACAGCGGCAGGACGAAATATCCCCCGTTTTATTTATAAGCTGAATGAAGGTTCGAAACGGCTTTGGAGCTTTGATGCGCTTAAGGGGAATTCTAAATACGCCTACTGGATCGATGCTTGCATTGACGAACCCTTAATAGGTGAAGATGTTGCGGAACATATTGCAGAAATTATATTGAGTGAACTTATCAGGGGAGGTATTGTTGAAACGCTCCCGTCACCGCCCGCTTACGCAGTTTATGCCATTAATAAATCTGCCGTTCGTATTTCAATAGATGTGAGCCAGTTGGTTTGTGATCAATGTGGCACAGGTGTCTCAGCTTCAGAAGAGAATAGGACCTCGTGGGTCGGAGCACCTTGTATTCGCCATACTTGTGGTGGCCATTTGGTTGAAGACGAAGAACAGGAGCTTGGCTACTATGGAAAACTATACTGTAATGGCGATTTGATTCGTGTTAATGCGCGGGAGCATACGGGCTTATTAGAGCGGGATAATCGTGAAGAGCTGGAACGCATATTTAAACGAAACATTGACGAACGGAAGCCATGGGATGCCAATTTACTTTCCTGTACCCCCACATTGGAGATGGGGATTGACATTGGCGACTTGTCTACCGTAGTGTTGTGCAGTATGCCCCCTGCGCAGGCCCAATTCTTGCAAAGAACTGGCCGTGCGGGACGTAAAGATGGCAATGCGTTGACGATTGTAGTATCGAATGCAAGACCTCATGATCTTTACTTTTATGCTGAACCGATGGAGATGATTCAGGGTACGGTTCAACCGCCCAAAATCTATCTTCGTGCTTCCGCAGTGCTGGAGCGTCAATTCGTTGCCTATTGCATGGACAGTTGGATCAAACGGGGGGTGCCGGATAAGGCAATTCCGGATCGTGTGGGAATCTGCTTGAACAAGTTGACGCAACGCTCCCCCGATATATATCCTTTTAACTTTCTGCAATTTGTACAGAGCAACCTTTCAAGCCTCATTCGAACCTTCATACAACTATTTGATCGCTCAAATGATGGACTGGATGAGGATTCGATTCGGGAACTTGAACGTTTTGCTAAGGGCAATGGTCTGGAAGAAAGTCCGATGCATATGAAAATTCTGGAGGCGTTCGAATCCCTACTATCGCAAAGAGATTCATTATATACGAATATAAAGCAATTGAAAGAATTAACTAAAATTATTGAGAATAGGCCGAAAGACTCGTCGTACGAGGAAGAAATCAAAGAGTTGAAGAGCGAATTATATGCTCTCAGTAATGTAGTCAAGAGTCTCAACAACAAGAACGTGTATAATTTCATGTCAGATGAGGGACTTCTGCCAAACTATGCTTTTCCGGAAGCGGGAATCGTCTTGAAGGCTGTACTCTTTCGAAAAGAAGAGCCTGCGGGCAACGAAGAGGAGAATAAGAATCGCAAATACGAAAAGATGGTCTTTGAATATAGCAGAAGTGCCTCATCCGCACTGAGTGAATTTGCACCAGCCAATAACTTTTATGTGGATGGAAAGAAGCTGCAAATTAATCAGATTGACACGACGACGGCTCAGCCGACGAAATGGCGGCTTTGTCCGAACTGTTCACACGCCGAGGAGAATACACACCTTACGCATGCTGCCGCATGCCCGAGATGTGGTAGCCCTGGATGGGCAGATGCTGGTCAGGTTAGAACGATGCTTAAAGTCAAGATGGTATACTCCAATATGCCGTATGACAAAGCCCAAATCGGCGATGAAAGTGATGATCGCAGCTCGGTATTCTACTGTAAGCAATTGCTTGTGGATGTCGACGAGGATCAAGATATAGTCAAAGCATACCGCATGGATAATGATGAATTTAAATTTGGATACGAGTTCGTAAAGAAAGCTACTCTGAGGGAAATTAACTTCGGCGAAAGTGACGTGCAGGGGGAGAAACTTACGGTTTCCGGAGTAGAAGAGGTAAGAAAAGGGTTCAGGATCTGTAAATACTGCGGCCGTATACAAACGAATAATGGTGCTCCAGATCATACGTTTACATGCCGTGCCAAGAATCCGCAACCGGGAGATCATGAACCCTATGAGGAGTATCTGTTCTTATACCGGGAATTTACAACTGAAGTGTTGAGAATTCTTGTTCCTGCAACAACCCTCGATTTTACAAAGACAAGGCAAGAATCCTTCATTGCAGCGTTCATGCTTGGGATGAAAGAGTACTTCGGAAATGTCGATCATCTGCGAGCGACACTAACGGAAGTTCCAGTACAGGATGCAGGTTATCGCAAACAATACCTCGTACTATTTGATTCAGTACCTGGCGGAACGGGTTACTTGAAGCAATTACTGCAACAAGATCACGCTTTAATTGAAATCTTCGAAAAAGCCCTCACGGTACTTGAAAATTGCAACTGTAAAGAAGATTTGCAGAAGGATGGTTGTTACCGTTGCTTATTTGCTTATCGTCAGAGTCAGAATATAGGCGAAATCTCTAGAAAGACCGCCATTCATTTATTGCGCCAAATACTTAGCGGCAAAGATAATATTGAACAAATTGACAAATTGGGGAACGTTCCCGTGAATTCGCTCTTTGAAAGCGAGCTCGAGCGTCAATTTATCCAAGCTCTTGAGATGATGGGGAATGAGAATAGAACTGTAAAAATTGATAAAGCTCTTATTAATCTTAAGGAAGGCTATTCCTTGAAAGTCGGAGAATGCGCATGGGACATCGAGCCTCAAGTCCTCCTTGACGAGCGATATGGCGTATCCGTAAAATCTCGTGCAGATTTTGTATTATGGCCGAGAAGAAAATTCAGTGGGCAACGGCCGGTTGCAATCTATACGGATGGCTTCTTATTTCATAAGGATAACTGTGCAGATGATACCCTGAAGAGGGAGGCCATTAGAAGAAGCAATCAGTTTCGTGTATGGACTCTAAGCTGGAGAGATATTCAAAGTGCGTTCAATAATCAGGGGGATTACGCCACGTTGACCTTGCTGCCGGAAAATATGCCTTCGGGTTCGTCAATGTACAAGCGAACAGTTGAACACGGTGGTGCGGAAGCATTGCGGCCAGATAAAGCAACTCCAATGGAGCTGCTAATGCACTATTTGGAAATGTCAGAACCGGAGAAGCTGTTTAAGGTTCATGCCAAGGCGGTATCCCTATCCTTATTAGATGCACGTAAAGCTACGGATCGGATTGCTTATGATGAATGGTATGGAAAGATCAAAGAACTACTTGAAGATTTCCAGGGACTTGATTCCGATTTTATATTGAACGAATGTATATTTGGAACTTGGACTCCCCGAATGTCAAACGCTAATCTCAAGATTTTCTCAGGGATCAAGACTTCTGAGATGAAAGAGAAAAAGGGTGATGCACTTCCTATCGTGTGTGCTTTGTTGCAGGATATAAGCGAATCGAGAACTGACAAGTATGAAGCAGATTGGAACGGATTTTGGCAATTTTATAATCTCATGCAGTTTTCGGATAACTTCGTGGGTGTCACGACAGACGGCATTCAACAGTTGATTTACAGCAAATTGCTTAATCTACATAGTCCCGCGAATGATTATGTTGATGAACTGTTATCGTCTGCCCCTGATGAATGGTCGGAAATCAAGCAGAACCTATTTGACGATGAAGCTTCAGAACTAGCCATTAAGTTGCAATCCAAGAATGTAAGAGTTCCTTCATCTGTCGGATATGAGCTAACGGATGTGAAAGATGCTGTTATTGCCGAATGCGAAATGGCTTGGGAATCAGAGAAGGTTGCCGCATTGTTGATGGAGCAAATTGACAGTAAGGATGTATTTGAAAATGCCGGATGGACCGTGTTTACCTTGAATGATGATATTCCATCCGTCATTAAAGGAGGTAAAAGTTAATGGGGAAAGCGGTTGTCGCGATATCCTCGGATTTCCTAACTGCATTTGCGGTGTTGCCAAGACAAATTCAGGGTAAAGTTACCGAATTCATCAATAAATTTAGAAACAATCCACAGTCGCCAGGTATTAACTATGAAAGAATCAAGAATGCGAGTGACAATAAGATTTGCTCTGTTCGTATCGATGATACGTATAGAGGAATTGTTGTTCGACAAGAGGAAACAGGTGTTTATCTTCTCTTATGGGTTGACCATCATGATGACGCATATGCGTGGGCTCAGAGGAAAAAATGTACGATCAATCCAACCACGGGTAACGTGCAAGTATTCGATATAACGATGGAGACCCCAACTGGTTCAATAGAGGAAGACCATCTATTTGTTGGAGTTTCCGATAAAGAACTCTTATCGCTAGGGGTTCCTAAAGAACAACTTCCGTTGGTCCGATCCATCGTGTCCGAGGAAATGCTATTCTCACTGAAACAATCATTCCCGGAAGATGCTTATGAATCTTTAGAATGGCTTGCTAATGGATTTACTGTAGAGGAAGTGTCCCAACTCTTTGAGGACGGGTCTGACGAGACGGGTAAAGATAACAATTTTGCAACGGCCTTAGATCATGCAAGAAGCCAGAAAAACTTTGTCATCATTGAAGGTGAAGACGAACTTCGCCGGATCATGGCAGAACCGTTGGAAAAATGGAGGGTCTTTCTACATCCAACGCAAAAGAAAATTGCAAAAAAAGATTATTCCGGACCTGCCAGTGTCATAGGTGGTGCAGGTACTGGAAAAACTGTCGTAGCCATGCATCGCGCAAAGTATCTAGCCTCACAAATAGATGGTAAAGGGAAAATATTGTTTACCACCTATACTACAAATCTTGCCGGGGATATAAAAGAAAATCTCCGAAAGATTTGTACTGTTGATGAACTGCGACGTATAGAAGTGATTAATCTCGATGCTTGGGTTATGCAGTTTATGCGGGATCAAGGGTTTACATACTCGATCGCATACGATGAACAGCTAAGCGGAATTTGGGATGAGGCCATAATACTTGCAGGTGATTCTTCAGGTCTTACTTCACAATTCTATATGGAGGAATGGACAAAGGT
Organism: Paenibacillus validus NBRC 15382; assembly: GCF_004000985.1. Taxonomy (GTDB): domain Bacteria; phylum Bacillota; class Bacilli; order Paenibacillales; family NBRC-103111; genus Paenibacillus_G; species Paenibacillus_G validus. The sequence goes on along the minus strand of NZ_BIMH01000028.1, from coordinate 19,964 downwards.
TGTTTCTGTGCAAGAAGCATATACCAAAGAAACCTACATGAAAGCTTCTCGCATTGGTAGAGGTACTCGCCTGGATCGAAAATTGCGAATCCAAGTCTGGAGTGTAATCGAAGAGTTTCAAGCCTTAATGAAAGACAGACAGATCAGAGATTTGGAAACGGCTATGTATGAGTGTAGATTGATGATTCTTAAGAATCCCGGAGTTTTACAATACTCCGCAGTAATTGTAGACGAAGCACAGGACTTAAGTATAAATGCGTTTCGCTTGTTACGTTCAATCGCAGGAGAACAACATAAAAATGATATGTTTATTGTTGGCGATGCCCATCAACGAATTTATAAAAATAAAGTTATCTTATCTAAATGTGGAATAAACGTACGTGGAAGAAGCAGTCGCTTAAGGATTAATTATCGTACCACTGAAGAGATTAGAAAGTATGCGTTTGGACTTTTACGAGGAGTCCCTTTTGATGACCTCGATACTGATAGTGATAGCGGTGATAGTTGCCGATCATTGACCCACGGGATTAAACCTGTAGTAAAAAGCTTTAATTCTGCATTAGAAGAACTGGGCTTTATCATAGATGAGATCAAAAGGCTACATTCATTAGGGACGGATTTCAAGAACATATGTATAGTTGCACGTACGCATAAACTGCTTGATGATTATATTTCCGGTTTATCAGCTATTGGAATCAGAACATATGAAATCAAGCGTAATAAAATTGATGATAGAAATATAGAGGGAGTTCGTGTGGCAACCATGCATCGTGTTAAGGGACTTGAGTTCAAACATGTATTTGTTGCCGCGGTGAACAAACGCATTGTTCCGCTGCATACTGCTATTGATACGACCGATTCCGTGACAGAAGAAGAATCCGTAACAGCAGAAAAATGTTTGTTGTATGTTGCGCTAACCCGTGCACAAGAAACAGCCTATATTACGAGTTATGGACTGCAATCGGAATTGATAATCTAAAAATTCGAATGGTTAATGGTTAACTAACATTTTTTGGTGTTTGGAGTTGAACCTGGTACTTGAAGGCTAATAGTAAAATACTAGTGGTTTTTAGTATGGTCATTAAAGATCCTAAACACGAAAGTAGCTGAGGGATGCTGTGATTAATGCACTATTAGTTGAGTGAATGAGCATAACAATTTTTTGTCGAATTTTAGTTTGCCAAATCTATGAAACTATGATATTATTATTTTGCCTTGCAGACCTGCTGTAAGGGGTGGAGATTGAAGTCAAGGGTCTGGCGAGCAGTAGCACGCACAAGACACACTGACACAGTTCACTGGTGGACACGAACTCACACATCAACCAACAAGCACTCCACATTGAACACGCCTCCTCAACTATCATAGCATAGTTGTTCATGCGTAATGTACGGGTGGCTGCAATACAATTACATCATACCTGCCAACTTAGGGATGCTACCCCCCCGTGTTGGCAGGTATTGCACTTTATGGGGGACTATATGACTGTGGATGAGTGGAAGAAAAAGGTGAAATTCCGTGGCTATGCCCATTTCGATAGAAAAATAACCATAAATGAAGCATGGGATTATATCTCTGATCCACTAAAAATAAAAACTCATGGATTTCTTCCTTTTATCCACCATACATTGAAAATTACGAAGTATAGTAAATCCAAAGGTAAGACTACCAAAGACCGTGAAATTTGTTATTCCGCACACATGGATCGGTATATCTATCAGTACTACGCTTATCTATTAAATGAAGAATATAATAAAAGAGTAACTATTGACGGTCTTGATCAATGCTCGATTGCGTACCGCAACAATCTGCACATGAATAATATTCATTTTGCTAAACAGGCTTTTGACAAAATAAAAGAACTTAAAGAATGCTATGTCGTCATCGGGGACTTTAAAAGCTTTTTCGACAGCCTTGACCATCAATACTTAAAAAAGCGAATGTGTGAGCTGCTTCAAAAAGACAAGCTTCCTAACGATTATTATGCGGTATTTAAAAACATCACTAAATATTCAACATGGGAATTATCCGACCTTTTGAAAGAAAATGGGCATTTGTTAAATCTTTCTGGAATTAAGCGACTAAACAAACAAGAATTGGCGATACCTTGGAGTAAATTTAAGGCCTTAAAGAAGGACATGGTTACTCCTAACAAAAAATCAGTTGGAATTCCACAGGGTTCGGCAATTAGTGCTGTATTGTCAAATATATATATGCTTGAGTTTGATGCAAAGATAAACTCGTATGTTTCTTCTAAAGACGGTATGTATATGAGGTATAGCGATGATTTTATTGTTATACTTCCGAAAGATAAGGCACTGCTACTTAATCAAGAACTTGCATTTTTATTGTCAATTATACAAGCAACTCCTTCACTGGTATTGGAACCTAATAAGACCCAACTTTTCGAATATAGTCAAGGTAACATAGATTCATTTGAAATCCGAGATGATTTAATATGCAAGACAGAAAAAAAGAGAATTGATTACTTAGGTTTTTCCTTCGACGGGACTGCTGTAACTATTAGGGATAAGACAATTTCCAAGTATTATAATAAGTTAAATCGGAATATAAAGAAGGTTCTGAAAAGCAAAGATGATTCAAAAACAAAAGTAATAATAAAAAGCATGCGTCTCTATCGGAAGTTTGGATATCATGAGGTTAGCAAGGATTTGAAAAATAGAAACTTCCTTAGTTATGTCGATAGGGCTGAACGAATATTTGGACCTTTGGAACGGGTTAACGTAGTAAAGTCAAGACACATACAGAAGATTAGAAAGAAATTGAAAAACCATGAAAGTTGACGATCATAGTGGTCGTCTTTTTTTGTGTTAATTCACATAAACAAGGACTAACTGCCTATATTGTCGAATTAGCAGCAAGGGGGTTTTATTCCATGAGAACGTATATTCTATGACAACATGTTGTCTAATCAGTATGTTCTAATATGATCAGCAGACATTAGCGTTGGAGGGATTAGGAATGGCATTTCTGAAATGTTCCGAATGCACGAGTATGCTGAAGGCGATTCAAATTTCTAATAAGATCAGTCAAGTCGGGGAGCAACGACTGCTTGAATATTCGCCAACCGGGATCAAATGCTTAGACTGGACTCCTGTAATTGAAAACCTCCGAGGATACGAAGAGGGAATTTACTGCCCTTCTTGTTTTGCTATCGTTCCTTTAGAGAAAGAAGAATTTATTCTATGTGAAGATAACCGAATTCCCGGCGTAGTAAGTCATGAATTTTCATCAGAAGATGTACTGGATAAGCTGAAGGAGTTGGCAGAGGAAGAGGCCGCCGAGATTTATGTACATACACTTCCTGCGAAAGAAGCTACTTTTGCGGATATTCCTGAATCTACACCGGAGCCCATCAAGGACGCCTTACATCGAATGGGAATTACACAGTTATATACTCACCAAGCACAAACAGCCGATGCAGTCCATTCTGGTTCGAATGTTGTCTTGGTCACTTCAACATCATCTGGAAAGACGTTGTCCTATAACCTGCCGATTCTTAGCCGGTTGTATAATCATCCTGAAGAACGGGCATTGTACATATTTCCTACCAAGGCATTAGCTAATGATCAACTAGATCAAATCAGACGTTTTGGTACGGATGAAACGAAGGATCAATCATCCTTGGATGAGTGGTTTGAAACTCAATTGCACTTAGGAGATCGCCTGATTCATATCGGCCGGCTGGATGGGGATACCGAGAATGGGCCGCGGCAGCGAATCATGGAAAAAGCACAGGTATGGATGACGAATCCGGATATGATTCATTACTCCATTCTCGGGCAAGTTCAGAAGGTGAAGTATGCGACCGCACATCACATTCGAAATTATCTTCGGAACCTCAAATTTATAGTGCTTGATGAGATGCATATGTACCGAGGTACATTCGGAAGTCATGTCGCATTGGTACTCAGACGCCTGCTTAAGGTTTGTCGAGAACTTGGTAATACTCACAATATCCAGATTATTACGAGCTCAGCAACGATTGAAAATCCTATTAGATTAGCAGAGGATCTTACAGGTCTTAGCGGATTCACCCTCATCAATACAGATGGTTCCGCCCATCAGAAAAAGGGGATCGTCCTCTGGAATCCCGGTATGTCAGCCGATGAACAAGTCCGCCGCGCGCCTTCTACCGATGCCATTACGATGGCGAAACAGATCATGACTGTTGATCAGAAAGTGATTAAGAGCATCATTTTTCAACCTTCTCGCAGCCAGACTATGGTATTTACCCGTTATATCAAAGACGTCTTGCGCCAGCCTCTCCGACTACCAAAAGAGAAAGTGGAAGGAGAAAAACTCGCGGCATTTTATACCGGAATACTGCCGAATGATACTCGGAAACGGATTATTGAGAGACTCAAGTCCCACGACATTCATGTCATTATTACTACCAATGCCCTTGAAGTCGGGATTGATATCGGTGATTTGAGTCTTGCCGTTCTTGTTGGTTATCCCGGATCGAAAGCGGCATTCTCCCAACAGATCGGACGTGTTGGCCGCAAAGGCGAGGGTGTTGCCATACTGATCTGGCAGGATGAACCGCTTCAGCAGTATTACATGCGTAACCCGCTTGAATTTATCCATAAAGCTCCCGAGGTAGTTAGGATTAATCCAACAAATTACAAGTTGTTAGCCATGCACATCCCGTTACTAAGAGAAGAGCTCGGGAGAGAAGTCACGAAGGAAGACTTGCAGGACATGTTTCCTGGATTACTCGAAGATTATATTGAGACTGTACTGCAAGTAGCTGCAACAGCTAACGATGAGGCGATCGTTGATGACAAGTTTAGTCTTCGATCAATGTCTGGTAAAAATTACAGCGTAACCATTCGGGGACAAAATCAAACGATAGTAGACAGTTTGGATGAGTGGAGTGCTCTTCGTGATTTTTATGAAGGCGCGATCTATTGGACTCCTGGAGAGAAAGGCTATCGAGTAGACTCTATCAATCGCAGAAAAGGTGAAATTATTGTATTGCCTATTCAGGAACTAACCTATTACACTCAATCTACTTATCGCGATATCATCGATATTATGCAGACTTATCAGAAGCAACACATCGAAGGAATCGATATGGCTTATGGTGAACTGGAGATTAAGCGGAGTGTCTTCGGTTATAAAAAAGTTTACTTCGGACAGAAGCATGAGTCTGAGCAGGTTCAATTGGATCATCCGTCCGTCACCCGATTCACTCCGGAAGGAATGTGGGTTACACTAACGGATTCTCAATGGAGCCAATTGAAAAATGGCATCCAGGAGTTAGCGGATGAGGGCAGATCCATCGACTTATTGGCTGAAGCTTCCCTTCACGCTGCAGGTCACGCTATGACTTCGGTTATTCCTGACCTCATCATTTGTGACGCTAATGACTTTACAGGCTTTTCGGCGAGTGGGATGACGGCTTTTGCTAATAGACCTGTTATCGGCTTCTATGGTGAGAACGGGTCCGGCCTCGGAACCATTGAGGCGATCTATGAGAAACTTCCGCAAGTGCTTCGAAAAGCTCTTGAACTTATTGAGAGCTGCCCTTGTGCCGAAGGATGTCCTAGCTGCGTGCAGCTCCCAGGTAAAGGGAATATTGAATTGTTCAAACCTGGAGCCAAAATGCTGCTGAAGATTTTGATAGAAGGGATCGATTAAGAATGCCTGTAATCTGCTCCGCCTGCGGAGGCCAAAGACCTTACGGGGACTTCGTTCAAATCAGCTATAAGGCAGATCCGGAGGGCTATTACCGTAAGATTCATCAACGTGCAAACGGGATTCGAGTTTCACAGTGGCGCTCCCTTGAACCCGATATGGAGTCCTATATAAACAAACCATCCGGCGTTTATTGTTCTCATGATGGATGTTCAATCTTGGATGACATGTTGACACCGGAAGAAACGGAATTGCTCATAGATCGAAGACTTCCTGTTCAACATAAATTCGATAGCGAAAAACTCGTCCAGAATTTGCTCGAACTCGGAACTCGCATTCGAAGTGACGTCCACGTGCATCAAATTGACGCTAATCAAGGCGCTTATGCTGAACAAATTCTTATGCCCAGTTGGCTGCAGCGGAAGCTTCATTCTCTGGGGATCAATAAGCTTTATGAGCATCAAGGGGAAGCTATACAGAACATCCGTGAAGGACGCAATGTCGTTCTCTGTACGAAAACCGCATCGGGAAAATCATTGGCTTACAATGTTCCCATCATGGAAAAATTGGTTGCTGATCCGAATGCTTGTGCGCTATATTTGGCTCCGTTCAAGGCATTGGTCGAGGATCAGTTTGCCCACCTGAAAAAATGGGCTGATGATGTAGAAGCACAAGGGAATCATTTCTCACTAAATGGATTTTCCCGATTCTCTGTAAATGGGCAACAAATATCTGTTGGGGTTCTCCACGGGCAACGTAACGTTCCAGAGCATATGAGAAAAGATCAGGCATCTAGCTTCGTGTTCTCTGAGGGGCGCTATTGGCTGACCAACGTACACTATCTGCATTTAATTCTTCAAGGTGCAGGTTCGCCTAAGGGAAAAGGCCCCCAACTGTTGCGCTTTCTGCAAAATCTTCGGTTTGTCGTCATTGATGAGCTGCATCAATACTCAGGCTTGTTAGGTTCAAAGGTTTCTTTGGTCCTTCGCAGATTAAGAATGTTATGTGACAGGTTGGGAAATAAAAACGTCCAGTTTATTGCCTGCTCGGCTACAATTGCTAATCCAAAGTATCTAGCTGAAGAATTAACAGGAATGCGTGGAATGAAAGGATTTCATGAAATATCGGGAGTACAAGCGCCAGTAAAGAAGAAAGCGATTTTGATGTGGAATCCGGGCTTATCAGACGATGAGCAAAAGAAAAGGGCCGTTGTTTCCGATCTCTATGAGATTCTGCGCACGATCTACAAGGATGGAAGATGGCCGAGAAGTATCATTTTCACAAGCAACCGCCAGCAAGCCCAGCTATTAAGTCGTGAGCTAAACATCATTATGCGAAGCCACCTTCAAGATCATGGCGGACTTTCGTCAGAAGAATCATATGAACTTTTTTTACCGTATCATGCTTATCTGACACAAGAAGTTAAGGAGCAAACCATACAGAAACTCGAACAAGGTGAGATCCTTGGAGTGGTCACAACCAGCGCTCTAGAGGTTGGAATTGATGTGAAGTGTCTAGACGTATGCATTTTGCTTGGATATCCAGGTTCTCAGGCATCCTTCTGGCAGCAGGCTGGCCGTGTGGGGCGTAGTAGAGACGGTGTGGTAATCATGATGGTTCAGGAAGAGCCATTGCAGCAATACTTCGCCCGCAACCCTGAAGAATTCTTTAAGCTCCCGCCTGAATCAGCAGCGATTAATACAGCGAATCCAAAGCTGTTGAAGGAGCATCTCGCATATGCAGCTCACGAACTGGGAGGAACGTTGACCAATGCTATGAATTATGTTCGCTCTTCGGCGCTTCGCAAAGTGGTTGCGGAAGCAAGCGACCAGTGGCAGCAGATAGAAGGAAAACTCCTCTATCATGGTGAAACGCCAAGATATCAAACTTTGTTTACAATGGGGGCTACTTATACGGTTGTAACCAAGAACGGCTGGAATGAGGACATCTTGTTTCAAAGTGTAGATGAGCGTTCCTTAATAAGAGATTATCACGTGGATGCAGTATTTCTGGGACCAGACAATCGTACCTTCTATAAGGTCAAGTGGGTTAACGGTAAGCAACGCAAAGTGGTTGTGGAGCCGGTAAGAACGGATTATCATACCCGCGGAATTGTTCGCGATAGCATTGAAATCCATGATATCACCAATCCACTGAGAAGTGACGCGGCGATCAAATCCAATCTTGGAAACATCATCGTAAAACGAAGCACATTTGGCTACAAAAAAATCTACAATCACGGCGCAACGCCTCCCGAAACCGTGCAATTGACAAACACATATCCTGTCAGTTTCCAAACCGAGGCGTTTTGGCTGATGTGGGATCACCAAGGAAGGGATGAACTTAAAGGTCTGCTCAATGATGTACTGGATCGCGATACCATTGACTTGGAGACCATGGCTGAGGGAAGCCTTCATGCGGTTGAACATGCCATAGCTTCGGCGATACCGGCCGTTGTAAGGTGCAGTATGGCTGATTTTCAGCACACCTCTTTTTATTCTGGCTCAGCATTGTTTGGAATGCCCGGAATGTTCTTCTACGACAGCCAAGCAGGAGGCGGTTCAGGTATAGTCGAGGTCGTTGCGGAAAAATTCGGGGTTCTCTTGGAGAAAGCCCAACAGATCATTAGCAGCTGTGGTTGTTCGGACGGCTGCCCATCCTGCATTCAGCTGTTTCATTGTGAGAAGCAGAATGAGCCGCTGCATAAGGCTGGGGCTTTGCTGGTTCTTAATCACCTGCAAAAATATCCGGTTCGCAACCATTCATGAGAAACTGATCTTTGAAATTGAAGGGAGGAAACCGTGTCTATGACTTTAATCGATAAGGCAATTGAGTTTGCTGCCGTTGCACATCGGGAACAGCGCCGAAAAGGCACAGAGATACCATACATTAGTCATCCTTATGCTGTGGGCATGATTTTGCAGCGGGCAGGTTGTTCGGAGGAAGTTGTCGCGGCTGGAATTTTGCATGACACGTTGGAAGATACCGATACAACGGAGGAGGATTTACTGGCCTTCTTCGGTCCTAAAGTATTGGAAATCGTAAAAGGCTGCTCAGAACCGGACAAAGGTGCATCATGGGAGGAAAGAAAGCAGCATACGCTCGATGAACTTAAACATGCAACCGTTGCTATTCGGCAGACGTCCTGTGCAGACAAACTACACAATATTCGTTCGATTAAGAGGGACTTGAAGCAGTACGGTGAGGAGGCATGGTCTCGTTTCAAACGAGGACGTGACAGTCAGGAATGGTACTATAAGGGGCTGGTGGAAAGCCTCGGGTACAAATCACGGTTTAAGTTGCTTGAAGAGTTGGAAGACGAAGTGGAAGAAGTTTTCGGCCCCTCACTGGATAATGCGGAGTGGAGAAAACTACGGCGAAACCGCAAGTTTTTCGATCTTGCTTTTGAGACTGTCTTTGGAAACCAAGAACAGCTGGAGGAGAGAGGAGCACATTTTGAACGAATAGGCGCTTGGGAGCTAATAAAGAAAGTTCATCAGAGGGCTTATCCGATTCATCCGGAATATGAGGCAGACTTCGATCGTCTAGCTAACTATTTGGTGGAACGCGGGATCGAGTTACATTCGAATAGTGAAGGGCCAATCATCCTGATCGGCTTCTGCACAGCGCTGATGCAGCTATTGAACTTATATCCGCATGAGATTTATCATCATTTCAAAAGAAATTTAAAACGTGGTATCTTGTAACGATACACCTGTGACAAAGAAAATAGTGGATAAATGAAATCGAGGAGATCCAATATGAGCAAAGTATATTTCGGCAAGTTTGACAGTAGAAGACCGCATCAAATCCAAGAGAAGTATTACGCCGCCGGCGCCAAGGAGAGTACCTGGTACGGGGGGATCGAACCTGGGGATTTCGTGTTTGTGGTGACCAATGCCAACGTAATTGCGTTATGGAAAGTGAGGGAATATGGGCATAAGGTAAATCCTATTAATCCGTCAGATACAGGTGTTGTTTTTTTCGAAGAAATCAAGCGGTTTCCGCATCCTGTACCCGTCGTGCAATTTATTAAAAGTCCATATTTCAATTTGGATCTCAACTTGCTTAATAAAATTAACAAAGCTACTCCAGGTCACGGATTCTTTCCCATTGAGACGACCTCGGCGTTTCCCATGGAAAACTGGGACCAGCTTTCTTTTGCTTCGGTTCGTCGTTATTACGTCACACTAAGTTCTCAACTCCCGTCGGTTGCGGAAAATGACATCATGGTTGTAATCGACAATCTCGTAACATCAAGAATAGTCGGGATATTGGAATGGAAGAATGGACAATCCCAACCTTATGCCAGTTTGCAGAAACTGTACGAGGACAAAAATTCCGTCAATGAACGGTATACATTGCTACAGTTGCTTGAATTTGCCGAAGAGGAAGCGCCGAATAAACGTAACTATTTGAAAAGCGTCCTGAATGAATTGGAAAAGCAAGGTTATTTTGTAGTGGATAATCCTATTCGCCTTTATGACAACGTCTTGGTTGGCCGCCGCAAGACACCGATCAGCAAACCGAATATGGAAGTTGGAACTGAAGGGAAAACACCAATTACGCATACGGTAGAATCTTCGGATATCGAGGACGCGCCGGAATTGTTTGAACAATACCGTGCGTATGCTGAGTTGCTGGATTTCAACCCCAATTTGATTTTATACGGACCGCCGGGAACAGGGAAGACGTTCGCTACGAAGAACATCATTGAAGCGTTTGAGTATACATTCCGTAAACGATATATCCCGTTCGTCCAAGTTGAACGGGAAGAACGGGTACGTTTCATCACTTTCCACCAGTCATACTCGTATGAGGAATTTATTGAGGGCATTCGCCCCCAATTGGAAGAAGACATGAAGCAAGACGAAGCAGGTGGTGAGATTCGGTACCGTGTGGAGCCTGGCGTTCTGAAAAAGATGGTGGAAGACGCGTCAGCACAAATTATCAAAGCGGAATCTGAGTCCTCCGGTATTTCGGGAGCCGAGTTCATACATTCGGGATCCCGGGTCTGGAAAGTATCGCTCGGCCGCCGCAACAGCGATCACATTTACAACCAATGTAAAGCGGGCAAACAAATAGCGGTCGATTTTCTCGATCACATCGACCTTACAGACAAATCATATGACGAAATTTATTCCTTGCTTGAGAATGAGCGGGATGATGGGGCTCAAAAGCCTACAATGGATGCCAATACGCTAGATACTCTCATTAACCAAATGGAACGAGGTGATATCGTATTTGTCTATGATGGCCCTCGGACGATTCGGGATATTGGTGTGATAACAGGGGATTATGCTTACAGAAAGGGACATGTAGCGCCACATGTCCGGCCGGTTGCGTGGTTGAAAGAATTTACGGACCCCGCGGATATTTACGATATGAACGGCGGAGTAAGTCTTACTCTCAAAACGATTTACGAGCTTCCCCGAATTCAAATGTCCGACGTTCAGAAATTGATCGGTATTTCCAGCGATATAAATAAAACGGTTAAGACACAGCAGCATCAGCAAAAACCATACTATTTGATCATCGATGAAATCAACCGAGGTAACATCTCTAAAATCTTTGGCGAACTGATAACATTGATTGAAAAGGACAAAAGGCAAACGGTCAGCACGATCTTGCCCTATTCCAAAAAGCCTTTCTCGTTGCCTAGGAACCTGTATATTATCGGTACGATGAATACTTCCGATCGATCGATCGCGATGCTGGATACCGCGCTAAGAAGACGGTTCGTATTCGCGGAAATGGAACCAGATTATGGGGTTTTCGAACAAAATACAGCAAAAGTGGGCTCGGTGGAACTTGCAAGTCTTTTGCGCAGCCTTAACGAAAAAATATCGGAGAAGCTGGATCGAGACCATCGGATCGGCCACGCCTATTTGATGGATGTTTTAACGATCGATGATCTTTTTAAGAGCTGGTATTATAAAATTTTGCCATTAATCGCTGAATACTTCTACAACGATGTCGCTGCTATTCAGTCGGTTGTTGGAACCAAGTTCTTCGAGAAATCCGGAAGCATGCGGTTCTTAAGCACGCAGCCTTCCGATAAAGATACGGTTTCCGACTTCGAGAAGGCCTTGTTGACCCTCTATAAAGGAATAGAAGACTGATGCCGAAACTCATCACCGTCTTTGAAGACAGGTATTCGTTGGAACCAATCTCGAATGAACATAGGATGGAATTATCTTCGTTGGAGTCCATTTGGGGAAGGCAAAATATTAGCTTCAGTGTAGATAACCGAGTGCTGCTAAGGAAGTATGTTGGATTTATCGCCACTCCTTCCTTGCAGCTACAGATTCTGCCCAAACTTTATGAAGATGCGGCATCCGCTGAAGACTTCGAAGAGGAAAAACGTTCGTCCGTTCGGATGCTGTTCCGTTTGCTGGCATCTAGCGGGTTCCTTTCAGTCAAAGATATTCCGGAACCTCAACTTATAGCGGCTATGAACGGAGATTTGCTGGAGATTTTCATTCACATTTTCAATAAGAGGTTCTTGGAACTCTTTCAGAAGCAAATTCATCGTCAATATGAAGATTTTGAGGGCAACCTGGCCTTCATTAGAGGAAGGATCCTTTTTCAGCGGCAGTTGCTCAGGAATGGGGGATTTAAGCATAAGCATTATGTTAGTTATCAGGAATTCACGGAAGACAATCTGCTTAACCAAATCATTAAAGCCACAATGATTTCACTTAGAACATTGACGAAAAACGAGGAAAACAAAACTAGTTTGAGCCATGCGCTTTTGCTTTTAGAGGATATCTGTCCCATCCGGCTTACCGAATCGATGTTCCAAAGAGTACGATTCAATCGGTTAAACGAAGACTATCGGCCGGTGTTTGAACTCGCTAAGATGTTTTACCTTAACCGTCAACCTGGGGTCCATGCGGGCGACGAGCGTACCTTTACCTTTTTGATCCCATTGAATCAATTATTTGAGTTCTCGTTATATCAATGGTTGGATAAAGGGTTATCTTCGGATGATTGGGTGGTCCGTTATCAGACGCCACAACGTTACTTGGATGCTGAAAAAGAGGTTTTTCTGCTCAGACCCGATATTACAATCGCATGCAGCCGAGCAGGATCAGACACGCCAATCGAAATGATTGTAGATGCGAAATATAAAAATCCCATTTCTGAAGAGAATACTCGACTTTCGGAGTCGGATGTTTACCAAATGTTGGCCTATGCAGTCCGTTATCAATGCAATCGGTTGTTTCTGGTATACCCAGTTTTCCGTGCGAATAAATATTTCCAGAATCCGCTAGCAACCTATTTGATACATAACGGAAATCAGGAGATCCGGATATCAGCTCTTCATATTGACATTGCTTCCGAAGACCTGGATCAAATACAAAAAGAGTTCATAAAGTTAATATGCCATTTTTTTGAGAGTTAAGAAGGGAGCATGAAATGAAAGTTCCGGAAGAGGCTAGTCCTTATGAGATACGAGAACTAGCCGAGCAACAGTGACCTTTGCTATTATTGATTTCAAAGCACATCCACTATATAATAAATTTGTTCCTTCCATCGCTTCTGTTCCCAACGGAAGCCTAATGAGTGGCCATCCTCTGGCCCAAATCATGTCCTCGCGGGACAGTTAATTGATACCATTTCCTCGAGCCAGGTGCTTTCGGTATCCAATTCCCTTTATGGTGATTAATTACAACACGGGAGTACTCTGTCCTTGTGTACTATAATTGTTCAAATAATGAACCCGAATGAAGCATGTTTTCTTTGCTTTCTTCGGGTTCTTTTTGTTGTTATTGAAGAAGATCGGAACACGCGTCATTCAGCAGCTTCGCAGCGTCAACTGGAGGAACATATCGCAAAGTTGTTGATAACTGCTTATGGCGTAGTTGTCGTTTTATAGCGATAATGTCAATCCCGCTGCTCTGCATCAAGTATGCCGTTGTATGTCGAAAACTATGGGCAGTGACTGTCTTTTGTATACCGGCCTCTAGGCAAAGATTCTTGATGATTCGGTTTAATCCTGCTTTTGTTAGTGGTCGATTGTTTTCAAAGAAAACCTCGGAATGTCCGGAATTCCGCCATTCTTCTACAACCGGATGATGCAAATAACGCTCCAACTCAACAACGAGGGAATCGGGCATATAAACGACTTCGGAGGAGGTTTTCTGCCCTTTGTTAACCAGAATAACCTTGCGCTCAAAATCAATCTGTTCGTACGTTAGCTGTATAATCTCCTTGTTTCGAAGAGCGGTCGTTGACATTAGCAATATGAGGATGTAGAACTTCCGGACAAATGGATCGGCTTTAAGCGCTGCTTGAAATAATCGTTGACATTCACCAATGGAGAGGGAACGATCTATTATTCGGCGTTCATAATACGGATTCGGAAAATTCTTCATGGGGTTTTGTTTAATCATCCCAAGACCGTGAAGTAACGTGAAAAAATGTTTCAGGTAAACAATGTTATTGAAGATAGTATTCTTGCTTGCCTGAAACCTCTTCTTGAGAAACTGGATATAACCGTCAATACATTCAGTATCGATCGGGCGATAAGTCTCGGATTCAGTATCATAATAAAATTTATCGAAATCCAGCTCTCCCTCAAAGTCTAAGCTCAGATATTGTTCAAATTTCATGAATTGGCGACTATAAGCGTAAATTGCAGAATCCTTGAGATGGGTATGTTTTTTCCAGTTGGCATAGTAAGGGGAATCCAATAACAAACGTTTCATTTGTTCTCCAACCTTTCTCTAATTTTTTGAATAATCTCTTGGGCAAATGGGTGTTTGTTAATGGCGTCACGAAGTTGATCATCGAAAAGCCGCAAGTACTTCATCGTGCTGTCGATCGACTCGTGACCTAGAAGTTTTGAGAGGGTGTATATATCGATCCCTGCTTCAAGGCCTTGAACGGCAAAAGAATGACGAAAAGAGTGAGGACCTAAACGATCTTTGTCTTCCTCTTTTATCGACCGAGACTCGCGAATAATACGTTTCATAAATTGCTGAATGGCTCTAGATGTGATGGGTTTATCCCCGGCAGTGCTTGAAAAGATATAGAGCCTTTGATAATCGGAATCTGGCATCACCTCGCGAGCGCGACTGTATTTTTTCTCTATAAAATCTGTGAGCATCATTAAGGCGAGCTCGTTGATTTTTCGGACTTTCTTGGTATTCTCAGCCCCTTTGGGTGTTACCTTGATTGTTTGAGTATCAGGAGTGATATCACCGATTCTTAGATGGCAGAGCTCGTTTATGCGAATTCCACTCCCAAGGAAAGTCCAGATAATTGCAGTGTAAAGGCTATCGTGGTTACGAGATTGAGCGATCTGCAAGATTTCCGCGATCTGCACTTTAGTAAAGGCTTTTGGTGCGTCATCGTTTGACCATCGAACGCGTAGTATAGTCTTCAAGTCCCCGAGATCCTGATGGCCATAAAATATTTTGTATGTGGTCTTTATGAAGGTTCGAAGAAAGGAAGACTTCTTGGCTTTTGTATTAGGATCCTCATTAAGCTTAATATAGTCGGACAAGAATTCGCCGTTTGTTACCTTTTCAAACTGCGGATCGTCGCCAAACTTTTCCTTGACATGTTGCTGGAAAAGTTTCATCTCTGACCGATACGTTGTTTGCGTGGTCCGGCTAAGTCCAGAAAACTTGCTGCTTTGATAGAAAGCATCAACGGCTTCGAGAAATGAAACGTTCCGCACTGCCAGGGGCATATTAGGTTTTGTCTGTGTCTGGACAGGCAAGGTTTCCATAACTTGCCGCATTTTCTCTGGACCATAAAGACATAACAGCTGATTCAGTTGTTCTTTAAGTTCGGTATACTTTGTATCGTTGATTACTTTAGGCATGGGAACCTCCTCAGTAATTGATTTTGTTTACAGCATTTGTTAATTGATTGGAGCTCCGGTGGACGTATCGTGCAGTATTTTCTGGCCGATCATGTCTTGCCAAGTACATAAGCAATTGTGACGGGCAATCTGTACGTTCCGACAACCTGCTGATGAAAGTGTGCCTCAGTAAATGGGGACCCCCCGGATATTTCCATCCCGAGACAAAAGAATAAAGTTTGTACTGTGCCCTTAATTTGCGAATAGTTGATTGGCTGTTGTTTCCAAACAGATGGATATCCTGACCTTTGTTGACAACAAGCTTTTGAAAGTAATTCTGTAGCGGATCAGGTAAGGGTAGAATGGCCGATTTCTCGTTTTTTCCGAAGACAGAGATGGTTCTATTCTCGACATTGATATCCTGATAGTGAATGTTAGCAACTTCATGAATTCGCAAACCGAGACAAAGCATCAACCCAAAGGCTGCCAGTTCCAATGTGGGATGATCAGAATAGAGTTGGATATTATGAAAAAAACACTGGAGTTCAGCATCTGTTGGTAACTCGCGATAATAGTATCTCTCGTACGGGATTCCTGTAACATCCATTGTTATGTCTTTAGCAAGCCAGCCCAATTTATAGAGGTTAGCCAGAAGGAATCGGATATCGTAAAAACAATTGCTAACCGTTTGCTTGATATAGATCCCTTTCTTTTCTAAACGGAGTAAATATTGCTTGAATTCGAGTAGATGCTCCTCAGTAACTAATGACAATGGTAATTCGTCGCATGAAGTGCTCTGGAACTGAACGTATGTTTTATTCAACCAGTTTAAAAATAGGGCGTAACTGATTTTATATTTACCGTTAACGCTTTTTTCCTTGACTCCTGAACGGTGTAAATCTTTAATATGCGCAGTGATAGCGGGATGATTTATATCTTGAGTCCTCTTTTTTGTAGAAATACCGTTTGTTGATTTCTTTAATTCGAACCCATTAGAGATTAATTTTCGAGCTATTGCTAGAATCATGTCACGTTGAACGAGATTGTAGGAAGAATGCTCAATGAAATTAATAAGTGCATCTTTATTTGCCAATTCTTTGTTTTGAATGGATCTAGCATCAAGCCCATAACGGGTTTTAAAAAAATCAATGAGCTCTAGTGCGTATTCCATCAAAGAAAAGTAGCTGGTGGATTTGATCGACTTTTTATTATCAAGGTAATCCAGTAGCACGGGGGCAAAGATTTTGCCTTGAATCTGGGTTGAAAAGATCCATTCATTTAATGCAAGAGAACCACTTTCTGGTGAACATATCTCGACGTCCTCTTCAGGCCAACGAAATGCATACATGGTATTCAAGAACGTGAGCACCTTCTCCCAACTAAGACTCTTAATATCATGATTGCCAGTTGGGACAGTTTGTAAACATTCTTGCGAAGTAGAGTTCTCATAAGAAGCAATCTCTGCAATAGTTTTCGCATTTTGCTTCCAATGATCCGAATACATGAATCCCAAAATATCGATATCTTTAATATTCTGATCGTTATCCATCTACATCTCTCCCTCAGATTCTGTTTCTTTGACCGTTCAGACAGCAGCTTTTGCTTAAGAAAGGAGGTGGGGCCCGATGGTCCACATCATTGATGTAAAGGTATCATTTGCTTTCGTTTTCTGTCCTGGTTGCTCCACAAATGGAGCAAAAGCTCGTTGGGTTTTCGGGTTATGCGAGGATTTCGGTCGAAAGAAACAAGAATCTGCTCCATTTGTGGAGAGTTGATGATGAGTGCTTTGATACGGGATTAAGCTGATGGAGTGTAAAGCTTAGGTTGAAGGAAGACCTTCTTCAACTAGCCTTAAAATTCATCCATGGTGAAATAGACGAAATCACTTATATCAGCAGGCATGATCGAGACTGGTATGAGGTGAAAGAACTGGCAGCTACTGACCCAATAACTTTTGGTATTCTGCTACGGAAACTATCCTTGCCTTATCGTCGAAAAGCATTGATACATGCCTTTAGTTTAAGGACAGCGGAGTTAAGAACACTCTTGCTGGGAGATTTTTCGGAATCTTCTTCTACAATTTTCGACTTAACGAACCCTTTGAAATCTAGGAGATTCAGCAATGAGCTACTGGCCCAATTTGGCATCATCCACCGTGTTCCTTTTGATTGGGCTTATAAGGATAGGCTTGTTATGGAGCGATGGAACTTTAAAAATTATGATTTTAGCGGGATAGCTTTAACTTGTATGGAAGACCTGATTCCGTTATTGAGAATGGCTGAAGATCGTAATAGAGATGTAAAAGGATATGTCATCCAGACAAACACGGATCAAGAATGTTATATCCGTCTAGAATCACGAACCGATGTGATCGTCGTTGATCTATATCAAAATGACCTATTAAGTTTGGACAAACTCATGTCCGCTCTAAAATCGAAGTCCTTAACATGGTCAGGATTCATTACCCAATCTGTTGTACCTGGGCACCGGTACTGGACATTCATTGGGGCGGATAATGAATCGGCTATTGCTCGAATCATGGAAACGGAGTTCAAGTATATCCAAAACACCATGCGCTTGTGATAGGACAAACCGCAGACGGAATAAGGTGTATTGAGGTGAAAAGTATGGAGCGAATGCCGACAATCAAAATCGTATATGTGCCTCATACTTTATGTAGTGATTCAGTTCAAGTCTCAAACACCTTATCCGCTGCAGAGGCCAAAAATGCCGTTATCGATTACATCCTAAAGCGTTTGATCTTGAAACCGACTGAATAAGCCGGTTTTTTTGTTTCTCTCTTTGTCCATACTGGAAAGTGATAGTGATAAGAAAGGAGAAGAGCGAACCTCCATGTATACGGCCATATATCCAAGGGTTTCTACAGGCATGCAAGCATCAGAGGGCACAAGCCTTGATGCACAAATTGAGATTTGCATGCGGAAAGCGAAAGACTTGGGAATTCCCGAATCCATGATCAAAGTTTATCGCGAAGAAGGATTCACAGGTGAAGATATCGATCGGCCCGCCATGAATGAATTCAGACAAGATGTTGCGCAAGGGCTGGTCCGTCGCTTGATTGTTACCCACCCCGACCGGTTGACCAGGGACTTGACGGATAAATTAATCCTTTGCCGTGAGCTGGAGCGGAGCAATATCGAGCTGGTGTTCGTGGACACGGAATACCGGAATACGCCGGAAGGGCAGCTTTTTTTCAACCTGATGAGTTCCATAGCACAATACGAGTTGTCTTTAATCAAGAAGCGGACGGTACGCGGAAGACTCAAAGCGGTGGAAAAAGATAAGAAGATCATGCCCATGCGTGTGGCTCCCTATGGATATGATCTTCATGAAAATACCTTGATTATCAATGCGCAGGAAGCCGAATTTGTCCAGAAGATATACCACTGGTATGTTCATGAGAACTATACGCTTCGTGAAATCGGGGATCGACTCTATTCATTAGGGGCAGTACCCAAACGAGGGGAAAGCAGGAACTGGAGCGCCAGTTCCATTAGAAGGGTTCTTACTTCTGAGGTGTACATCGGCAAGTTCTATTACAATCGTAGAGAAACCCGGAAGATTCGCGGGGAGAAAACCAAGAACGGCACACCGAAAAAAACATATGCCTTTCGCGAGGAAAAGGACTGGATCGAGGTTACCGTGCCAAGTATCATTGACCCGCAACTGTTTGAATTAGCCCAGGTGCAGAAAGAGAAAAACATGAAACGGTCAGGAAATGTAAAGTATGAGTATTTGTTAAAATCCATGATCCGGTGTGGACATTGCGGCAGAATGTGGCAAGCAACTACTTATACAGGCCGGGTAAATAAAGAAACGGGAGAAAAGATCCGTTACACCTGCTACAGATGTCCAAACCTCTTCCCAAAGAAGTATGGTGAAGGAGTTGAGAAGTGCCCAACTCAAACGTTGCGCGCCGATATGTTGGATCATTACGTCTGGCAGCTCATTTTGGAGACATTGTCTAATCCCGATGATTATATGGAGCGGCTGCAAAGCAAATCGAATGAGATTAACCTGGAACTTCAATCCGCCGCGGACCACATCAAACGTCAGCTGGAGCAGAAGGAGAAGGAAAAGGAAAAAATCAAAATCATGTTCAAGCGGGAGGTCATTGATGAGCAGGAGATGCTTACCGAAATGCAAAAGATTAATGCCGGACTAAAGTCGTTGGAGCAAGAGCTTGCCGGGTACGAAAAGCAGTTGTCAGAACAAGCGGAGAAGGAAATATCGGCCAATCGGATTGCCGAGGTCTCCAAGGCTGTCCGAAACTTTATCGAGAGCGCCGGCGACGAGCTTACCCTTGAGGAGAAGCGACATATCCTGGAGACCCTGGTTGATGAAGTTATTATTCGCTACGACGGGAACGAAGTACAGATTACTGCAGTCGGAGCACTAGATGAGTTAAAACGCCAACAATTTATTCAGCATGAGAATGACATCGGTTCGTGTTCACAACCTC
>NZ_BIMH01000027.1 GCF_004000985.1 Paenibacillus validus NBRC 15382 | reverse complement strand
GACGATTTTGCCCGTCAGCATCAGACGATCCTGCAGGCTGTTATTGACAAGAACGGGCATCGCGCGGCAGAGGAAATGGAAAGGCATATCGAGCATACGATTGATTTAATGAAGGCGTTGAATCGATTCCCTGCCGAATAAAAGAAGTATAACGATTTGTTGAACAGGAAAAGGCCGGAAGGCCTTTTTTGTTTTTGCGCGCCTAGCCAAGCTAGGCACAACTAGCCGGTGGAAGTCCGGTCGAGGTAAGAGCCAAGTCGCCTCGTAGCTGACGGGCAACTGGTGGAGAGATCCTAAGGTTGAAGCCCCGTGACAAAGTAACTCTGCGGAGTGCGAGCAAATCGACAGGCCGTAACATGAAGTGAATCCTGCCGCATCGTCAAAAAAGACCCGAGAGGGACAAGAGAGAGCCGAGCCTCGGATAACTGGGCGAAGGCCATGGGACGCGTGAAGCCCTTGGAAGCGCAGCGCGGAAGAACTCTCCGGTGTATGGGGAA
Organism: Paenibacillus validus NBRC 15382; assembly: GCF_004000985.1. Classification (GTDB taxonomy): domain Bacteria; phylum Bacillota; class Bacilli; order Paenibacillales; family NBRC-103111; genus Paenibacillus_G; species Paenibacillus_G validus. The sequence continues at coordinate 67,932 of NZ_BIMH01000027.1, read as the reverse complement.
CGGCATGCCGAGAAAGTTGTGTCTGGAACTAGGGAGACCCTCCCTCGCACGATATTTTTTTTTTTTTTTTCGTAAGGAGCAGACCTATAAGCCCAAAAGGTGAAGTGGCGAGCTGCGGGAAGGGAGTCGGAGGGGGCTATAGTACCTGTGAAGTGAGGACAACAAAACCTCATGGAGGGAAGGGCCCCTGCTTTGTTCAAGTACTTGGAGGAGGTAAGAGTCAGTGAATGCAGCTAAACCTGCTAACGACGCCAAAGTAAAAGCTCAACAACTCCAACAAGCACTAAGCCTTGCAGCCAAGGGAAATCCGAGGCGGCGGTTTCATGCGTTATACGACAAGGTTCACCGCAGCGATATTCTGTGGGAAGCGTGGAAAAGGGTCAAAGGAAACGGCGGAAGCGGTGGGGTAGACGGAATGACCATCGATCACATCGTCAAAGTCATCGGCGAAGGACGATTTGTAGATGCAATCCAGACGACGCTGAAGAACGGGGAATACCGACCATTGCCCGCAAGGCGCAAGGAGATACCGAAAGCGGACGGGAAGATGCGGCCGCTGGGCATTCCGGCGATTCGGGACAGAGTCGTGCAAATGGCGACGAAAATAGTGGTGGAACCGATCTTCGAAGCCGACTTCAAAGACTGCTCATACGGATTCAGGCCGAAGCGCAGCCAGCATGGGGCGATCCGGCATATCCGCCGAGCGGTGAAGAAGGGCGTCTACTGGGTGGTCGACATCGACATTCGGGGCTACTTTGACAACATTGCCCATGACAAGCTGATGCAACTGGTGGAACAGCGGATCAGCGACCGAAGGGTATTGAAGCTGATCCGGCAGTGGCTGAAAGCAGGATTCGTGAAAGATGATCAGTTTCACGAAACCGACTTAGGGAGTCCTCAGGGCGGCGTCATCTCCCCATTACTTTCGAATCTGTATCTGAACTACCTGGATACAATCTGGGAGAAGAAGTTCGCAGAGACGGGAACCATGGTGCGATACGCCGATGATCTTGTGATCTTGTGCAAAACCAAAGAACAAGCGCTAAGAGCGATCGACGTACTCAAGGCGGTATTCGGAAGGCTGGAAGTCGAAATGAACAGGGAAAAGTCCAAGCTCATCAACCTGTGGGACGATAAACAAGGATTTGACTTTCTGGGGATGCATCACCGGAAAATACCAAAGAAACTGAAGGGGAACAAAACAATCTCAATCCTTCGCAGTTACCCGTCCCAGAAGGCCATGAAGAGCATGAGACAGAAGGTGAAGGAAGCGACAGAGCCGAGAAACCGCCTGTACTGGACGATGAACCAGATGGTGGCGGAACTGAACCCCAAGATACAGGGGTGGAAGAACTACTATGGACTCGATGTCTTTGCCGACCCATTCCTGAACAAGATCGACTGGTACATCCGAAAACGCCTCACGCTGTTCTGGAACAAGAAGCGAAATCGTCGTAATAAACACAGCAGGTCCAAGCAAGCCGCCATGGCGGCACAGCTTGCAGGACTAAAGAAACTCGCCAGCTAGAGAAAGTACCGTAACGCTGAAGGAAGAAGAACATCGGAAAGCCGGATGAGGGAAAACCTCACGTCCGGTTTGATGCAGGGGGAGCTGGAAAAGTAAAAGGAGGGCTTGCGCCCTCCGATGAAATTTCAGTTCTCTACTCTACGCTTCGATGTACATCGGGTGTATTTTAAGTTAACATTGAGTGTTACTTATTTGCGCGAAAAAAGGCGAAAAGGCGAGTTTTTTGTCCGGAATCTGTTATTTATGTTACAAAACATTACACAAAATGCTTTTCGAATCAAAATATGGTGCTATAATAGCCTCAAGAAGTTGGTCGGACCAAATGTACGCTTTGTAGGATGATCTAACATCAACCGACAGAGCATTATCCACGCCATATTGGTCAGACCAAGCAAAGATACAAATCGATATTTATAAGTTATATTGCGGTTTTATAGCTATATTGGTCAGACCAGAAAACGTTTTGTCGGGTTATGTAATATAATCTGACAATCGGCCTCGTGCACAGGGTTGGTCGGATCAAAGGCTCTTTATTATAAAAACGACTTTGGAGGTTATACCATGGCAGAACGAATCGTAGATCTCACGCTTGAAATTGAGGACAATATTCCGTCGCACAAGCTGTTCCAAAGCCCGATCATAACTTCGCATATGACTCATGAACAAACCATTCATCTGGGCTTGGGCGTTCCGGAAGATCCGATGACCTTCGCTACAAGCTATATCGGTACGCTGGATCACATCGGCACGCATGTTGACGCCTATGTACATGTCAAGCCGGGCGGGGATTCCATCGAACAGATGCCGCTGGATATGTTTTTTGGCAAGGCCGTATGCCTTGACCTGACGCATATTCCGGATCTTGGCGAAATAGATGTGGCCGATCTTGAAGAAGCGGAGAAAAAAGCAGGGGTTCGAATAGATGGTCATATCGTTCTGATCAATACGGGACTGCATAAGCGCCATTACCCGGACCGTAAAGTTTGTTGGTCCAATCCGGGCTTAACGGCAGCCGCAACGCATTGGCTGGCCGATCGCGGCTCCAAGCTGCACGGTGTGGAAGGGCCTTCCACGGATCGTCCAAGCGACAACCTCTTTCCAAGCCATCGCGTTTGCCGCGACCGGGGCATCTCTCATTATGAATGGCTGGTGAATTTAGAAGAGCTGGTTGGAAAAGGCGAGTTTATGTTCTACGGACTGCCGCTGAAAGTGAAAGGCGGTACCGGATCTCCGGTTCGGGCCTATGCCGTAATTAACGAGTAACGGATCGGAATCTCCTTGACGCAAGAGTCGAACTGAAGGAGCCGTGTTGTGAATGAACATCGCGAAGATGAGCGCTTTGGAAATACGGGCTGCCATTGGCAATAAACAACTATCGGCAGTCGAAGTTATGTCGGACACGCTGGAAAGAATGACGGCGCTGGAGCCTGCGCTGAACGCCTTTGTAACGGCGACGCCGGAGCTTGCCATGGAGGCGGCTAAGGCAGCGGATAAGGCAGTCATGGCCGGCGAACCGCTAGGGCGGCTGCAGGGCATTCCTCTTTCTGTCAAAGATTTAATTCATGTCGGCGGAGTTCGGACCACGTTCGGTTCCCGCACCCGGGCTACCCATATCGCGGAGGCTGATGCCCCCTCGGTTGAACGGGTCCGCGCTGCCGGCGCGGGTATAATAGGCAAAACGACGACAACCGAATTTGGCAGTAAGGCAGGAAGCGGTGACAGTCCGCTCACCGGCATTACATATAATCCATGGAACCTCGCCAAGTCGCCGGGCGGATCAAGCGCCGGCGCTGCGGCTTCCGTCGCCGCGGGGGTAACCCCGTTCGCGCTGGGGACGGATGGAGGCGGCTCCGTTCGTATTCCTTCCTCCCTTTGCGGACTTTTCGGCATCAAGGCGCAGTTTGGCCGGGTTCCGGTTTTCCCTACCAGCGCAACCCCGACTTTAGCTCACGTCGGCGTTCTGTCAAGGACGGTCCGGGATGCCGCTTTACTGCTGCAGACCGTCTCGGGTTACGACGGACGCGATCCGGCTAGCGTATCCGAGAGAACACCCGATTTCATAGCAGCCTGCGACATGCCTGTCCAAGGATTGCGCATCGCTTGGAGCCCGACGTTAGGTTACGCCAAGCCTACTGCCGAGGTGCGCATGATAACCGAGACGGCCGTACGGCGATTTGAAGACCTGGGCTGCTCCATCGAGCTGGTGGAGAACGTCATCGACGATCCGATTGATTTATGGATGGCCGATTTTTACGCAGGCATCGGCGTGACGCTTAAGGACGATTTGCAGCATCGCCGCGATCTCCTCGACCCCGCTTTGGCCGAAGTGCTGCAAGGCCGTCTTCACGAATCGGTTGACGCTTACTACACGAAGGTTTTCAGCAGGTACAGGCTGCGCGAGAAAGTACGGCAATTGTTCCAGCGCTATGATCTGCTCCTTACCCCGACGCTGCCGGTATCTTCGGTGGATGTCGGAATGAACGTGCCTCGGGAGCTGCCCGATCGCAACATGGTGTCCTGGTCCTACTATACCTATCCGTTTAACTTGACGGGGAATCCGGCTGCCTCGATTCCTTGCGGCTTTGATGCAAACGGGATGCCGGTAGGTCTTCAAATCGTGGCGGGCTTCAATCGCGAGGCGGATATACTGAGGGCTGCCGCAAGCTTCGAGGTCTCGAGCCCATGGGTCGATACTTACCCGATTGGTCGCAGCTTAATAAAAAAATAAGTTCGGTTGAAAGGGTGGTTTATGTGAAAAAAAGCAAAAGAAAAGGCGCGGGCTTGTTGGTTTCCTGCTTGGCAATGGCTTTGATCGTTTCCGCTTGCGGTTCCAGTTCTTCGTCAACCACAGCTTCCTCGGGCGGCTCCGCCCAAAGCGGTTCTGCGAAACCGATTAAAATCGGGGTTTCTACGGAAGCTACCGGAGGGTCAGCGGAAGCTTCGGTCAACATTTATCAAGGCGTGCAAATCGCAACGGACATGATCAATGAAAAGGGCGGAGTCAAGGGCCGCCCGATTGAATTGGTGGTTCGCGATACGGAGGAAAACCCTACGCGCGGAGTAAGTATTATCCGCGATTTCAGCCAAAAAGAAAACGTGCTGGCCGGGATCGGCGGATACTTCAGTACGGTGATGCTGGCGCAAACCCCGGTAATCAAAGAGGAGAAATTGCCCTTCGTCGTCGCGACATCGAACGTTCCCGAATCCGTCACGAACGGGATGCCGTGGACATTCGGCGTTCGGATGAACGCGGAGGTTACGGCGAGATATGCTTTGAAATTTATGGAGAAAAACTTAAATGCCTCGAAAGTCGCCATTCTTCACGAGAGCGGCGGATACGGCAAAGGGGCAGTATCGGCCATGACCAAGGCGCTTGAAGAAGTGGGGAAAAAGCCGGTGGCCGTGGAGTCCTTTAACTTGAAGGATCAGGATATGACTGCGCAAGTCACGCGCGCTCGCGATGCGGGGGCTGATGTGATCTACTTGTTCGGCATCGGGGCGCCTAACGGATATGTGTTGAAATCGATGGATAAGATCGGTTGGAAGGTACCCGTGATCGGGGAGACCGGCATGGCCGCTCTCGGGGTCAATGAAGTCGGAGGGGCTCTGGCAACCGGAACCTTCGCGATCCAAACGGCGAATTTCACCAGCGAGCAAACCCGTGAGATGTCGAAACAATTTTTGGAAAGATTCAAAAGTAAATTCGGACATATTCCTACCACCTTCTCCGCGGCGGCCCAAGGCTTCGATGGAGCGATGCTGATTTTCAAAGCGCTTGAATCCGTTGACTTGACCGATGATGTCAAAAAAGACCGGGAAGCGTTAAAGGATGCGCTGGAAAATAACGCGGGGCCTTACAGCGGCGTCATTCGCGATTGGGACAAGGCGTTCAGCAAAGACAATCACGATGCGATCGATATCAACTCCTACGTGATGAATATGTGGAAAGACGGAGTTATCGTGAAATCCGATAAACAATAACGCTTGGCATAATAAGGGGGCGGGCCTGTCCCGCCTCCTTAGCCAAGTGGATAAGTGAATGTCCGAAAAGGGGGAACACAGCCATGATGGAAGGGGCAGCGGCGACGCTGGTGCAGGTGCTGTTAAGCGGATTGGCGATAGGCAGCTTGTATGCGCTCATTGCTTTGGGATACAGCTTGACGTTCGTTGTGAATGGAACCGTAAATATGTCACAAGGTCAATTGGTCATGTTAGGCGGCATGTTAACGTATGCCTTCGTTGAAATAATGCACGTACCTTTCTATCTATCCTTCTTGTTGGCCGGAATCGTTGTCGGCTTGCTAGGCATTATTATCGAGCGTTTTGCCATTCGAAAGTTTGCCAAAGATACCGCATCTGTGAACTGGGTGCTCAGCACCTTGGCCATCGGCATTATCATTCAGGATGTCGCCCATTTCATATGGGGGCCGAACGAGCATGTTGTCGCTTCTCCTGTCGGCGAAGACATCGTGCGCGTGCTCGGGGCCGGCGTGTATTGGAAGGAATTGATTTTAATTCCGGTGGTCGGCGTTTTTCTTATTTTCCTTACCTTCTTCTATCTCAAATCCCATTGGGGATTATGGCTGAGAGCTACGGCCGATAATCATACAGCCATCAATTTGATGGGGATCAACAGCAACTACATCGTGGCCATCGCCTACATTCTCAGCGGGATTCTGGCCGGACTCGGCGGGGGCATGATGTCTACGATTTATGCCGTTTCCGTCGCGGTGGGACTGCCGCTCGGGTTAAAGGCCATTGCCGTAGCGATGGTTTCCGGACTAAACAGCGCCAAGGGAATCGTCCTTACGGGACTGGGACTGGGCATCTCGGAATTGCTGGTTGCCACCTATGTCTCCCCCAATTTCCGGGAGATGATTATTTACCTGTTGGTGATTTTGATTCTGTTTGTTAAACCTACGGGATTGTTCGGCACGCGGACTGTGGTCAAAGTTTAGGAAGAGAGGGATGTAATGTGGAAGCAAACCTGCAAATTGAACTGGATAACAGGCGGGCCTTGTCAGGAAAGAACGTTGCCATCGGCTTGTTGTTCGCTCTGTTGGCCGTAGCCCCTCTTTTTCTGAGCAGTTATTATGTGAACCTTCTTTATACGGTGGGCGTTTTCGCCATTATCAGCATAGGGATGAATATCATAGTCGGATATTCGGGCATTGTTTCGATCGGCCATGCCGGATTGATGGCCGCCGGGGCTTATTCGGCCGCCTTTTTCAACACACACTTCGGAACCCCGTTCTGGATTACGGCGATGATCGGCATTGTGGTCAGTCTGATACTGGGCAGTATTCTTGCGATACCGACCATTCGCGCGGGCGGAGTTTATCTGTCCATGATCACCATCGCTTTTGGCGTCATCATCGATGAAATATTGATCCGGTGGGAATCCTTTTCCGGCGGTCCGTTAGGCATATCGGGCATAGCAAAACCGGCCATCGGCGCTTATCAATTCGGGTTAACGCAGGTGTATTATTTAGTATTGATCGTTGCCGTCGTCGCGATGGTGCTGGTCTATAACTTTAGACGTTCCGTATGGGGAAGAAGCCTGCTGGCTATTAAACAAAACGTGATTGCGGCGGAATCGCTTGGAATCAAGCCGTTCTACTATCAATATGTAGGGTTCGCCATCAGCGCGGTATTTGCCGGTTTGGCCGGGGCCATCTACGCGCATGCGAACAGCTTCATCAGTCCTGATATTTTTGGCTTTCATACTTCGATTCAATTGGTGTTGATCATTATTTTGGGAGGCGCCGGCACCGTATGGGGGCCTGTTCTCGGTTCGTTCATTATCGTGCTGCTTCCGGAGGTTCTGAACTTCGACCATTTGCGGCTTGCGGTTTACGGGTTATTAATGTTTGTGGTCCTTTACTTTTTGCCTAAGGGCATATCGGGTACGATCATTGATTATTTGGAAAAGAAAAAAACGCCCAAGGAAAATCGGGCTGCTTATGACGCCATACCGCTCGAGCAACTGCTGAACGTCAATGCCAATACCGCTTCCGGAACGCTGCTCAGCATTAACAATCTCAACAAACAATTTGGCGGGCTTCATGTCATTAAAGATCTTTCATTGGAGGTTCAGTCCTCGACGGTGTTGTCGCTTATTGGGCCCAATGGAGCCGGCAAGAGCACCGTTATTAATATGATATCCGGTTTCTATACGCCGACCTCCGGCGATATTTATTTAAACGGGAAAAAAATTGACGGATCTACTCCCCAAGAGATGCTGCACCAAGGCATTGCCCGGACGTTCCAGCACACTCGGTTGTTTGGCGAGTTGACGGTTCTTGAAAATATCATGATCGGCGTGGCCCAATCCCACAAACAACATTTGTTTTCGGCCTTGTTCCGCTCCGGCGGCATGCGCAGACAGGAGCAGCGGATCGCTGATCTGGCGCACGCCTACCTGGATCTGGCGGGATATAAGGGACTGCGCCACATCAAAGCGGCCAATCTGGCGTACGGGCACCAGCGCGTCGTCGAAATTGCCAGAGCGTTGGCGGCCAAACCGTCGCTGCTGCTGTTGGATGAACCGGCCGCCGGCTTGACGTCGGGAGAAATTGTTGAGCTTGAGCATGTCATTCGCAAGCTGAAAGAAGCCGGCTTGACGATCATCCTCATTGAACATCATATGGATTTCGTGTCGCGCATCTCGGATAAAGTGACCGTGATCGATTACGGAAGAAAGATCGCGGAAGGTAAAGCGGACGAAGTTCAGGATGATCCCAATGTCATTAAGGCTTATCTCGGAGAGGAGGAGACGGAACATGCTGACAGTCTCTGATCTTCATATGTATTATGGGGGCGTTCATGCGCTGAAGGGAGTAAGTCTCGAAGTAAATGAAGGGGAAGTCGTCGCCGTCATTGGTTCCAACGGAGCGGGCAAGACGACGCTGTTGAGCGCTATCCTCGGGATGGTGAAGCCCCGATCGGGACAAATTTCGTATTCGAACCAGGATATCACGTATATAACGGCTCATAAAACGGTAAACATGGGCATTTCCCTGGTACCCGAAGGAAGAGAAGTATTCAGCAGTATGACCGTTTATGAAAATCTTCGCTTAGGTTTGAAAAAACGGGTGGGACGGGTGAACCAGAAAGAATTCGACCGCGAGCTCGAACATATATTTTTCCGGTTTCCCCGTCTGAAAGAACGCATCGACCAATTGGCGGGAACGTTAAGCGGCGGCGAGCAGCAGATGATGGTGATCTCGCGCGCTTTAATCGGCAAGCCCAAGCTGCTGCTGCTGGATGAACCTTCGCTCGGATTGGCGCCCATTATCGTCAATGAAATTTTCGATATCATCAAGGGCTTGAAGCAAGAAGGAATGACGATTATTTTGGTTGAGCAGATGGCCAATAAGGCGCTGTCGGTTGCCGACCGCGGTTATGTACTGGAGAACGGCCATATTGCCATGAGCGGAACAGCCAAAGAATTACGGGGCAACCGGGAAGTGGCCAAAGCCTACCTGGGTGTTTCCTAGGACGATTTGTTCATTCGTACATGAAGAGAGTGCCTTAACGGGCGCTCTTTTCGCTATATTCGGTTTATTTCATTGCTATAATCATTTTCATTGCTGTAGACTAAGAAAAGAGCGCATTAGCGGCCTACTTGAATGGAGATGAACCGATGGAAAGTATTAAGCGTTTTTTTGAAACATTAACGGTACGAAGATTTTTCATTCTGACCCTGATCGTTGTACTGTTATTTAGTATAAGGGATATGCTCAACCTGGTTTTGTTAACGTTCTTAATAGCTTACATCATGAACAGTCTGCAACATATGCTAACGAGAAAACTAAGCAAATACATCGCCATCAACAGCAAGTTCATTATTATTTTGCTTTATCTGGCTTTGGTCACCATCGTAGTGTTTGCGATCATTAACTATTTGCCGAAGGTCTTTGTTCAAATCAAACAGGTCAAAGATATGTTGATCGGCTTAACGAATATGCCCGTCCCCCAAGATGAAGTTTCCCAATATGTGTACAAAACATTGAAAGACTTGAATTTGCAGGCTTATGTCAAACAAGGCTTCGAATACATTCTAAGAATCAGCAATTGGGGAACGACCTTCGTGCTGGCGATCATTTTAAGCCTTGTCTTCATTCTTGAGAAAAACAGGATCATCGCCTTTACTTCCAGGTTGAAAGAAAGCAAAATTTCTTGGCTGTATGAAGAGCTTGAGTATTTCGGCAAGAAATTCATTTTGTCATTCGGGAAAGTCATCGAGGCGCAATTTCTTATTGCGATATTCAATACGATATTTACGGTGATCGGATTATGGATTCTAGGCTTTCCTTATTTGTTTGCGCTGTCGATCATGATCTTCCTGCTTAGTTTAATTCCCGTGGCGGGCTTTCTCATTTCATTACTTCCTTTATGTATTATCGGGTATAATATCGGCGGGCATCTGATGCTGATCTATGTGCTCTCGATGATCGCGGTGCTCCATTTCCTGGAGGGTTACTTCTTAAACCCGAAGCTGATGTCTTCGAAAATGAACCTCCCTATGTTCTATACGTTTATTGTTCTGATTTTCTCCGAGCATTACCTGGGAATCTGGGGCTTGATCGTCGGTATTCCAATCTTCGTCTTTTTATTGGACATCCTTGACATCGATACGACGAAGGGAGAGAACAAGACCAGTGCATGAGCAATGAGACCTTCCGGCCTATCGCCGGACTTGTATGAAACGAGGGGCTGCTTCGCTTATGAAGCAGCCTTTTTCTATGGAGCTGCCGGCCTGCTTGTGTGCCTGTCGATTCTTTTATCTATCGTTACTTGGGTCAGACAAAAGTAATTCAAGCTTGCCCGGCGTCCGATTCGGGCGTGCTAGAAGGATATTCCTGGTTTGCATCGAAATAAGCTTTGCGTAAAGGAATGATTATTTCGAAGAAGGTGCGGGATATGGAGCATTTTACAATGGAGTCCATCTTTAATGCGATTGGGGAATTGTTCTCGGACGAAACCTCGATTGTTGTTGCCAATACTAAGGAGTACATCTATTACAGGCCCAGCAAAAGGATCGATCTGAAAATTAAGCCCGGCGATCCCATTAAGGAAGGGACGATTACGCATAAAGCATTGACAGGCAAACAAAAAGTATCCGAGTTCATTGACCGTGACATATTCGGAGTCCCTTATTACGGCATGGCTGTCCCCTTGATCCATGAAGGCAAGCTCGAGGGGTGCGTGTCTGCGATTTTCCCTACCCTGACGACGGGACAATCCGTTGTCACCGTGAAGTATCAGGACGGGTGGGTTCCGGTTCCTTTCCCGGAAGTGCTGTATCTGGAAGCAAGCGACCGCAAAACGTACGTCGTCACCGAGAAGCTTTCCGGCACCCATAAATACACGCTAAATGAATTTGACTTTCTGCTGCCGAGAGACTATTTTGTGCGCTGCCACCGTTCCTTTATCGTGAATGTAAACCACATTAAGGAAATCTACCCGGATACGCACTCCACGCTTGTGTTAATCATGAGGAACGGGACCAAGATCACGGTCAGTCAATCGTATATCCGCTATTTCCGGAAGCTGCTCGGTTTCTAATGGACTTTTACGGTTTCGTTCGTCCATATACGTGTTCTGTCCGATTTTTTCCCTATTTCATCCGAAAATGCCTCTCCGCGGCCGATCATCGGTTAAAATGTGGCTAAACGACATATGAATGGGGGAAAACCCTTTGGAAAACGTTTTCAATCGCATTCGAAATCAACGTCTCCACGAGAAGGTCGTTTCTGCAGAAGAAGCCGCTTCCTGGATTAAAAACGGAATGACCTTGGGATTAAGCGGATTTACGCGGGCCGGAGATGCAAAAGCGGTTCCCATGGCGTTAGCGGAGCGTGCAAAAAGTGAAAAGCTTAAAGTTAATGTATATACGGGAGCTTCTCTTGGATCGGATATCGACAAGTTATTTGCCGAAGTCGGCTTGCTCCATAAACGTCTTCCTTTTCAAGCGGATCCGACGATGAGGCGGAAAATCAATCAAGGCGAGTTTTATTTCATAGATCAGCATTTATCCAAAACGTCGGAAATGGTGCGCGCTCAGGTGCTGGAGCCCATTGATTTCGCCATCGTGGAAGCGATTGCGATAACGGAAGACGGCATGATTATCCCGACGACATCCGTAGGCAACTCGATGGTGTTCGCGCAGCACGCGCGTTCCATTATTGTCGAAATCAACCTGGCGCAACCGCAGTCGCTGGAAGGACTTCATGATTTGTACGAACCGGGTAAACAAGGGGAGCGTACCCCCATTCCCATCTCCAGGCCGGATGACCGGATCGGGACCTTGGGCATACCCGTCGACATGAGTAAAGTCCGGGGGATTGTGTTTACGAACCAGACCGATTCCCCTTCAACCATCACAGCGCCGGACAAGGACACGGAAACAATCGCCCGGCATTTAATCGCGTTTCTGCGTCAGGAAGTCCGCGCGGGACGATTAACGAACCGGCTGGCTCCTCTCCAGTCAGGGATCGGATCGGTTTCCAACGCGGTTTTTCATGGTTTGCTGCAATCGGAATTCACGGATCTGGAGGTATATTCCGAAGTATTGCAGGACGCCGTGTTCGATTTAATGGATGCGGGCAAAGTCCGGTTTGCCTCCTGTTGTTCGATTACGCTCTCGGCTCCGAAGATGGAGCAAGTGTTCCCGAATCTCGAGAAATACCGGGACCGGCTCATCCTAAGACCGCAGGAGCTGTCCAATCATCCGGAGGTCATTCGCCGCATGGGTCTGATCGCCATCAATACGGCGTTGGAATTCGATATATACGGCAACGTGAATTCCACCCATGTGCTGGGGACGCAAATGATGAACGGCATCGGGGGCTCGGGAGACTTTGCGCGAAACGCCCGTATCTCGGTGTTCGTCACGAAATCGATCGCCAAAGACGGGAACATCTCGAGTATCGTGCCCTTTGTGTCCCATGTGGACCATACGGAGCACGATGTGGATGTGGTCGTCACCGAGCAAGGCTACGCCGATTTGCGCGGACTGGCGCCGAGAGAGCGTGCGGAGCTTATTATCAATCGCTGCGCCCATCCGCTGTACCGCGAAGCCTTACTGGACTATTATAAGGAAGCCCTTACGCGGGGAGGACAAACTCCGCATGTGCTGGAAAAGGCGCTGTCGTGGCATTCCAATTACAAGCAGTCGGGAACGATGCTTCAGAAAGTCTTGTCTTTATAAAGTGCGAAAACACAGGCTTCGGGTCTGTGTTTTTTGCTGTGGGAAAATTTCCTAATCCATATTGTAAACGCTTTAATAATGGTGTATGATAATAACAAACGTTACCGGAAACGTTTCCGGTAACGTTTGCAGGCTGGATTCATAGATGGAGGTACGATTTTGGCTAACATCAAGGATATAGCAAAACATTTGGGTGTTTCAGTTTCTACAGTTTCCAGAGCGATGAACAATCATCCCGATGTACGCCAAGAAACCAAGCTGCAGGTTATGGAGGCGATCCGTTATTTTAATTACCGGCCCAATGCGCTCGCCAAAGGCCTGATTCAGAAAAAAACGTTCACGATAGGGTTAATGGTCCCCGATCTGTCCGATCCGTTCCCTACGAGCCTGTCCAATGCCGTGGAAGAGACGTTGTTTGAACAGGGGTATCAGGTTGTATTCGGGAATGGGAACCGGAACTCGGAGAAGGAGAAACAATTTCTTCAAAGCGCCATCGAAAGACAATTCGACGGACTCATTCTGACCCCTGACTTCCTGGATGATGAATTTATTGAACTGTTGTCGAGTCTGGAAATACCGATTGTGTTCTTGAGAAGGAGACCTCCGGAAGGCCTGTCTATTCCGTATGTAGACGTAGACCATTACCAGGCGGCGACGGTTTCGATGAATTATTTGATTGAACTCGGACATCGGCAAATCGGCTTTATCGGAATGCCCCAAAGCTCTTTCATCGGTAATGAAAGACTGCGCGGATATACGGATGTCATGCGCAAGAACGGGCTGACGCCGGAAGCGGGCCATATGATCTTCGGAGGCCGCACGATTGAAAGCGGACGGGAAGCGATGGGCAAGCTGTTCGGGCACAATCCGGACTTGACCGCTGTCTTCGCAGCGAACGATTTGCTCGGGATTGGCGCTCTGGAATGGTTGGCGATGCATGATATTCCGGTTCCCGAGAAGGTGTCCGTCATCGGATTCGACAACCTGGAGTATGCCGGACTGTACTGGATTCAATTGACGACGATGGAACAGCCGCGCAGAGAGATGGGAAGAAGGGCGGCGCAGCTGCTGCTCCAAATGATAGCGGATAAAGAGTACACGCCCGAATCGGAATTGATGGAAGCCAGACTTGTTATTCGACGAACTTGCAAAGCGAGGCTGACCCCTTGAACAAAGTGTTGATCGTAACCGATATGGATGGCACATTGCTGGACCGTTCGCAGAACGTAAGCGAAGAAAATGCAAGGGCGATTAAGGAGTTCAAAGCCAGGGGAGGCTTGTTTACATTGGCCACCGGCCGAATGGAGTCGGCGGTCCTCCCCTATATTCGCCGGCTCGAGATTGACCTTCCCGTCATTCTCTACAATGGCGCCAAGATTTATTCGCCTGTCACCGGGAAGGTTCTTTATGAGAAGCGGCTCGTTATTCCCAAGGAAATTTGGAAGCGCTTTATTTCCGGTTTGTGCGACGAGTCGGCCATTCTTGTGTACCGCGAGAGCGACGTGTTTGCACCGGTGCGCAATGAGGTTCTGGAGATGCATGAACGCAAAGACGGCGTAAGATGCAAAGACATGAGGGAGGATTGGATCGATGATCCGATCACGAAGATCTTATTTATCGCACCGAGGGATAAACTGGAGCAATTCGAATCGCTGATCACGACAAGTGGAATCCGCTGCGAAATGGTTTATTCGGAAGCCAACTATTTAGAGCTGCTGCCGGAAGGCGCGACCAAAGGTGCCGCGCTTAGGGAACTGGTGCACATGCTGAGGATTGAAGGCTTGCATACGATTGCGGTTGGTGACAATGGCAACGACATCACGATGCTGCAACAAGCGGACCGCGGCATAGCGGTGGAGAATGCCAGCCAGCCTTTGAAAGAAGCGGCCGATGAACTGACGGTGCATCATGAGAATCACGCCATCCATGCGGTCATACACAAATTGATGCTTATGGAGAAAGAAGCTTAATAGCTTACAACATAAACCTAAATCAGGGGAGGCTTCACCTATGAAAAAAAGATTCAAGGCTGTCCAGCTTACCGCATTGACGCTTGCTGTACTCGGGATGACAGCTTGCGGTTCATCTACGGCGGATCAACCGGCCGCCGGCGGCAGCGGGCAGAAGGCGTCTGAGGAAGCGAAGCAGCCGGCAGCGAAATCGTCGAAGCAATTGACGATGTATACGGCTTATCCCGAAGAGGAAGCCATTAATTATGCTAACGAATTTGAGAAAGCGAGCGGAATTAAAGTCAAATTCGTCCGTTTGTCGGCAGGAGAGACGCTAGCCCGATTGCAGGCGGAGAAAAATAACCCGCAGGCCAGCGTTTGGTATGGCGGCCCATCCGACACCTTCGTCGCGGCCTCCAAGGAAGGACTGCTCGATAAATACACACCGCAAGGCATCGATAAGCTGCCGAAGGAATACTTGGACAAAGACGGATTATGGACGCCGCTCTATGTCGGTCCTCTCGGGTTTGCCGTCAATACGGAATGGCTCAAGAAGAACAACGTGAAAGCGCCTGAATCGTGGGAGGATCTGCTGAAGCCGGAATTCAAGAAGAACATTTCCATTTCGCATCCCGGTTCCTCCGGCACGGCCTATACCGTAGTGGCCTCGCTGGTTCAGTTGATGGGCGAGGAGAAAGCCTTCGATTACTTGAAGAAGCTGGATGCGAATGTCCTGCAGTATACGAAGTCGGGATCGGCGCCGGCGAAGCAGGCGGGATTAGGCGAAGCGGCCGTGGGCATTTCCTTCTCGCATGACATTTTGAAACCCAAGTCGGAAGGTTACCCGATCACGCTTGTGTTCCCCAAAGAAGGAACCGGTTATGAAGTCGGGGCTGCGGCGTTGATCAAAGGCGGGCCGGCTGACGAGTTGGACAACGCGAAGAAGTTCATCGACTGGGCGATCAGCAAAGAAGCGCAAGGCTTGTACGAGACATACAAAACGTTCCGCCTGCCTGTAAATCCCGAAGCCAAAACTTCCGACGGCCTGACGACAATAAGCGAGCTGAAAGTGGTCAATTATGACGCTGTCTGGGCGGGACAACAACGGAAGGACCTTGTAACGAAGTTTAATGAAAAAATCAAAGGTGCGGATGCGGCAAAATAGAGGGAGGCTTGCAGCAGCCTCTCTTAAGGAAAGGGGGAAGGCCATTTGGCTAAGTTGGAACCAGCCGCAAACTTGAACAGGGCATCAACCACTTCGAAACTTACGTCAATCCTGCAGCAAATGTGGAAAGAGCCCTGGTTGCTGGGCCTCATCATTCTTATTTTCGTTTCCCTGTTTCTTTTTGCCGTGTATCCCATTTATCAGGTGTTCAAAATAACCTTGGTCAGCGATAAAGGGCTGGACTTTACGACCGTAGCTAAAACGCTGGGAAGCCGTTCATTCCTGCGGTCCTTTTGGAACAGCATGCAATTGGGCGTCATCGCGGCGCTGACCAGCTCTGTCATCGGATTCGTATTCGCCTATGCCAACACCCGAACCAGCATGAAAGGCAAGTCTTTCTTTCATCTGGTCGCGCTGCTGCCGATCATTTCGCCGCCATTTGTCATTGCGCTGTCGGTGATCCTTTTGTTCGGGCGTAACGGCCTCATCACGAGCGGCTTGTTCGGGTGGCAGGGCTCGAACGTGTATGGCTTGACCAGCTTGATTGTCATCCAGACGTTGTCCTTCTTCCCGATTGCTTACTTGAATTTAAAGGGCATTCTGGAGTCCATCGATACGGCGGTGGAGAATGCTGCATTGAATCTGGGCGCTTCCCGCCTGAAAGTATTTACAACGATAACGCTGCCCTTGGCCATTCCCGGAATTTTCAGCTCGCTGCTGCTCGTATTCATCAAGTCCATCGAGGATTTCGGCAATCCGATGGTGATCGCGGGCGATTATTCCACCCTCGCGGTGGAAGCTTATCTGCAAATTACCGGGATGTACGATTTGCGCGGGGGGGCCATTATGGCGGTCGCCATTCTGTTTCCGGCCATGACGACGTATTTCCTCCAAAAATATTGGATCAGCAAAAAATCGTATGTAACCGTAACCGGCAAACCGTCCCATACGGAAATGCCGATTCGGGAGAACTATATTGTCTGGCCGCTGTTCGCTTTTTGCGGGCTGATCACCGGCGCAATCCTCGTCTTTTACGGGACCGTCGTCTGGGGCGCCTTTGTCAAGATATGGGGAATCAACCATTCGATGACGCTGGACAACTTCAAATACGTGCTCTCCCGCGGTTTTGATTCGATTACGAACTCGCTGCTGCTTTCGGTCATTTCCACGCCGATTACGGCCCTGCTTGGCATGATCATCGCTTTTCTAATCATCCGCAAAAAGTTTATCGGCAAAAAGTGGATGGAAATCAGCTCCATGCTCACCTTTGCCGTACCCGGCACCGTCGTTGGGATCGGGTATATCCTGGCATTCAATGAAAAGCCGCTGCTGCTGACCGGTACGGCCGCGATCATCATCATATGCTTGACGTTCCGCAATATGCCGGTCGGCATAGAGGGAGGCACGAACAGTCTCCGCCAAGTGGACCCGTCGATCGAAGAGGCATCGGCCATCCTGGGCGCGAACAGTTACACGACGTTCCGGAGAATAGCGCTGCCGCTGATGCGTCCGGCCTTGTTTTCCGCCCTCGTATATTCGTTCGTGAAATCGATGACTTCGATCAGCGCCATCATTTTTCTCGTCTCTGTCAATTGGAACCTGATGACGGTCACAATCCTCTCTCAAGTCGAAGGGAGCCGCTTGGGGGTGGCCGCCGCTTATTGCGTCATCCTGATCGTTATCGTCATGGCGGCTCTCGGTATCTTGCAACTGCTGGTCAATCAACTCGGGTCGAAGAAGAGGAGGGCCTTCTGATATGCGCGCAATCGTGGAAACCGTTCCATCATCCAAAGTAACATTTGCCGGGATCGTCAAGCAGTTTCCCGGCCATTCGGGCGAAGAACCGGTCTATGCCGTCAACAAGGTGTCGCTGGATATCGAACCGGGACAGCTCGTAACGCTGCTTGGCCCGTCAGGCTGCGGCAAGACGACGACGCTGCGGATGCTGGCCGGATTTGAGACGCCTACAGCGGGAGAGATTTCGATCAATGGGCAGACCATTACCCATTTGCCGCCGAATAAGCGCGATGTGGGCATGGTCTTCCAGAGCTACGCGTTGTTTCCCCACATGACCGTATATGATAATGTCGCATACGGCTTGAGCATTAAGCCGATTCCGAAGTCACAGGTCAAAGAACGGGTAGACAAGGTGCTGGCCTTGATGCACTTGGACAAAATGAAAGACCGCCTGCCTTCGCTGCTGTCCGGCGGACAGCAGCAGCGCGTGGCGCTGGCGCGGGCAGTCGTTACCGAACCGAAGGTGCTGTTATTCGACGAGCCGCTGTCCAATCTGGACGCCAAGCTCCGCGAATATATGCGCGATGAACTGCGCAAAATCCAGCAGCGCCTCGGCATCACGAGCCTCTACGTCACGCACGATCAGGCGGAAGCGATGGCCATCTCGGATAAAGTCGTGATCATGAACAAAGGCGAGATCCAGCAGATCGGATCGCCCCGGAAAATTTATATGAGACCCTGCAATCAATTCGTGGCCAACTTTATGGGCAAGGCGAATTTCCTCAAGGCGATCGTCGAGCAATCGGACTCCCGCCATATCGGGTTGAACTTGCTGGGTCAAAGACTGGTCATTCCGAAGGACCCGATCTTTGAGGTCAAAGCGGGGGAACGGGTCGATTGCGTCATCCGGCCTGAATTTTGGAGCATCGATCCCGAAGGCAAGTTCCAGGGCACGGTGGAACGGGCGATTTACCTTGGGCCTTACGTCGAATATGAAGTCGCGTTAGGCGGGCAAACCGTGGTTGTTGTCGATTACATGCATCATTTACATGAGCCGAAAAGCGTGGGAGATCTGATCCGGCTTGGGCTGTCGGGTCAATCCATTACTCTGCTGCCGCCGGGTCAGGAGTAGGGAGGAGATCAATTTTGATCCAGAAAAGAGGAGGTTCTATTTGAACCATTTGGAGATCGCCAAGCGGATTGCCAGGGATGCCGGAGCCATGATCAAATCCCGTTTAGGGACTTCCTATGTGACGGATGAGAAAAGCTCAAGCTTTGACCTTGTCACGGAAATTGATCGGGCTTCCGAGCTGATGATCCGGCAGCGCATTGAGGAACAATATCCCGAGCATACCTTCTTGGGGGAGGAAGAGTCGTTCGGCAGCGGCGAGCGATTCGTTGGCAGGCTGGAGCAAGCGTCGGCTGAGCCGTTCCTATGGATTGTCGACCCGATCGACGGCACCAGCAACTTTGTCCATAACATGCCGGGGTTTACGGTGTCCATCGCTTTAGCTTGCCGGGGGGAGCTGACGGCAGGCGTCATCTATGACCCCTGCTCGGACGAAATGTATTGGGCCGCGAAGGGGCAGGGCGCATTCGTGAACGGGAAACGCATATCGGTGTCGAACGTGGACCGGTTGGAACAAACTTTACTTGGCACCGGCTTTCCGACGGATGAGCGGGCAAGAGCCGTGGGCGTGGAATGTCTGGGTGAATTGAGCGGGAAATGCAGGTCTATCCGGTCGTTAGGGTCAGCGGCCCTGCAATTGGCTTATGTCGCATCGGGCAAGCTCGGAGCCTACTGGGAATACGGGCTGAACGTGTGGGATACGGCAGCAGGGGTTATTCTCATTCAGGAGGCGGGAGGGACCGTGACGGATACGGCAGGTCGCCCCTTCGATTTATTCACGAAAAACATCGTCGCGAGCAATGGCTTCGTTCATCAGCCGATGCTGGCATGTATGCAGCCCACCATCCATGCTTAACCGGCTAGTGGAGCGTTGGCAAATCGATCAGACAAGGGGTTCGGCCGAAGGCACTCGGTTCGGGCTCCTTTTTTGCATGAATTCCGGTATTTCTGGATACCGGCCCGGCGTACATGGATCCACCAAGATTTACCGGCATCCGGGCCTTGGTTATTGTAAAATACGTTTAGGGCGATGGGTTCTGTTTACGAATCCGATGCTTACAAACCAAGGGGAGTGAAGTCCGGGTGTCGATGGCTCGATTTGGTGAAATATGATCGTGATTGGCTGGAGAGGGAAGGTTTAGGATGCCGTTTTAGGGGAAAAATACCGCAAATGAACGGATGAAGGAGATGGAGCCTGTGGCTAAAATCAGCCGGGAACAAATCGAAAATATAAAAAGTGCGAACGCCGGGCGTACCGTTACGCTTCCGGACGGAACCGTATTGCCCAGACTCGGTCAAGGCACTTGGTTTATCGGAGACGAGCCTTCCAAAAGGCAGGAAGAAATGAAAACCTTAAGACTCGGTGTGGAGCTTGGCATGAGCTTGATCGATACCGCGGAAATGTATGGTGACGGAAGATCCGAGTCGCTGGTCGGGGAAGCGATCGAAGGCATAAGGGATCGCGTATTTCTGGTTTCCAAGGTGTATCCGCATAATGCCGGACGGGGCCGAATAGCCAAAAGCTGTGAAGACAGCCTGAAACGATTAAAGACGGACCGCCTCGACCTGTACCTGCTTCACTGGAGAGGCAGCGTTCCTTTAAGCGAAACGATAGAAGGCATGGAAAGACTGGTTGAAGCGGGAAAAATACGGAGATGGGGCGTCTCGAACCTCGATACGGCCGATATGAAAGAGCTGTCCGCGTTGGCTAAAGGTTCGCATTGTGTAACGAATCAAGTACTCTATCACCTTGGTTCCCGCGGCATTGAATATGATTTGCTGCCTTGGCAAAGAGAACACCGTATGCCGATCATGGCCTACTGTCCTATGGCGCAGGCGGGATCTTTAAGAAAAGGGCTGGTGGAGAACGAAGTGGTCAAGGACATCGCCGATCGGCATCATATCAAGCCGCTGCAGCTTCTCTTGGCATGGTGTATCCGAAACGGAGATGCGATAGCCATACCTAAGGCATCGACGGAAGAGCATGTGCTTGAGAATGCGGCGGCAGGCCTCGTTCAGTTAACGGAAGAAGACTTGCAAAGACTGGATGCCGTCTTTCCCAAGCCCTCCAGAAAAGTTCCTCTCGATATTGTGTAAGGACAGCCATACAGCTTTAGGAGCGAGCGCGCTGACCGTTTGAGGTCAGCGCGCTTTCGTGTGGAACGGCCCGGAATGGTTATCCGTGACGGGGGCGTTGCTACCGTTCAAGGGTGGCCCGGTTCTTCGGCGGATTGTACTTCTTCTTATAGTAATTGGAGAACCCGATCAGTAAAGGAACGATAACGATCGTCGGTATAAACCACAGGATGGTGCTGACGGATTGGATTTGCAGCAGCTTGGGAGCGCCGAATACGGTGAAGGCCGTAATGGTCGCGATACAACAGGTGAGCATGCCGGCAATATGCTCCATGACCCAATGCATTTTTAATCGGGGCGCCTTTAACCAATACAGAAGATGGGTTACGCCGAGGAAAACCCCGAGGAGCGGGAAGTATTGCAGCAAGGGGAAAGCAATTGTAAACCCGTAAATACTGATGCCGGCTCCGGAGAGCAATAACAGGATAGGGAACATCAAATCCCATACGTTGCGGTGCTTCTCCTGCCGCCGTTTAAAGCGAAGCACCCGAATGCCGTACCAGGCGCTGGCTCCGCTCAGGATCGAGATAAAGATTAAGAACCATGAGAAGGAGATGCGGTCCTGATCGCTGGCCGGGTCCAGGAAAATGCGAAAAATCCCCATATACAAAGCGCTAATGGAGACGATGGTCATCGCGTATACATAAATCCAGCCGATCCGATTATGCGTCTTTCCGCCCTTCTTCGTGACAATCGGGATCCAAAATACGAGTAACGCCAAAAAACCCGCAACAATATGTAGCCATCTGCTAAAGTGAAACGCTAGTTCCATCGAACCATCTCCTGTGAACGTATTGTGAGCACTTAAGAAATTATAACCAAAGTTATGGATATATGGGAAGAGAAATCATCATGCTTACAATTGCAGGCAGTCCGGTCTGGAGGGGCTGAAATCCCCGATTGTCATCATTTCGGTGGAAAGCGAGCAGCAAGCTCTTGAGATCGCCAATTCGGTCGAATATGGATTGGCGGCAGCCATTTTTACTGAAAATCTATCCTCGGCTTACCGTTTTGCCGATCAGGTGGAAAGCGGCATGGTGCATATCAATCATGGCACGGCAAGCGCGGCCCATATGCCGTTTGGGGGCGTGAAGCAATCCGGCTTCGGCGCGTACTCGATCGGAAGCTCGAACAAAGAATTTTATACCGAGATGAAAGTGGTTTATTTCCAGTATTAAGCCGTTCATTTAACCTCGCTTATTGGCGTTGTTGATGATCGGGATTCCTGATTCGATGAGCTTATCCGGGCCGGCGGACTCGGGAGGGATACCGTGCTGATAACGATGTTTATCCACAGGGTTATACACAAAGCCCACAAGCGGCAATCGCTTGCTGTGCATAAGTTTTCATGTCGATATCAACATATCCACAGACATACAGATTTTCGTGAAAATTGGGCGATGATCGCTTCCGGCTCCGTTCATAAAAGCTTTGACCGTTAACTGGGTCAGGCTTTTTTTTACTCGCCATCGTATTTTTTTTCCCGCTATTCAATTCGATCCGGTTCAACGTATAATAAAATAACGCATTTTTTAACGAGTTCTTGAAAAGGAGCCTGGGATATGATCTCTTATTTGACCGAGGATAACCTCAAAGATTTGCTGGAACGTTACCGTAGCCTGGGGCCTCTCCCCGGTATACTTTTGACCTTCCTGAAATCTTTCATCCCGCCCTTGCCTACGATCGTCATTGTTGGCGTGAACGCTGCGGTGTACGGATTATGGCTCGGCTTCTTCTATTCCTGGCTCGGCATGGTGAGCGGCTGCCTGGTGACTTTCCAGCTCGTGCGCCGAATCTCCGGACATCCATACCTGGAGAAGTGGGCCCGCCGCCCGAAGGTGGAGCGAAGCATGAGATGGGTTCGCCGGAACGCGTTCGGTTATGTGTTTCTGTTAAGTTTGTTTCCCGTAGGCCCCTTCGTGGTCGTTAATATGGCGGCCGGCCTTGCAGGAATGCGGCTGCGTTCGTTCTTGATCGCGATCCTGTTCGGCAAAGCCATTATGGTGTTCTACGTTTCCTATATCGGTTACGACCTGGAGCGGTATATCCGCAATCCGGCGCAAATCGTCTACGTGCTGCTGTTTATCGGCGCTTCGTTATGGGCCAGCAAGAAGATCGAGGCTTACTATACGCGGGAACGGGGACAAGCCCAGAATCAGTCCCATCCAGATAAAGGATAATTATTTGTAACGTCGAATGTAAGAAATCAACACCATTAACTTGTGGACTAGCGGCAGGCGGGAGTGTGTAAGATGGCGATGGCATCGATTTCATTAACGGACCAAATTGACGTTTCGAATGGGGCGCACATCCTATATTTTTACGAATCTTATGAGGGCTACCTGAGCAATGCCGTGGCGTTTGTTCGTACCGGACTTCGGCAAGGGCAGGAAATCGTGCTTATCGATAGTCTCGACAACCAGCGGCTCATCTACGAGCGTTTAACCGATGTGATCGAAGAGAAGGAGTTCGAGCATATCCATTTTTTCGATCACCGGGAGTTTTACGGCAAGTACGGGGCGTTTCATGTAAAGCTGATCTTGGAAAGCCTGGAAGAGTTGTTCCAGCCCTTTGTCAATCGCCTGCTTACGGTGCGGTCTTGGGGTCATGTCTATTGGCAGGACCAGGCGGACATCCTGGAGCAGCTGCGGAAGTATGAGTGTCATTGCGATACGTCCTTGAGCGAGTGGGGGATTCTCGGAGTGTGCGTGTATGATGGGCGCCATGTGCCGGCCAACGTGCAGAACGAGATGCTGAAGAGCCATGAGTACGTCATGACCGATACCAGCTTGGCGAAATCGACCTTTTATAACCAAAAAGGAAAAACGGTGCTGTTCCCTTCGCTTGCCGTACATACCCAAATGCAATCGGAAGTCGATTTATACAAGCAGAAGCTGGAGTTTGCGCACGTCGTCTCGCACGAGGTTCGCAATCCCTTGACGGTGATTAAAGCTTACGCGACCTTGCTGCAGAACAGGGAAGAAGATCGGTCCGCCCAAGCGAAGCTGCAGGCGATCATCGATTATGTGGACGTTATCGATAATGAAATTACGCATATTATCAACACGGAACAGATGCTGTCGTCGGAATCGCTGTGGGTGAAATCGAAAATCGCGGTAGCGCCTATCGTTTGCGAGGTGCTGCCTATGATGGTAACGAAAGCCCGTACGCAAGCTATCGCGCTGCACAGCGAATGCAGTCTCGGCGGTGAGACGATACTCGGGAATGCGATCGGGTTGAAGCTTATCATCTCCAATCTGCTGAGCAATGCGATTAAATACAGTCATGAGGGCGGCACGGTTTGGTTCAAGGCCGGTGTTCAGGGGAAGCGAGTCGTGCTGGTCATACGCGACCAAGGCATCGGGATGAGCGAAGAACAGACCCATAAGCTGTTCCGCAAGTATGAGAAAATGAACCATGAAAAAAGCGGCCAAGGGATCGGTTTGTTCATGGCGAAGCAATTGATCGACCATTTCGCCGGCGAAATCGAGATCGCGAGCGTTCTGTACCAAGGCACCGAGGTGACGGTTAGATTGCCGTTAAGCGAGGCTGCCTCGTAGCCGGTTCAATCCGGATAAGGCGCCTCGCCAGTCTAGGAACAGACACCTTCAGCTTACAGAAGCCCCCGGCGATGTTACATGGCACCGATGATGATGCCGGCCACCGCGTAATGAATCTCCGTCATATCCGGCATGCGTGCGAATCCCCTTTGGACTAACGATAAGTTTAGCTTGTATCTCCATTTACTGCGGCAGCAAAGAACCTTAACCCCGCGAAACATCAGCAGGGTTAAGGTTCTTCGTATGCAGCCTATATTCTAAACCCATCCAGCAAGCGCTGCAGTTCTTGAGAAGACGTTTGGAGCGTTTCGGCCGAGCGGAAAATGCGATGCATCGAAGCCAACTGCTCTTCATTGGCCGAGGCTACTTGCTGGAGGTGCCGGGTGGAATGACGGGAGATGCGGACCGTTTCCTCCATGGATGCGGATACTTGCTCGGTTCCGGCCGACATTTGCTCGGCGACGGCGGACACTTCCTGGATTTGCTCGGATACTTGACTGACAGCGCCTACGAGCATGGCGAAGATCGTCCCCACATTGCCCATCGCGACGGCGCCTTTGTCAACTTCCGAGGCATCCTGCTCGGTTCGGTCGACGGCGTTACGGCAGCTGCGCGTAATTTCCGCGACTAATCCGGCAATTTGCTTGGCTGCCTCGGTGGAGCCGTCGGCCAGCTTCTTCACCTCCAGGGCGACGACCTGAAAGCCACGGCCGTGCTCTCCGGCACGCGCCGCCTCAATGGAGGCGTTCAACGACAACAACCGGGTCTGTTCGGAGATGTCACGTATGACTTTGAGAATGCGGTCAATCTGAAGGGTTAATTCCGCCAGCTGCCGGATCGTCACCGACGTGCCGGCCACATTATCTTTAATCCGATTCATCTGCCGGATGGCGTCTTCGACAACAAGGCGGCCTTTATCCGATTGTTCGGCGGCGTGAGCGGCCGTCTCCGCAACGACGAACGAGGATTCGGCGATTTTTTGCACGCCGGCGGACATTTCATTCATCGCAGTGGAAGTTTCTTGCGCGGCTTGTACTTGAACTTCGGCCCCCGCCACGACTTCCTTGAAGGCCTGGGAGATCTTGTTCGTTAACTCCGTGCTTGACGTGCTGATCGCGTGTAACTGTTCGGAAGCGGACAAGGTCGTTCTGGAAACGTGCCTGCCCTCTTGTACAACCTGCAGGAACGAATCGGCGAGCGCATTGAAGGCGTTCATGACATATCTGAATTCGTCCTTCGTCTCCACGGGGACTCTGACCGTTAAGCGGCCTTCGCCCAATTGTTGCGAGACCTCGCCTAATTGCCGGATGCTTCGCTGCAAGGAAAGGGTAAAGGAGAAGAATAAATAAGCGATGAACAGGAGGACGATAACTACGGTCCAGAGCGAGAACGTCTTGGTCGCGTGATACTTCGCTATCCGCTGGTCCAGCTGCTGGACCAGCAGGCCCATCTCCTTCGCGTACAGGTTCTCGCTGGCGGTGACGGCCGCCTCATAGAGCGTTCGGACCTTCTCCGGCTCCACAATGATAAACGCATTGTTAATCAGCTGCACATGCAGCAGATCGTTAAACTGAACGACTGCATTCTCGCTTTCGCTCAATTCCTTCACGAGGGATTCGAGCAAAGCGGGCTCGGTTTTGGCTGCGGTTATGATGGATTTGGCAAGCGTCTTTTGATGCTTGTCGACTTCCCCGATCGCCAGGAGCAGCTCGTCTTTTTGCGCAGAGTTTGAGAAACGCGTCTTGCTGCTGACTTCCATGCCGATGGCCGCAGCTTGATTCAATTTGGCGAGCAGCGAAGGATAAGTGGAGGTTATGGAATCCATTAAGTAGTAGGAGCTGAGCTGTGGATCGAGAATCAGATTGGAGTTCACTTTGACCGTATCGATCAGCTGTACGAAGCGTTCATCCAGCTTCTTATGGGTTTCATCGGTTTTGGTCGGGCTGGAGCCGTCCGATACCGCTTTGAGCTCCCGCCAGCTTGCGGAGATGTCGGCGACGACTTCGGTCGCTTGCAGCTCGTCCTTGTATTGAAGCGCAAGCCGGTCCAGAGCTTCGAGGGAGCGCTCGATGCGGGCCTCCAGCTCTTGAAGTCTCTCCTTTGTCGGGGGTGTTCCGATGGTGTTCCCCAATGCCGCAAGGCGGTATTGTCCCAGATCGGTAAATAGACTCTCCAGCGGCTTGAGAAAAAGAGCCCCTTGTTTCTCCTGCTCCGCAAACCGGATATTCCGGTTCGCTTCGCCAGTCAACTGCAGCATCAAAATCACAATCGGAATGAAGAAGACGCTCCCGATCAAGATGAATTTATACAAATAACGCAGTCGGTTCATCACGAACATGCCGGGCACGAACAAACTTTGAAGGCTGGATGCCTTAAACGATGACTTCGATTTCATAGTCAAGCTCCCCCCGTCTTTTATGTCATAAAATATAACATACATATACCGGTCGAGGGAGTGTGGAACTAGAAAATTCGGACGAGTTTGTTTTTTTTAACAATAAAAGGTGCTGGATTTGTAATTTTATACAAAGGGCGGAGTAAGCCCAGGTTATTAAGGTTAGGTAATATGACATATAAATGCAAAAACGGCTCTTTCCTTCGCAGGGAACCGCCAGCTGCACCAGACGAATGGCGTGTAAGCGCGAAGCGGAGCCCAATTGTCATGGAAATGCTTTCTTTGCAGGGAGGAATCGGCTTGAAGCTGTAGAACTAGTACGTTGAATGACCTGGTTAAAGGAGAGAAGCTGTATGAAATCGGTAACGGTTCAGGATTTGGTCGAGCGCTTCTCCTTGGAAGTGCTGGCGGGAAGCCATAAATTAAACGCCGTCATCCCCAAAGGGAGGGTGCACCGGCCGGGCCTTGAGTTTGTCGGGTATTTCGATTTCTTCCCGCATGCGCATGTGCAGGTGCTCGGAAGCAAAGAAATTACTTACTTGCATACGCTTAGCGAAGAAGAACGCAACCTGCACATCGGCAATATCGTGAAATATCACCCGCCTTGCTTTGTGGTTACCCGCAATCAGGAAGGGTTGAAATATTTGAAGAAGTATTGCGAGGAAGAAGGTATTCCGCTGCTCCGCACGCCGCTTCCGTCGTCCAGATTCATCGAGCTTGTCGACGCTTATCTGACCAAAGCTTTGGCGCAGGAGATTGCCGTGCACGGCGTATGCGTCAACGTGTCGGGCATCGGTATACTGCTGCGCGGCAAGTCCGGCGTCGGCAAGAGTGAAACTGCGCATACGCTCATTCGGAGGGGACACCGGCTGGTGGCCGATGACATCGTCGTTCTGAAGAAAATCGGACCCGAGACGATTCTCGGCACGCATAACGGCAAGACGAAGGAGTTCCTTGCCCTGCGCAGCATCGGGCTTATTAACGTTTCGCGGCTGTACGGACGCAAGGCGTTCCAGGACGAGACGCGGATCGTGCTCGATATCGAGCTGACGAAATGGCAGGATCACGCGCTCAACAACGAGCTGGAGCTGGAGCCGAAGTTTACCGAGTACATGGATATCCGCATTCCGCATATCGAAATCCAACTGCAGCCCGGACGCGACGTGGCCGGATTGGTGGAGGCGGCAGCCAACAACTGGTACTTGCGTCAGCAGGGCTACAGCGCAGCCGAAGATTTCATGAAGCGGCTGCAAAGCGACGACTAGGCACGAACCGAGGAGGTTCGTGCCTTTTTTTGCAGCTTGGCGGTGTACGTCTCCGCCACCGCCAAGCGTCAGCGCATGGCGGTGGCCCGCACCATCGCCACGCCGCAGGCGGGCGCATTGTAGTCGCCGGCAAGCCGCTTATGTGGACGACTGTTTTTTGACCACCGTAAAGTTATCCTCAAGCAGCAGCCAGTTTTGAGGAAAGCTCAAGCCCAGCTTCCAGTAGCTGACTCCCCGCAGCTCCAGCTCTTTCACTAAGTTGAATTTCGCCTGGATGGAACGCGCGTCCTCGAACCAGACGACGTGCTGTTTCCGGTTCGCATCCCAGTACGAAAAATGAGGCGCTTGTTCCTTCGCATCGTACTCGATCCGGGCCTTGTTAGCCCGGGCTAGACGGATGGCCTCCTGCGGGCTGACCGCTTTCGCATAGGCCCCGCCTGGAACGTAGGGCAGCGTCCAGTCGTAGCCGTATAGGTTTTGCCCCATCATAATTTTGGAGCCGGGCATTTCCGTGAGGGCGTATTCCAGGACCCGGCGCACCGGACCGATCGGGGAGACGGGCATCGGCGGGCCGCCGCTGTAGCCCCATTCGTACGTCATGATGATAACGAAATCGGCGATCTCGCCGTGGGCCTTGTAGTCATGGGCGGTGTACCACTCGCCGGTTTGGGCTGCGCTTGTTTTCGGGGCGAGGGCGGTCGAGATCAGGAACCCTTCGCGGTGAATCGCCTCGGCCGCCTTCCTCAGGAAGCGGTTGTACGCCTCTTTGTCCTGCGGGCGCAGATGTTCGATGTCGAAATGAATGTCGCGGAAGTTCAGCCGTTTGGCGGTGGCGATGATGTTGGCGAGAAGCTTGCTCTGCAAGTCTTCGTTGTTCAGTACGGCTTCGCCGAGCTCGGCGCTGAACTGGTCTTTCTCGAGGTTCGTAACCACCATCATGAGCGTGACCTTCTGTTCGGCCGCGATTTGCGGCAGCTCGCCCAGCGGCGGCGCAAGGAGGGTGCCGTCCCGCTGAATGCGGAAGCTGAACGGGGCGAGGTACGTCAGATGCGGGGCGGTCTCGCGCGCCGCCTGGGTCAGGGCGGGGGAGACGCTGTCGCCCCGAGGCTCGATGTAGGCGTTGATTTCCGCCTGACGGCGAGGCGCCGGAGGAATATAGAGCCGCTGGCCGACGGTAAGCGGCTGGTTGACGCTGATCCCGTTGACGGCTGCGAGTCTTTCCGGCGTTATGCCGTACGTTCGGGCGATCTTAAACAGGCTGTCCCCTTGATGAACCCAATAATATTGGCCCACCATCGGGATGACGAGCGCCTGACCGACGACCAGCGTGCTGGCGGTGTCGATTTCGTTCGCTTCGGCGATCGTTTGCACGGGGACGTCATACGTTTGGGATAACTGATAGAGCGATTGTCCGGGTTGAATCACGTGAATTTGCATGCAACCTTCTCCTTTGAAGGAAAATCATCCTGCGGCGGCGCCGCAAAATGCGCTTGGTACAGCATATTCCACGCAGCAACCTTCCATGTCAACGTTAAACGTCCATAAGCATACGGGGTGTCGAAAACTGAAAGTTTGCTGAAATTTCGGAAGAAGTGAGGAAAAAGCTAAAGGTTCCTTCGGCGGCTGACGATAATAGATGAGGCGGGTTTACCAAATCGTGGAGAGGAGAAAACGCGAAAGATGAAGCAATTGCGTGTTCGCATGACCAGATTGTTAATGCTTCTGCTTGGATTTGTAGTGGCGACCAGCGCTTTTGGAAGCGTGAGCGTACGGGCGCAGGAACAAATATCGAGCCTGGTGCTGAATAAGAACGAGCTGTCCCTGGAAGTGGGGGCCACCGCGGCCTTAACGGCTACCGCCGTTTACGTTAGCGGCACGACGGAGAACGTTACTGTGAAGACGGAGTGGAATTCAGGAGATCCGGACGTGGCTTCGGTATACGCCGGTTCCGTGACCGCAAAGAAAGAAGGAAAGGCGGTTATCACCTCCACTTATATGGGCAAGACCGTCATTGTCAACGTGGACGTGACGAAGCGGGTCCGTTCTTTAATTAAAGATAAGCAGCTCATCGAGCTTCGGCAGGGACAATCGGAGCAGATCAAATTGACGGCTTATTACGACGACGGAACCTCCGAAGACGTAACGGCCAAATCCGATTGGAACATCGATAACGGTTCGATTGCGACGGTCGTCAATGGCAACGTGACGGGGCAAAGCTCCGGAAGCACGAGTATTACGGCCAAATATAACAATCAGCAGGTAACCGTGCCGGTCTATGTTGAGATCGTGAAACGGGTGGATCCGGAGAAAACGCAAGTCTCCTTGCTGTTGAACGAAACGGAATCCGTCAAGCTGTTCGCTACCTACCCGGACGGTTCGGTAGAGGATGTTTCGGATAAAGCGGACTGGGAGTCGGATGATGAGACGGTGGCCGACGTCATTAAAGGTAAAATCACCGGATACGGCCCGGGCCAAGCGACGATTAAAGCGGCTTACGGGACCAAGTCGACGACGATCAAGGTCGATGTCGATCAAGCCATGAAGATCGCCCTCGATCAGCAGAGCCTGTTCATGAAGAAGAATGCGACGGAGCAGCTGAAGCTGGTGGCGACTTATCCCGACGGGAGCTCGGAAGACATTACGGGCCGGGCGGAGTGGTCTTCGACCGACGAAGACGTCGTCTATGTCATCAAAGGGAAGCTTAGCGCCAATGAATCCGGGGAAGCGACCGTATCCGCGAAGTACGGGAACAAGACGGTGACGACGCGAGTTGATGTCGACGTACCGCGCAGACTGGAGCTGAGCAAGGAAGATCTTGCCTTGAAAACTGGAGAATCCGAGCAAGTCACCTTGCAAGCTACTTACGCGGACGGGACGGAAGAAGACGTCACCGGACAAGCCGAGTGGAAATCCGACAGCGCCGGGACCGCGGATGTTTCGGGAGGGAAAATAACCGCCTATAAAGCCGGTCGGGCGACCATTACGGCGAAGTATGGCGGCAAGAGCGTGTCCCTGGACCTCTCGGTCGATGTGCCGACCAAGCTGGTTCCAAGCGTGAAGGCGGTCAACTTTCAAGCGGGTTCGTCCGAACAGGTGACGCTGAAAGCCGTCTATGCCGACGGACGCGAGGAAGACGTCACGTCCAGGGCGGAATGGTCAACTGCAGCGGCCGACATCGCCGAAGTTAAACGCGGTCTCATTACCGGCGTCGGCACCGGCGCTACGACGATTAAGGCGCAATTCGGGACAAGATCGATTGCGATTCCCGTATCGGTCGGCGTCTTGAAGACGTTAACGGCCGATAAGACGCTGTTGATCTTGAAGAAGCATGAGGCTTACACGATCAAGCTGACGGCAACGTATACGGATGGGACGAGCCTCGACGTTGTGCAGGACGCGCAATGGAGCACCTCGAACGCGAATGCGGCGACGGTCGAACAAGGCGTCATTACGGCTGAGGGCGCAGGCGAAGCCAAGGTTACCGGCAGCTTTGGCGGTAAATCCGTTACGGTGACGGTTCAAGTGGATACGGCTAACAAGCTGACGGCTGCTCCTTCCATGCTCGCTTTCGATTTGGGCGAAACGAAGGTCATTGCGCTGACCGCGACGGACGGAAGCGGAGTGAGCAAGAATGTCACCGCCGAGGCGGAATGGAAGTCCGGCGATGAGAAGGTCGTTCAAGTCGTGAACGGCGTTGTCACGCCGGTATCCCGCGGCAAGACGACCATTACGGCGGCCTTCGGGGGCAAGACGGTGTCGATTCCGGTGGAAATCGGGGTCGTTCAGTCGCTGGAAGTCGACAGGAAGTTCATTTCGACCAAGAAGGGGCAGTCGGTTCAAATTACGTTAACCGCTCTGCTGTCTGACGGCACGAAGAAGGATGTAACCGATCAGGGCGTATGGAGATCCAGCAGTTATAAAATAGTCGATGTAGCGGGCGGATGGGTTACGGCGGTCGATTCGGGAACGGCGACGGTACTTGTTTCGTTCGGGGGCAAAACCGTGAGCATTCCTGTAGAAGTCGACAAGCTTAAATATTTGAAGACGAATGAAGTTGCCGTGGAGATGAAGAAGGGCGAAACGCTGCAAATGAAAGCCGTCGCTACCTTCTTTGACGGAACCGAAGAGGATGTCACGGTCGAAGGGCTCTGGTCTTCCACGAACATTCGAATAGCGGACGTGAAAGACGGTACCATCAAGGCGACGGGCAAAGGAAAAGCGACCGTTACGGTCACCTACGCGAAGAAGAAAACGACAATTGTGGTGAATGTCGTCAACTAAGCAGGAAGAGGATCCGTTTTGTCTAAGCGGATCCTTTTGCCTTGCCATCCAGCAGGCGCTTGATCCCCAGGCCGAAGAAGACGCCGATGAAGGCGAACAGCATAGGCAGCCATACCGGTCCGAGCAGCACGCCCGCAATTCGGAAGTTCGGGGAGTACACCACGCCTACCGTAGCGAAGAAGGCGCAAAAGACGAACGGAAATGTGGCATTCGGCGATTTTCCTCCTCCAGCATGTTTGTACGCGTCCCAAATGCCGAACATGTATACGCAAGGATAAAACATCAGCCACTGATAGTCCGTATGCTCGATTGATAGCTGAATTCGGCCCTGAAAGCTCTCGATGATCGTTGTGTTCAGATTCGCCCCCATATTGATGGCGAACTCAAGCGCGATGAGGATGATACCTTTGAAGTACTGTCCATTTAGAAATTGGCCGAAACCGGGGAAGGCGATACACCAAAATAAAGATTCGAGAGGGATTTTTTTTGGCATAGAGACGCGTCTCGTACTTACAAACGTGCTAAAGCTTTACGGTCAACAGCGCTGGGCGGCTTCTCCAGCCATCGGTTATTCATCATAATCTCGGCTCCATTTTCGGCAAATTTACTAACTTCAAGCATCAGGCGGTAATAATTGGTGCTGATGTCGCGACGCATGCTGACACCTAACGCCAGTCCGTCCATCATCAAAAACATCCGAGTATAAGCGCTTGCGCTTGGCTTCGGTGCAGACGTCCTGTTCCTGAACCCCGCAGGCAGCTGATACCTAGACTCCTTTCTAAATTACCCCAAATAAACTTTCTTATCCCCCGGCGCAGTGTCAGAGCACCTGATTAGGCGGTTGCCCGGTTGAGGAAGATCATGGAACATGATAAAATAGGACGCAATCCTGCGCGGTTCGAAGAGCCTGAATCGGCGTGTGCGGATAAACATTCGTCTGCCGTCGCACAATAACCCGCGCATAACTTTCGGATAAAGGGCGTGAACACATGCTAAAAGAACCGTTACTCGCGCAATTAAACGATCAAATGAACTTCGAGTTTTATTCGTCTCAAGTTTACTTGGCCATGGCTGCCTACTGCTCGTCGGAAAGCTTCGACGGGTTTGCGAATTTTTTCATCGTTCAAGCGGAGGAAGAGAAGTTCCACGCAATGAAAATTTTCCATTTTATCAATACGCTCGGCAAACGCGCGTTGGTAACCGGCATGCCTGACGTGCCAAACGAGTACACGTCGATGCTTGATACATTCGAACATGCCTTCGCCCACGAGCAGGAGGTCACGAAGCGCATCTACGCTTTATCGGATTCGGCCTGGAACGACCGCGAGCATGCGACGATCAACTTCCTGAAATGGTTTATCGACGAGCAGGTGGAGGAAGAAGCAACGTTCGATAGCATCATTCAGAAGCTGCGCCGCATCGATAAGGACAGCAACGCGTTCTACATGCTGGACGCCGAACTCGCCCAGCGCACGTTCACACCGCCCGCGGCCGGCGAAGCTTAAACGGTTCAATCAAGAGGCTGTTCCTCCAGCTTTCACTGAGGGGGCAGCCTCTTCGTTTGGCGGCTTGCGTTAGACAAGCCATGACGGCAAGCATCGGCCTCCGTTCTTTCTTTATATATATCTTGCAAACGATTTCGCGAGTGTGATAGATTTTAGTATAAATGGAAATGATTTGTATATTTATATGGGCGTGGGGAGAAACCAACGAATGAAAAAGCTCAGAACCATCCGCAACAAAGTGGTAAAAGCGACCGCAACCGCGGTTATCCTGGCGACGTTGTCGGCGCCTGCCGCTTACGCCGGAGCTGCCGAGGATCGCGGCGTCATCCCGGCCGTCATCGACAAAACGACATCCTCGGTGGTTGCCATCATCGGCAAGCCGACGGACAGCAAGAAGGTATGGCAATCGAGCCGTTACAATCTGGCGCACGGCACCGGCGTAGTCGTTCGAAGCAACGGATATATTTTAACGAATGCGCACGTGGTCAAAGATATGCATAACATAACGGTCGTCACTTCCGACGGCAAGTCCTATACGGGCAAGACGACCCATTACGACGAGGAGAGCGACTTGGCGCTCGTCAAGATCGAAGCGACCGGATTGTCCGCCGCCACGTTCGCCAGCCCGACCGACATTAAGGTCGGCGAGCCGGTCATGGCGATCGGCACGCCGCTGTCCTTCACGCTGCGCAATTCGGTTACGTATGGAATTGTCAGCGGCATGGAGCGTTCCGTGCAATCGAAATATCAGCTCATTCAAACCGATGCGGCGATCAACCCGGGCAACAGCGGCGGGGCGCTCGTCAACCTGAAGGGCGAAGTGATCGGCATTAATACGCTGAAGTACGTAGAGTACGGCGTCGACAGTCTGGGCTTCGCCATCCCGATCGATACGGTGCAGCACGTGCTCGACCACTTCTTTAAATACGGCAAGGTGAAACGTCCGTATCTTGGCGTCGAGCTTGGCGAGAGCTGGGAGGCGGTCGTCGGCATTCCGTCCGGCAACGGGCTGGAAGTGACGTATGTGGAGCCGGATTCACCGGCGGCGAAAGCGGGCGTGAAGCAGGGCGACGTCTTGATGGCGATCGAAGAAGCCAAGACAAGAACGCTTGTGGAATATAATGAGGCGTTAAAGAAATTTTTGCCGGAGCAGAAGGTGAAGCTGAAGCTGCAGAACGCCGCCGGGCAGAAGGTCGCCGAATTGACGCTTGGCGAGGACGAGTCCAGCGCGACTTCGCCGGAGCAAGAGGCGGACGGCTCTTATATCGATGCGGACCAAGGCAAGACGCATATCGGCGACAGCCACTACGGCTGGTCAATGAAGTATCCGGCGGGACTGATCAAGGTTGATCAATCCTCCGACGGCGAAAGCGTATCGTTCGCCGATTCCAAGGGAGAGTTCGCGATCAACATCAACATCCAGGAGAAGCAAAGCGTCGATCTGTCGCCGCTTGGCCTGCTGCGCAAGCTGAGTGACAACCAATACGGCAACACCGTACTGGAGAAGCAATATGTCGAGCAGGAGCCGGACAACTATGCGAAATTAATCGGCAAACGCGAGTTCGGCGACCAGTTTTATCAGGTTCGGGCTTATCAGAAGGCTGATAAAATTTTCTACATCACACTGGCTGTCAAGAGCGGGGAACTGTACAACAACAGCTTCAAGCGCAACAGCTATAACGATTTGCTCGATTCGTTCGTGCTTTCGTATGACGCTGACAATGGCGGGCTCAAAGACATCTCCGTCTATCAGACCCAAGACACGGTTACGACGCCGTATGGTCTCATGTTCGACGTACCGGCGGAGTGGAGCGGCCGCGAATGGGGCGGGGGACTGACCTACCGAAGCGAGGACGAGGAGAAATCGTTATCGGTTCAAGTGACGTCAGCCGCTTCCGGCGATACGTTGAAGGCATGGGCTAACCGCGAGGAAAGCCGGTTTACGGATCGATATGTGGCCGACTACCGGAAGGTGAAGGGCGCTGAAGAGACCGAAATCGCCGACGTCGCCGCCATCGAGAACCGCTACTCCTATACGATGGGCGATAAATGGGAGCATATGCACGTCATTTACTTGATCAAAGACAAATACAAGTACGAATTGATAACGACCTACCCGGAGGACGCGAATCAAGAGGAAATGAATGAAGTGATAGCCGATTTGAAGAAATCGATCCATTTCCCGAAAGAAGCGACCAACCCTTCGCTCGGTTTTATCCAAGACGAAGACGATCTGCTCGACCTGAACAGAACATCGACATACACCAACGAAAAATACCGGTACTCCGTGAAAGCGCCGGAAGATTGGACCGGCGGTTACGACGACGAGAGCGGCTCGGATAGGAAGACGTTCCATTTCGAGGGCGGCAGCTTCACGATTACCGCCGACGATTCCAGCGACCTCCAGGACGAGGTGAACAGCTTGGAGCAGGACTACAAGAAAAGCGCCGAAACGGACGCCAACTACAAATACACGGTAACGGATGAGAAGCTGTTTGATACCGATGTGAAGAAATACGCGACGCAATACAAGAGCCGCAACGTGCCTTACACGCAGAACGAGTACGTGTTCGAGAAGCACGGCATTGTGTACACGGTCCGCTTGCGTCTGAATGATGCGGTCAAGACCGACGAACAGTGGAAGCGTCTGAACGATGCTTTTTTCACGATGCACTTCAAGGATAAATAAGCTTGGCATCTCTTTAATCGCACCTCGCTTGCCGGATGTCATCCGTTAAGCGAGGTGCGATTGTTTGATTTGAGGAGTGAAGCGGGCTGTACGGCTTGTACCCGATCGTTGCCCAGCGGCAACGCCGTGCGGCAAAATGACGGCGCTTGACGGAGGGCGGTTATTGTGCCCCTTGACAGACCGTTGGTCGGTATGTATACTGAACTTATTAACAAACCGACCGACGGTCTGTATCTGGGGCGGAAAAGAAAAGTTTGTACGGTCAATCGGCGGCGCCCTGCGCGAACTTCACTTTAAAGGAGAGTATAAATCTATGTCCCCACGCTTCAACCCGTTTGCACGGATCAGTATGGCCATTGTCGCCTACTTCGTCTCGATGTTTGCGTTTCTCGGCGTATTGGCCGTTATGGACCAGCTTGAAAGGGTGCGAACGGAATACGCTTTTCTCGCTTCTATGAACGTTCTCGTCGGTCTCTGGCTCACTGCGGCTGTATTCGCCGCATACAAGCTGCTCGACCGCGGCCGGCCGTTCCGGCTCGGCTTCGCCGTACGCCGCAAGGATCTGGCCTTCGCCGCTGCGGCGGTAACGGCGTCGATGACGACCGCCATCGTCTTCGCCTTCGCGGCGGCAAGCCGGGAGCCCGGGCTAGGCACCGTGTTCCGGCTCGAGAAGTTGGGCGACACGGCCTTCCTGGGTGCCGCGGCGTACGGCTTCCTGGGCTGGCTCATCGCCTCCATGCAGGAAGAGGTGCTGAATCGCGGCTACATGTTCGCCAATCTGCACCGGCTGCGCCCGCTCGGGATGCTGCTCGCCGCCTCGTTCCTGTTCGCGCTGACGCATATCCCGACGAAAGGGCTGCACATGTACCCGCTGCTCATCCATTTCATCGGAGGCCTGTGTTACGGCTACGTCTACTTGAAGAGCGGCTCGCTCTGGATATCCTCCGCCGTGCATGCGGCGC
The DNA here is from genome assembly GCF_004000985.1 of Paenibacillus validus NBRC 15382. Lineage (GTDB taxonomy): Bacteria > Bacillota > Bacilli > Paenibacillales > NBRC-103111 > Paenibacillus_G > Paenibacillus_G validus. The sequence continues at coordinate 30,416 of NZ_BIMH01000027.1, read as the reverse complement.
ATAACTGGGCGCTCGATCTATGGTTCAACGACGATTACGGCGTATCGCTCGTCTCGTTCGCCGTACCGCTGACGGATGGGACTAAGCTGTTGCAGCAAGCGCTGCTCGTGTTTCTCATCCTCGTGCTGACCTACGGGTTTTACGGCCGGAACGGCATCTGGACGCCGGCGGACAACTTGAACGCGCTATGGACGGCGGATCGTCATCGCCCCCACCCTCATCGGGGCGGGATTCGACAAGGTTCAGCGGCATCGGCCGACACGGCATTGTGAAAAACCGACCGTCGGTATATACTGGCTTTATATGTACTTCAGGCAGGAGGTCATTAACGTTATGGTTCAACCCTCGCCCGTAAGCGCGAGCTTTCAGCTCATTTTAGACACCGCTGAACAACTGATCCGGGAGAAAGGCTGCCGGCAAACGACGCTGCAGGACATCATCGACCGCTCCGGACTATCGAAGGGCGCCATCTACCACTACGTCTCCGGCAAAGACGAACTGTTCGGGTTAATTTTGAAATCGCGAATGGAAGAAGTGAACGTGAAGTTTTTCGAAACGGTAGCCGATCAACAGACGGCGAGCGTCAACCGGCCGCTGCAGACGATTGCCGAAGGAATGGCTCGCAGTGCCGAGCATCTGGACGTGTCCAACAAAATTTTCATCTATTTGCTCGGGCAAATGGACAACCCGAAGGTAGCCGGGCTCGTACGCGGCATTTACGAGCATACGTTAGCCACCTCCAGCAGGTGGATCGGCGTTGGTCAGGAGAACGGCGTCATTCCGCCGTCAGTAGATGCGCAGAAAATGGCTATGATGTTCGTCACTTTCTTATATGGCATGCGGGTGCAGAGCGTGATCGATCCGGAGCGCGATGCGCTGGCGCTTGGCGATATTTATCAGATGATGTTCCGTTCGCTTCAATAAAGGGATGGAACGATGAACCCAAAACCCCCTCCATCGTAACGTGAACGATAGAGGGGGTTTTTTTGGCGTTGCGCTATCCCGTCAACAGCGGCTCCGCCGCCAATGTCTTCGGCTCAAAGGGCAGACGAATCGTGAACGTCGTACCTTGACCTACGATGCTGTTCACTTGGATGCGGCCGCCGTGATTTTCGATGATATTGTAGCTGACCGTCAAGCCGAGGCCGGTCCCGTTTTCCTTCGTCGTAAAAAACGGCTCTCCCGGCTTCCGCAGCTTATCCTCCGGAATCCCCGGACCTTCGTCCCGTATCGCAATGGCGACGCCATCCGCGTCAGAATCGATGTCGATGGCGACGCGGCCGTCGACAGGCGTGACTTCGAGCGCATTTTGGATCAGGTTGATGAAGACCTGCTTGATTTGGTTCTCGTCGCAGTATATTTCCGTTTCGGCCGCCCGGCGCTGGAACTCGATCTCGATATTGTTCATGATCGCCCGAGTTTGCAAGAGGGCGACGATCTGCTCAATCGTATCGACCAGATTATATTTGCGGAATTGAACGTTGGGCGGCTTGGCCAACAGGAGCAGCTCGCCTACGATTTGCTCGATCCGGCGCAGCTCCTCTTCCATAATCGACAAGTAGTAATTTTTCTTCCTTACTTTGATCCATGCGCCCTGAACGTCAACGATCGATTTTCCTACGAAATCATAGAAGAAAGCATTTTTGTATAGTTGCAGTTCCTTTTCTGCGGTGGTTGACATGCAGGATCTCCCGACAGTTTTTACTTATATTATCCACTATAGGGATAAAAAGGGGCAAGTGGAATTTGTGGAGGAAGTGCGGCGCAATTTGGCAAGGATCAACAGAAGATGGAAAAAATTGACGATTTTTCATTGTCTTTTCGATCGGGACGGCTATAATGAAAGTAGATCCTAAAGCAGCGAAACAACTCTGAAATCGCAGTCGGCAAGAGCTTGATTCGCGACGAATCGGCGCATGCGCGATGACAGGAAACGACTTTTTGGAGGAACAAACGGATGACCCGACAAAGCAGCATACCTCTTACGAGCAAGTTCCATGTGCAGAACGGTTCGCATATTTTGTACTTTTACAACGATACGGAGAAATATATCAGCAATGCCGTTTCGTTTATTATTATGGGGATCAATCTGGATCAACGGGTTATTATCATCGATACGTCCGACCATTTTGAGAGGATGACAGAGGCGCTGCGGCAAGAAGTGACGGATGAACGTATCCGCCAGTACGTCCATTACATCAATCAAACCGAATTTTATGACATGCACGAGGATTTTCATTTCTCCCGGATCTTGTTGAATTTGAACCAAATTATCGCCCCCTACTTAGAAGATCAGGTCGATATGCGGCTGTGGGGGCAGGTGGGCTGGAAAGAGCAGCCGGACATGCCGGAGAAGATTCATGCTTATGAACATGGCTGTGACATTTCACTGAGCGGGCTGGGGTTTGTGACCGTTTGTGGGTATGATGCTTCGAACGTAAACGCGGCTGTTCTTTTGGAAGCTATGAAAACGCATCCATACTTGATGACCGATGACAAGTTGGTGTTGTCGAGTCTTTATAACCATAAATCGAATCATGCCGTGACTTATCCGGCGCTGGCCGTACAGAAGGAAATGGAATCGGAGATGGATTTGTACAGGCAGAAGCTTGATTTTGTCCATGTTGTCTCCCATGAGGTTCGTAATCCGCTGACGGTTATCAAGGCCTATTCCTCGCTGCTGATGAGCAAGGTTCAGGATCAGGAGGACCGCGACAAGCTGAAGGCGATTCGCGACTACGTTGCGTTGATCGATAATGAAATTTCCCATATCATCAGCACGGAGCAAATGCTGACCACCGACGCGCTTTGGCGGCGCAGGCTGACCGTCCCGAAGGAGCTGCTGCTGGACGTGATGGAGATTATGGAGGTCAAGGCGAGGACGCAAAATATCGCGCTGCACCACGAGATCCGGTTGAATGGGAGGGAGACGCTGCTGAGCAATGCGACGGGCTTTAAACTGATCGTGTCGAACATTATCAGCAATGCGATCAAATACAGCGACGAGGGCAAGCCGGTTGATTTCAAGGCGTATAGGGAGACCGGGCAGCTGGTGCTCGTCACGCAGGATTATGGCGTCGGCATGACGGATAACCAGCTCAGCCGATTGTTTCAAAAGTATGAGAAAACGAACGAGCAGCGAGGCGGACAGGGCATCGGACTGTTCATGGTCAAGCAGCTGGTGGAGCACCACCACGGCGATATTACCGTAGAGAGCCGTCTCGATGAGGGCACGAAGGTGACGGTCCGGCTGCCGATGCAAGGGTAGGCCAAGGTGCTCCGGGGGGCGTCGTTGTCGCGCCTATAGCTGAACGATGATGCGTAATATCTTTCGTAGCGAGCCTGGACATTACTTAGGCAGTCCGCTTCGCTGCGTAAAGGGCCGGAGACGAACAGACGCCGTATCCGCTTCCAAGGTTCGGTGCAGCACCCAGTATAGCGAGATCGTGATGCAGGCGCCGAACAAGATGTCCGTTGCATAATGCGCGCCCATGACGATGCGGCTCAACGAGGTGCACGACGCCCACACAATGGCGCAGCCCCATGCCGCATAACGCCAATAGGCGCGGACGCCTGCGGCGGCGACATAGCCGGGCAGCAGCAGCATCGTCCAACTGTTGGCGGCATGGGCGGACGGGAAGGAGAGGTTGCCGTTCGGTCCTTGCGGCAAGTACCAGGCGGTGAAATTGGAATGATCGGGCAGCAGATCCCGGAAGCGGATGCGGCCCCACCCCCACTTCAACGCATGCACGGCGGCAAGCTCGGCCGCTACGAGCAGCAGCGAGAGCAGGGCGGCCCGTTCGAAGCGGGCAAGATACTCCGCCGACAAGCGGGCGAGCAGTCGCTGCACGAGCAGGGCAGCAGCCGCCACGGCCAGCAGCGAGAGCAGGGCGTGTAGGCCGGTCGGCTTCACATGAAAGGCCCGTTCTGCGGTCATGTGCAAGATGGCGTAGCCGGCCGTCACATTCGCCGCGAGCAGGGGCAGCCGAAGCGTAAACGACAAGCCGTCTTTACGCAGGCGCGAACTAGCGAGCAGGAGGTGAGAACCGGCCCAAGCGAACAGAACGGCCGGATGCTCGCCGTAAACTTCAAAGAACCTGGCCCATTGCGAGCTTGTGTCCGCCAGCATCCGTGATAGATACAGGTCGTTCGGCCCCAGCAGTAAGGCCAGTCCTCCCCATAATGCCAGGAAAGCAAGCGGAAGCGGGGCGCTCCAAGATCGATTTCGATTGAACATGAGGTTATGGTCTCCTCGGGCGGATTTGGCTGGGCAACGATCGGGTATTTGTTATTTAGTATAAACGATGACCTTCGGGTAAAGTAAGTCCTTCTTGTATACGATTACCGGAAACGGTGCATAGTAAAAGTCAGCTGTACACCCGGCAAGCCGGCATCTACATGTACGGAGGTGATACGAATGACTTCGAGCCGAAACCATCAAGGCGCCCACGGCATCGGGCAGACGGAAGAGCAGTTGAACCGGCAAGCGCAGGCGGCAGAAGCGATCCAAGGCAAGAATGAAACGGATCAGAGCATTATCGCGGAAGCGAACCGCAGCGATTCGGAATTGGATGAAATCATCGAAAGCTAACCGGTCTCTCGGTAAGGGCACGGAAGGAAGGACCTTGAACGCAAGGTCCTTTTTGGCTTGGCAGGAACGGGCTTTTTCGGCTGCTTTCGTATACAATGGAAGCATTCCCGGCCGGTACGGCCGGCCAGAAGGAGCCGATGATGTTGGAGCCGCAAGCTCGTTATGTATATACATTCGCTTATCACGAGGACGAGGCCTCGTTATGCGCGCTGGAGCAGCGCGTTTGGTTCGGTGTGCAGGACGCCTCGCCCTGGATTGAAAGCGAACTCGGTTTGGACCTCAGCCGGAGTCCGTTCATGAAGCAGCGCCTCGACGTCATGTTCGAAGGAGCTGCGGTCGAAGAGGTCGCGGAGCGGGCGAGCGGGATCGATCTGAACGGCGATACGTTCAAGGTGATCTATGTGCCCGCAGATGAGCCGGCGGCTTACGAGGAGCGCCGCGCTCTGGAGCGACAGGTCGGGGCCCGGCTGCGCGGGAAGGCGGAGATGCGAACGCCGAAGCGGACGTTCGGCTTAGCCAAGCTGAAGCATCGCTGGGTCTTCGGCGAGCTGTCGGAGAACGCGGCGGTATGGCTGCGCCACAAGGATAGGCCGCGTCCGTACTCGACGGCGCTGAGCACTCGCGTGGCCCGGGCGATCATGAATATCGCCGTTCCGCAGCCGGCGGGAGTCCGCGCCGTGGATCCGTGCTGCGGCATCGGTACGGTGCTGATCGAGGCGCTGTCGATGGGAATGGACATCGAAGGCTTCGATGTCAATCCGCTGGCGGTGCGGGGCGCACGCGAGAACCTTCGCCATTTCGGCTATCCGGACGTCGTCAAGCTGCGGGATATGCGCGAAGTGGAGGGCGGCTACGATACGGCGATTCTCGACCTGCCGTACAATTTGTGCTCGAAGCTGTCCGAGGACGAGCAGCTTGACCTGCTCCGCAGCGCCCGGCGAATGGCGCAGCGCGTAGTCGTAATCGCTATCGATCCGATCGAGCCGTCGATCCGGCTGGCCGGCTTAACGATTACGGACGGCTGCATCGTCAAGAAAGGCTCGTTCGCCCGCTATGTCACGGTATGCGAGCGATAACTAGTCGTCAGAAAACAGATAAGCCCGGGGATGAGCGCCCGCCCGTCCAAACGAATCCCGACCAAGTCACATATCCTGCACTATCGTGACCAGAGCTGAACGGGAGGGAAGTCTATGTGGATAGAGGTAGTAGCGGGCTGGCTCGCTGCGGGGCTTGCCGCTTTTGCCGTCTTGCTCCGGCTGTTGGAAGCAGGGTCAGACCAAGCGAAGCCATCGCCTGGCGAGATCGAGCTGCGCGGGGGAGACGGCGGCGATTCCGGGCAGGAGCGGCCGATGGCCAGCGGGCAGGAGGCCGACTAAAAGCTGAGCCGGTTCAGCCGGCCTGGCGCTCTAGTGGTGATAGCCGGACAGACCGATGCAGGTCTGTCCGGCTTTGGCATGCGCCTGAAGGAGAGGATGCCATAGCCGCTAGTAAAGGTCGTATAGAGATGCAGGATTTGGAAGGAAGGTCATGTAGAAGGACGGGGGGCCTAATGAGCCCGACGACAGACGAATGAGAACCAAGCAGAGAGAAATGATAAGAAGATCCTCTCATTAACGGAGGCTCAATGAACAAATCGGAGATGGTTCCTGGACGATTCAGGAATGTCTCCTCTTTTTTCTTTGGGTTCGAAAGGTCTCCCTTGCAAAGATGTTTAAGCGTAGTTATTGATGTTTAGTTTTCGTTATTTCGGATCAGAAGGCGATCAGGTATGCTGAATCTTGTAAGAAAGCCTTTTCAAAACAGAGATGAAATAGGAGGTCTATTCATGAGAAAATCTTGGAGTCGTTGGATGGGCGTTAGCGCGTCCGTACTTGTAGCGGCAAGCTTGGCAGCAGGCTGCGGACAGCAGCAAGCAAGCGAAGCGCCGGAAGCTGCCAAGCCGGCCGCCAAACCTTTTGAAGGTAAAAATATTACACTGGTTACCGCGAACCATCCTTGGAACGATGCGATTAAGCCGCTCATTCCGGAGTTTGAAGCCGCAACCGGGATGAAAGTTAATGTACAGAGCTTCTTCGAAGACCAATTGACGCAAAAGCTGACCGTTCAGTTTACTTCCGGATCGGCTACCCCGGATGTGTTCATGTACCGTCCGCTTCAGGAAGGCAAGCTGTTCTATAAGAACGGCTGGGTTTCTCCGCTGGATGAATACCCGCAGAAGGATGCCAGTTATGATTTTGCCGATTTCTCCAAATCGGCCGTCGGCAGTGTGACGGTGGACGGGAAGCTGGCGGGTATTCCGATCATTACGGAGCAAGAGATTTTGTATTACCGCAAGGACCTGCTGCAAAAAGCGGGAATCGCCGTGCCGAAAACGATTGATGAGCTGGTGGCGGCCGTGAAGCAGCTGCACGATCCGAAGAACGAAATGTACGGCTTCGTTGCCCGCGGACAGCGCTCGCCGCTCGTCACGCAAGTGTCTTCCTTCCTGTACTCGGAAGGTGCGGACTTCTCGCAAGGGGACAAAGCGACGATCAATACGCCGGAAGCCATTAAGGCATTCACGACTTACGGAACGCTGCTTAAGGATTACGGTCCTCCGGGCGTACTGAATATGTCTTGGCCGCAAGCCTTCGGTATATTCGCACAAGGTAAAGTGGCGTTCCTCACGGATGCGAACTCGCTTTACAAGAACCTCACGGACGCGGAGAAATCGAAAGTGGCCGATCAAGTAGGCTTCGCGGTATTCCCGGGCGGCAAAGCCGGTTCCAAGCCGTATAACATCACTTCCTGGGGACTGGCAATGAATTCGAAGTCGGCTAACAAGGATGCCGCATGGGAGTTCATGAAATGGGCGACCAGCAAGGAAATCGTGTTGAAAACGCAGCAAAAAGGCAACCCTGGCGCACGCGCATCCGTTTGGGATAACCCTGAAGGCACGACCGGATTCCCGGCGGAACTGGTTACGGTCATCAAGGAAAGCGTGAAGGGCGGCGTAGACCATGACCGTCCGACGGTCATCAGCGTAGGAGAAGCCCGCGACGCTGTAGGTGAAATCGTACAGCGGGTTATGGCTGGCGAGACCAACCTTCAGGATACTGCGGATAAAGCAAACGCGGCGCTGCAAGCGATTATGGATAAAGACAAAAGCAAGTAATTTCCGCTCGGCTGTACATGAAGGGGGCCTCTATTGGCCCTCTTGATGTTACCGGCCATTGTGCAACAAAACGAAGGAAGGGTGGATTTTCATTATGCAGTACAGCTGGTTTGATCGACACTTGAAATGGATTTACACGCTTCCGGCCGTGTTGTTCGTCCTGCTTATGATGTTGTTCCCCATTATCTATACGGTGCGGATCAGCTTCTTCGAATGGAGCATGTCCGCTACGACGCCTCCGAAATGGGTCGGACTGGCCAATTATTACGCCTTGCTTCAGGATGAACGCTTCTGGCATGCCGTTGGCTCGACATTTTATTTTACCTTGGTGGCACTTGCTGCCGAAGTTATTCTCGGCGTTGCTATTGCTATGCTGCTTTCCCGCAATTTCATTGGTAAAAATCTGGTAAAAACCGTATTCCTGCTGCCTATGGTTGCGACGCCGGTCGCGATGGGTTTGGTTTGGATGCTGATCTACGAGCCGACGATCGGCGTCGCCAATATGATGCTGAAATCGCTTGGCTTCGAGCCTCTGCTGTGGCTAGCTTCACCGAGCCAGGTCATCCCTTCCCTCATTATCATCGACGTATGGGAGTGGACGCCGATGATCGCGCTGATCGTGATGGCGGGGATCGCGACACTGCCGAGCGATCCGTATGAAGCGGCAGATGTGGACGGAGCCAGCGCCTGGAGGAAATTCGTCTCCATTACGCTGCCGCTGCTGCGGCCGACGATCTTGGTTGCCACGATGCTGCGCTTGATCGATGTGCTGAAAACGTTCGATATTATCTACGCAACGACGCAGGGGGGACCTAACTTTGCCTCCGAAACGCTGAACCTGTACGGCTACGTACTGGGCTTCCAGTACTTTAAGCTGGGTATGGCTTCCGCGCTGCTTGTCCTGTTCTTCCTGCTGGTGATGGGCTTGACGTTATTGATGATCTGGATGCGTAAACGATTGGAGGGAGCGAAATGAGGAAAAAACGGCGGTTGGGAGTGAACCTGCTTCTCTCGGCATTAACGTTTCTTGTATTGGTCGTGTTTGCCTTCCCGTTTCTGTGGATGCTGCTCGCCTCCTTCAAGACGCAGGCCCAGATAATGTCCAGCGATCATTTTTTTGCATTCACGGCGAGCGCTAAGAACTATGCCAGCGTGTTTAAGGAATATGACTTCTTGAAGTTTATCGTCAACAGCTTAATCGTGGCGCTCGGGTCCACGCTGCTCTCGCTGCTTCTCGGCTTGCCCGCGGCTTATGCGATTGCCAGACATCATCTGCATAAATTGGGGATGGTGATCCTGGTGGCGAGAATTATTCCGGGTATCACGTTCCTCATTCCGTGGTTTATTTTGTTCTCCAGCATCGGCATGGTCGATAGCTACACAGCGCTTATTTTGAGCCATATGCTGGTCGGCTTGCCTTTCATTATCTGGATTATGATTTCGTTCTTTGAAGCGCTCCCTACGGAAATTGAGGAAGCGGGCTTGATCGACGGATGTACGCACCACCAAGTATTTATGCGCATTATTTTACCGATCTCCGGCGCCGGCGTCATTACTTCGTCGCTGCTGTCGTTCATTTTCTCGTGGAATAACTTTATGTTCTCGATCATTCTGGCGGGCGACAAAACGAAGACGCTGCCGATTGCGGTATTTAACTTTATGTCCTATTCGGAAATCAACTGGGGCGCTCTCATGGCGGCCGCCTGCATCATCACGCTGCCCGTGCTGATTATCGCACTGCTCGCGCAGCGCTACATCGTAAGCGGTATGGCTGCCGGCGCAGTTAAGGGATAACAGCCCTGGAAAGGCTTAAGGAGACGGGTCCATGAGAGTGTTTGTCGGTTTAGATATAGGCACAACAAGTACGAAGGCGGTTGCTTTCGGAGTGGACGGCGCCGTGGCGAGCGTCCACTCCGTTCCCTACCCGCTTATATGCGAAAGTCCGGGCTATGCGGAACAGGATCCCGGGCTCATCGTGGAGGCGGCAGCCGAAGCCGTCAGCCGTGTGACGGCGGACGTGCGCCTGTCTCATGGGGAGGTGGCGTCCGTATCTCTAAGCTCCGCGATGCACTCGCTGCTGGTCGTGGACGATTCGGGGCGTCCGCTTACCCTGCTCATGACCTGGGCCGACAATCGGAGCGCAGAGCAAGCGAAACGGATCGCCGCTTCAGGCGGGCTGGATATTTACAAGCGCACCGGTACTCCGATTCACGCGATGTCGCCGCTCTCCAAGCTGTTCTGGTTGAGGGAAAACCGGCCCGACCTTTACGAAAAAGCTGGCAAATTCGTTTCCATCAAGGAATATTTGCTGTACCGCCTGTTTGGACAGTTTGTCATCGATCATTCCTTGGCCTCTGCCACAGGACTTTACCGTCTCGGGGAAAGGGATTGGGACAAGGAACTGCTTCGCGATGCAGGCATCCGCCGGGATCAGCTTTCGGAGCTGCATCCGGTTACCTGCGTGATGACCGGACTGAATCCAGGCTACGCTAAGCGTATGGGTCTGTCCACGGATGTGCCGTTCGTGCTGGGAGCCAGTGACGGTGTGCTCGCGAATCTTGGAGTAGGGGCTATCGATCCGGGGGATTTGGCCGTGACGGTCGGAACAAGCGGTGCCGTACGAACCGTGGTCGACCGGCCTTTAACGAGCGATCGGCAGCAAACGTTCTGTTATGTGTTTGACGACCGCCATTGGGTGATTGGCGGAGGCACGAACAACGGCGGAATCGTTCTGGATTGGGTACAAACGGTGCTTCATTCGATACAGGCGCCGGACTCGGGGAAGTCTTCGCTCGAAGGGATGCTGCGCCAAGCGGAGAGGATTCCTCCTGGAGCCGAAGGGCTGCTCTTTCTTCCGTATTTATCCGGAGAACGCGCGCCGATCTGGAACCCGAATGCGCGCGGCGTATTCCTTGGCTTAAACTTGACCCATTCGGGCCCGCATCTGGCGCGGTCGGCGATGGAAGGGATGATGATGAGCCTCCTGTCGGTCGCTCTAGCGATGCATGATTTAACGGGCTTGAAGAACAAGGTGCTCGCCTCGGGCGGCTTCGCCCGCTCGCCGTTCCTGCTCCAGCTGCTTTCCGACGTATTCGGCTGTGAGGTGGAGGTTCCGGCTTGTGCGGAAGCTTCAGCCTACGGAGCCGCTTTTCTTGGAATGATGGCTTTAGGGGAATACGGCGATATCCGCGACATCAAGTCCACGATTAATATGCGCGAAACGTATGTCCCTTGCTTGAAGCATCATCAAGTGTATACGGAACTGTATCGAATCTATGAACAAGCCTACGCCGGTCTGGGCGAAACGTTCGAGGCGATCACCGCCTTGCAGCATTCGCTTCAGGGCGCAGGATAAGGAGTGGGAAGGCAGACATGAAAGTCGGGCTGATTGGGCTTGGCAAGATGGGAAGCAACCTGGCGATGCAGCTGCTGGATAAAGGGCATCAGGTAGTCGGCTATGATCGCGACGCTTCGAACGCCGGCAAGCTGTTCGGGCATGCCGGGCTTGCGGTGGATTCGTTAGAGCAGCTGGTTTCTGCTTTAACGCCGCCGCGGCTCGTTTGGGTGATGGTGCCGCCGGGCGATCCGGTCAACGCCACGGTAACCCGGTTAACGGAGCTGCTTAGCGAGGGAGATACAATCGTCGATGGCGGCAATTCGCATTACAAAGACTCGATGCGGCTTGCTGAATTTTGTTGCGGGAAGGGCGTCCGTTTCCTGGATGCAGGGACCTCCGGGGGTATGGAAGGAGCTCGTCATGGCGCCTGCGTGATGGTTGGAGGCGACCGGCAGGCCTTTGAGGCGATAGAGCCATTGCTGGCCGATGTGTGCGTCCCGCATGGTTACCTGTATGCGGGGGCAAGCGGCAGCGGACATTTTCTAAAGATGGTGCATAACGGCATTGAGTATGGGATGATGCAGGCGATAGCCGAAGGGTTCGAGGTCTTGCACAAAAGCAGCTTTGATTTGAACCTGGCGGAAGTGGCGGGGCTCTGGTCGCATGGCTCGGTCATTCGGGGCTGGCTCATGGAATTGACGGCAAGAGCTTTGGACAAGGACGCCAAATTGGATCAAATCCAAGGGATTATGCATTCCTCGGGCGAGGGGAAATGGACCGTGGAGACGGCGCTGGAGCTTCAAGCCAGCACCCCGGTCATTGCTTTATCTTTGTTGATGCGATATCGTTCCTTGGAGACGGATGCTTTTCACGGCAAGGTCGTGGCTGCACTCCGCAATGAATTCGGCGGTCACGAGGTCGTTAAGCAGTAGAGTCGGAAGTGGCTAAGTTACTCCGCAGGAGGGGATCAGATGCCTTACAAATTGAATATTTTCAGCAAGATCCTGCTCCTGATCGCGCTGTTGCTTATTCCGATCCTGGTGCTTTACGGCATTTCCAACCGAACCGCAAACCGTGTCGTACAGGAACAAATCGAGTCTACGAATGTGAATCAGCTTTCATTTTTCCTGCATCAGCTTGATTCGCAAATTTCCAACCTGTCCATGTTCCCCGTCATTATGGGCAACGATCCCTACATTCGTGAATTTATCGATATGCAGGGAGCCCCGATCATGGACGTTCTGAAGGCGCAATCCCGCATTACGGCGAAGCTTGGCCTGCAAAGCGTGTCAAGCGGCTGGTATAACGATTTAACGATACTCCTTCCGGCTAATCAACAAACGGTTTCTTCGAGTATCTTTCTCGGAGGGGGCGACCGTTTGCAATGGAACCGGCCGATTCTTAAGCAATGGACTTATGTCGAGGACCGCCCGGGAGATCAGGCAACCGCCATGTTCGTCCGGGAGGTTAGCGAGCCGGCCAGAGCGGGGCGGATTGAAGAAGCGGGGGCCGTGTATCAAGTCCGCTTCACCATTCGGAACATCACCGATATGCTCGATGTGTACAAGCTGGATAAGCATAGCGATCCGTTTCTCTTTCATCCGGCCTATCAAACGATATGGAACAGCGGCTCGAACAGGTCTCTTTCGGAGACGATCCGTACACGGTTAGGCGAGGCTCCCATGAACGCCGTCGGTCAAGTCAGACAAGAGATCGATGGGCAGGAGTACCTGGTCAGTTATGTGCAATCCGAGCAGATCGGCTGGTATCTGGTCGACTACGTGCCGGTTCAGCAGATGCTGGCACCGATTACGCAAACGAGCCGGTTGTTTTATGTATCCGTCGGGCTTCTTCTGGTGATGAGTGTGCTGGCCGTCTTCCTGCTATACCGGAATGTGCAGATTCCGATTGTCCAGATGATTCGCAGCATGCAGCGCATGAAGCGGGGCGATTTAGCGGCAAGGATCGAGTACCGGTCCAAGAATGAATTCGATTATTTAATCCAGCGGTTCAATGAAATGGCGGAGCGGATCCAGCTGCTGGTGGAGGATGTGTACGTCGAGAAGATCCGGTCCAGGGAGGCGTCGCTGAAGCAGCTGCAATCGCAGATTAATCCGCATTTTCTCTATAATTCTTTATTTTTTATTATCAATTCGGCCGTCATGGAAGACCGCGATTCGGTTGTGAGGATGGCCCAGAATTTGGCAGACTATTGCCGCTACGCCACACGCGTGGAGAACCAGTCGGTCAAGCTCAGGGATGAGCTCGAATTGGTTAAGCATTATTTGAACATCCAAAATTTACGCATGCAGCGCCTCGACTATCATATCGAGGTTCCTGAGGAGATGTGGGATGAAGCCGTCCCGAGGCTGATTCTGCAGCCGCTCGTTGAGAATGCGATTGTCCACGGCATCGAGCATCGCGTGGGCGGCGGGCGAATCACGATCACCGGCGAACAGGATGAGCTGCGCAATTATGTCGTGATTGAAGATAACGGAGCGGGCTTGACCGACCGGCAGCTGCAGCATCTTCACGCGCAGCTGCAGAAGCCGATGAGCGAGGACATCGGCTGCGGGACCTGGAATGTGCACCACCGGCTGTTTTATAAGTTCGGAGCGGGCTCCGGTTTGACGTTCCAGCACGGGACGGGCGGCGGGCTGCGAGTTACGGTTACTTGGAACAGGCAAGGCGCTTTGCCTGAAACGGCTCCGGTCTCTGAAGGAGGGTAAACGGTGGTTCAGCTCTTGCTTGTTGATGATGAAATTCACGTGGTGGAACGGTTTTCAAGCACGATCGACTGGATGTCCCTGGGGATCGAGCACGTATACAAAGCCTATTCCGGTCTTGAGGCGCTTGCGCTGCTTGAGCAATTCTCCATCGATATCGTGATTACCGATATCCGGATGCCGGGAATGTCGGGGCTGGAGCTGGTTGGGGAAATTCGCAATCGTTGGCCGAAAACCAAGTGCATCCTGCTGTCCGGGTACTCGGATTTTAATTACGCCAAAGAAGCGATCGTGCATCAAACGGAAGATTATTTGTTGAAGCCGGTCACCGAAGCCAATCTTGTCGAAACGGTTCAACGGGTGATGGGGAAGCTGCAAAGGGAGTGGGAAGAGATTAATTCCAAGCAGCGCTTGGCTTATGCCCTTAAAGAAAACCTGCCGCTGCTTCGGGGCAATCTGCTCCATGACCTGCTGCAAGGGCGCAAGCTGTCCCATGCGGCGCTGCTGGAAAAGATGCAAATGCTGGAGCTGTCCCATTATCTCGATCAATGCTTCACGCTTATGCTCGTTCGGCTCGAGGAATATTTCCTGCAATACGATGCTCACAGCTTGTCGCTGCTGGAATACGCGATCGGCAATATGGTCGAGGAGCTGTTCGGGGATAAATTCGACATTTGGTACACCAAGGATGCTCACGATTATTTGGCGTTCCTGCTGAAGCCCAAGCAGACATCCGATGAGGCGGACGACTCGACGTGGGTGGAACGAACCGCGGCGCTGCTTCAGTCTGCCGTCAGCACCTATTTGAAGGGCAAAGTGTCCATTCTGGTGAGCGGGCAGGGGCGCTTCCCTGAAGATTTGGCCGGCTTGTATACCCGGTCGGTGGGGGCTTTCCGCAGGCGAATCGGCAGCGAGCATGAGCTGTTCATGCGCCTCGGGGACGCTCAGGCGCTGCCGGAAACGCAATCGCCGCAAAGCTTGTACGAGCCGCCTACGCTCATTCATTTGCTGGAAGCGGCCCGCTGGGACCGGATCGAAGAGAAGCTTCATCTGATTTTCGATGAATTGGAAACCGGCTACGGCGGCTCCCAGGAGCATGTGCTGGAGGCTTATTTCTCCATCGCATCCGCTTATGCCTACATCGCGCACAAGAACGGCAAGCAGCTGTTCGATTTAATCGGGAGCGATTATGACAAGATGACCGAAGGCCTTCCTTTTCGTTCCGTGAATCAATTGAAGGATTGGTCGCTTCGGACGCTGAAGCAGATCCGGCAGGATATGGATCAGGAGACGAAGGATTCCCGGTCGGTGCTGATCAAGCAAATTCAATGGTTTATCGATCAGCATATAGGCCAGGACGTTTCTCTCCAGACGATTGCCGATCATGTGTACTTGCATCCTGTCTATGTTTCAAAAATATATAAGCTGGAAACCGGCGACAACCTTAGCGATTATGTTCACCGGGTCCGGATGGATAAAGCGGAATTTCTGCTCAAGAACAGTCAGGAGAAAATTTACGAAATTGCCGCACGGCTGGGCTATCAGCGGCCGCACTCGTTTAATCATGCGTTTAAGAAGCAGTTCGGCATTACGCCGCAGGAGTACCGGGATCAATTTAGCTAAAGGCTCCGGGCATGCCGCGCAGCCGATATTCCCCATATAGAGAAGAGGAGAGTCACAATGAAAATTACAAAATTAGAGCTGTTCAAGGTTCCGCCGAGATGGCTGTTTCTTAAGGTTGAGACCGATGAAGGCATTACCGGCTGGGGCGAGCCCGTCGTGGAAGGCAAGGCGGACACCGTCGCTGCGGCTGTAACGGAAATGAGCGAGTATTTGATCGGTCAAGATCCGATGCGGATCGAGGATTTGTTTCAGGTGCTTTATCGCGGAGGATTTTACCGGGGAGGACCGATTCTTTCCAGCGCGATCTCGGGGATCGAGCAAGCGTTGTGGGATATCAAAGGGAAATTCTACAATGCCCCCATCTACGATCTGCTGGGAGGGGCTTGCCGCGACCGGACGCGCGTTTATTCCTGGATCGGCGGAGACCGCCCGAGCGACGTGGGTGCAGCGGCTAAACAGCAGGTTGAAGCGGGCTTTACGGCAGTGAAGATGAATGCCACCGAAGAGATGCACTACATCGATTCGATTGGTAAAGTGGAAGCGGCGATCGCCCGTATCGCCGCCGTGCGCGAAGCGGTCGGGAAGGAAGTCGGCATCGGAATCGATTTCCACGGGCGCGTTCATAAGTCGATGGCCAAAATTATCGCCAAGGAGCTGGAGCCGTATCGTCCGATGTTCATTGAGGAGCCGGTACTGCCGGAAAATAACGAGGCGCTGAAGGAAATCGCCCGCTACACCTCCTGCCCGATCGCTACGGGCGAGAGAATGTATACGCGGTGGGGCTTTAAGGAACTGCTGGCACAAGGAATCGTCGACATTATTCAGCCGGACCTGTCGCATGCCGGAGGCATTCTGGAAACGCGGAAAATCGCTGCGATGGCAGAAGCTTACGACATTGCCGTAGCTCCTCACTGTCCGCTCGGTCCGATCGCGCTTGCCGCTTGCCTGCAGCTCGATACGTGCTCGCCTAACGCCTTTATTCAAGAGCAAAGCCTGGGCATTCATTATAATCAAGGCAGCGATTTGTTGGATTATTTGAAGGATCCTTCCGTCTTCGCCTACCAGGACGGCTTTGTCCGAAATTTAACCGGACCGGGCTTAGGCATTGAGGTCAATGAAGAGAAAGTAAGAGAAATGGCGGCCATCGGCCACCAGTGGCGGAATCCGGTCTGGAGGCAGGAGGACGGAACGGTCGCTGAATGGTAATAGAAGCAAGGCCAATACGATAAAAGAGAACCGCTTGGCGATGATGAAGCCAAGCGTTTTTTTGGCGAACCGGGGTAGGTGTGGCTACAGGTAGGTATACGCTGCAGCGGTTTTGAGGGATTCGCCGTTTTGGTGTACGCTAGGAATAGGAATTATTTCGATATCGGGCGACCGGAGGAAGACCCATGATCCGTTATTTACGCCAGGTGTACCAGGCTTGGATTGATTATCCGCTGCGTGCGGGACATCGACTGCAAGGACGCTATGAAATTGTCCGGTTTCTCGGCGAGGGAAGCTACGGGCTCGCTTATTTATCCACGGATCGGCAGACGGGGGAGCGGGTCGTCGTCAAGCAGTCGAAGCCGAGCAAGCGGGGTCTCGGCCGGAAGCTGCTGCGCCGGGAGCAGGAGGCGCTTCTCGCGCTGACGCACCCGAGCATTCCGAAGTGCCGCGGTCTGTTTGAGGACGGTAAGCGGTTATTTCTCGTCACCGATTGGATCGACGGCGCGACAGTGGAGGATCTCATTTTCGAACAGCAGCGGGGCTTCTCGGAATTAGAGAGCTTGGCGTTCATTGCGCGGCTGCTGCCGGTCGTCAGGTTCGTGCACGAGCGTGGCTGGGTTCATCTCGACCTTCGCATTCCGAACGTGATGGTGCGGGACGGGACTTACGTGCTGATCGACTTTGGACTGGCGCGGCGGATCGGAGATACGGAGGGGCTGGAACCATTCTCAAGCGAGGAGGAGGAGCGTCGGCGCCTGCCGGACGTGAAGAGCGATTGGTATGCGGTCGGTCATTTTCTGTTATTCCTCTTGTACTCCGGTTATGAAGCGCAAGAAGGACAGCCTCCGGGCGAATGGCACGAAGAGCTGTCCTTATCGATGGCAACCGGGCGATTGCTCCGGCGGTTGCTGCGGCTGGATGAGGCTTATGAGAGCGACGCGGCGCTCATGCAGGATGTCGAAGCGGCGATAGCCGCCTTAACGTAACGGTCGAAACGTCAGGAACTGGAATGAAATTTCTTCTTGTAGTATTGGTGTCCGTAAGAATTGCCGCGACCGGAAGAGTACGACGACGAATGTTTGAGAGGGCCTGGACGATGGTAACGATTCGAGCTGCCGCCGCGGTAATGAGGACGTTTCGAATGCAGCACACTGTTTGCGATTTTGCGTAAAATATGCTTAAACATTACGTTTCCTCCTTTAGCTAATGATACCTGTAACTACGGAGCGGACGGTTGAAAGTTTCAGGAACGGTTCGATCTCCACCGTTTATTTGAGTCCGGGAAATCGCTTCTCCATCACTTGAAGCAGCTCCAGATAGCTGTCGCGGAGCTCCGTTATGGTAATCAGTTCAGGGGTGTTTCGAACTTCGTGTTCGGAATGCCCCTTTATGATGCCGTCAAGGCCGTTGTAATTAAATTGTAAATCTTTATAGGTCTGATCGAGCTTCTCCAGGATGACGCCGATTAACGGTTGGTATTGCTCCATAGCCTTGTCACTCCGTTCTTCTTAGACATTCGCTTGCATACTTGAACGTAACATATCCACACGCAGTGGCGCAAATAGGCTGTGGACCGGACGAAATATTTGTCGATTATACGCGAAAGCCTATGCGTCCTGAGAACCATTTTTTAACTTTCAGCTTATTTTCAGCTGGTTTTAAGATTTCATGTTTACAATGTCTTAACATGAACTGCAAATATGTCCGCCGCGTGAGCGGGCCGATAGGAGAGTGATCTGGGTGCGTCCAACCGTGATACAAGGACGAACGAAGTCACCCCGTCCCGCCAAACGGCGAATGGTGAACCCCGTTATTGTAGCCGCGGCGCTGCTGATCGTGCCGGTGCTGCTGGTTGTCGGGATGGAAGTGCTTCACAGGGGTTCTCTGCATGAAACAGGGACCTGGATGGCGTCTCATCCGAAACTGGCGCTATTGAACGGGCTGCTGGCCATGCTTGTTTTCTTATTCCTGTACGGCTTGGTCGGGCGGCTGTTTATGGCCGCGGGCTTAAGCGTGCTACTGCTTTCTATGGTCGCCTTAATCAGTTATTTCAAGAAAAAGCTGATCGGCGAGCCGTTTTTTCCATGGGATATTTTTTTGAATAAAGAAAGTATGAATATACTGCCGCTTGTGACGAGCAGGGAAGCCGTTCTGCGGCTTGCCCTCGTGTTCGGCACCGCTATCGCCTTGTTCGCGATCGGCAAGGCCATGCCGCGAATGTCGCCGCGATGGCTGACGCGTCTGACGTTAGTGGCGGTTTGCGGCTTCGGGCTTTACGCTTTCGGTACGCGGGCGGCATGGCTTAATGCGCTGGTGGATCGTGCCGGCATGAACGAGATCGTCTGGAATCAGCAGGAAAATTACGGGGAGAACGGGCTGGCGCTCGCGTTTACAATGAATGTTAAAAACACGATCGTGCCGCGGCCGCCTGGCTACAGTGAATCGGCCATGGCCGGCTTGGCCGACAGCTTGAATGAGCTGGTCGGCGCGCCTAAGGCAAAGGCCGCATCGCAAACGCAGAAGCCGAATGTGATCTTCATCATGAACGAAGCGTTCTGGGATCCGACGCTGCTCAAGAACGTAAAGTTCAGCGAAGACCCGCTGCCGACCGTTCATCGTCTGCAGAAGGAGATGACAAGCGGCTTCCTGCTGTCGCCGCAATTCGGAGGCGGCACCAGCAACGTGGAGTTCGAGATCCTGAGCGGCCAGTCGATGAGCTTCATGCCCGCGGGATCGGTTCCGTATCAGCAATATATCAGCAGGCCGCTGCCGAGCCTCGCGAGCTACTTCAAATCGCAAGGCTACGCCAGCACGGCCATCCATTCGTACGAGCGCTGGTTCTGGAACCGGGAGAACGTGTACCGGTACATGGGCTTCGATGAATTTATCAGCAAGGAGGGATTCGACAATCCTGTCAACAAAGGCGCTTTTATAGCCGATGACGAGGTGTCCCGCCGGATCATACAAGAAGTTGAAGAGAACGAAGAGCCGACGTTTATTTACGCGGTAACCATGCAAAATCACGGTCCTTACGACGATAACCGATACGGCGACAATCCGATCAAGACGGAAGGCTTGCAGACCGCCGGGGCCAAAAATACGTTGGAAACTTACGTGCAGGGCGCAAGCGATGCCGACCGCAGCCTGCAACTGCTGATCGATCACTTCGAGCAGTCGGATGAGCCGACGGTCATCGTGTTTTACGGTGACCATCTGCCGATGCTGGGGTACGATTACGACGTGTACGCGCAAGCGGGGTTCGTCTCGACCGGACGTTCCGAGCAGTGGTCGCTTGAAGAGTTGAAAAGCATGCATAGCGTTCCGTTCGTCATGTGGACGAACGAAGGGCTGCCGAAGGAGCACGTGCCGACGCTCAGCACCTCGTTCCTCGGCGCCTATGTGCTGAATCGCATCGGGCTGGAGCTGCCGGCCGCGTGGGCATACAACGCCGAACTGGCGCAAAAAACGCCGGGGCTGCTGCGCAATCTGGTCGTCGATTCGAGCGGTCAGCTGTATGCCGAGGTGCCGCCTTCCGTGCAGGAGGACGTCGAGATTTACCGCGAGCTTCAGTATGACGAGATGTTCGGCCACCAGTATGTGGCCAAATATTTGAGCGAACTGATGGCGGCGCGAGCCGCTCCTTCCTCGGGGGGCTGACCGGTAACTTTCAAGCAGCGGACAGCCGCCTTCCCGCCGGGGCGGGTCCGTCCTTTCTCTCCATGGTGCAAATGTGATACAATTTGCAAAAATCGGTCCGGTTCCAGACGAAGAGAATATCGGGAGCGAATCGGCAGGCAACTTGGGGGGAAGACCATGGATTTGCGTAAGTTCCGACTGGATGAACCGGCTCAGGGCACGTTTAGCGAAGAACGGGATGAATATGAGCGAGATTATGCGCGGCTGATCCAATCGCCGGCTTTTCGCCGGCTGCAGGGAAAGTCTCAAGTGTTCGGCGCCGGAACGGGAGACTATTACCGGACGCGGCTGACGCATTCGATCGAAGTTTCGCAAATTGCGCGGGAGACCGCGCGGCGCATGAACAAGCAGTATCCGTTCCTGGAGCGGAAGGAGCATCCGGGTTTGATTTTGGACCCGGCTGTCGTAGAATGCGCTTCGCTGGCCCATGATTTGGGTCATCCGCCGTTCGGGCATAAGGGCGAAGAGGTGCTCAACCATCTGCTCAAGGAGTCTTATGGGCTCGCTTACGAGGGGAACGCGCAAAACTACCGCATCCTGATGTTTCTGGAGAAGCGGGCGGGCAGCGGCAGCGGTCTGGATTTGACGGCGGCCGTGCTAATCGGCATCAATAAATATCCGTACAGCCTCGAAGAACCCGGCCGTCTGAAGGGCGTGTACGGGATGGAATGGACGGACGGTATTCGCTATATTCGCGACCGCTGGAACATGCCTGTCGGCTGCTCGACGCTGGAGGCGCAGCTGATGGATTTGTGCGACGATATCGCCTACTCGACGCATGACATCGAAGATGGGATTCGCGCCGGTAAAATCCAGATGAACCGCACGTTCTTCGAGGACGACCGGTTGGTCGAGCATTTGGTCCAGGAGATTGTGAACGACCGGGGCAACTATGAGGTCGGCTGGGATCAGGTGGACATTCCGGACATGGTGAAACGGGTCTTGACCGACTATTTGGCCCAGTGGGAGACGATCTACGCGGCCTGCGACCGCGAAGCGTCGCGCACCCGGCGGGAGATGAAGGCGCGGTGGGTCAGCACGTTCGTCGGCAAGGTGGGAATCATCGACGATCCGGTCAAAGGCTGGAAGAAAGTGACGTTCGTGCATGAAGGCAGGCAGGATCTGGAACTCCACCGCACGATGGAGATTCTGAAGAAGCTGGCTTGGGTTACCCTGATTAAGGACTTCCGGGTACAGCGGCTGCAGAAGCGCAGCGAAATCATGATTCGCAGGCTGTGGGACAGCTTCATCGTTCCGGAGAACGGCCGGTTGATTTTGCCTCCGGACTGGTTGGAAAACTATGAGCGACACCAATCGAATTGGTCGTGGCCCCGGCTCGTCGCCGATTATATATCCGGCATGACGGATGCATACGCCGAGAAGGTGTACGCAGAGCTGTTCGCCAGCAAGTCGGGGTCCATCTACGAGATGGATTAATTCGGGGGCGTGAGGCCTTTTCGCCGCCTCTTCCGCATAGAATGTACAAGATGCATTCGCCGTAAGGGCGGAGGGGGGGATGGTGTTGATTTACATTCAGGGAGAACCGATATCGCCGTTTCATATCGTGTCGAGTGAGTTGGAGCAGAGTATTCTTCAGCAGAAGCAGCTGAGCCGGACGCCGTATTATTATGCGTCGTTCGAAGAGCTCCGCTTTGAGCTGCGCGTGCGCGCAGCGATCGTGCATGCAGCGCTTATGCTGGGGGAAAGCGGAGCCGCGTTCGATACGTTTGAGAATTCGCGCTGCAACGAACGTTTCTGGACCCTTGATATGAAAGGCGGCTTTAGGTTGAAGCCTACGGTTCATCCGTCGGATGCGATCGAAGATATTTATATTCACGGTCACTTCTACGCATTCGAGTGTGCGATGGGGATCGTAGTCGTGCTGTACAAGGCGGTGCTCGATATTATCGGTCGTGAGCAGTTCGATCGATTTTTCGACCGCCTTTATCTATATTCATGGCATCACGATGCGGACTTGAAGCTGATCACGGTGCACGCCGAGGGGGAAGGGATTCCCGGGGACGTTCAGTATTTCAAGAATCCCGAGGTAGATCCCGAGTCGATGCAGTGGCAAGGCGTGAACGTCATCGTGATGCCGGGCGGCAGATACTTCGGGCATGGAACCGGCGTATCCAGTGCGTGGTTCATCATCCGCCTGCTCAACCGTTACCGGATTCCGGGAGCGCAGATCAGTGCTTATCTGATGGACGAAACGACGTTCCCCAATTTTAAATATTTGCACCAGCTGGCGAACGGTAACGCAGCCGGCTTAAGGGAACCGTTGTCAGCTGGACCGGGCACCATCATGGGGCCCGGGGGCTTGGCGCCGCCGGACGGTGGCGCCGGCGCTGGCTTCGGCGCTGCCAGAATCGGTCAGGGCTTTGGCGGCGAGGCCGCAATGGGCATGGGGCCAGCCTCGGACGGGGCCGGCACGTTCACGCATACGTATCGGCTGGAAGCCCGGATTGGTTCGCGGACGCATTTATACGGATAAGCGGCGGGGCGGGCGAAGCTTGCTCCCGGATTCGAAGCGGGAAGCGTCCGCCTTTTTCCTCCGCGAGTACGAAGAGGCCGCGCGGGCCTTCACAACCGTGAACTTGCATGCTTCGCGCTGCTCATCAGAAGGTAAACCATGGCGTACACGGCGAAGATGAACAAGCCGAACATACCGCAAAACAACAGCGCCTCCGGATGGAGGCTGTCGACCACGGACCGCCCGATCGAAGCGGGGTTCGTGAGCAAGTCCCAACTGTTCAACCGGTATTCGCGTCCCAGCAAGATGCCGTAAGCGCTCAAGAACGAGACGAGCGCGGCGCAAACCCAGGAGACCTGCGATGATGTCCGAACCCGAAGGATCGCGTGCCATTGGTGCATCGAAACGGCGCCCAGCAGCAGGCCGTTCCAAGCGAACAGCATGATGACCATAAAGTCGTTCCAATACGAAAAACCGAGGCCGAGATGGCCTTCCGCTGTGTAATTGCTTTTCAAAATGGTTAAATGAATCATATCGGTTACGATATAAGGAGCATTTGGCAAAAACAGTATCCACACGATGCCGATAACGGTCAAGGCGAGCCGAGGGACGGATGTGAACCGCTCGTGCAGGATGGCGGCGACCGACGACAATACATAAGGAATCCAGGCCAAAAATAAGTTCCAGATCAAGAAATCGTAATACGTGTTCTGTTTGAGTAAGCGGAGCAGCGCGTACACGACGACGCAGACGACAGACAGCAGCGCCAAGCCCGCAAATCGTTTGCCGGATGCGAGTAGTTTCATTCTCATCGAATTCCTTTCCGTGTAGAAGTGACCTAAGCATACCATACCCGGAAACAGAGATACCAGAATTTACCTTCAAGATGCCAGGACGTGAAATATCTGGTATTGTAGGGGTAAGAACTTTTAACCTGTAGTCAGTGAAAGTCAGTGAATCCAAACAATGGGAACATGCAGGAGGCGTAACCATGTATACGAAAAATCAGCTTCCAGCTCCGGTACGCGCGTTAATTTTGGCAGGCGACCTGGGCGACGGACACCGGCAAGCCGCCCGTGCGCTGGCGCAAGGCTGCGGCAGGCCCGATTCTCCCGTGCAGGCCGAGGTTATCGATTATATGCAAGAGATCTACGCCCTCCTGCACCCAGTCATTCGATACTGCTTCTTGAAAGGTGTAGAGAAGGCTCCTTCGCTCTATGGCTACTTTTATCGCAAGTCCCGCATGAACGAAGAGATGTCGCTGTTCTCCAAATCGTTCTTGAAGCTGGGAATGTCTAAGCTTCTTGGGCTGCTGCGCGACCGTAAGCCGGATGTGGTGATCTGCACGTTCCCGCTGGCGTCGGCCGCCGTGTCGCTGCTAAAGGCGCAAGGACTTTCGTCCGTACCGCTCGTGACGGTAATTACGGACTATGCCGACCACGCGTTATGGGTGCAGCCGCATACCGACCTGTATTTGGTCGGCTCGGAGCATGTGGCCCAGGCGCTGTATCGCCGCGGCATTTCCAGCTCTTGCGTCAGCGTGACGGGCATTCCGATTCGGAAGAGCTTCTTCGAGCCCGGAGATAGGGAGACGTTCCGGCTGCAGCTCGGTCTGGACCCGCTCAAGCCGGTCGTCTTGGTCATGGGCGGCGGCTGCGGGCTGATGGGCAAGGATATGCGCGCCTTGCTGCGTTCGGAGGCGCTGCGGCTGCGGGCTCAGCTTGTGTTCGTCTGCGGCAGCAACGCGGCTGCCAAGCAGTCGCTCGAGGAGGAACTGGCGCTCAAGCCGACGCCCTCCGTTCGGATCGTGGGTTTCGTGGAGGATATTCACCGCTGGATGGGAGCGGCGGATATGCTGCTGACGAAGCCGGGCGGTTTGACGACGTCCGAGGCGGTGGCGATGAAGCTGCCGATGCTGCTGTATAAGCCCATTCCCGGCCAAGAGGAAGAAAATGCGGCGGTGCTCGAGGGGGCTGGCGTTGCGATTCGCGCGTCCAAGGAGCGTAAGCTGCTCGATCAGGTGCTCGAGCTTATCGATTCGCCCGGGCTGCTTGCGACTATGCGCCAGCAGGCGGAACGGTTTCGCTGCGAGCAGCCGACGCAGCGGGCGTGGGATGCGATGTTCCGGCTGCAGGCGGGACCGTATGAGGGCTCGCCCGCTTGGCCGGCGGTGGCATCCGTGCGGGAGTCTGTCCGGGAAGCTTGGTAGCCGTGCGGGCGTGAAGCGGTTAGGTCCCGCGCGGCGGACCCTGGAAGAAGGAGCCGATGGAAGTTCAGAAGGCCTGAATGTTGTTTCATCAACATCAGCGTGCTGATTACATTGGCGTTTCTGTTGAAACTGGCTATACCTACATATTCCGCCGGTTCCGCGGGTTTGAACGTATTTCAGCAAGAGGGAGGTCTGCCGCTTTGGCAGGCTTGTTTGTATTTGGCGGCTGGTTTCACCGTCATCAAGGCTCCTTCCGCAAAAAAGTGCCGATAACCCTGCTGGTAGTCAATTTGATTAACGCGATTCATCTTTCGATCTTCGGGTCGCTTTTCGATTTGGACGTACACGACTAAGATATTCCCGTTCACCTTGCCGCTTGGATCGTGTTGAGAAGACGCCCCTAACAGCATCATTCTGCTGTCGCAGCTGATCAGGGAACAGCACGAAGGACGTCTGAACGCAGAGGAGCTGCAATATTGGGCCGAAGAGGATCGGCCGGAACCGGATCGGAGGAGGATCGCTTTCCAGGTCCGGGAATTGGCATTGCCGAGGGCAAGCAGCGGTTAATCTTCGAGGCGTTCCGCCAAGCGGACGGCTCCATCAGCCGGAAATACAGCGGCACCGGGCTCGGGCAGTCCATCAGCTTGGAGCTGGCGAAGCTGCTCGGCGGATACTTGTCCGTATTCAGCCGGGAGGGGCAAGGCAGTACGTTCATGCTATACTTGCCCTGATCAGCCTAGTGGAGCAACCCATGACTTCGTTTGAAGGCATGGGTTTTTTATGTCTTTTTACCAAGATATAAGGGAAGATGTAATATATATTAACTTTACTAAAGTAAGATGATGATGATAATATAGTTAAACAGATAAATATCAAAGGAGTGGATTCAGATATGAGTCAGCAAGTGGAAGTGAATACGGAAAACCGATTCTCCGCCGAGCAGTTTTTGACCTCGCGACGTTCGGTGCGTCAATACCAGAAAGGGTTGGTGCTGTCCGACGCCGAGCTGAACGAAATTCTGGAGCTCGCTTCGCGCGCTCCGTCATCGTGGAACTTGCAGCACTGGCGTTACCTCGTAGTGCGCGAGCAAGCCAATAAAGAGAAGCTGTTGAAAATCGCGTTCGGTCAACAACAAGTGGCTGATGCCGCGGCTGTTATTATCGTGTTAGGCGATCTGGAAGCGAATAAGGTGACCTCGAAGGTGTACGAGAAAGCGGCGCCGGAAATTCGCGATTTGATGGTGAAGCAAGTCGACGGCGCTTATACGAACAATCCGGGATTGGCCAGAGACGAGGCGATTCGCAACGCTTCGTTGGCCGCCATGCAGCTGATGCTGGCTGCCAAAGCGAAAGGGTATGATACGGTGCCAATGGGCGGATACAATAAGGATGCCCTAATCTCCGAATTCCAAATTCCCGACCGTTATGTGCCGGTTGTCATGATTCCGATCGGGAAAGCCGAGAAGGAAGGCCGGGCAACGGATCGATTGCCGCTCGAGCATCAAGTTATTCACGAGCGTTTCTAACTCTCCCCGTATCCCGACGAAAAAGCGAAGCCCCGCCGGCTCGCGTGGTTCGATATCCGAATCACGCGGCCAGTGGGGCTTATTTGACGTACCATCGCTGATACTGCTCCCTAACGTTATGCCGGCTAATCAGATGGCGGTGCAGCGAGCGGCTGGGAGCAAGCGCGTTCAACTCGATAATCTGCTTGTTCAGCTCGGACAAAAGCGCATCGATTTCCGGAGCCGCCGGGGTTTTATCCAAGAGCTGGATCACTTTAGCCATATTCGAACCGATTTCCTTCCTCAGCATGATCCACGGTGGATCTACATTCGCATTGCGCAGAATCGTATCCAGAACGTCGTCGGTAGGAACGACAAGAGGCTTCCCTATTCCCGCGAGGCGCTCCAAGCCCCCGTTCTGAACGAATTGCTCGTATGCGTCGTTGGCCCAGCCTTCCTTCTGCCGCTCGATCGAATCCATGGCGTCGCGGTTCTCGAGCACGTCTCTCGGCTGCCGTGCGGAGCGCGCTGCGTGTTCCTCTTTGTCCATGTCCATACCTCCCGTCCCTTGGTATCTCTAGCGTAATGATACCTGGGCTCCGGGTCAAGTGACAGGTTTTCAAACAACCTGCGGAACGGCGGAACTGGAATCGGGCAAGGGAGGGAGATCTTGGGAGAGTCGTCGCCTATTCATTTTTGTGCTAAAATATTAGATGGTAAAGCAATGATCCGTGACGGTATATTTACTTGGCGAAGAGGAGGCTCACGATGGAGCTGAATACGGTGTTTATTATGGTGATTGCAGCCGGGCTCATTCTATGGCGAAGAATGCGCGCAACCTCCCGTCCGGTTAAGGGCAAAGGCTATCGCTTGCTGCTGCCGCTTCTCTTCTTGGCGCTAGGCCTTACAGGGCTTCTGAATCCGGAGCTGCACCTTACCGTGAAGGAAGTCGTGCTATCGCTGCTGTGCGGGGCCGTTTTGTCTATTCCCATGATTCTAACCACGAACTACGAAAGGCGGGAGGACGGACTCATCTATCCGAAAAAAAGCGCCGCTTTCGTTGTTGCCCTCATCGGCTTGATCGCGCTCCGCTTGGGTTTGCGAAGCTATTTGTCCGGACTTGACCCGACGGAGCTGGCGATGCTGTTCTATTTAATCGCGGTTGCTTATGTCGTGCCTTGGCGGGTCGCCAGTTTTGTGAAGTTCCGCAAGCTGTATGCCCTGCGGCAAGCGGAATAGCGCCTTACGTGGGGCTGTAGGCAGGGACGGTCACCGTGTGAAACCTGAATCCGGCTTGCACGTAAATTCATGTTGCCTATAAGAAAGGGGGGATGAACGATGGAATGGTCTATAGATCTTTCGGTGCTCATGCTGGTTCTCGGCTTGTCCGCGCTGCTCGTGCTGCCGCGTCCGGAATTGGCCCAAGTCCGGTTGCCTTACGGCTTGGTACAGCCGGTCGATTGTGCGCTTGTGCTGAAGTCGCATAACCGCTCGTTGAAAAGTTTGCGTACCGTATTCGTTCGTCGCAAAAGACCGCCCCGTTCCTCCGAATGCTCGGACTCTCCGTGCTCCCGGTCTGAATCGGTTAACGATTGACACGTTGAGCCTGTACGTCTCAGGACGGCCGGACAACGTTATTCCGTGCACCCTGAGGGTGCCGATTCATAGGGAGCGATGGGCTTATGTATACTTGGTTTCAACCGATCATCGCCGTGCTTGCACAGGCGTTATCTTATTTGCACACGTTTACTCACGATTGGGGAGTATCCATCATATTGCTAACGCTGGTTGTCAAAATGGCGCTGTTCCGTTTCAATCTCACCGCGGCACGTCAGCATATCCGCACGGCGGCCATGGGTCCGCATTTGAAAAAGCTGCAGCAAACGCATGCCGCCAACCCGAACCGGCTCATGGAGGAGTCCGGCAAGCTTTACCGCGAGCATGGCGTCAACCCGTTTGCGCAGATGGGCGGTGTCCTGCTGCAGCTCCCGGTTTTAAGCGCGATGTACGGATTGTTCCTGACGCACGGAAGCGCGATGAGTTCGCTGCTTGTTCCATGGGTGTCCCATTTGGCACTGGCGGACCCGCTGCACGTCCTGCCCGTCCTTACCGGTCTGATGACGTTCGTGGTCAGCCTGATTCCTTTGACGGAGGCGGCCGGTCCTGCGCCGGGCAGCGGGAAACGCGCGATGCTCGGAATCGTGCTCATGCTGATTCCGCTGCTGGTAACGTGGAGAGCGCCGATCGCCCTCGGCCTGTACTGGATGGCCGGCTCTGCCTTCGGCTTGCTGGAGCGGCTGCTGTACCGCACGGCCTTCGGCAAGCGGCTACTGCGTAAAGGGACGCCCGAGCCGGCTCAGGCGTCGTAACCCCCGCCCTGAACCGATGAGCGGCCGGGCTTGTACGGCATCGCTCATCGGTTCTAACGGGCAACCCGCCTTGGCGGCTTTTAACGGCTTGTTTGTGATTCCCTTCGCCGAGGGCATGCTAGGATGGGGACGCAGCCCCGACGGCGTTGACGAAGGGGACGCAAACAGGTAAGCTGTAGCTAAAAAGGAGGGATCGCCTTGGATTACCATCGCATTACAAATATCGCCGACCCGTATTTTCGGCAAATGCACGAACTGATGCAAACCGTGTTTCCACCGGAGGAAGTGCTGGCCTACGATCTGTGGGCGGAGCCGCTGCAGGATCCCGGAATCCGCGTGTTTGTAGCCATCTTGGACGGTCAGGTCGTCGGAGCGACCGAGTACCGCTACTATGCCGACATGCAGGTGGCGATGACGGACTTTACGATTATCGGTCGCGACGGTCTTGGCATCGGGCCGTTCTTGGCGCGCCGCCGGATGGCCGATCTTCGTCAGGTGGCAGCCGAGGCCGGAGGGAAGCTGAAGGGGATGTTCGCCGAAATTTATAACCCGGCGTTGTCCGAAGGGCTGGAGTTCGGCGGCGTGAAATCGATGAATGCTTACGTGCGCCGTGAAGTGCTGGCACATCTCGGCTACCTGAAGCTGGATCTCGATTATGTGCACCCTTCTTGGCAAATTGACGGCGAAGCCGTACACGGCCTGGACTTGTGCTTTATGCCGATCGACGACGCGGACGCGGATGCAGTTCCGGCTTCGCTGGTGGCCACGTTCCTGGAAACGTACTACGCAGTCTTGACCGAGAAGCCGGACGCTTGGTACCGTATGGTAAAAGGCCTGCACGAGCGCGACTCCGTTCGCTTGCTGCCGATCTAGAAGGGCGCTGCCCAAAGAAATGGAAATAGCGGAACAGGGGTATCTTATTTACGTCGAATCCGTGCTTGTAGCACGGCATTTCGAGGAATAAGGCATCCCTGTTCCGCTATTTTTGTACGGTTGCGGCGAAATGCCGAAATAGCGAATCGCTGTTCCGCTATTTCGGCGTCGGTCAAAGCTGCTCGCCTTGGCGCAGCGCGGCATCGGCTTGCTCAAGCTCGTCGAGCGCTTTCTCCAAGCCGTAGTTCAGAAGCAGCGTGCGGAACCCTTTGCCGTGGTTCGCCGCGAGCTTGGCGAGCCGCTCTTTGAGATCCTTGCGGATATATACGCTATCCTTCTCGTGCGTTTCGTTGCGTTTCTTTTTCTTCAAGCGTCTGCCTAGCAGGCGCTGCAGCCCGTCGTCCTTGCCCAAGGCCTGCGTACCCGCACCGGATTCATCAGCCGGCGAAGACGACGCGCTCATATTAGCGGGTGCCGCGTCGTTTGCCGGCTCCGCCGCCGGCAGGACCGCTTCCGCTTCGGTCTGCGCTTCGCTTGCGACCGGCGGCATAACCGCCGCTTCCTTGGTCAGCGCAGCGGTCTCCGGCGCACCGGCATCGGCCGACGGCGTCTCCGGTGCCTGAGCAGCCGCGTCGGCGGCCGGCTTGCGCGG
>NZ_BIMH01000026.1 GCF_004000985.1 Paenibacillus validus NBRC 15382 | reverse complement strand
AACGTAAAAGACCAGGATTCGACATGTTGTCGATCTGGTCTTTTTTTCTTCAAAAAAACAAACAATAACCCACAGCACAACTAAATGGGGTGAAACCTTGCCGTACATTGTGATCGATCTTGAGTTTAACGGTAGAAAACATTATGCTATCCATCCGATGGAGATCTTGGAAATTGGCGCAGTTAAATTAAATGAACATTTACAGATCGTCGATACGTTTCAAAGTTATATCAATCCCAAGTACCCCATCAATCAATTCGCCTTGAATTTTTGCAAGATCGATAAGGACGTGTTGACCACCAGCCCGCCTTTTCCGGAAGTCATCGCCAAATTTATTGATTTCTGTGGAGTCGATTATAAAATCGTAGCGTGGGGAAGTACGGACTTTTTCAGTCTGTTTGTCGACTGTAAGATTCATGCGATCTCTTCGGATTGGTTAACACGCTTGATCGATATGTCCCGGTTTTTTGATGGCGGATTACAGCAAGTGCTGGCAGCTAAAGAGATTCCTTTCGTCGGGCAGCATCATTCGGCCCTCGACGATGCATTGAACGCCTGCGAGCTTCTAAAAATAAATCCGGACATTGTGAAGTCAGAACGGTATTATAAGCCCGACCATTTTAAGCTATGCACAGGCGGCATCAAAAAGAAAATCAGCTCGGCCTTAAATCAAGCCGTTCAAAATAATAGCTTCTTAACATGGCAAGAGTTTGCTTCCGATAAGGAAACTCAAGATTATTTTGACATCATGAATCTGTCTGAATCGGAAATTGAAATGGTCGAAACGTTGTTTTCAAAATTTTATAAACAAACCTATGGACGTAAAACAAGATCCAAGCTGCGGTCCTCCGCCCCCACTTTATGATGGGGGTTTTTTAATGATGCCGGACGGATGAAACCGTGCCGCTGTGCGGCATACTAAACCCAGATTACATTACATCTATGGCATAACACTCAACTAGAGGAGGTATTCAGCTATGAGTCCGATTCAAGGAAACAATTCGAATAATGAGCTGGCGGAACTAGGAACGCATGCCGCGGCGGCGACAAATTTGCATCGTACCCGGACGACGGAAGAACCGGTTCAAATCCAACCGCCGGTCGGCGGCAGCCCGGGACCCTTGGATAATCGCAGTCACCGCTACGATAATAAGAAGAACGGCAAACC
This sequence comes from Paenibacillus validus NBRC 15382, assembly GCF_004000985.1. Taxonomy (GTDB): domain Bacteria; phylum Bacillota; class Bacilli; order Paenibacillales; family NBRC-103111; genus Paenibacillus_G; species Paenibacillus_G validus. Next base: position 67,452 of record NZ_BIMH01000026.1, on the reverse strand, counting down.
GATCTAGCGCAGCAATAGCAAACAGGCGGAGTACGTGCGCCTGTTTTTTTACTCCTCGTCTTCAAATAAAGTACGGAGCATGCGTTCCCGATTCGTCATAAATTGCTTCGTGATCAAGTAGTGCTCGGTTTCTTCCAAAGTCGTCTTTTGTAAACCATCCGGGGTTAATTGATAATGAACGGCGTCCGGGTAACTCATCAGAATCGGCGAGTGCGTCGAGATGATGAACTGGGAGTTCTGCTCAACGAGGGTGTGGATACGTGCAAGCATCGACATTTGCTTCAACGGCGACAGTGCGGCTTCAGGCTCATCCAAGATGTAGAGACCGTTGCCTCCGAAACGATGGACGAATGCGGAGAAGAATGACTCTCCGTGCGACTGCTCATGAAGCGACTTGCCGCCATAGGAGTCGATGATGCGTCTTCCGTACGAAAATTCGCTATCCAATTGGTCGATATTCGTCGCCAAATTGTAATAAGTTTCAGCTCGAAAAAAGAATCCGTCTCTCGGTTTAGTCACGCCCCGAACCAAGCGGATGTAACGATAAAGCTCCGAATGGGAATCACGCGTCGAAAACGCAAAATTTAATGTGCCGCCTTCGGGATTAAAACCCCAGGCAATAGCGATCGCCTCCAGCAGCGTCGATTTGCCGGTTCCGTTCTCTCCGATGATATAAGTAACTTTGGGGTGAAGCTTTAACCCGGAGAAATCACGCAGAGCGGAAAGGTGGAACGGATAACGGGTGAAGGAAGGCACTTTATCCCGAAGCAGTTCGATGCTGCGGATATACGGGTCCTTGGTGGCGGTCGCCATCATGTATCAACTCCAGACAGGAACGTATGTACGCTTTTCTTCATTTATAATATCATAAATTATGTAATAATGGAAAACTAAAAATAAGTACATGCCAATGCTATTGCAAAGCCGGCCTCACGCACCAGTGGGCCGGCTTTGTTTATTTCCGCGTCTTCGCGATAAGATCGGACACGGTTACGAATTGATAGCCTCGTGATTTAAGCTCCGGCAGAATCCGCTTCAAGGCTTCAACCGTTTGCGTGCAATCCCCCTCCAAATCGTGAAACAACACGATGTCGCCGTTGTGCACGTTCCCGAGCACTTGCTGAACGATTTTGTCGACGCCGGGCTTGCGCCAATCCTTCGTATCCATATACCAGGACCACATCACGACGGTCAGCTTATCTTCTTTCATCGAATGGAGCAGCGTGTCGTTATAAAAACCTCCGGGAGGACGAAACACGTTCGGCATCTGTTCCGTAATATCAAAGATGACCTCCTGCGTTTGGCGAATTTCCTGAATCAACCGGTCGGGAGGATAATTTTTCAAATAATGATGGTCGAACGTATGATTGGCAATTTCATGTCCTTCGTTAACTTCGCGAATGGCGATGGCGGGAAACAACTGCACCCGTTTGCCGAGTACGAAGAACGTACCTTTGGCCTGATAGTCTCGAAGAATATCGAGAATCTGCGGCGTATAAACCGGATTGGGGCCGTCATCGAACGTTAATGCGATCAGCTTCTGATCGGTTTGCACGTTCCAGACGACTTCATCGCTGCCAGGCGCCGCGGCGCTTGCCGTCGTGCAGCAGAGCAGCAAGCAGAACATCAGCAGCATAACCTTCCTGAACATGTCACACCACCTCCGCCGGGATATTTACTTGTAGTTTCGGGCTAAACGCAGTGTGCTATCCACGAACAAAGGCAGGCAAATAAAAACAGCAGCCTCGAAAGGCTGCTGTTGTGGGGGGCTTACGGTTGCTTAAGAACCGAGAACGTACACTTTCACTTGTTGAATGCCGAACCGCGATGCTTGACTCGGGCTTTCAGGAACGAAGATGTCGATTTTGTTCCCTTTAATCGCACCGCCGACATCGGTGGCCGTTGCGTACATTCCGCCGGTTGGGAGCCCTGCATAGTTATATCCTTCGATATACACTTTGGAACCGAGGGGAATGATGTTCGGATCGACAGCGATGGTACCGAGCTTCAGCGTGTTACCCATATAATCCAGCGAGCCATACCCACCGTTCTCGCTTGGAGCAGCGGTATAGGCAGTAGCCTTCGCTTCAATGACTTTCACATAATTTTTGGCGATCGTCTTGGGACGATACCATGCCGGAGCGTGGTATTTGCCGTCCGTACCGAGAATGGCGATCCGGTTGTTCGCATCCCATTGGGTGGTCTTGCCGAACGTTTCGGCAAGCAGACGGAACGGGACGTAGACGCGGCCGTTCACCATTTTCACCGGATGTTCGATTGAAGCGGTTTGGTTATTAACGCTGATGACTTGTTCCCCGGTTGTGACCGATAAGGTCGTATCGCCGCTGCTGATCGCAACGTGAATTTGCGAGCCTTCCTGCTGCCAAGTCAGTTTATAGCCGAGTTTTTCGGCGATTGTCCGCGCAGGAACATGAAGCTTCGAGTTGCCGTCCAGAAGCGGCTGGGCATCCGGGAAGTGCACCAGCGAGTCGTTGATCTGCACCTTGATATCAGTGGGCAGATTTAACGGAGCGGCGTGTGCCGGCAGCGCTGCGGACAAAAACGCAGGCAACATCAAGCTGCATGCAAGAAGCATGCTTTTGAATTTCTTATTCAATTGTATCCCTCCTGTCAGCCTCCGAGGTTAGTTGTCGGGTTCGGGAAGAGGATTTTCCCTAAGCTGGCCCGCGGCAATCGCGGAACTCAATTATTCACCCCATGTGATGCGTCCCCCGTACGTTCAGAAAATGAACTGTTCGATTCGGCTTTTAAAAACTTACCATAGGTTGCCGTAATGGTTCAATGCATAAATTCATCCAGTCACTTCCTGTAATTGTAAATCGCGATGAATTTCGGCCTGAATCGATGTCCGGAAACAGGATCGGTGGTACAATAAAAACCTGTTCCTGCAATCTGCGCTCTAGACTTGGGGGCAGGACGATCTGTACAGAAACGGAGGCACCAGACATGTATCAGCGCGATTATATAATGAAGCTCATCGAGCAGACGGCTCGGGTAGTCATGAAAGTTTTACATAAACAGGCGTTATCGTTCCACGAGCGTATGGAATTGTTGAACCATGCGTTAAGGCAGCTCGTCGGTTTGGATTCCAAGCTGCTGCAGGCGTTGTCGGTGAAAGATTTGCTGGTGCTCCTCTCGCCTGGCGGACATCCGGATATCGGGAAGGCGCTCGCAGCCTCAGACCTGCTGTTGGCCCGTGTCAAGGTACTGCAGCAGGAAGGGCAGATACAGGCCGGGAAGGCCGAGGCGCTAAAATGGCTTGAGCTGCTGCTGACGATTCGTAAGATGGAGGAAAGTGCGGACTTGCGCGAGGAAACGGAGCGAAGGATCGAGACTGCGTTGGAATTGATCGGTCGATCGGGCATGGAGGCCTCCCAGCTCGAACTGCTTGTTCCTTATTATGATGAGACAGGACGGCTTGCTAAGGCGGAAGATGCGCTTTTTCACTGGATCGATGAAGTGAAGGGGGATGCATGGAACGAGCGGCTTTCACGCGTACTGGACATCGGCATGGAGATGTACGAGCGCTGGCTGACGGATTCGACATTGCAGCTGGAAGACGGAGGGTTATCGCGGGAAGAAGTACGGCAGGGCATGGCGGAGCTTGCGAAATTCAAATCAGGAGCCCGCAGGGAGGAGGCCGATGATGGATGAATGGATGTTCATGACTGGAGCCGGACTTCATGAATATGCCTTTTGCATACACTTACGTGGGAAATAGTGGGAATGACGGTGCCGGGATTCAACTGGCGCCGTTGTTTTTTAATGAGGAACATGGCATGAACATTGCGTGAAAAGCGAACTATTTTTCATTAATATAATGGAATGTTCGTGTTTTCTAGTTGACACGGTGTGTTAAAGCCTGCTAAACTAAGGAAGTGAAAGAGCTTGAGGAAAGTTAGTTAAATAGTCTCGTATATCGTCGGGAATATGGCCCGAAAGTATCTACCCGAAAACCTTAAATTTTTGGACTACGAGTAAGTGTTCATGAAGAGGTCGGCATGTTCTGTGCCAGGCCTTAACTTGCGCTTAGGGGTATTTCTTGTCGTCCTGCCGATAGACTGCACTATAAGTTCAGTATCTATCCGAAGGGCGTTTTTTATTTGTTAGCGATAAATCGACAACGGAGGTTACCATGTCTGTGCTTGTGGGTGTCATTATGGGCAGTCAATCCGATTGGGAAACGATGAAGCATGCTTGCAGCGTGCTTGACGAGCTCGGAGTCCCTTACGAGAAAAAAGTCGTCTCCGCGCACCGAACGCCCGATTTGATGTTCGAGTACGCCGAGACGGCGGTGGAACGAGGGCTGAAGATCATTATTGCGGGCGCGGGCGGCGCCGCGCATTTGCCGGGAATGGTGGCGGCAAAGACGGTGGTGCCGGTGATCGGCGTTCCGGTGAAGTCGTCCACGCTGAGCGGGCTCGATTCGCTGTACTCCATCGTGCAGATGCCTGGCGGCGTGCCGGTCGGCACGATGTCGATCGGACAAGCGGGCGCAACGAATGCGGGGCTGTATGCTGCACAGGTGCTTGGCGCTTTCGATCCGGAGCTGCAGCGGCGGATTGTGGAACGACGGGAGCGCGTTGCGCAAACGGTGATAGAAAAGAGCGTGCTGGAATGACGGAAAGAACAGTGCGGGAGAAGCCGTACGATCCGGACAAGGTGCTGACGCCGGGCGCGACGATCGGCGTGCTCGGGGGCGGGCAGCTCGGACGGATGCTGGCGCTTGCCGGGCGGGCGATGGGCTATCGCTTCGCTACGCTTGATCCAACGCCGGACGCGCCGTGCGGACAAGTGGCGGACAAGCAGATCGTAGCAGGGTACGATGACATAGAGGCGGCACGGAAGCTTGCGGAGCTGTCGGACGTCATTACCTATGAGTTCGAGAACGTGGATGCGAGCGTGACGGAGCTGCTGATGAACGAATCATACGTTCCGCAGGGCAGCAGGCTGCTTTATACGACGCAGCACCGGCTGCGGGAGAAGCGGGCGATCGAAGCGGCTGGCGTGAAAGTGGCGCCGTATGCGGAGATCGGCAGCGTGGAACAGCTGCGGGAGGCGGTCGGCCGGTTCGGCACGCCGTGCGTGCTGAAGACGGCGACAGGCGGCTACGATGGGAAGGGCCAGTGGGTCATCCGCTCGGCGGAGGAGATCGAGGAAGCCTACGCAACGTTAAGCCGGGCCAAGACCGAGCTTGTGCTGGAACAGTTTATTCGTTTCGCGAAGGAAATATCCGTCATTGCCGCACGCAGCCCGCGCGGCGAGGTGCGGGCGTTCCCTGCGGCGGAGAACGAGCATGTGAACAACATCCTGCACGTATCCATCGTACCGGCACGAGTGCCGGCGGACGTACTGGAGCGGGCGGAACGGATGGCGGTGCAAATCGCGGAAGGGCTCGACGTCATCGGCCTGATCGCGGTCGAGATGTTCCTCACGGAAGACGGCGAGCTGTTCGTCAACGAGCTGGCGCCGCGGCCGCACAACTCCGGCCACTATACGATGGAGGCGTGCCGGACGTCGCAGTTCGAGCAGCATGTGCGCGCGATCTGCAATTTGCCGCTCGGCGATCCGGCGCTCATGCAGCCGGTCGTGATGGCGAATGTGCTTGGCGAGCACGTGGAGCCGCTGCTCGCGTGGATCGCAAAGCCCGAGTCGGAGCGGGAAGTGGCTGGCGTGACGGCGAAGCTGCACTTATACGGCAAGCAGGAAGCGAAGCAAGGACGCAAGATGGGGCATGTGAATTTGCTGACGGCGTCGCCGGAAGCGGCATTTCGCTGGATAGAGGCTTCAAATATATGGGAGTCTAATAAAAAATAGAGGGATGGAGAAACAAACATGATCGATCGTTATACCCGGCCTGAAATGGGCGCGATTTGGACGGAAGAGAATAAATTCAAGGCTTGGCTGGAAGTGGAAATCTTATCCTGTGAGGCGTGGGCGGAACTCGGCGTCATTCCGAAGGAAGACGTTGCTGAGCTGCGCAAGAACGCCAGCTTCGACATCGACCGCATTTACGAAATCGAGCAGGAGACGCGTCACGACGTGATCGCCTTCACCCGCGCGGTATCCGAGAAGGTTGGCCCGGAGCGCAAATGGGTGCATTACGGCTTGACGTCGACGGACGTCGTTGACACGGCGCTCGGCTACCTGCTGAAGCAAGCGAACGACATTTTGGAAAAAGACATCGTGAACTTCATCGAAATCGTGAAGGAAAAAGCGATTGCCTATAAAGACACGCCGATGATGGGACGCACGCACGGGGTGCATGCGGAGCCGACGACGTTCGGTTTGAAAATGGCACTTTGGTATGAAGAAATGAAGCGTAACCTGGAGCGTTTCCGCTTTGCGGCGGACGGCGTGCAGTTCGGCAAAATTTCCGGCGCGGTCGGTACATACGCCAACATCGATCCGTTCGTCGAAGAATACGTCTGCGGCAAGCTCGGCACGAAGCCTGCTCCGATCTCGACGCAGACGCTGCAGCGCGACCGCCACGCGGAATACATGGCGACGCTGGCACTGATCGCTACGTCGCTGGACAAGTTCGCGACGGAAATCCGCGCTTTGCAGAAGAGCGAATTCCGCGAAGTCGAAGAACCGTTCGCGAAAGGCCAGAAGGGCTCGTCGGCCATGCCGCACAAGCGCAACCCGATCGGCTGCGAGAGCATCTCGGGTCTGGCTCGCGTCATCCGCGGCCACATGATCTCCGCTTACGAGAATGTGACGCTGTGGCATGAGCGCGATATTTCGCATTCCTCGGTGGAGCGAGTTATTTTGCCGGATGCGACGATTCTTCTGAACTACATGCTGAACCGTCTGGGCAACATCGTGAAGAACTTGACCGTGTTCCCTGAGAACATGAAACGGAATATGCAAAGCACGTACGGCGTGCCGTTCTCCGGCCGCGTCATGACGAAGCTGATCGACAAGGGCTTCAGCCGCGAGCAAGCGTACGACACCGTGCAGCCGCGCGCCATGCAGGCGTGGGAAGAGCAGCGTTCGTTCCGCGAGATCGTGCTGAGCACGCCGGCGATTACGGAGGCGCTGAGCGTGGAAGAGATTGAGGATGCGTTTAATCCGAGCTGGCATTTGAAGCATGTCGATACGATTTTCCGCCGTCTCGGCTTAAGCTAAAAGGGAGGCCATTCACGTCATGGGAGAGAAGGCAACAACGGCGATTTCGAGCGCGCAAGAGTATGTCAAGGCGCCGCTTTTATATAAGGGCAAAGTGCGGGAGCTGTACGATCTCGGCGAGCACTTCCTGATTGCGGTCACCGACCGGATTTCCGCGTTCGACTGGGTGTTAAGCCCGGCCGTGCCGGATAAGGGAAACGTGCTGAACTCGCTCAGCAAGTTCTGGTTCGAGCAGACGGCGGCCATTCAGCCGAACCATGTCGTGCATGCGGATGTGGAGCGTTTGGGCGATATCATCACGGATGCGGATATGATGAAGGACCGCTTCATGGTTACGAAGAAAGCGGAGCGGATCGACATCGAGTGCGTCGTGCGCGGGTATATTACCGGCGGCGGCTGGCGTCAGTACCAGAAGTCGGGCGAAGTGAACGGCCACAAGCTGCCGGAAGGGATGCGCAAGAACGAGCGGTTCCCGCAGCCGCTCTTCACCCCCGCGGCGAAGAACGACGTCGGCCACGACGAGGACATTTCGATCGAGCGGATGAAAGAGCTCGTGGGTGCGGAATTGACCGAGCAGCTGCAGGAGAAGAGCATCCGGCTGTACGAATTCGCGCATGCGTTTTGCGCGGAGCGGGGCATCATTTTGGCGGATACGAAGTTTGAATTCGGTCTAATTGACGGCGAAATTATTCTTATCGATGAAATTTTCACTCCGGATTCTTCGAGATTCTGGGACAAGACGAAGTACGAGCTCGATATCGAGATCGACGGGATGGATAAAGAACCGGTTCGGACGTATTTGTCCGGAACGGATTGGGATAAGAACAGCGAGCCGGACCCGCTGCCGCCGCACGTGGTGGAAGAGACGAGCCGGCGTTACCGTGATATTTACAACCGTTTGGTGCAGGGCTAAAGAATAGACGCGCAAGCGACATTAAACCATTTTGCGGGAGGTACTTTTTTCGATGTTTAAAGCGACCGTGTATGTAACAATTAAGCAAAGCGTACTGGATGTGCAGGGAACCGCCGTGCAAGGCGCACTGCACACGATGGGCTTCGACGAGGTAAGCAGAGTGCGGATCGGCAAGTATTTGGAAGTGGAACTGAACACGAACGACCGCGCGGCGGCCGAGGAGCGCTTGAAAGCGATGTGCGAGAAGCTGCTTGCGAACACGGTCATCGAAGATTACCGTTTCGAGCTGGTTCAGGCTTAACCAAAAGGAGGAGCGAAGGCGATGAATTTCGCGGTACTGGTATTTCCCGGCTCCAACTGTGACATCGACTGCTACAAAGCGGTAGAGGACACTATCGGACAGCCTGTTGATTATGTGTGGCATACGGAAACGGATTTGTCGAAATACGATTGCATTCTCGTACCCGGAGGGTTTTCTTACGGCGACTACCTGCGCTGCGGAGCGATCGCCCGTTTTGCGCCGGTTATGAATGCGCTGGTGGAAGCGGCGGCTCAAGGCAAATACGTGCTGGGCATCTGCAACGGTTTTCAAATTTTGACGGAAGCCGGACTTCTCCCGGGAGCGCTGCTGCGCAACAACTCGATGAAGTTCCGCTGTCATTCGGCTTTGCTGCAAGTGGAGAACGCGGATACGCCGTTCACGAAAGAATATGCGCAGGGAGAGCTCATCGACATCCCGATCGCGCACGGCGAAGGCAACTACTACTGTGACGACGCCACGCTGGCAGAGCTGAAAGCGAACAACCAAATTGTGTTCCGTTACGAAGCGGGCAACAACCCGAACGGTTCCGTTGAAGATATCGCGGGCATCTGCAACAAAGAAGGCAACGTGCTCGGCATGATGCCGCATCCGGAGCGGGCGATCAGCGAGATTCTGGGTTCGGCGGACGGCCGCCGCATGTTTACATCGATTTTGAGCACTTGGAGGGAAAAGCATGGCGCAGCAGCTATCGGCTAAGGAGCCAACGGCTCAGCAAATCGAAGAGCAGAAGGTGTACAAGCAGTTCGGCGTATCGGATGCGGAGTATGAGAAAATCTGCGGATTCCTCGGCCGTAAACCGAATTATGTAGAAATCGGCGTGTTCAGCGTCATGTGGTCTGAACACTGTTCCTATAAAAATTCCAAGGTTGTGCTGAAAAAGTTTCCGACCACCGGCCCGCGCGTTCTGATGGGGCCCGGCGAAGGCGCCGGGATCGTCGATATCGGCGACAATCAGGCGGTTGTATTCAAGATTGAAAGTCATAACCATCCTTCCGCGGTAGAGCCTTACCAAGGCGCAGCGACGGGTGTGGGCGGGATTATCCGCGATATTTTCTCCATGGGCGCGCGTCCGGTTGCGGTTCTGAATAGCTTGCGGTTCGGACGGTTGACGAACGACCGCGTGAAATATTTGTTCGAGCATGTCGTGTCGGGGATTGCCGGTTACGGCAACTGTATCGGCATTCCGACGGTCGGCGGCGAGATCATGTTCGACGAGAGCTACGAAGGCAACCCGCTCGTTAACGCGATGTGCGTGGGCCTCATCGACCATGACAAAATCCAGAAGGGTGTGGCCAAAGGCGTCGGCAACCCGGTGTTCTATGTCGGACCGGCAACGGGCCGCGACGGCATTCACGGCGCGACGTTCGCATCCGAGGACTTGACGGCGGAATCCGAATCCAAGCGTTCGGCCGTGCAGGTGGGCGATCCTTTCATGGAGAAGCTCGTGCTTGAAGCTTGTCTGGATTTGATCAATTCCGGTATCGTCGTCGGGATTCAAGATATGGGCGCCGCGGGCTTGACCTGCTCGAGCGCGGAGATGGCAAGTAAAGCCGGCAACGGCATGGAATTATATTTGGATGAGGTGCCGCAGCGCGAGGAAGGCATGACGCCTTACGAGATGATGCTGTCCGAATCGCAGGAGCGCATGCTGTTCGTTGTTAAGCCGGAGCATGAAGCTCAGGCAAAAGCGATCTTCGAGCGTTGGGGCCTGCACTGCGCGAAGGTCGGTAAAGTAACGGACGACGGCAACCTGAAGCTGTACCATAAGGGCGAGCTGGTCGGCAACATGCCGGTTACGGCGCTGGTCGACGAGTGCCCGATGTACCATAAGCCTTCGGCGGTGCCTGCTTACTACGAGGCGAATGCTTCCGTCGATACGACGCGTTATGCCGAAGTGACGGACTTGAACGGCGCTTTGCTGAAGGTGCTGGCGTCTCCTACGGTAGCGAGCAAAGAATGGGTTTATAACCAATACGATTATATGGTGCGCACGAGCACGGCGGTTCAGCCGGGTTCCGATGCGGCGGTCGTTACGATTCGCGGCTCCCGCAAGGCGTTGTCGATGTCGACCGATTGCAACGGCCGTTACGTGTATTTGGATCCGGAAGTAGGCGGACGCATCGCCGTCGCGGAAGCGGCGCGCAACAATGTGTGCTCCGGCGCCGAGCCGCTCGCGATTACGGACAACCTGAACTTCGGCAGTCCGGAGAAGCCGGAAATTTTCTGGCAGCTGGAGAAAGCGGTCGACGGGATGGCGGAAGCTTGCCGCAAGCTGAATGCGCCGGTGATCGGCGGTAACGTCAGCTTGTACAACGAGAACGCCAAAGGCGCGATTTACCCGACGCCGGTCGTCGGCATGGTCGGCTTGGTGCACGACGTCGATCATATTACGACACAAGGCTTTAAGCGCGAGGGCGACGTCGTCCTGCTGCTGGGCAACACGAAAGCGGAGCTGGGCGGCAGCGAGTTCCAATACGTCATACACGGCGTGACGGAAGGACGTCCTCCCGCGATCGATTTGGACGAAGAGAAAGTTTTGCTGGATGCGGTGCTCAGCGCGATCCAAAGCGGACTTGTCGCTTCGGCGCATGACTTGTCCGACGGCGGCCTGGCTGTCGCATTGGCGGAAAGCTGCATGAGCGGCCGTATCGGGGCGAAGGTTAACTTCGCGAGCGAACTGCGTGCGGATATCGCGCTGTTCAGCGAAAGCCAATCGCGGATTCTGCTCAGCGCTTCGGCGGATAAAGCCGGCGAGCTTGAGAAGCTGTTGGTATCGCGGGGCGTGCCGGTACAAGTATTAGGTACGGTCGGCGGCGAGAAGCTGGAAGTTTCGGTGAATGGCGTTTCGGCCATCGATGCATCTGTAACACAACTAGAAAAGGTTTGGAAGGATGCGATTCCATGTCTGATGAACTGATCGTCGGCGGACAAGGAGCAGGAGTTAAAGTGAACGGGACCGGAGCTGTGCGGCAGCTCTGGACCGGGAACTTTTATAACGAAGGCATCAACAGCCATGACGGCTTGTTCGACAAATTGCGCGAGGAGTGCGGCGTGTTCGGGGTGTTCGGACATGTGGAGGCCGCTTCCTTGTCCTATTACGGCCTTCATGCGCTTCAGCATCGGGGGCAGGAGAGCGCGGGCATCAGCGTAACCGGCGGGGAGTCGTTCAACTACCACCGGGGCATGGGACTTGTGAAGGAAGTATTCAACAACGAAAACCTCGCGACGTTGAGCGGTACCTGTGCGATCGGGCACGTGCGCTACTCGACGTCGGGGGAGAGCAAGCTCGCGAACGCGCAGCCGCTCGTCTTCAAATACCGCGAGGGCGATCTGGCGATTGCGACGAACGGTAATTTGACGAATGCGCCGGACATCAAGAAGCGTCTGGAGCGCGAGGGCTCGATCTTCCAGACGACGAGCGATACCGAGGTTGTGGCGCACTTGATCGCCCGCTCGAAGCATGACGACATCGTGCTGGCCGTGAAGGATGCGCTGCTGCAGGTGGAAGGCGCGTTCGCGTTCCTGTTTCAGACGCGGGATAAGCTCATCGTGGCTCGTGATTCGCACGGCTTGCGTCCGTTCGTGATGGGGCGGCTGGGGACGGCGCGATTGTTCGCCTCCGAGTCCTGTGCGTTCGACGCTGTCGGCGGCAAGTTCGAACGGGATATCGAGCCGGGCGAGCTGCTGATTCTGGATTTGAAGACGGGCGCGGTGACGTATGACCGGTTCTCGCCGGTTAAGCAGCGCGCGATCTGCGCGATGGAATACATCTACTTCGCGCGTCCGGACAGCGACATTGACGAGACGAACATCCACTCCGCCCGTAAGCGGATGGGCCGTCAGCTTGCGATGGAAGCGTTCGTGGACGCGGATGTAGTAACGGGCGTGCCGGATTCTTCGATTTCGGCAGCCATCGGGTATGCGGAGCAGACGGGCATTCCGTACGAGCTCGGCTTGATCAAAAACCGCTATACCGGCCGGACCTTTATCCAGCCTAGCCAAGAGCTGCGCGAGCAGGGCGTGAAGATGAAGTTGTCTGCGGTGCGCAGCATCGTGGAAGGCAAACGCGTCGTCATGATCGACGATTCGATCGTGCGCGGCACGACTTCGCTTCGCATCGTGAACCTGCTTCGCGAAGCGGGCGCGTCCGAAGTGCACGTGCGCATCAGCTCGCCGCCGTTCGCCAACCCGTGCTTCTACGGGATTGATACGCCGAGCCGCCAAGAGCTGATCGCGGCGGTGAAATCGGTGGAAGAGATTCGCCAGGCGATCAACGCCGACTCGCTGCATTTCTTGACGAAGGACGGGCTGCTGGCCGCGATCGGACGTCCGAACGGCGAGTATAACCGCGGTCACTGTACCGCCTGTTTCGACAATCACTACCCGACGCCGGTGCCGGATGAGGCCGCTCTCGGCTGCGGCTGCGACTAGGGAGAAGGTTCCGGAAGTTCGTTCCTTGCTGAAGAATCCTTGTCAGTCTTCTTCCCCGAAGCAGTCGGCGGAAATTATGAAAATAAGGCATCCGGAAGCCTGTACTGTAGGGCTAAAGAGCACGGAAAAAAAGGCTGAAGGCCGTATGGCCCCATTAACGGCTTAACAATAAGGAGCTTAGAGCGGTCGCCGCCGCATGGCCGGCCGCCGCTCCCTTTATCCCCGCGCAGGTTCCTGCGCAAATCTTTTGACTTTGGCTGTTCGAGCTTGGGGTAGGCGGAGGCGAAGGTTGATGCACGTTACCGGATATAAGCTTCCGAAGCCGTTTTCCCGCAGGAAAACGCGGAGCTGCCTTTGAAAATGAGTTCTTGCCGCAAGGTAAGCCTGAGGAACTCATTTTCAAGAGCGGCCGGAGGGAAACAGCGTGTACATGCAAGCCAAAGCCATACGTTCTCCAGGAGCGAAGGTCATTCCCATTCTGAGGAGGAAAAACGAAGTGTCCGATGCATATAAACAAGCCGGGGTCGACATCGCTGCCGGCAATGAAGCGGTTGAACGCATGAAAAAGCACGTGAAGACGACATTCCGTCCCGAGGTGCTGACGGATCTCGGCGGCTTCGGCGCGCTGTTCGGCCTGAATAAGGAGAAATACGAGGAGCCGGTGCTCGTATCCGGAACGGACGGCGTCGGCACGAAGCTGAAGATCGCGTTCGCGATGGACAAGCACGACACGATTGGCGTCGACGCGGTAGCCATGTGCGTGAACGATATTATCGTGCAGGGCGCGGAGCCGCTCTTCTTCCTCGATTATCTGGCTTGCGATAAAGTCATTCCCGAAAAAATCGAGGCTATCGTCAAAGGCATCAGCGACGGCTGCGTACAAGCAGGCGCGGCGCTAATCGGCGGCGAAACGGCAGAGATGCCGGGTATGTACAGCGAAGGCGAGTATGACATTGCCGGCTTTACGGTTGGAATCGTCGACAAGAAGAAGATCATTGATGGAAGCACGATCAAGCCGGGCGACGTCGTGCTGGGTCTTGCTTCAAGCGGCGTGCATTCGAACGGGTTCTCACTGGTGCGTAAGCTGCTGCTTGAACAGAAAGGCTACAGCCTGCACGACACGATCGACGCGCTCGGGGAACCCCTCGGCGATACGCTGCTTGCGCCGACGAAAATTTATGTCAAACCGGTGCTCAACGTCCTGAACGAAGTGCCGATCAAAGGAATGGCGCATATTACAGGCGGCGGTTTCCTGGAAAACATTCCGCGCGTGCTGCCGGAAGGCGTGAACGTGGAAATCGACTACGGCTCCTGGCCGATTCTGCCGATCTTCGAATTGATGCAGCGCGAGGGCGGCATCAGCCATAACGACATGTTCCGTACCTTTAACATGGGGATCGGGATGGTGGTCATCGTGTCGGAGGAGGATGCGGCGAAGGCGGCGTCTCTGTTTGAACAGCACGGCGAGAAGGCCTACACGCTCGGACGCGTGACGGCGGGTACGCGAGTGGTGACGTTTAACGGGGCGGACGTATGAGTTCGTCACCATTTCGAATCGCCGTATTTGCATCAGGCAGCGGGAGCAACTTCCAAGCGATCGCAGATGCGGTGAAAGCAGGGCAGCTCGATGTTCGCATCGAGCTTTTGGTTTGCGACCGGCCGAAGGCGAAGGTCGTGGAACGGGCGCAGGCGGCCGGCGTGCCGGTGCATGCGTTCCGGCCGAAGGATTACGAGTCGCGCGAGCACTACGAGCAAGAAATATTGGCGCAGCTGCAGGAGAAGCAAGTCGATTTAATCGTGATGGCCGGTTATATGCGGTTGATCACAAGCGTGTTGGTCAAGCCGTTCTACGGGCGGTTGATTAATGTGCATCCGTCGCTGCTGCCTGCTTTTCCAGGGGTGAATGCAATCGGTCAGGCGCTTGACTATGGGGTGAAGGTGACGGGGGTAACCGTTCACTTTGTAGACGGCGGCATGGATACGGGACCGATCATCGCTCAGGCGGCGCTGGAGATTCAGCCGGGAGATACGGAAGAAACGGTCGCGGAGCGGGTACACCGCATCGAGCACAAGTTGTATCCGCAGGTGATCGGCTGGATTCGCGATGGCAAGGTGCGATTGAACGGACGGCATGTCGAGCGCGTCTTGGAAGCGTAGATCGCCCGGGCAGCCAGGTGCGGTCAAAGAGAAATCAAGAGCGGAAAAGAGCAGTAGACAAAGAACGGGAAAAAGGGCACTTGGGCGTTCGCACGCGTGCCATTTATGGAAGAACTTATACGATGAGGGAGGCACCAACCAACGTGGCTATTAGAAGAGCATTAATCAGCGTCTCGGACAAAACCGGCATTGTGGAGTTTGCTGGCGAACTCGCCAAACTGGGCGTGCAAATCATTTCGACAGGCGGCACGCAATCGCTGCTCAAAGAGAAGGGCGTGCCGGTTATCGGCATCTCCGAAGTAACGGGGTTCCCTGAAATTCTGGATGGACGCGTCAAAACGCTGCACCCCGCCGTACATAGCGGACTGCTGGCGATTCGCGACAGCGAAGAGCATCAAGCGGCGATGAAAGAGCTTGGTCTCGACTACATCGACCTTGTGGTCGTCAACCTGTATCCGTTCGCCGAAACGATCGCGAAACCGGATGTTACCTATGAGGATGCGATCGAGAACATCGATATCGGCGGACCGACGATGCTGCGTTCGGCGGCGAAAAACCATGCGTTCGTGACCGTTGTCGTCGATGCTGGCGATTATTCGGCCGTCCTGGAAGAAGTCAAAGCCGCAGGCGATACGACACTGGATACGCGCAAGCGCCTCGCAGGCAAAGTATTCCGCCACACGGCGGCTTACGACGCGCTCATCTCCGATTACTTGGCGAAGCAAACAGGCGAACCGCTGCCGGAGAAGCTCACCGTCACTTACGAGAAAGTACAAGACCTTCGCTATGGCGAGAACCCGCATCAGAAAGCGGCGTTCTACCGTAAGCCGCTCGCTCCGTCCGGTAACATTACGACGGCCGAACAGCTGCATGGCAAGGAGCTGTCTTATAACAACATCAACGATGCAAACACGGCGCTGCAAATCGTTAAAGAATTCAGCGAACCGGCCGTTGTTGCGGTTAAACATATGAACCCTTGCGGCGTCGGTATCGGCACCGACATTCACGAAGCCTACCAAAAAGCTTATGCAGCCGACCCGGTCTCGATCTTCGGCGGCATCGTTGCGGCGAACCGGACCATCGGCAAGGAAACGGCGCTCTTGCTTCATGAAATTTTCCTTGAAATCGTCATCGCGCCGGATTTCAGCCAAGAAGCGCTCGACATCCTGAAGCAAAAGAAAAATATTCGACTGCTGCAAGTCGGCGACATCAGCGGGGCGAAAAAAGCGGAAGCCATCATCACGACCGTCGAAGGCGGCATGCTGGTGCAGGACAGCGACGCTTACCAGCTCACTGAAGCGGATCTGCGAATCGTGACGGAACGTCAACCGACCGAGGCCGAGCTGAAGCAGCTGTTGTTCGCTTGGAAGGTTGTGAAGCATGTGAAGTCCAATGCGATCGTGCTCGCGGCGGACGACATGACGATCGGTGTAGGCGCCGGTCAAATGAACCGTGTCGGCGCAGCCAAAATCGCCATCGAGCAAGCCGGGGACAAAGCGCAAGGGTCCGTGCTCGCCTCCGATGCGTTCTTCCCGATGGGCGATACGCTGGAGCTTGCGGCTAAAGCAGGCATCACCGCGGTGATTCAGCCGGGCGGCTCGATCAAGGACGAAGAATCGATCCGCGTCGCGAATGAGCACGGCATCGCTATGGTGATGACGGGCGTGCGCCATTTTAAACACTAAGGGGAGCGTAGCCAGATGCGGATATTGGTAGTGGGCGGCGGCGGCCGCGAGCATGCAATTTGTTGGGCGCTGAAAAAAAGCCCGAAGGTGAAGGAGCTGTACTGTGCGCCGGGTAACGGCGGTATCGCCCAAGTGGCGGAGTGCGTGCCGATTCCGGTTAACAAGTTTGAAGAGATCGCGCAATTCGCGATCGATCATACGATTGACTTAGTCGTCATCGGACCGGATGATCCTTTGGCCGAAGGCATCGTCGATCATTTGGAAGCGAAAGGGTTGACGGTTTACGGACCGCGCCAGAACGCCGCTATTATTGAGGGCAGTAAAGTGTTCACCAAGCAGCTGCTCAAAAAGTACGACATCCCGACCGCAGCGTACGAATCGTTCGATTCGTACGAGCCGGCACGGGCTTATTTAAACCAATTGCGTGCGCCTTATGTCATCAAGGCCGACGGCCTCGCGGCAGGTAAAGGCGTCATTATCGCGCAATCGATCGAAGAAGCGGATCAAGCGCTTCAAGACATTATGGTCGCGAAAGTGTTCGGCGAGTCAGGCAACCAGGTCGTCATCGAAGAGTTCCTGACGGGCCAGGAGATGTCCATTCTTTCCTTCGTCGATGGCGAGGTGGTGCGTCCGATGGCGGCTGCTCAGGATCATAAGGCCGTTTATGACAACGACCAGGGTCCAAATACAGGCGGGATGGGTACGTATTCTCCTCTGCCGCATATCCCGCAATCGATCATCGACGAGGCGATCGAAACGATCATTAAACCGACGGCGAAAGCGATGGTGGCCGAAGGACGCCCATTCCGCGGCGTGCTGTTCGCGGGATTGATGCTTACGCCGGAAGGTCCGAAAACTATCGAATTCAACGCGCGCTTCGGAGATCCTGAAACGCAGGTCGTGCTGCCGCGGTTGAAAACCGATTTGCTGGATATTTTCCTCGCCACGGTCAACGGCTGTCTGGATCAAATGGATATCCAATGGAGCGACGAGGCCGCCGTATGCGTCATCCTCGCTTCGCCGGGATATCCGGCGGCGTATCCGAAAGGACTTCCGATCGAAGGGCTCGAGGACGCGGAGAACGAACCGGATGCGCTCGTGTTTCACGCCGGCACAGCGGTTCAAGGCGGACAGCTCGTCACGAACGGCGGCCGCGTCATCGGCGTGACGGCGCTCGGATCGAACATTGCGGAGGCCCGTGCCAAAGCGTATGCCGCAGCCGACCGGATTCGTTTCGAAGGCAAGCACTACCGTACGGACATTGCGAAGAAAGCGCTCGTGTAACTCAAATAGAAGTCAAAAGCCGGAGCAGAAGGACAATTCCTTCCGACTCCGGCTTTTTGTATAGGCGGGCGGCTACTTTCTTCCGCTGCCTTTGATCACGATTTTATCCCAATACTTATAGACGCAAATACCGGCGATGACGGTTCCTGTAATGAGCAGCGCAGAAAGCCAATATTGATTCGCGTAATCGGCCAACGTCATGACGCAGCCCTCCTTCCACGATTACCCTTAGCTTGCCCAACAAGCGATGCAGATTATGTGGCGGAGGAAATGCTGTTTAAACCGGTTGTTCTTCCCGCACGGCCGCTGTCGCGGCGGCTGAAGCTGCGGTCACGGCAGCATCGGGGACGAAGTCTTGGAAAACGGGCTGCTTGCCCCGGCCGAAAGGTACGACCATCGGCGTACCGAACAACGGGTCTTGGATCACCCGGCAATCGAGATCGAACACGGTCGCGATCAACGATTCGTCGACAATATCTTGAGGCCGTCCTTCGGCGCACACCTTGCCGTTCTTAATGGCGACGATGTTGTGAGCGTACCGGCACGCGAGGTTGATGTCGTGCAGCACCATCACAATCGTCCGCTGCTCCTGTTCGTTCAATTGATGCAGCAGATCGAGCACTTCGATTTGGTGTGCCAAATCGAGATAAGTCGTCGGCTCGTCGAGCAGGATGGTGGGCGTTCCCTGTGCCAATGTCATGGCAATCCAAGCGCGCTGGCGCTGTCCGCCCGATAACGAGTCAACCGTACGGTCGGCAAGCGGCGTCATGTGGGTGAGCTCCAGGGCACGCTGCACCATCGTTTCGTCTTCCTTCGACCACTGCTGCAGCCAGTTCTGGTAAGGGTAACGGCCTTGCTTTACGAGCTGAAGCACCGTTAGTCCATCCGGAGCGGCGGGGCCTTGCGGAAGAATCGCCATGCGGCGCGCAATCTCTTTGGTAGCTAAGGAAGCGATGTCGCTGCCGTCCAATACGACCTGACCCTTTTGCGGCTTCAGCAGCCGGGCGAGGGAACGCAGCAGGGTCGACTTGCCGCAGCCATTGCTGCCGATGAAGACGGTGATTTTTCCTTTTGGCAAACTCAGGTTGAGGCTCTCGAAGATGCGGGTATCCCCGTAGCTTAGGCAGAGTTCGTTGGATTGAATGGCGGTCATCGGGATCGCTCCTTTGGTTAATGGGATTGCCGTTTATAGGCTTTATCGGTTACTGTTACGGTTACGGTACAATAAGAAAATGAATAAAGGCGCGCCGACGCTGGCGGTGAACACGCCGGCAGGAATATCGAGCGGCGGGGCGATCGTACGTCCGGCCAAGTCGGCAAGCAGCAGCAGAATCGCGCCAATCAGCGCCGAGACGGGCAGCAGGGCGCCGAAGCTCGGACCGACGAGGCGTCGCGCCATATGCGGAGCCATCAGGCCGATGAAGGTAATCGCGCCACCAAAGGCGATTGCTGTGCCGCCGAGCGCTACGCTCAGCAAGATCAGCAACAACCGTTGGCGCTGCACGCTGCTGCCGACGCTGCGGGCGACGTCTTCGCCAAGCTCCTGGACGTTAACGTGTCGCGCAAGAAAGAACAGAATCGGCATCAGTACGAGCACCCATGGGAAGAGGGGCGTTACAGCCTTTTCCCAGGAGACGCCGTAGATGCTGCCGGTCATAAACGTCAGTGATTGGTTGGCGAGAACGACGGGACCCATAATCATCATCATATAAGAGATCGAGTTCATGGCTGCAGTCATCGTAATGCCGATTAAGACGAGTCTCAGCGGCGAGACGCCCTTCTTCCAAGAGAGCGTGTAGATGAGCAGGGTTGCGGCCAACGCGCCGATAATGGCGAACAGCGGAAGCCAATGAATGCTTAAGCGTTCGGCGAAAAAGAAGAAGAACGAAACAGCGCCAAGCACGGCGCCGCCGGTGATGCCGATATTGTCCGGCGACGTCAACGGATTGCGTACGACCCCTTGCAGAATCGCACCGGAGACGGCCAGCGACGCTCCGATCAGAACGGCTGTGATGATTCGAGGCAGACGAAGCGATCGGATAATGAGTTCATTCGAGTCCGTCCCGTAACCGAATACCGAGCGAATGACTTCGCCGGGGGCAATGTACAGGCTTCCGATTCCTGTGCATAAAATCATCACAGCAACGGTTGCCACGAGGAGCAGCAGGCCGGCGACAAGCGCTTTCCGGTGAATCAGGAACGAGTAAAAGCTGCTGCGTAAGGTAATGTAGCGGCTGCGCGAGCTGTTCATCGAAGTAGTCCTCCCTTGCGCGCGATGTAAACGACAAAAGGCACGCCCATTAAAGCGGTGGTGACGCCAACGTGCACCTCGGTCGGCATGGCGATATATCTCGCTCCCAAGTCTGCGGTAACGAGAAGCAAGGCGCCAAGTACGGCGCAATACGGGATGACCCAGCGATGATCGATGCCAATCAGGAAACGCACAATATGCGGAATGATAACGCCGATAAACAGAATCGGGCCGGCAACGGCGACGGAGCCGCCGGCCAGCAGCACGATGACGACGGCCGCAGCCGCTTTGATCAAGACGGTGCGTTGGCCCAAGCCTTTGGCCACGTCGTCGCCCATCGACAGCACGTTCATATGGGGCGCCAGCACAAGCGCTCCGATCATAGCGACGGCGATGTACGGGAGAACGGCCGTCAACATGTCCATCGTACGACCCGACACCGAACCGACAAGCCAGAACAACACCTGGTCGAAAGCTTTGCCGTTGGCGAGCAGGATCCCTTGCGTCAGGGAGAAAAAGAATGCGGATATAGCCGAGCCGGCGAGCGTGATCTTAATTGGAGTCATCCCGTCGCGGCCGATGGAACCGAGCAGATACACGAGCACCGAGCTGACCGCTGCACCAAGAAACGCAATCCACGTGAAGGCTACTAAACCGGATACATTGAAGAAAGCGACGCATAGTACGATGGCGAACGAAGCTCCGGCATTCACGCCGAACAGGCTGGGTGAGGCGAGCGGGTTGCGGGTGATGGCCTGCATCAGCGCACCGGCTACCGCCAGGCTGCCGCCGACGATCGCGGCAATAAGCGATCGTGGGATACGGGATGAGCGAATAATCAGATTATCGTTGGTTTCCGTGTAGGCGGTGAACGAGGAGACGATGCGTTCCCATGAATAAGTGGTGACGCCGTATTTCACGCTGGCCAGCATGGCCAGGGCGAGCAGCGCAATAGCTGCGAGTAGTCCGATAATGCGAAATGTTGTCGTATGTAAGTAGGTTTGCATGAATGTCTGGCCCGCTTCCTTTAATGCATATAATGAATAATTAATAAAATCGATAATGGAGGCTATGTCTCATTTTATGAGAATGGTTCTCGTAAGTCAATGATTTTGAGAATCATTATCAAAATTTTTATTGACAACGAATGAAGGAACGATTACGATAAACGAGGCAAAGATGATAATGATTATCATTCTTTTCCGCTAAAACCATCATTGATCATCAAACGGGGGGTTTACACGTAACATGAAGACATTTATTCAAGCCAAATCGATGACGCTGCTTGCCGTCATTCTAATGGTAGGACTCGTTCTGTCCGCCTGCGGCACGAAACCGGCTGCTCCTGCGGAAACGAACAATACTGCAGGAGGGAAGACGGAAACGGCAACGCCTGCTGCTGCTCCTCATAAAGTGAAACACGCGATGGGCGAAACGGAAGTGCCGGCTAACCCTAAACGCGTCGTCATCCTGACAAACGAAGGAACAGAAGCGCTGTTGTCGCTTGGCATTAAGCCGGTCGGCGCGGTTAAGTCGTTTACCGGCAACCCGTGGTACGACCACATTAAGGCCGACATGGAAGGCGTTACGGTGCTGGGTGAAGAGGGACAGCCGAACATCGAGCTGATCGCTTCACTGAAGCCGGACCTGATCATCGGGAACAAGATGCGTCAAGAAAAAATTTACGAGCAGCTTAAAGCGATCGCTCCGACCGTGTTCTCCGAAACGCTGCGCGGCGAGTGGAAGAGCAATTACCGTTTGTATGCCGAAACGGTAGGCAAGAAGGAAGAAGGCGAGAAAGTGATCGCCGCTTTCGACAAACGTACTGAGGAATTCAAGGCGAAAGCCGGCGACAAGCTGCAGCAGAAAGTGTCCGTTGTGCGCTTTATGGCGGGCAAAACGAGAATTTATTTGTCCGATACGTTTACGGGCATCATCTTCAATCAAATGGGCATTGCCCGTACGACGGTAAAAGCGAAAGATACGTTCGTCGAAGAAATTACAAAAGAGCGTCTTCCTGAAGCTGACGGCGATATCATCTTCTACTTTACTTATGAAACCGGCGATGACAAAGGAAATCAGCAAGAGAAGGATTGGACTAACGATCCGCTCTGGAAAAACTTGAACGCCGTAAAGAACGGCAAAGCATATAAAGTGAACGACGCGATCTGGAATACGGCGGGCGGCGTTAAAGCGGCCAACCTGATGCTGGACGAATTGTTCAAAATTTACGAAATTAAATAATGACTCATGAGAACCGTCACCTTTCTTTTTAGAAACGTGACGGTTCTTTGCTTGCAAAGGGGTGTATAACATCGGAAGCGACCATGCAAAATAGGAGGGACAGGCAAAGGGTTGACAATAGTATCTGTTATAAATATAATTACAGTATACGAAGCAGGAGGGGGACGGCGGCATGAACAGCGAATTCACGATTGCAGTGCATAGCTTGGTACTGCTCGCCTATCGCTCCGACCGCTCCGCAACCAGCGAGTATATCGCGGATAATGTAGGTACCCATCCGGCTCGGGTTCGCAAAGTATTGAGCTTTCTGAGGAAAGCCGGTTATGTGGTGACCAAAGAGGGCAGCGGCGGCGGTTACACGCTGGCGTGCGACCCGGATGAAGTGTCGCTGGCGGAAATTTATTGCATCACCTCTATAGGTTCGATCAAGCCTTCCTGGTGTTCGGGCGATGAGGAAGAGGACTGCATGATCGCCTGCAACATGGCCGATGTGATGGATGGGATTTTTTCCGAGGCGGAAGAGCGCATGATGACATACTTGGAGCAGCTCAAAATTAGCGATGTGCTCGAGCGTGTGCGTGTTCAAGCCAGCAAAAAGTAACTTTTTTGCGATCTAACTGTTATTATTTTATAAACAGTTTGATATAGAGAACTTCATTTAATAAAAGGAGAGATAAACGATGGCGATTGTAAATGCGAAAGACAGCGATTTTGGCCAAACCGTAAAGGAAGGCGTCGTGCTCGTCGATTTCTGGGCCCCTTGGTGCGGACCGTGCAAAATGATTGCGCCGGTCTTGGAAGAACTGAACGGTAAGCTTGGCGATTCGGTGACGATCGCGAAGGTGAACGTGGACGACAACCCGGAAACGGCCGGGAAGTACGGCGTCATGAGCATTCCGACGCTGAAGCTGTTCAAGGACGGAGTTGAAGTCGGGACGCAAGTAGGTTTCCGCCCGCTGTCGGAGCTGGAAGCTTGGGTGCAAGGCCAGCTGTAAGAGTATCGAATGAACCGAAGAGACCGGCAAACATCGCATCGATGTTTGCCGGTCTCTTCGGCGTTTGGCCCGATTTGCGCGATGCAGCAGGAATTGGGAGCGGAAGAACGGAATATTGTAGGTAGATGATTTTGGGGGAGAAAGGACGCGCCTGCCGTGTCTGTGATCCCGATTCCGGAAAGGAGTTCAGCCTGTATGCTTCCTTCCTTGTTCGTTGCCCATGGGGCTCCGACGCTTGTAACCGATCGGCTCCGCTACACCGGGTTTCTCCAAACGCTGGGACAGAAGCTGCCCAAGCCGCGAGCTATCGTTCTGTTCAGTGCACATTGGGAAGCTGCGGTGCAGCAAATCGGCTCCGCCGTGCGTTATACAACGATCCATGATTTCTTCGGTTTCCCGGACGCCTTATATGAGATCGAATATAGGGCCCAAGGCGACATTGCGCTTGCGCTGCAAATTCGGGAACTGCTGGAGAAGGAAGGCGTGGCAGCCGAGCTTGACGACCGACGCGGGCTGGATCACGGAGCCTGGAGCGTCTTGAAGCTGATGTATCCGCAAGCGGACGTCCCCGTTGTATCGATGTCGGTTCATGCCGGTCTCGTGCCCGAGCAGCAGTACCGAATCGGCCGAGCGCTGGCCGCCTTGCGGAAGCAGGACGTGCTAATTATGGGCAGCGGCGGTACGGTTCATAATCTGAACCGGCTTGCTTGGGACAGCGGGGACGTCAGCGCGTGGGCGCTCGAATTCGACGAGTGGCTTGGGGAGCGGATCGAGACGTGGGACATCGATCGGTTGTTTCGTTATGACGCGGAGGCGCCGTTCGCGAAAGAGGCGGTGCCTCGGTCGGAGCATTTCGTGCCGCTGTTGATCGCCATGGGCGCGGCGCATGAAGGGAAGAAGGCGAAGCTGCTGCACCGCCAGTATCAATACGGTTCCTTGTCATTAAGCTGTTGGATGTTCGGTTAATGCTTGATTCATCCGCTTCTATTTGTGAAGTTGATAGAATATAGATTACTAGAAGCTACAAGAAGACAAGCGAACGAGGTGAGCCTTAATGGACAAAAGGTCAGCGGACCGGGAGAAGGCCTGGCAACGAAAGACGGGATGGAAGCGCAAAGGCGGCTTTGCGCTGCTTGCTTGCGCTATGGCGCTGTCGGCAGCGGGTTGCAATGCGGATGATGGCGCAACAACTGTACCGGAGGCGGCGGAGACGGCAAAGCCTGTCCTGAAGCAAGAGGAGCCTCCGGCTCCTGCACCGAAGGCTGCGTATCTGGCGCCGCTCACCGGCGTAGAGACCGCGGAGAAGAACGAATCCCGGCCGGTTATGGTAGTCATCAACAATGCGCCGCAGGCGCGTCCGCAGAGTGGGCTGCTGCAGGCTGATTTACTGTACGAGGTGCTCGCTGAAGGCGAAATCACCCGGTTGATCGCGCTGTTTCAGAGCAGCGCTTTCACGGGCGACATCGGACCTGTCCGCAGCATTCGTCCTTATTTCATCAGTATCGGTAAATCGTATGGCGCGATTCAAGTGCACGCGGGAGGCAGTCCGGACGGTTACGAGACGATCAGCCGCGAGAGAATCGAGAACCTGGACGAGATCACGAACGCGGGCCCATACTTCTGGAGGGAGAAATCCCGGAAAGCTCCGCACAACTTATATACGAATTTGACAAATATCCGCGACGGCGCCGGTAAACGGGGTCTCAAGGATCAAGGACCGACGGCGCCCGTTTATTCGTTCGCCAAGCCGGAAAGCGGCGCGGTTGAAACGATGGGCAGCGGGGCGAAGGAGGCGCGCAAAGTCGATGTGACGTTCCTGGTGAAGTCGTACCGGGTGTCCTACGAGTATGACGAAGCGGCGCGCAATTACAAGCGTTCGATTAACGGCAGCGCGCATAGCGATTTGAATAACGGAGAGACGTTAACGGCGACGAACGTCGTTGTCCTGGGCGCGGTGCATCGCATTCTCGATAATGAAGGCCGCCGCGACGTGAAACTAATGGGGCAGGGGACGGCCGTCTTGTTCCAACGCGGCATGGCTAAATCCGTGGAGTGGAAGCGGGAACGCGAAAACGACCCTATTCGCTTGTACGATCAGGGCCGTGAAGTTTCGCTGCTTCCTGGGCAAACGCATATGCTTATCGTGCCGAACACGCCGACGTTTGAGGAACACGTCGTTTATTGAGTAAGGAACGCGGAGACGTTCTTCTTCCACGGATCGATGTACGGGTCGGTCGCCCAATGCGCCATAATGACCGACTCCTGAGGTTTCAGCTCGACGGTCAGGAGCGGGTTCGGCAGCAGGACGCCCTTATAAGGATACACGATCAAATGGCGGTCCGCGACGACAAGGACGACATCGAGGTTCGGCGAAGAGTAGGCGTCGACGGCGGCCGGTTGAATGCGTTTGATTTCCCCCCACTCGGGAACTAACCGATCATGTGAAACGACTTCCGCCGGCAGCGACATCGGCACATCCTTCAGACGATAGGATTGGCTGTCGCCGCTCGCATCGTTCTCATAGGAAGCGACCTTCGCAATCCAGCGGCCTTGTTGACGAGCGATCGTCCAGCTCTCCCCCCAGGTGTCGGTTGACGCATGCTTCGGCTGAAATTCGCTCGGCATAAGCGGGAGGTATGGGTCCAGCTGCTGGAGCGCAGGCTCGACGGCCGTGCCGAAAATGTCCTTCAGCTTCACATGCGGCTGCTGTAACGGCGGCTCATCGGGGTTAGAGGCGCCCGCGAGTTGCGGCACGTCTTTCACCCATACAAACCGGGAACTCCGTAAATCGCCTTTCTTATCCCGGGTCATGACCTTCTGCTCCACGGCGATGTAACGGTTGCCGACGAATAGAAGCTTTTCCGTTAAGGCCGCGTTAGACAGGGCTGCGACCTGTTTGGCCGACTGGTCGGCTGATCTGGAGGAGGCGGCGAGCGCTGCGCTCCAGTAGACGTAAGCGCGGCCTTCCCCGTTTACGGTGCGCGCTTCTCTCAAGCGCCAGAAGTCCATTTTATACGGCATGAGGATGCCGGGGCCTTGGCTTATCACTTTCAAACGGCTGTCATCCGGCGCGATTAACAGCGTGCGGTATTCGCTCTTTTCTTCCGTCGGTTCGGCGGTTTTCGTATCGGTTCGCAGACCGACCAGGAGCGCCGTTCGGACGGTCGACTCGAAATCCGGCACGACCTGCGAGGCCGTAGCTGCCATAGGCGCTGAATCCAGCGTTGAGGCGGGAGGCATGAACCATCGGTCGCCTTCCACCGCAAGGAACAGCAAGGCTGCAGCGGCCGCAGCCCCTGCACCGGCGAGCCAGGGACGAATTCGGCGGACCGTCGGAGAGGAAGGGGCTTCCGCGGTCATGATGCGTTCTTCGATTCGTTTGCGCAAAGCATCCGTAAACCCGTCCTGGGCAAACGGGCCGTCGGACAACTCCTGTTTAAGTTCCTTGTCAATCGGATCCAATGCGACGACTCTCCTTCAACCTCGAAATTTTGTTCCGCGCATGAAACAGCCTCGATTTCACCGTTCCTTCGCTCACGCCGAGCAGCTCCGCAATCTCCTTCATCGATAACTGATGGTGGGCGAACAAGATCAATACCTCGCGGTATTTCACCGGAAGCTTCAACACCAAGTCCCACATTTCGTTTACCGTCAACTTGGACATCACCTCTTGCTCGGTTGAAGCCGTAGCCTGCTCTTCCCGGGCGGTGAACGCGTCGACAAGCGTCACTTTGCGGAGGAAAGCCGATTTGCGGTAGTCGAGGGTCATGTTGCGGGTGATGGCGAGCAGCCATGTCTTGACCGAAGATTCACAGCGAAACGAGTATAAATTCCGGTACACTTTCAGGAACACTTCTTGCGTAATATCATCAGCCTGATCCCACTTGCGTGTGATGCTGTAGGCATAATTCCATACATCCTTACCGTAAGCGGTCATCAGCTCCTGTAAGATCGCCTTCTTGTCGGAGCTGTCGGACAAATACTTCAAATATTCAAAATTCACATCCGATTCCAAAACAGACACCTCAAGTCTTTTGACGATCTTACCATGGCTAAAGTTCAATGAAATAGTCGGAACAGCAATTGAAGGGTGACATCGCCAGTGCTTCTCTTACCAGTTTACTTGGATCGTCCCTATTAATAAAGAGGTATTTAAAGTATCGGAGTGAAGAGACACGTGGTCAGGCAGCACCGGCGCTTTAACGGGCGTATAGCCTTGAGCCTGAAAATAGGTTGATCCCTTGACATTAAAATTAACTTAAGTTAATTTATTTATATAAGTTAACTTTAATGTGGAGGGGGGACAAACCATGAATACGCGGCAGATCTCTCTGCGTGAGCTTAAGAAAGCGCGGGCCAAGCTGGCGATCTACGAGGCGAGCTTAAGCTTGATCGGGGAACGGTCTTTTCGCGACATGACGGTCGAGGATGTTTGCCGGAAAGCGGAAGTGTCGAAGGTGACGTTCTTCAAGTTTTTTCGGCAAAAGGAAGATTTGTTGATTTATTTCATGAGGGTATGGCTTACCGAGCGGCTGATCGAGCTGGAGGAGAACGGTAAGAAGGGGTTCGACGCGATCCGTCATTTATTTCTCCACATTCAGCGGTCGAGTGCCGAGAGGCCGGGGTTGATGCTGGCTTTGATCGGGTTTTTGAGCGAGTTGAAAATGCATCCGTGCATGCCGGAATTGAGCGAAGCCGAGGTTCAGCTGCTGTTTCCGGGAAATCCGGAGCTGGGGGGACGGGAGCCCCGTATGGATGCACTGTTTGAGAGATCCGTCCGCGAGGCGGCGGAAGCCGGCGAATTGAGGCAGGGGGTAACGCCTCTTGAGGCTGCGAAGGTGCTGGTGACGATTTTCTACGGTGCCTATTTGTCGGCGCATATGTTTCAAGAGCGCGACCTGCTTGCTCATTACGAGCGGCATTTGTCGTTATTAGGCGAAGGAGGTCATTCGTAATGGCTGCTGTAGTGCCCGGTCGTTATACGGCCCAAATCGAAGGTTCGTTCGTGGTGTTCATTATCGGGGTTCGGGTGAATAAGCTGTGGGCGGTTCGCGATTGGCTACCGATTATTAAGGCGATGCCGCCGATGCTGAAGGAGCTGTACACGCATCCGGAGCTCGGCTTCCTGCACGCGGAATATTTCATAACGCTGCGGGGACCGATGATCGTGCAGTATTGGCGGTCGTTCGAGCAGCTGGAGCAGTATGCGCGGCAGGGCGCGCTTCATCTTGACGCCTGGCGCATGTTTAACCAAAAGGTCGCGGCCAGCCGCTCCGTCGGCATTTACCACGAGAGCTACCTCGTCCCGGAGGGCCGGTACGAATGCGTGTACCATCACATGCCTGTGATGGGGCTCGCGAAAGCGGGGCGGCACGTACCTGCAACGGGCCCCCGCGAGACGGCCGCGCGCCGCCTCGGCGGCGACAACGAACCGGCGGTGCCGTCTCCGCCGGTCGAATAGCCGCGCCGGCACCCGTGCGCGGCGGGCCTGCGGCTGCGCCCACGCCAGCGCGCAACAGCCCGAAGACGGACTCGCTTTCGAGTCCCGTCTTCGGGCTGTTCGCATGGCGCGGCGGAGCACCCGGCCGCCGCCGCTTACCGCGCTTCCGCGGCGATCAGTACACCCCGCCGATCGGCGGCACGTAAGCGTCCTCGGGACGCTTACGCCGGCGCTCGGCCTCCTCGCGCTCCTTGTTCTCGTCGTGCCAGACGAGAACAAGGACGCGGCCTTGATCCAGCTCGGCTTCATACCGCTCCGCTTCCCCGGCGGAGATGCCGAGCGACTCCATCTTTGACCGCAGCTGCTCTCCGCGCGATCGGAACAGGTTGGCGAAAGCGGTCGCCATGCCTTCCTCTATCAAACCGATCGTATTCGTATCGGTCAGCTTACTAAGCTCCTCAGTTCGTTCGCTATCGTGAGCCAGCACGTAAATTTCACTTAACGGATGGCCTTGTTCCCGGAATTCACGAATCGCTCGAATGGCTTGCTCCACATGGTCAACCAGCTTGATCATCGTTCTCATGGATGGTCCCTCCCGAAAATGTTTTTTTTGCTGCCAAGCGCCCGGACTTCCTTGTTCCATGCATGGATGGCTGTTGTGCAGCCGGCTGCTAACCGACCGGCTTGTCCCTTATTAACCTTTATTTTCCGCGTTGAATCAGCCTTTCTCTTGTTTCAATCGCCCCTTGACAAGGTTACATATACTTATAAAGTTCGCTATAATGGTAATTAAGGTATAATTCAGGGTATGTTTGGAAGCGGATTTGAACCGCTTGGCGATTAGAAATGAGGGGCGAATCAAGCATGAATATAGCCATTGTGGATGATAATCCGGTTAACATTATCGTCATTGAGAAAATTTTACAAAGCGCGGGTTATCACTCGTTCTGGAAAGCGTCGTCGGCGGTTGAATTGCTGGATCGATTAGCCGCCCACACGGAAGGGAAAATTCCCGTCGATTTGATTCTGATGGACATGATGATGCCGGAGGTCGACGGCATTGAGGCGTGCCGCCGCATTCAGCAGGACGACCGGTTGAAGGACATTCCGGTCATTATCGTTACGGCGCTCGGCGATTCAAATAAGCTGGCCGAGGCGCTGGAAGCAGGCGCCATCGATTACGTGATGAAGCCGGTCAACAAAATCGAGCTGATTGCCCGCATCCGCGTAGCGCTGCGGCTTAAATACGAGAAAGACTGGCATATCGAGAACGAAGCCAAAATCCGCAGCGAGCTGGACCTTGCCCGGCAAGTACAGAGCAGCGTGCTCAGCCCCCCTTTACAGAAAGAGCGGCTGTCCATCGGGGCGGTGTATTACCCTTCGTTCGAGCTGGCCGGCGACTTATACGCCTGGTACCGCATTGACGAACATCGCCACGGGGTCATCATTTTGGATATGATGGGGCATGGCATCTCGTCCTCGCTCGTGTGCATGTTCATTTCCTCCGTTATGCAGGATACGATTACACGGTTCGTGTCGCCGGAGTTCGTGGTGGCCGAGTTGAATCGGTATATGAACCAATTGAATCAGAAGAGCGCAGACGTGAGTTATTATTTTACGGCGATTTATTTATTGATCGATACGGAACGGCAGACGATCGAATATGTGAATGCGGGCCATCCGCCCGGGTTTTTATTCGAGGAAGGCAAACGTCCGATGGCGCTCGATCAAGGGAGCTGCGCCGTCGGTTTTTTCGATCAGATGGACATTACCAAAAGCACGTACGCTTATGAGCAGCCGATTCGCATTGTGCTGTATACGGACGGATTGCTTGAAGCGCTGCCGCTGCCGGACGATTATCCGGAAGAGGCGAGCGAAGCCGACCTGCTCATGGAGCGCATACAAGCCAGTATGGGAGAGGGCCGCAATGCCGAAGAGGTGATGCGGGAGGTACTGCCGGCGGATGTGCTGGAGTCGCGCAAAGACGATATTTGCATGGTGATGATCAGCGCATCATGAACGCAGGGGTCAACCGCTTACGACGATGAAGATGGGGAAAGGGTCATCAGGCATGAAAATTAAAACCAAGCTGTTTCTGGGATTCAGCATCCTGCTCGTGATTATGTTCACCTTGGCCGGTCTCGGAATCAGCCGACTGTCAAGCACCGACGAAAGCATCAAGGAAGTGTACAATAACCGCTATAAAAAACTGAAGATCAGCACGCAAATGCGCAATGAGGCGGCGGAGCTCTCCAAAGCGACCGTCAATCTGCTGCTCATCGACGACCCGTCCAGCGACAAGAAACACCTGGAGCAGATGCGCACGTTGAGCGGATCCCTTCGCAGCGGGATGGAGAAGGCGGATGCGATTTTTGACGAAAATCAGGAACGCGCCATCGTCGAGGATATGCTTAAATACGGAACCGCTTATTTGGACTACGTCAATCAAGTCATCATCTTGCACCAGCAGGGCAAGGAAGACGAAGCGAACAAGCTCCGGACCGCCAGCGGCCTTGAGCTGCAGGATATCTTTATCGAGTCGATGACGGGCATGAGCAAGTTTCAAGAAGAAGCCATGGATAAGGCCATTGAGACGGTGCATGCCGATAATCAGGAGTCGTTCAAATGGACGGGATCGCTCACCATTGTCGGGCTGCTGCTCGGCTTCGGGATTATGTATGCCATCGTGCGCAGCTTGACTCGAGGAATCGGCACGCTGACCGGGATGATCTCCAACTTTGCCGGTGTCCAATGGGGAGAGGCGACTTACCGGGTACCGGTCACTACGTCCGACGAATTCGGCCAAATTGGCCGCATGTTCAACCGCTTGGCTGACGATTTGGAGAAAGCGGCGGTGAACGAACGCGAGCTGAACCGAATGAACGAGGACCTGTTATGGCTGCAGACACAGGTCGGCAACATTTACTATTCGCTGCAGGAAAGCGGCAAGGTCGAGGAGCTGGCTGAAGGTTTTATTAGCCGGCTGGCGACTACCGTCGGGGCGCATGGCGGTGCCTTTTACATCGTGGAGCCGTCCTCCTCGGGGTACATGAAGGAGAAGAAGCTCGTGCTGTCCGGGGCCTATGCTCATGCTCAACCCGAAGCGGCAGCGGCAGTCGAATTGCCGCTTGGGCAAGGTCTTGTCGGGCAGGCGGCGAAGGACGGCAAAGCGATTCACATCCGCGAGTATGCCGGCGACTATGGGACGGTGCGCTCCGCGTTCGGGGCGATGGAGCCCATGGCCGTTACGGTGCAGCCTATAAAATACGAGGACAACGTGCTGGCCGTGTTTGAGCTTGTTTCGTTCAAACCGTACTCCGAATTAGAGCTCAAGCTGATGGAACAAGTCTCCGAAGTGATCGGTATGCTGTTGAACGCGCTGCAGGGCCGTTTGCGGAACGAGGAGCTGCTGCGCATCCATCAGGCGCTTACCGACGAGCTGCAAAGCCAATCGGAGGAGCTGATTTCCCAGCAGGATGAACTGAAGGCGTCGAACGAGAAGCTTGAAGAACAGACGAAAGCGCTGCAAGCGTCCGAAGAGCTGCTGCAGCGGCAGCAAGGGGAGCTTGAGCTGAGCAACGAGGCGCTGCAGCGCAAGACGGCAGAGCTGGAAGAGCAAATCCGCGAGACGGAGGATGTGAACTGGCAGATCGAGCTGGCGCGGGATTCGCTCGAACAGCAGGCGTTGGAGCTGGCGCTTGCTTCGAAATACAAGTCCGAGTTTCTCGCCAATATGTCGCACGAGCTGCGCACGCCGCTGAACAGTCTGCTTATCCTTTCCCAACTGCTGAAGGAAAATAAGGACCGGAACTTGTCGGGCAAGCAAGTGGAATATGCCGAGACCATCTACTCTTCCGGCTGCGATCTGCTGAAGCTGATCGATGATGTGCTCGATTTGGCGAAGGTAGAATCCGGGCGGATGGAGCTGCACCCGGAGCACGTGACGATTCACGACATCGTCGATTCCGTCGAGAAGGCGTTCCTTCCGCTCGCCCGTACGAAGGATTTGACCTTCGAGGTGAGGATGGAGGGCGAAATTCCCGACCGGATCGAGACGGACGCCGTCCGGCTGCAGCAAATTTTAAAAAACCTGCTGTCCAATGCATTCAAATTTACGCATCGCGGCGGGGTGACCTTGACCGTAAGGCCGGTGCAAACCTACGCCGCTCTTCCGGCATCGCCCGAGCAAACGAAAGCCTCGAGAACGCTGCTCGCGTTCGACGTGGAAGATACGGGTATCGGTATCTCGCCGGAGAAGCAGCATATGATCTTCGAAGCGTTCCAGCAAGCCGACGGCACAACAAGCCGCCAATACGGCGGCACCGGCCTCGGCCTGTCGATTAGCCGGCAACTGGCTTCGCTGCTGGGCGGCGCGATCGAGCTCGAAAGTGAAGAAGGGCGCGGCAGCCGCTTCACCCTGTATGTGCCGACAGACCCCGGCTGCCGGAGCAGCGCCGACGAGGTGGCGCCGGCGATAGCTGCAGCGGGGGATGCGGCGGGCGCGGGAGCGCTGCAAGCGTACACGGTCATGTCGACCGCCGTGGATAGCGGGCTGCGCACGTCCGTCGTAGCGGCCGGCGATTACGCGCCAAACGCGCTGACCGACGACCGGGAGAGGATCGCGGCGGGCGACCGGGTGCTGCTTATTATTGAGGACGACGCGCACTTTGCGTCGATTCTGCTCGACATGGCGCGCAGCCGCGGCTTTAAGGCGATCGTCGCGCTGCAAGGCGATACCGGTCTGCAGCTGGCGAAGAAGCATATCCCCGACGCGATTCTGCTCGATATTCAACTGCCGGTTATCGACGGCTGGGCGGTGCTTGTGCAGTTGAAGTGCGACGCGGCCACCCGCCACATACCGGTTCATGTCATCTCGGTCGTGGACGAAATTCACCAGGGGCTGTCCATGGGCGCGATCGCTTGGCTGCGGAAGCCGTCCGGCAAGGAAAAGCTGGAGCAAGCGTTCGCGTCGATCCAGACGTTCCTGAACCGGGATCTGCGCAGCCTGCTGATCGTCCAGTCGGACGAAGCGCGGCGCAGCGGATTGATCGAGCTCATCGCGCACGACGATGTGAACATCGCCACCGCCTCCGACGAAGCCGGTGCGCTGCAGCTGCTCTCGACGCATTCGTTCGATTGCATGGTTATCGACTACGGGCTGGCGGATTTGCCGCTGTACGATCTGCTCGACCGCATCAAGGCGGACGAAAGGCTGAGGCGCATTCCGATTATTCTGTACACCGGTCATACGCTCGACAAAAAAGAACAGATGCGGCTGAAAAAATACGCCGAGTCGATCATTATTAAAGACGTTAAATCGCCGGAGCGTTTGCTTGATGAGACGGCTCTGTTCCTGCACCGCGTCGAGGAGCGGCTGCCGGAAGAGAAGCAGCGGGTGCTCCAGAAGCTGCACAGCATCGAGGCGGTATTCGCCGGCAAGAAAGTGCTGATCGTCGACGACGACATTCGCAACGTGTTTGCCCTATCCAATTTGCTGGAAGGTCTTGAGATGCAGGTTGCGTTCGCGGAGACGGGCAAGCAGGCGCTCGCTCAGCTGGAGCGGGAGCCGGACTTCGATGTGGTGCTGATGGATGTCATGATGCCGGAAATGGACGGTTATGAAGCGATGCGCGCCATCCGCGCCGACGAACGGTTCGAGGGACTGCCGATTATCGCTTTAACGGCCAAAGCGATGAAGGACGATCGGGACAAATGTATGCAGGCGGGGGCCTCCGATTACATCACGAAGCCGGTTCATACGGAACAACTGCTCTCCTTAATAAGAGTCTGGTTGTGCAAATGAGCCGCTGGGATATAAGCAAGGAGCTGTAGGAAATGGCTTCATTAAGGCAAGTAAGCGACGATTATAGGAGAGAAAAGGAAGTAGGCGTCACGAAGGAAGAAGAGGAGCGGGAGCGCATTGAAATCACGCTGCTGCTGGAAGGACTGTTTCGGATGTACGGATACGACTTCCGGCATTACGCTTATCCTTCGCTGCGGCGTCGCATCCGGCACCGCATCGATGCGGAGAAGCTGTCGACCGTGTCGGCGCTGCAGGAGCGCGTGCTGCACGATCGCGGCTGCATGGAGCGGCTGCTGGCCGATCTGGTCATCCATGTCACGGAAATGTTCCGCGATCCGAGTCTGTTCTACGCCTTCCGCGAGCAGGTTGTACCGCTGCTGCGCAGCGTGCCCGCCATTCGGATCTGGCACGCGGGCTGCTCGACCGGGGAGGAAGTGTACTCGATGGCTATCCTGCTCTACGAGGAGGGCCTGTATGACCGGGTGCGCATTTATGCAACGGATATTAACGAGGAAGTTCTGCATACTGCCGAGAAGGCTTCATACCCGCTCAGGAAAATGCAGGATTACACGAAAAATTATATGCACGCCGGGGGCAAGGAGGCATTTTCCTACTACTATACGGCGGCGGGGGATCGGGCGACATTCCATCCGTTTTTGCGCGAGAAGATCGTATTTGCCCAGCATAATCTTGTGACTGATCGCTCGTTTAACGAGTTTCACGTTATTTGTTGCCGGAACGTACTGATTTATTTCGATGGATATTTGCAAAATCAGGTTCACGATCTGTTCTATGAAAGCTTGAGTACAGAGGGGATTTTGGTGCTGGGTCATAAGGAGTCGATCTCCTTCACCAAGCATGCAGACGGCTACGCAGTGCTTGACCATCAGGAAAAAATTTATCGTAAACAAAAATGAGGTGTGGTGGATGAACGAGGCGATCCGCATTCTGCTGGTCGATGACCAACCGGAAAACTTACTGGCGCTTGAAGCGGTGCTGGAAGACCATCATTACGATCTGGTAAAGGCGACGTCCGGGGAAGAAGCGCTGCGCTGTCTGCTGAAGCATGAATTCGCCGTGATCGTCCTCGACGTACAGATGCCGGGCATGGACGGTTTCGAAACGGCGCAATGGATCAAATCCCGGGAGAAGACGAGGACTGTACCGATCATCTTCATTACGGCGGCGCCGGAAGAGCAGGATCAGTCATTCACGGCCTATTCCGTCGGCGCGATCGACTATATCGTAAAGCCGTTCGTGCCGCGTACGCTGAAGTCGAAGATCGAAGGCTTCGTCAGCATGTATATGGCCCAGAAAAAGCTGCAGCAGCAAACGGAGCTGCTTAATGAGCGATCGCGTGAGCTGGAGCGGGCGAAAGAGGCGGCGGAGCAGGCGGCTTCGGCCAAATCGAATTTTCTCGCGATGATCAGCCATGAAATTCGAACGCCGCTCAATGGGGTGATCGCCATGGCCGATCTGCTGATGGAGACCGAACTGAACAGCGAACAGCGCGAATATACCGATACGATCCGGCGAAGCGGGGCTGCGCTTCTGTACATTATGAATGACATCCTGGACCTGACGAAAATCGAATCGGGTAAAATGGAGCTCAAGGAGCAGCCGCTTCACCTTCGCAATTGTTTAATCGAAACGTTCGAGATGTTCCATGCGGAGTGCCGGGCGAAATCGCTGGAAATGACGTGCGACATTGACCCGGAGACTCCGGAGTGTTTACTGGGCGACGAATCCCGGCTGCGTCAAGTGCTGATCAACCTGATCGGCAACGCCGTCAAATTCACGGATCGCGGCGGCGTTCATGTATCGGTGAGACCGCTCGAGCGTGAAGGCGAACAGCTGTCGCTCGAATTCCGCGTTACCGATACCGGCATCGGCATTCCCGAAGAGAAACGTGGGCTCTTGTTCCGGCCGTTCACGCAGGTCGACTCTTCGTTGACGCGCAAGTACGGCGGTACCGGTCTGGGTCTCGCCATCTGCCGCAATTTGGTGCAGCTGATGGGAGGGAAGATCGCCTATGTGGCGACTGAACAGCCGGGGGCGGAATTTATTTTTTCAGTGCGTATGAAACCTTATGAAGAACAAGATGATTTAAGATTGGCTTAATCATCGGACGGCCTTACAGGGAGGCAAACTCAAGCAGTCGGTTGGGTTTCCTCGGAGTAGGGCCGTTTTGCGTTTTGTCCAGGCAGAGGGGGAGGGAGCCGCATGCCAAGGGCAATGGAAGCTTTTTCACCATTTGTTTCATAGAAGCAGGTTTTTGGTTAAAAATAATTATAGAGAGCCATGATGTTCATGACGCCTAAGTCTCCAATTTGCACAGAAAGGTGAGAGGTGAGAGGTGACTTTATGAAATCCCAATCATGCGTTGCTATGCTGTTGGCCGGAGGAGAAGGACGCAGGCTGGGTGTACTGACTCGGGATAAAGCGAAGCCGGCAGTGCATTTTGGCGGAGGCTACCGAATGATAGACTTTGCGCTCAGCAATTGCACCAATTCCGGTCTACCGGTCGTCGGAGTGGTCACGCAGTATCAGGCGGCTTCTCTGCACCGGCATATCGGCTCCGGCGCACTCTGGTCGAATGCCGTTACGCTGCTGCCGTCGGCGGGCGGATCGTATACGGGCACGGCGGATGCGGTTTTCAAAAATATGGCGTTTCTAAAGTTTTATGACCCGGAGCATGTGCTTGTTCTCTCGGGTGATCATATTTATCGGATGGACTACCGCAAGCTGCTGGAGCGGCACCGCGAGACGGGAGCCGATGCGACGATTGCGGTAACGCCGGTCGCTTGGGAAGAAGCGCACCGCTTTGGCATCATGAAAGCGGACAAGGCAGGACGGATTACGGAATTTGCGGAGAAGCCGAGGGTGCCGACCAGCAACCTCGCTTCGATGGGGATTTACGTGTTCCGCTGGAGCTACTTGAAACACATACTCGAACGGGATGCCTGCAATCCGCTTTCGAGCCACGATTTTGGCAAAGACCTCATTCCGTCTATGCTCGCGAGGGGCGACCGCGTACAGACGTATGCGTTCGAAGGCTATTGGCGCGATGTCGGCACGGTGGAAAGTTTGTGGGAGGCGCATATGGACTTGCTTGGCGACCCGCCGAAATTCGACCTCGAGGATGGCGACTGGCCGATGCGTTCGCCTGGGCGGGCATCGGCGCAAACTCAGGCTGGTCTGTACGCGCGGCTGCGGCATGCGCTTGTCGCCGGCGAATCGGCCGTCTTCGGACAAATCGAGCGCTCGGTGTTATCGGCCGGCGTGTTCGTCGGACACGGCAGCGTGCTTCGCAATTGCGTGGTGATGCCGCGTGCCCGAATCGGCAGGGATGTGTTTATCCGCAATGCGATAATCGGGGAAGGCGCCGTCATCGAAGACGGAGCGACGGTTGGCAGCCGGTTCGGCGAACCGGTTACGGTCATCGGCGATGCGGAGACGGTAGGGAGGCCGGTCACGGTCATCGGCGATGCGGAGCCGATTGGGGAGCCGTTGGAATTTATTCCTAAAGCGTATGTCCCGATCAGGCAGTACCAATTCGAACGCATCCGTTAGCGCTCTGACAGCGGACAAGCAGTCGGCTCAGCCTAACGAATAATTGAAACCGGGCGGATTCAACCGGAGGAGGGGAATTGACGTGAAAAGCTGGAGCATAGGATGGGTCGTCGGCGCCGTTCTCATGGGCGTTACCGGGGCCTCATGGGGAACGGTATTACCCGACAAGTCGATATCGCCGCCGCCTTCCCGGTCGGCGATGGTGTTCGTGCAGGCGGAGGCAGCCTATGCATCTCCAGGCGTCGATTCCGCGGCCTTGAAGGCAGCAGCCGGTCCGGCCGGGAACGGTTCGACCGGAACGATGCCTCAAGCGGCCGCTGCTTCCCGGAACGGCACCTTCAAGTTGGAACGGGTGAACGGCTTGTCGGTTACCGACGACTTGAAGACGGTATACGAAATCAAAGGCGAGCCCAAGGCTGTCGAAACGGATCCTCTGTTTAAAGAGGAGCGGGTTCTTGTCTACGAGGATTGCAAGGTCGGGCTGCACAACAACTTCGTCCGTTTCATCGTCGTGTCCGCCGCGGAGGCGGAAACTGTCGACATTGACGGCAAGACGCTGCCCCTCGATGCGGCCAAGCTGCAGGACGCGCTCGGCAAGCCTGACTGGATCGCCGAGGACGGGGTTGTGTATCGAAGTCATTCGCGGGCGTTGAAACTGTTTATCGATGCGGAGACGGGCAAGCTGACCGCGGTCCATTATTTCCATCGAACGGCAGCTTGATGACGGCATAATCAAGACGTGAGCATCCGGTGGGAGTATCGGATGCTCGCGTTTTTGTTGCCTGTCAAGGAGAGCGACGAATCGTCAAGAAACACACGCGGATGAACCGTGTGCGTTTCTGCGCATTTGCCGTTAAGCCGGGAGTTATTAAAATTTCGGGAACACGTAACGAACGAGGAAGTACAGGAATCCGAAAAAAATCACGATGTAGGCCGCATATTTAATGAATGTGGATGCAACCCTACCGGAATCCATTTTTTTCTCCACATTTTTCTTTTCAATGTCGACGCTTTTGAATGGATCCATCT
The DNA here is from genome assembly GCF_004000985.1 of Paenibacillus validus NBRC 15382. GTDB lineage: Bacteria > Bacillota > Bacilli > Paenibacillales > NBRC-103111 > Paenibacillus_G > Paenibacillus_G validus. The sequence continues at coordinate 28,173 of NZ_BIMH01000026.1, read as the reverse complement.
GATATCGCTCCTTTACTGCAAGTCGGTTATGCGGCGATTCGCCCTTAGCCATGATTACCCGGCCAAGCCGCTGTTGAATCGTGCAGCTTGATGCGGTGCCGGAGGGACGGAAGAGGGCCTATGGACTCGTGAAAAAAGGGCCAAAATCTGGTATGATAGGAACTATACATTTTGAATCGGAGTGAGCTTATTGAAGATGGATGCCAGCAAGTTTCAGGTTATCGTTCATACGATACCTGACGCCCATGTACTGCACTTGTCGGGCGAACTCGATCTGAGCACGGCGGAAATATTCCGAAGCGTTGCGCAACCTTTGGCTGCAGGCTCGGCTTTGCCGCTCAAGCTGAATTTGCGGGAGCTGACGTATATCGACAGCACAGGGATCGGTCTTATCGTCTCGTTGTTAAAAACAAGGCAATCGGCCGACGCCCGATTAGCCGTGCAGGAAGTGCCTGCTAAAATTCGCCGTCTGTTTGATACGACAGGATTGACCCGGTTTTTGCTCGTGGAGTCTGAACCGTCCGGCGGCTCTGCCGGCTCCTCCGCTTCTTCATCAACAGAGGACAGCTCATCTCAGCGGGATTTATCATGATGGAGGGTGAGTCGGCATGAGTGGAAATACCGGCACGGACAAAGAAGTCATTCTGACCGTCCCGTTCGATGCGGATGAGCTGGATACGGTACGACTAACGCTTTACGGCGTTGCCGTGCAGATGGGCTATACTTATGAAGAAATTGAAGATTTGAAAGTCGCGCTCACGGAAGCGTGCAACCATGCGCTGCTGCAGACGCCGGAGAAGCCGCCGGGCGCGGCGCTTCGGATCGTCTTCACCATGCGCCCGGCGGAGCTGGTCGTACGGTTGGAAGGGGCGGGCTGCCGGCTATCGTTTCGCGAAGCGGACGACTCGGCCGCAGAGCTGCCGCAATCTGCGTCTCTGGATGACCGGCAGTTTGAGAGCCCCCGGCTCGGCTTATATTTGATGCAGGCGCTCGTGGACGAGGTGAAGGTGGAGTCCGGGACGGGGGGCGCTTCCGATCGAATCGAGCTGTATAAACGGCATGGATAAGCTCTCTTGAGAGCTCGGGTGCACCGGTGGTGTGCCCTTTTACTCAAATGGACATGAATGGAGAACTAGCGGAACCTGGATACCTTATAGGCGGCATTGTGCCGCTCTTTCATCCTCGTGGAGGATGATAAGGCAGCTCGGTTCCGTTATTTGGCGTGGAGGGAACGGTGCGAGGCTGGCGGCTGGGGACCGGGGGCATGCGGGAGCAACTGTGAAAAGACGGAAGCCGGTGCGGATCGGGCGGCCCTGACTGCGCTGTGCGCGCAAAAAAATCGTCCTGCGTTTTGCGGCAGGACGATCTTCCAAGCGCTCATTTATCTTTTCCCCGGGTCGTACGGCTCGCCGAGAGCGGACGGGGGATAGGCGCGTCCGACCGCGCCGGCGAGCACGAGAATCGTCAGCACGTACGGCAGCATGTACAAAAACTCCATCGGGATGTTCTTGGCAAAGTCGAACAGCTGCACGAAGTTTTTGACTGCTTGCGCGAGACCGAAGAAGATGGTGGCCCCCAATACGCCGAGCGGATGCCATTTGCCGAAGATCAGTGCGGCCAGGGCGATGAAGCCTTGACCGGAAATCGTGTTGTGCGAGAAGTTGCTGGTCGTCGTCAAGGTGATGGTCGCGCCGCCGAGACCGGCCAGCAGGCCGCTGAGCAGCACGCCGATATACCGCATTTTGGCAACGCTGACGCCAAGCGTATCCGCCGCGCCGGGATGCTCGCCGACGGAGCGCAGGCGCAAGCCGAAAGGCGTTTTAAACAGCGTGTACCAGATGACAATCACGAGAATCAGCGCAATGTAGGTGGTCGGGTAGGCATTGAACAGCGCGGGGCCGATCACCGGAATGGACGCCAGCCCCGGAATGGCGACTTTGTGGAAGACGGCATTTAACGTTTCCGTCTGCCCGGCCCCTTCGAACAGCACTTTGACCAAGTAAATCGTCATGCCTGCCGACAAAAAGTTAATGACGACGCCGCTGACCACCTGATTCGCCTTGAACGTAATCGAAGCGACCGCATGGATCGCGGAGACGAGCATGGCGAACAAGGCGGCCGCAAGCAGGCCGATCCAAGGCGCCGCGCCGATCATCCCTGCCTGTTCGGCATAGTACACACTTACGGCGGAGGCGAACGCCCCGCATACCATAAGACCTTCCAGCCCGATGTTGACGACCCCCGATCGCTCGGAGAAAATGCCGCCGAGTGCGGTGAAGATTAAGGCTGTCGAGAAAACGAGAGTCGTCTGGAGCAATTCGCCGATTATTCGCAACGTATCCATGACGTCAAGTCACCTCCCCGCGGGCTTTACGCCTAGCTGTAATCGGACGCAGCACGAGGCGAACGATGCCGTGCGAAGCGACGAAGAAAATGACGAGACCGATAATGACCCGGATAATTTCCGGGGGCACGTCGGCGCCGAAGCTCATGCCCGCCGATCCGTACGTTAACGAGCCGAATAAAGTGGCCGCCAGCACGACGCCGAGCGGATGGTTGCCGCCGAGCAAGGCGACGGCGACGCCGTCGAAGCCGTAGCCCGAAGAGCCGGCCGCGATCGTCTGGTAGTGGAATACGCCAAGCACTTCGAACACGCCTGCAAGACCTGCGAACACGCCGCCGACGAACATCGCTTTCACCACGTTGCGGTTGACGCTCATCCCGGCATATTCGGCCGCGCTAGGACTGTGCCCGACGGCGCGAAGCTCGTAGCCTTGGCGCGTTTTCCACAGCAGCACGTAGAAGATAACCGCACCGATGATCGCAATCAGCGTGCCCCAGTGCAGACGTGCGTTACCGAAAGCCTCGCTCAGGGCCGGAAGGCTGATCATGGCCGACTCGTGAATTTTGTAGGAGCGCTGTTGGCCGGGCTGAAGCAGGAATTCTCTGACGATATAGTTGGACAAGAACAGCGCGATCCAGTTCAGCATGATGGTCGTGATGACCTCATTCACGCCGCGTTTCGCCTTCAAATAACCGGCGATCGCTCCCCACAAGCCCGCGAGCACGGCCCCCACGATAATGGCAAGCGGCGCATGAATCCAGAACGGAAGCTGCAGCTTGATGCCGATAAAGGTGGCGCCCGTCATGCCGATGATGTACTGGCCTTCGGCGCCGATGTTGAACAAGCCTGTGCGGAACGCGAAGGCGACCGACAGCCCCGTCAAGATCAGAGGCGTAATTTCACGAATCGTTTCGCCGATGCTGTATGGATCGCCGACGACCTTCTCAACCAAGGACGCATAAGCCAAGAGCGGGTTGTAACCGCCGATCAGCATGATGATCGCACCGACGAGAAGGCCGAGCACGATGGCCGCGAGCGGAACAAGCGCCGAGTCTTTAATAAATAGGCGGGACCACTTAGACATGCGTGTCACCTCCGGATTCTGGCTCGCTGCCGGTTTTGCCGGTTTGGCCGGAGCCTGCCATCATCAGCCCGAGCTCGCGGTCGCTTGTGCGGGCAGGATCGGCTTCCCCGATAATTTTCCCGCCGCAGATGACGACGATCCGGTCGGACAATTGTAAAATTTCATCGAGCTCATGGGATAACAGCAGCACCGCTTTCCCTTTATCCCGCTGCTCGATCAGGCGCTTATGAATAAACTCGATGGCGCCGACATCGAGGCCGCGGGTTGGCTGGGCGGCGATCAGCAACTCGGGGTTTTGGTCGATTTCGCGAGCGATAATTGCCTTTTGCTGGTTGCCGCCGGACAAGGAACGGGCCTCGCTATCGAGCCCGGACATGCGTACGTCGAATTCCTCCGTGAGCCGTTTCGCCTGCTTCTCGATAGCCGCGTAGTCCAGGAAGCCGTTCTTGTTGTAGGCGGACGTATAGTACGTTTTCAGCACCATATTTTCGCTCATTGTAAAATCAAGCACGAGTCCGTGCTTATGACGGTCTTCCGGAATGTGTCCGAGGCCGCTTTCGGAGATGGTCCTCGGCGGTCGGTTCGTAATGTCCCGCCCGGCCAGCGAGATGCGGCCGCTGTCGATGCGGCGCAGCCCGGCGACGGCTTCAACCAGCTCGCTCTGCCCGTTGCCGTCGACGCCGGCAATGCCGAGGATTTCGCCGCTGCGCACGGCCAGCGACACCTCATCCAATACGCGGGCGCCGCTGGCCGCATGGGCGACGATCTTATCTACGATCAGCACCGGCTGACCCGGACTCGCGGGCTTCTTATCCCGCTTGAACGAGACTTGCCGACCGACCATCTTGGCGGCCAGCTCATCCGGATTCGTCTCGCTGACGTTCAGCGAATCGATGACTTTCCCCCTGCGAATGACCGTGACCCGGTCGGCGATGGCCATAATTTCTTTCAGCTTATGCGTAATCAAAATAATCGACTTGCCTTCGGCGACGAGCTTGCGCATAATTTCGATCAATTCCTGAATTTCCTGCGGGGTCAGCACCGCCGTCGGCTCGTCAAAGATCAGAATGTCGGCGCCGCGATACAGCGTCTTCAAAATTTCCACACGCTGCTGCATACCGACCGAGATGTCTTGAATTTTGGCTTTAGGGTCTACGCGAAGTCCGTAACGGTCGGACAGCTCGGCCACCTGCTGTTCCGCCTTCCGGTAATGGATGGACAACCGCTGCTTCGGCTCCAGACCGAGAATGATATTCTCCGTCACGGTAAACGGTTGCACGAGCTTAAAGTGCTGATGAACCATACCGAGCCCGAGACGGATTGCCGTCTTCGGGCCCTGGATAGCGGTCGGTTTGCCGCCAATGAGGATTTCGCCCTCATCCGGCTGGTATAAACCGAACAAAATATTCATCAGCGTAGATTTGCCCGCGCCGTTCTCACCGAGAAGGGCGAGAATCTCGCCCTCCTTCAGCGTCAGGTTGATGCCGTCATTGGCAACAAGTCCCGGAAACCGTTTCGTGATGCCGCGCATCTCTACTTTGGTCGCTCCGCTGCTCATTTATCCGGAACCTGAATATCGCCTTTGACGATTTTGTCTTTGTACTCGTCTACTTTCTTCAGCACATCTTCAGGGACGTTCTTTTTGGACGTTTCCGGGAGGCCCACACCGTTGTCCTTCAGACCGAGTACGATCGTTTTGCCGCCTTCGAATTTTCCGTTAATCAGGTCATTGGAGATATTATAAACCGCCGTATCGACCCGTTTCATCATGGACGTCAACGTCACATCGTCGCCGAACGTAAGCGATTGGTCTTTATCTACGCCGATTACCCACACCTTTTTACCGTTCTTCACACGGTCTTTCGCCTCGTTGAACACGCCGTCGCCGGTTGCCCCGGCCGCATGGAAGACGATGTCCGCGCCGTCGTTGTAAATGGTAGAGGCAGCCGCCTTACCCAGGTCGGGCTTGTCGAATGCGCCTGTGTAGTTGATAGTTACTTTAGCGTTCGGATTTACCGCTTTAACGCCGGCTACAAACCCGGCCTCGAAACGTTTAATGACGGGAATGTCCATCCCGCCGACAAAGCCGATTTTGTTCGACTTCGTCATCAAGCCTGCCACAACGCCTGTCAAATAAGAGCCTTCATGCTCGGCGAACGTAACGGAAACGACATTAGGCGCTTCAACTACGTTATCAATGATAGCCAGCTTTGCTTCCGGGTTTTGCTGAGCAACGGTTTTCAGCGAATCGCCGATAATAAAACCGATCCCCCAAGTCAGGTTATAGTTGTTTTTCACCAGTTGGTTCAGGTTCGGCACAAATTCAGAGTCGTTTTTACTTTGCAAATATTTAACGTTGACTCCCGTTTCTTTGTTCAGCTTCTGAAGAGCTTCCCATGCGCTTTGGTTAAACGAGTTGTCGTTTACGCCGCCAACGTCGGTCACCATCCCGATGTTCAGTTTGGATCCGGGTTTCTCCGCGCCCGCTGTCGTTCCTCCGGTCGTGGTTCCTCCGGTTTCGGTTTGTGCAGGATTTTTACTGCCGCAGCCTGTCATGGCAAGGACAAACGTCAACAAGACGATCAAACTAAGTGAAAGCCGCTTCTTCATTCTGATAGACCCCTCCTTCAAATGGTGGACCTTGCCTTTCCATAAGGCTAGTATAACCATCCCGGCTTTCCTTATCACAAATAATGCCAGCTTCCCTTTAACGGTTTGCGGCCCGTGTTCGGCGGGGAAGATGTTTTGTAACGGCAGCCGGTTTCGGTGCGGTCGGTAACGCAAGCAGGTTGGCGTCATTTACTAAAAAAACCCAGGAAAACCGGACTTGCTCTTATCGGTTTCCTGGGTTCGTATAGCGTGATGATGCTGATCTGACTGCGTTCCTTGCGGAAATTCTAACACAAAAACTGACCATCGGCAATATAAAATCTGTAATTTTTACCCAAATTTGATAAGTTATCGCCTGCATTGGAAAACAGACTGACCAGGGGGTAAACCCTTTCGACAGTCCGCCATTGTGGCGGTTGCCGATCTTACTTTATATAGGCGTCCAGCATCCACACATGCTTCTCCAATGTCGTACGAATGCCGATCAGCATATCGTGCGTGCCGTCGTCCTTCTGCTTCTCGGCGACCTCCATCGCTTGTCCGATCTCATTGATCAGCTGCTTGAAGTCGTCGCGTACGCTCTTCACCATCTCATCCGCCGATTTCAGAGGCGCGTGTTCTTTCACTGTCGCCGCTGCGGAGATTTCCTTGGTCGTGGATACCGGAGATCCCTGCAGAGCAAGAATGCGTTCCGCCAGTTCGTCCATCGTCTGGCCGGCTTCATTATAGAGTTCTTCGAATTTGGCATGCAAATCGAAAAAGTGAGGTCCTTTCACGAACCAATGATGTTGATGCAGCTTTATGTGTAAGACGGCCCAATTCGCAACCTGTTGATTCAGTAAAGCCAGCAGGTCGTTACCCGTTGTCCCTGTGGTTTCCTTAACGGTTTCCTTTTCCATTACTTTAGCCATTGTCTATTACCTCCCGAATCCTTGTTATTTAGGGTTGGACAGCCCGCGCGGTTTGAGGCTCACCCGAACTGTCCGGGAATAACAGGTCGTCGCTTGTCCGCCTGCTTGTCTTTCCTTACCCATAGGATAGCCGATTGAAACAAATTTGATCCTGATCCGACTGTGCGTTTCAAGCTTGTCCCGAGCGGTTAAAAAATACCCAATCGAACCATGAATATGGAGGGATGCAGGATGATTATTGAAATTAGTGTGGCCGTCGTGGCCATCGCATTCGCGGCTTTAGTCGTTTTTCTTATTCAAACGCTGCGCTCGGTGTCGGACCTGCTCGGTCAGACGAACATGGTTATTCGTGAAATGCAGGAGCAAATGAACGGCATCAGCACGGAAGCGGTTGAGCTGCTGCGGCACACGAACGAAGTATCGGTGGACGTTCGCAACAAGCTGCACTCGATCGATTCGGTCGTGGATTCGGTCAAAAATATCGGCGACGCCGTCCAGGAAGTTACTTCTTCGGTCAAGCAAGCGTCCACCGCGGTGGCGGGAACGATTCGGAACAGCGTACCGAAAGATCCGAAGACGGCAGGGGAAACGGCTCAACATGTGCTGCAGACGGTGCCGATAGTGATCGAGCTGTGGCAGAAGTGGCGCGAAAGGAAGAAAGCGGAATCCGCCCGACCTGGCGAAACACATCGGACAGCCGTCTCCGCCGCGGTCCCCAACCGATAAAGTTTGTGGAGTCGGTGTTTCAAAAGGAAGGTTTCCGGTTAATTAGTTTCTAGCAGCCGATACGGCTTGCTTGCAGAAGCTTCAAGACAAGCAGCGGCCAAGGAGGATTTTCATATGGATAAACCGAACAGCTTTCTAGTCCAAACGAAAAAAACGGAACTGGAGAACATTGTATATCTTCAAGGCGAACTCGATCTGTCCAAGGTGTCGGAACTGCGCTGCGTGCTGGATCCGCTTGTAGCGGACACCGGGCGTGGCCTCGTCTTGAACTTAAGGCAGCTTCAATATATTGACAGCACGGGGATCGGTGTGATTGTATCGGTATTAAAAGCAAGGGACGTCTTGAAGGCTTCTTTTACAGTACAAGAGATTCCGCTGAAAATCAGGAGACTCTTCGATCTGACGGGCATTACTTCGTTTCTGCAACCGAAGTCGCCGGCAGATTCGTCTGAGGCCCGCATCATTAACGGATAAGAAAGGATCGAAGAGAGCTTATGAATTCCGAAACTCACGCCGTGTGTCTAACTGTCCCTGCCGAGCCGGAGTACATCGACTTGGTCCGTCTGACGCTTTACGGCATCAGCTCCAAGCTCGGTTTCTCGTATGAAGAAATTGAAGATATGAAAGTGGCGGTCGCCGAGGCTTGCAATAATGCGGTGGTGCACGCCTACGAACCGGGTCGGCCCGGGAAGATGAACGTGCGCTTCGAGCGGCTGAACGACGGGCTGCGCATTACGGTGAAGGATGAAGGACCGAGCTTCGATTACGAGGCGAAAGCGCAGCGCGCCGAATCGCTGCATGAGAAGACGCTCCATGAAATCAATGTCGGCGGGCTCGGTATATATTTGATGCAGGCGCTCATGGACGATGTTGAGGTGCGTACAGGCGCAGGCACGGAAGTGACTTTGACCAAACGCCTCATCCGAAGCGAGGAAATGGTATGAAAATCAATTCGGAACGAACGGTGCCCGGAACCACGGATGAAACTCCTTCCATCGCGAATGAGGCATTAATCGTTCGATATCAGGAGACGGGCTGTAATGAAACGGCAACGGTGCTGCTGCGTCAGTACGAGCCGATGGTGAAGATGGCTGCGGGTAAAATGTCGCGTAACCGTCCGGACCTGTTCGAGGACTTGTACCAAGTCGGGCAAATGTCGGTGCTTCGGTTGTTGAAGCAATTCGACTTGACGCTTGGCGTGCAGTTCGAAGCTTATATGATGAAAAGCGTGATCGGGCATATGAAAAATTACTTGCGCGATAAATCCTGGTATGTTCAGGTGCCCAGGCGGATTAAGGAAAAGGGGAATCAAATCCAGCAGGTGGTCGATCAGCTGACCGTTCGTTTGGAACGTTCCCCGAACGTGGAGGAGATCGCCGAAGCGATGGACTTGTCCGTCGAGGCGACGATCGAGATTTTGGCGGGACGCGATTATTACCATTACGTTTCGCTGGATACGCCGCTGTCATCGGACGATAACGGATCGACGATCGGCGATGTGATCGGCTGTCCCAGCGATGCGTATCAGAGGGTGGAGAATCGGCTTACGCTGCAGGATGCGCTTGTACATTTGAAGCCGGAAGAGCAGAAGGTGCTTCATCTCGCTTATACCGAAGGGCAGTCGCAGCGGCGAATCGCCGAACAGCTCGGCGTCTCGCAAATGAGTGTGTCGCGTATACAAAAGCGTGCGCTCGATAAGTTGAAGGCTTACTTTCAAGAAACCGGCGGCAATCGCGACGTCGGATCGTAAACGCGTCCCGGGTGGGGCGCGTTTTTGCGTGAAGCGAGAGAAGGGGCATGTTTCAGCGCGGCAAAGAGCGGGTAATGATAGACAAGCACCCAAACTTACGAGAAGGCGGTGGTTCTCATGGCAGTTAAACATCGTATAAAGTGTGACGGCAGTGAAGTCATGGTCCGGGAAGAGGAAGGTTCGTACATTTTGTCGATTCAGGCTTCCAGCAACCCGCTTGGCTTCGGCAGCCTATTGGAAGCGTTCCCGAATCAGGATGAAGCCGTTCGTGCGGCGGAGAAGTTCTGCATGCTGCTGGCGGTGGCCAAGGAGCGCGGCTACTACTTGGAGAACGGTTATTTCGTCAAGCCGGAGAAGGAGCGCATTCCCGTAAACGTATGCTTGCAGCAGGATGAGCTGACCGAGGAGAGCTGGATCATCCGGTTGGAGCGGGTATAGAGCGGACAAAGCGCAGACGGCATGCGCAGCGCGGAAGGCAGTGCATAAGCAGGTGACGCCGGGGACAAGCTGTTCCCGGCTTTTTGGTGTTCCGCTAATCTTCTAATCTTCTAATCCTCTAATCTTCAATGAGTTAATGGCCGCTCGTCTTCCGACGGAGGAAGATCACACCGCTTTTGGTCAGGGAATGGTGATGGCGCTGCCCGCCGTCGATCCTGAGCGAGCTATCGTTGAACCCGAGTCGTAAAGATGCCCTTGCGTACATGGTGCAGTATGTATCCCTACGTCGCTCTTTCTTAGTCGTCGTGCGCAGTATGGGGAAGAGAGCCTTAAAGAAGCGCTCAGGCTAGAGGTAAAGCAGTATGTGACCTTGGAGCCGGAATGGATACCTTTGCTTTCAGAAACCCGGAGTTGGTAAGGTGCGATCAACGTGAATATCAGGCATATGAATATGTGTACCTTGTGGATGGACGGGTAACATAAAACCAGCCTAAACCGCAACAACGGTTTAGGCTGGATGGGGGCGCCGCAGGGCTTGGATTAATGCGACGATTTGTCGGCCAGTCGATGCGCCGTAGAGGAGGCGCCGTCGACTAGGCGCTGCGACGAATCGCCTGCGGAATCAATCGTTCGATGAGTGAAGTCGGACGCTTGTCCGAGCTTCTTCTCCGCTGCGGATGAGGCGCGGTCAACGGCCGTATGGGCGGCGCTTTCCGCGCGATCGGTCGCAGCGCGGGCTTTATCTGCCATGTCGTCGGTAACCGTGTGCGCTTTGTCCGCAAGCATGCCGCTTTGCTCTTTCACGAGCTGAGCCGTTTCCACAGCTTTCGCTTTACACGTTCCCACCAGGTCTGCGCCTTTAGCCTGAAGCGTCTGCAAACGATCCTTCAGATCGCCGCGCAGCTCGCGTCCGGATTTCGGCGCCGTTAACAACGCAATCGCTGCGCCGGCCAGACCGGCCATTACCGTTCCTATCAGCATGCCGCTTCGTCTTGTCTCCGTGTTCACCGTACTCATATCTCCTCACTCCTTCTCTTTGTCATCCACACGATCTCCGGTGTGAATCAATCCTACAGGTTACGGGGCTACAGGGTTTGTACAACCGTTACGCCGTGCGTTTGCCGAAGCCTCTTGCAAGCAGCCCGAGCAAGAACACGAACAATGCAGAGCCGATGATGGCAGGCAAAACGGCGAATCCGCCGATAACCGGCCCCCACGAACCGAGCAGCAGGGCACCGAGCCAAGCGCCTACGAATCCGGCGATCATCGAACCAAGCATACCTCCCGGCATCGCGCCCGGCGCAATCGCCGACCCGATAGATCCAATGACAACAGCCATGATTAACGTTATCAGCAAGCTTAACATGTTCATCACGCTCCCTTTGAGGTTGATTACTTGCATGTCTACTTTTACCCGGGTGGCGGGAGGGTGAAACAAAAAGCGGCTGTATTCGGCGTCCGTTCGACAGCTGCTGCAGGTATTTTCGACCGCAATCGGCGCCGGGCGTTTATGATTTTTCAGCGAAAAAGGGAACCTTTCCATCCCTGCATCGTCCAATTGGATGAGAGGTGAACCCGGGTGGCCTTTGAGTATTTGAAATCGCTCGCAGGAGGTATGGATAAGAACGAAATCTTATCCGAGCTGATGCTCACCTATGGCGAGGATGTATGGAACTACGCGTTCTTTCTGACGCGTCAGCCGATGACGGCGGACGACATTACGCAGGATGTATTTATGAAAGTATATGAGCGGCTTTACTCGTTTCGCGGTGAAGCGAGCATCAAGACGTGGCTGCTGGCGATTACGCGCAATACGGTGCGCGATCAGTGGCGCTCGGCGTGGTTTCGGCGCGTTGTGCCGTTCGGCGTGCTGAAGCGGGATGAAACCGTCGCCTCGGCCGAATCGCAAGCGTTAAGCGCTCTCGTGGAGGAGGACGTGTGGAAGCTTGTGCTGGAGCTGCCGACGAAGCTGCGCGAGGTGCTGCTGCTGCATGCGCATCATCAGCTGTCGTATGTCGAAATCGCGGAGCTGCTGGGCATTTCCGTCGGGACGATGAAGTCGCGACTGTCGCGGGCAAGAGCGAAAATATCACAGCAATTGGAAACCGAAGGGAGGGATACCCTGTGACAAAAAACGAGCGTAACGAACCCGAAGCGTGGGAACAGCAGTTAAGACGGCTGCCGTTGTCTCAGGGCGGGTTTTCGAAGGAACTGGCCGAACGGGTGCAGGCGCGGGTACGGATGGTGCCGCCGGTTAGAGGGCGGAGCCGCAAATGGCTATGGTTGCCTGCTGCCGCCTTGCTGGGAGCGGTTGTATTCGGTGTGGCCGAAGCCGATCGGCTGAAATCGGCGTTCACTCCGTTGGTGACCCAGCCGAAAGACCCGGCGCTGCAGCCGCTAGACCCGAATACAGCATTGACGTTGAAGGTGGCTTATTTCAGCGAAGAGGCGTTTATGTCGCAATACGGGGCTGTTTTTCAGAAGAAGTTTCCGAATGTGAAGGTGGAGATTATTCCGTACGGCGACGTCTCTCCGGTCAGCAGCGTGATGAGGTCGAATCCATCGACATGGCCGGTTGAGGAACTGCCCGATGTGATGGGGGTGAACGGTGCGGAGTTTGCGACCCTTGTGCGTCAAGGCAAGCTGTACGCGCTCGATGAGGTTGTGAAAAAGGACGGATTTCCGCTAAAGACAGCCCATCCGGGCCTGATCGAGGCGCTGCGCAAGCAAGGCGACGGCAAGCTGTACGGCCTTGCCCCGAGCTTCGACCAGCTTGCGGTTTATTACAATAAAGCGCTGTTCGATCGTTATGGAGTGGCCTATCCGGAAGACGGGATGTCTTGGGAGGAGCTGCTCGGCATAGCTGCCGCCATCGGCGAAGGAGGCGGCAGGCGGGAAGGCGTGTACGGTTTGGCGACGGGGAACGGGTCGTGGCCGACCAGTATGATCATGCAGGTGGCGAATGCGGCGGGAATTTCCATCATTGATCCGAAGACCAGGCAGGTGGCGATCGATACGCCGCAGTGGCGGATGGTGTGGGCGACCGTGATTGAGGCGCTGCGCGAAGGGGCCGTATACGAAGCGCCTCAATCGGCATCCGGCAGCAACCGTGCGGAGACGGGAGGGACCCCGGACCCGTTCCTGACGGGGAAAGCGGCGATGACGCTGCAGCGGTACAGCTATATCCAAACGCTGAAGGCCTCGAAGAATGCCCCGGAATGGGACGTGGCGAGCGAGCCTGTTCATCCGGATCGCCCTTCGGAATCGATGACCTTCTCGCTGGGGGGCATATTCGCGGTCAGCGCCAACTCCCCGAACCGCCGTGCCGCCTGGGAGCTGATCAAGCTGATTCAGCAAGAAGAGCCGAGACGGCTGGAGGTTGATCGTTATCCGGCGAGTCCGGCGATGCCGGTGGCAAGCGTCCCCGGCAAGCATACGGAGGCGTTCCTGAAGGTGCGGCCCTCGGATCTATTATTCGACGGATCGTCATCGCTTGGCCGCACCATCAGCGGGGAGGTGTTCAAGAAGCTGCAAACGAAGTCAGCCGAGGTGCTTCAAGGGCGCAAGACGCTTGAACAGGCGCTGCGCGAGCTGCAGGCTGAGGCGGAGAAGCTGTGGAACCCGGAGGAAAGCGAGAGACCGGGGCTGGTGCCTCTGCCGAAGGGGAATACGGGGCTTGGAAAAAACAGCCAATAGCGCTCTGTAATTCCGCTATCTGAGCCCATACCGCGCCCATGCGGCGCAGTGTGGGCTCAGTCAGCCCCGGCTGCCGCTTCGCGGGAAGCCGGACCGCCGCCGCTCTGCATGCGCTGTTTGAACGTCTTCGGCGAGCACGCGTTGTGGCGCTTGAACAGCTTGTAAAACTGCGCCATGTTCGGAATGCCGACTCGCTCGCCGACCTCGGTGACGCTGAGGTCCTGCGTCAGGAGCAGACGCTCGGCGGTTTTAACGCGCTTGTAGTTCACGTAGTCGATGAACGACAGGCCGATCACCTTTTTGAACAGCTTGATGAAGTAGTGGTAGCTCAAGTGCAGCACGGCACATACGTCCTCCACGGAGATCTTCTCGCTCAGGTGGCGGTCGACATAATCCAGCGCCGGGCGCAAGCGCAGCAGGTCAGCGTCCTGCACGCCGCCCAGCACGCCCCGCTCGTCCGAGCGGATCAACAGCAGCAGCAGCTGCTTGATGGCCGAGCTGACGGCGAGTTCGTATCCGCGCGTGCGCTGCAGCGCCTCCGTATAGATGTTCATAACCAGCGCGTGAGCCTGCGCCCGGGCAGCGGCATTTTCGGCGAAGATGTAGTTCAGTTTACTCAAAGGCTCTGTCAGCTCGGAGAACGAGCTTAAATAAGGCAGCGTGCTCTGGTCAAAATGCTGCGTCAAATCCACCTGAAACACGACATATTTTAATTCCCCGACGGCTGCCTTATGGGTGCGGTGCAATTGCGAGGAACCCAGCACCATCACATCGCCGGGGCCAAGCGCAACATAGTCATGCTTCGTCTGCACGCCGAGCATGCCGTCCACGATCGCCAGAAACTCGACCTCTTTATGATAATGCCACAGACACGGATCGGGAGAGCCGCTCGTACCATCTTCGCTCTTATCGGAGCGGATTTCCCATATTTTCAGAAAAAGCAGCGGATTTTGATACACGACATCCTCGATCATGACATCGGACTGCACCGGCATTAAAGGTTTCACAGCGTAACCGACCTCGCTTCCGAAGAACGCTTTTGCATATATACGACCAGCTTTCATCGTAGTCACTTCCCTAACCAGTATATCACGAATCGATAGAGGAGAGCAGTATTGCATATAGATGAAGCAGGATTAAGCATATCTTTTCCCCGTTTGAATCACTATACTGAGAGTAACACGAACACAAGATGTGGAGGGAATGGGACGATGGGTCAAAAATTACGCGTCACCGTTTGGAACGAATTTCGGCATGAGAAAGAAAGTGAACGTATTCGCTCGGTATATCCGCAAGGCATACATACGGCCATTGGCGAAGGACTCGGCGCCGACGTGGAAGTCGCCTACGCCACGCTCGACGATCCGGAGCACGGTCTGTCCGAGGAGCGACTGAACAGCACCGACGTGCTGATCTGGTGGGGACATAAAGCGCATGACCAGGTGCAGGACGCAATTGTTGACCGCGTGCAGCAACGGGTGCTGCAGGGCATGGGCTTGATCGTGCTGCATTCGGGGCATTTCTCGAAGGTGTTCAAGAGGCTCATGGGAACCGGCTGCGATCTGAAGTGGCGCGAAGCGGACGAGAAGGAACGCATCTGGGTCGTAGCGCCTAACCATCCGATCGTCGAAGGAATCGGCGAATACATCGAGCTCCCGGAAGAAGAAATGTACGGCGAGCACTTCGATATCCCTGCTCCGGACGAGCTTGTCATGGTCAGCTGGTTCGAAGGCGGAGAAGTGTTCCGCAGCGGCTGCACGTTCCATCGGGGCCAAGGAAAGATCTTCTATTTCCGTCCCGGTCATGAAGCGTACCCGACCTATTATAATGAGCAAATTCGCCGGGTTATTCGCAACGCCGCTTATTGGGCAGCTCCGACGACTCGCGAGTATCCGACATACGGCAACCATAAACCGCTTGAGACGATTAAAGCGAAAGGCTAGCGTCTAAACCGCGTGCGGCGTTACGCACGAAGCCTGAGCAGGCGAAATCCGGCTCTGATCTGCAGTTGCAGAGAAGATGCCGGATTTTTTTGTAATAATGCCAAAAAAATGCGCGATTAGCAGGAACTATTTTCAGAACGTCGAACTGCTAAGGGTAGAATCCAACTTCCAGATTTCTGCGTGAAGGAGCGCATGTCGTTCATGCTGACCAGCCTGCTGAGCAATCTTTTTTTTATCTTATTTCCGATTTTTTTGTATGATGTATTCTGGGGGGAGCGGCGCAGACATAAATTGCCCAACCTCAGTTATACGCTGATGGGATTGCTTTCAATCGGATTGTGCATGTTGTTCCCGATCGGGCTGACGGCCGGTCATCAGTTTGATTTGCACCTGATACCGTTTATCATCGCCTCGCTGTATGGAGGGCATCGTATATCGGCTTGGCTTGCCGGATTCATGCTGCTGCTTGATATCTTGCTTATTCACGATCCATCGCCGTATACGCTGCTCATCAATGCAGTTACGGCGCTGCTCATTCAAATCGGCATCATCCGGTTCCGTACTTATTCTCCAAAAATGAAAATTTCCGTCGTCGTTCTGCTCTCCACGTTGTCCGTCATGGTGTCGCTTTACGGATTTTACATGAACACTCCGGAAGAGGTGCACGATCCCCTGACCGGGTACATACTGCTTGGTTTATCGATTCAGGCTTTGAGCTCGGGCATGATTGCCGGATTTATCGAGGCGATGCGCAAAAATATGCTTATGCGCAATGAGATGATGCAAATTCAGAGGCTTCAAGTGATCGGCGAGCTTGCCGCGAGTGTTTCTCATGAGGTGCGCAATCCGTTGACGGTGTCCCGCGGTTTCTTGCAGCTGCTGCTGGAGCGCCATAAGGACAACGAGCAGGATGCCCGGTATTTGCGGCTTACGCTTGAAGAGATGGATCGTGCACAGCACATCATAACCGACTATCTCGCCTATGCGAAGCCCGAAGCGGAAATGGTCTCCCGGCTGCGGGTCGCCGACGAGCTTGCTTACGTGATCAGCGTGCTGGAGCCCTACGCGCTGCTCGGCAAGGTTGAAATCAAAGTGTCCGGCGTCGGAGAAGGATTCGTGCTGGGCGATAAACATAAGTTCCGCCAATGCCTGATCAATCTGCTCAAGAATGGAATCGAGGCGATGCCGGGTGGCGGAACGCTTGAGGTCAAAGCTGTGTGCGACAGCAAGAAAGCGCGCATCTGCATCATCGATAGCGGAGCCGGGATGTCGACGGAGGAAGTGGAACGGCTGGGCACGCCGTATTATACAACGAAAACCAAGGGAACCGGACTCGGCACGATGGTCGCCTTCAGCGTCGCCAAGGCGATGAACGGCGGAATTGAAGTAAGCAGCACGAAGGGAAAAGGGACGAAGTTTATCATTACGCTTCCGACGTGCTGAGAGTAAGACGTCATATCCTAACAAGAGCTGCCTTCACCTGTTAAGCTTCGGATGCATTCGGGAAATCGACCTTCCCCCGCATCGGAGCTTTTGAAAGGGGAAGGTTTTTTTGTGCACTTTTCTCATTTATGAAGCATCAGAATACAAGAAATGATTTAAATGTTGCATACTATTTAAATATATGTTATACATTAATTATAAATAATACACACGATATCAAGCGCGGGAGGTATACCTCGATGGCAGATCAGGCAGGTTCCATAGGGATAAGCGGGATGGGACGTATCGGCAGGTTGTTGGTGCGGCATGCTTTTGAGTCAGATAAGCGGGGGCTGGGTGTTCGAGCGGTTAATTCGGTGTACCCGGCGGAGACGATCGCGCATTTGTTGAAATACGATACGGTCCACGGCACGTGGAAGGCGGACATCCGCGTCGACGGAGGGGACCTGGTAATTAACGGAGCAAGGATCCGCATCGTGTACGAGCGGGACCCGGTGGCCATTCCGTGGAAGGAGCTTGGCGTCGAGCTGGCTGTCGATGCGACCGGCAAGTTTAATGACCGTGAGGGCGCTTCCAAGCATTTGCAGGCGGGAGCCCGCAAAGTGATCATCACCGCACCGGGCAAAAGAATGGATCTCACCGTCGTCATGGGTGTCAATGACGACCGCTATGTTCCGCAGCAGCATCATTTGATTTCGGCAGCGTCCTGCACAACCAACTGCGTCGCGCCGGTTCTGCATGTCATCGATCAGAGCTTCGGCGTGAAGAGCGCTTGGATGACGACCGTACATGCATTTACCGGCGATCAGAATCATATGGATAATCCGCATAAGGATCTCCGCAGAGCACGAGCATGCACACAGTCGATCATTCCGACGAGCACCGGCGCAGGGAAGGCGCTGATCGACGTACTGCCGCACTTGGCGCCATATGTAAACGGTATCTCTATACGGGTACCGACGCCGGACGTGTCGCTCGTCGACTTGACCATGCAGTTGAAGCGTCAGGTCGATACGGCGGAGGCCCAGGCTGCGCTGCTTGCCGCTTCGCAAGGGGTGATGGCGCCTTATCTGGGCTACGTTGACGAGCCGCTTGTGTCGGCCGACTATATCGGCTGCGACAAGTCGGCTGTGATCGACGGACCTTCGGTGGCAGCGGCGGGCGATCAGTTGAAGGTGCTGGCTTGGTATGACAACGAGTGGGGCTATGCTAACCGCGTCATGGATTTGGCGCAAACCGTATCGAATTCCATTCCGAGGGAGAGCGATGAAACATGGAAAGAAGCGGTGGTTTGAAGGTAGACGCTGCAGCGAAGGTCAGTGAGGCCGGGCAAGGGCATCTCGGAACGATTCTGTGCAAGCACTGCGGGCAGCTAATCGGCACGCAGGAGACGCGTAAAGTAACTTTCTATTACAGCCAGTGCGACGATCCGTCGTGTTCCGGCAACAGCCGGTCTGCCGAGTCAAGTGGGGCGGGCTTGGGCGAAGACGGCGCTCAACCGCTGCATATGCGCACCTACACCGAGCTCTGCTAATAGCCGAAGGCCTGTGTATCCGCCCCTCTCGGGAATAGAGGACGGGATACACAGGCTTTTTCGTATCTCTAGGTCAGCCGGAAACTTCTGGTTGGCCTATTTGTATGCTGTCGGGCAAGGGGATCGGCGAAAGCAGCGAATATGCTAAGTGCTTGAGTTCCGTCCATGATTCGGCGATATCACAAAAAGCCGTCCGGGATGTATCCCGAACGGCTCTCTCTGTCTTCACGCAGGTGCCCGCTCTTACCAGGCGCGTGTATACGACTTGGGCGGCTCCAGCTGTACGCCCAGGCGCTTCGCCGCCGTACGCGGCCAGTACGGGTCGCGCAGCAGCGCGCGACCGAGGAATATCAAGTCCGCGCGGCCGCTCTGCAAAATTTCCTCCGCTTGCTCGGCCTCGGTTATCAAGCCGACCGCGCCGGTCGCAATGCCCGCTTCGCGCCGTAGCTGCTCCGAGAACGGCACCTGGTAGCCGGGGTAGACCTTCGGTGGAACCGGCACGAGAGCGCCGGAGCTGACGTCGATCAAATCGACGCCTTGTTCCTTCAACAGGCGTGCGTACTCGACGTAATCAGAAGGCGTCATGCCTTCCGGATGGTAGTCGCTAGCGGAGATGCGCACGAACAACGGACCGTCCCACTCCGCTTGGACCGCCCGGACAACCTCGCTCAAGAATCGGAAGTTGCGGGCGCGATCGCCGCCATAAGCGTCATCGCGCTTGTTCGTCAGCGGCGACAAGAACTCATTGATCAAATACCCGTGCGCAGCATGGATCTCCACCACGTCGAAGCCGGCTTCCTTCGCCCGGCGGGCGGCGGCGCCAAAGGCAGCGATCGTTTCTTCGATCTGCTCGAGCGTCATAGCTTCCGGCGTCCGGCTCTTCTCGTCGAATGCAATCGCCGACGGAGCCACGATCGGACCGTCTACCGTAGCCTTGCGTCCGGCATGAGCGATCTGGATGCCGATATGCGTGCCTTGACCGTGAACGAGCGCCGTGAGCTCCCGCAGCCCGGCAACATGCTCATCGCTCCAGATCCCAAGGTCGTTCGCGGAGATGCGCCCTTGCGCCGTGACGGCTGTCGCTTCCACGATGATCAGACCGACCTGCCCGACGGCGCGCGACGGGTAGTGGATTCGATGCCAGTCGTTCACACGGCCCGACTCATCGGCGCATGCATACATGCACATCGGCGACATGACAATCCGGTTTTTCAGCGTAAGGTTCCTAAGGGGGTAAGAAGTAAACAGCATGAATACTCCACATCCTTTATTCTTGGTCTCTTAAAAAAGGTTAGTAATTAACTCGATGTCTCAAACTAACCTAATCATAGCATGTTGACGGGGATTCGTGCAAAATGTACCAGTATTCGCGATTACTCCGCTTTCATCCGCGCACGGGAAGGCCTCGCAATAACTCGCTCACCCGCCTATGGCGTCACCTCACCATCCGCTGACCGGATTGCTCCTATCCATTACGCTGACCGGTCTTGGTGCCGCAACCCGCACAGCCTCTAACCGGCCGAGGGCGCTTCTTGTGTCTGCTTAGCCGCCTGGATCTGCTTGTGCTTCTCCAGATCGAACCGGGCTCCGCCCATGAACAGCGAGACGATCAAGCCGAGCAGCGAGGCTCCGACCAGCATCCAGAAGCCGACATGAACCGCATCGCCAAGCGCATGCTTCAGCATGGTCATCACCGCCTCCGGCACTTGGCCTTCGGCGTGCAGCAGCACCTGCGGGTTCGTGAACGCCTCCAGTTTCTCCGGCGGAATGCCGAGCGTCGCCCCTTCCCGTTCGATCGTCGACGTCATATGCCGGTTCACGATCGCAGCCATAATGGCCGAACCGAACACCCCGCCCACGGAGCGGAAGAAGGTGACCGTCGAAGAAGCGACGCCTTGATAACGGGCAGGGGCATTCGTCATGATCGCCATCTGCGAGATTGGCATCAGGAAGCCGATGCCGATCCCCAGCAGCAGCATGTCGGCGCGCAGCGCCCATTGGTTGACGTCCAGCGGCAGCAGGGTGATGATGTACGCGCCGCTCCCGGCGAGCAGCATCGACAGGAACGTGCTCATCCGCCAGCTTAAGAACCGCATCAGAAAACCGCTGATCGCCATGCCGATCATGACGGAGAACATCATCGGCGTCAGCGCGTTGCCGGCATCGCCGACGTCGCCGCCAAGACCGCCTTGGATGAAGATCGGCACGTACAGCAGGGAGCCGAACATGATCATGCCTTGCAGGAAGGTTGCGAGGCTTGAGCCGGCGATCGTCCGGTTGCGGAACAGCTCGAACGGGACGATCGGCTCCTCCGCTTTTGTCTCGGTGTACAGGAACAGCGCGAGTCCGCACGCCCCAGCGGCAAGCAGGCCGAGGATCGGCCAGGAGGCCCAGGGGTAGTCGACGCCGCCCATTTTGAGCGCCAGCAGCGTGAGGACCGTCGTGAACACCAGCCACCAGGCGCCGGCATAATCGACCTTCGGCTTGCGGGTAGTGTCCTTCGATTCAACCAGCGCTCCCATTAGAATGAAGAGCGCGATCAGCCCGAGCGGCAGATTAATATAGAAGTTCCAGCGCCAGCTCATCCAGGTGGTAATGAACGCCCCGACGCTCGGCCCGACGATCGAGGACAGCGCGAATACGCCCATGAACATCGCTTGAAACCGTCCGGCGCGCTCCGGCGGCATCAGCGTAAACAGCAGGGTGAACGTGATCGGCATCATGCAGCCGGCTCCCAGCCCTTGAATCCCGCGAAATACGATCAACTGCGTCATGTCCTGCGCCAGCCCGCACAGCGCCGACCCTATAATAAACGTCAGCAGACCGGCGGCATAAAACCGCTTGCGTCCATACATATCCGACAGCTTGCCGACAATCGGCATGATCGCCGTAGAGGTCAGCATATAAACCGTGAAAACCCAAGAAATTTGCTCAAAGCCGCCCAGCTTCTCAACGATTGTCGGCAGCGCCGTCGAAACGATCGTCTGGTCCAGCGAAGAGAGAAACAGGCTTAGCAGCAGGGCGCCCATCACCCAGCTCAATCTTTTATCGTTCATAGCCATTGCACGTCATCCTTTCTTGTTTACGATGCCATCCAACAGAATGTCAATCACGTCGTCCATCATGCGCTCCGCTTGTTCCTCCGGTACTTGACCACTGGACATAGCGTTCATCCCGCCCATCAGACCGCCCCAATATACGGCAGAGATCAGCCTCGGATCGAGCGGCTTCAGCTTCCCTTCCCGGATGCCCTGCTCCAGCACGCGATGGAGAGGTCCGGTCGCATTGTCCACATATTCCTTCAAGACCGCTTCCCCCTTATCGCCGAACACGAACGGGATATCGGCCGGTATGTTGCGGTAGAACTGTACCATGTGCGGCTTCAGCTGACTTGATCTCAGATAAAAGCGGGCGTACGTTCTCAGCTTGGAGATCACCTCTTCGTCGGACAGCAGCGTGCTGCTGATGTACGTTTTCGCCTCTTCGATGAGACGGGTGAACACGAAGCGAAATAAGTCCATCTTGTCTTTGAAATAATAGTACACGAGTCCGCGGGCCATATTGGCGCGCTTGGCGATATCACCCATTTCCGTGCCCCGTACGCCTTTTTCCAAATATACGGCAATCGCCGCATCGATGATTTGCTGGATGCGTTCTTCTCTTATTTTTTCGTTTTGTTCCGACGAGCGCGGGGACATGCTCCGGCACCTCCGAATTCGAATTATTTTTAATTGACATTCATGTCAGTTAAAAATATATCATTGGTTGACACTCGTGTCAATTAAAAACGGAAAATAGGACCGCCTACCTTTCGGGGCTTGTCCGATCGCTCAGGCCGCCGGCTGCGACAACGCCAAAGACTGGTCCCCTGCGGCTTCAAGCCTCAGGGGACCGGTCTTCGCGGTTTGCAACGCTAATCGCGGGACACACGCTTGCTGGGAAGCGTACAGCGCCGCCGCCGCTCTCGTTCGCGCCGCTTACCGCCGAATCCGCCGATTGCGTCTGGAGCTTCTGCGCCTGCGGCGTCTGCGACGACGGGGCTTCGTCTTCTCGTCGTCTTTGGCTTTGCCCTTGCCGAACGAGCCGAGGAGCACCTTGATCAAGGGCGCGAATTGCTGGAAGCTTTGGACCATCTTCTGCATTTTGCTGAAGGTGTCCACGATCCCCTCGATGCCGCCCAGGCGGTCGAGAATCTTGCTGACCTGCTGCAAGTTAAATCCGCCGCCGCTGCTTGCGCCGCCGGCACTACCGCCGGACCCGCCGCCGAACAGCGTAGTGAGTCCGCCTCCTTCGCCGCCTGTGCCCGTTGTCACGGGAGGCTGCGCGAACATCGTAGACTCTGCAGGCAGCTGGGTACCCGCCATACCGGGGAAATCCGTGTAGGAGCTCGGCCCCGGGTAGACGCCTTGGTTGTAAGACCGCGTCTGCGCATACGGAGGCCGATTCGTTCTTGAAGCTGCCTGGTACGCAGTGGCTTGCGGATGGATCCCTCGGTTGCCGATTATTTGTTTTGTAGAATTCATCATTTTTCATTCCTTTTATTTAAATTCTCGCAGAAGTGCTGCGGCCTGACTTTCATCCAACATCGGTTTCCTTGTATACTGTATGTGATAGGCGAATGGATGGTATGGGCGCTTGTCACGTTGTTTTAGATTTTGGCCTAGTGAAGCGATTTAGTCCGCTACCGCATAAAAAGAGTAACGTTTTACAAACATAAAGGAAGGATTTCGGGCTCTGGCGTCGAATACTGCTTGTATAGATTGTAAAACGATGCCGATTCGAAGTATGATAGGTAAGATAGTCCATCGAGGGGTTGAACGACCATGCAATTAAAGAAGCTGAATGATAAAGCGATTGACCAGCTGTTTGAAGCGATTTTGACGCTGAAGGATATAGAGGAATGCTATGTGTTCTTCGACGATTTGTGCACCGTGAACGAGATTCAGTCGCTGTCTCAGCGGCTCGAAGTGGCGCGGATGCTGCGGAAGGGCAACACGTACAACCAGATCGAAGCGGAAACCGGCGCCAGCACGGCGACGATCTCGCGGGTGAAGCGCTGCTTGAACTATGGCAACGACGGGTACAAAATGACGCTGGAACGCCTGGGCCGCTAACGGTCCCGGACAAGTCGTTGTCCCGCTCTTGCCAGGCTCTCACCCGGCATGATTAACGCAACATGCGAATCCTTCTCGGCCTGGAGGCTGAGCGGGATTTTTCGTGTTCGAGGGGTTCTTCCAGCGAGCGTCGGATGCGGTTTTGGAGAGGAGGCATACGGTGTGGTAAAATACGGGATATTGGTCATAAGCCACGGTTCCCGAAGCGAGGAATGGGTACGGCTCGTCGATGAAGCAGTCCGTGCGGTGCGCGTGCCGGCGGGGGTCCCGATCTACTCGTCCTACTTGGAGATTGTGGAGGGACGGCTTATTCAGGACGGCATTACGGAGCTGGAGGCGCTTGGCGTTACGGATATGATCGTGATCCCGCTGTTCGTCTCCTCGGGGAGCACGCATATTGACGAGATCACGTATGCCCTGGGTTTGAAAAAGGAGCCGCAGCTCCCGACGGACATGGAACCGTTTGCGATTCGGGCCCGGGTGCACTGCACGCCGCCGATTGACGACGATCCGATTATCGCGGAGATCGTGTACGGCAAGCTACGGCCGTTGTCGGAGCGCCCGGAACGCGAGATCGTGCTGCTCGTCGGACACGGCAGCGCAGAGAAGGGCTTCCATCTCGCCTGGCGGCGCGGCCTGGAGCGGCTTGCTGCGCGGGTGAAGGCGCTCGGCGGGTTCGCGGAAGCGGACGGGGCGATGCTGCTGCCCGATCAAATTAAGTGGAAGATGAACGATTGGCGCAGGCGCAGGCCCGATTGTCAGGTGCTGGTCGCGCCGCTGTTCCTGAGCGAAGGATATTTTACGGGACAAGTCATTCCCGAGCGATTGGAAGGATACACGTACCGGTACAACGGTCAGGCGCTGCTGCCCCATCCGGGCATTTCGCGCTGGATGGAGCGGCAGATCGCCCGCGTGCTGGACGGGAACGAGATGCATGAATTATGAAGCGAACGGGTGAGAGAGATGACGGAACGGGTCAAACGCGCTAGGTTAATCTATAACCCCTCCTCCGGTCGGGAGGAGATGAAGAGGCGGCTGCCGGACGTGCTGCAGCGCTTGGAGCGCGGCGGTCTGGAGACGAGCACGCACGCCACGATCGGCGAAGGCGATGCGACGCTGGCGGCGGCCGATGCCGTCGCACGCGGTTTTGATATTATCATCGCCGCCGGCGGGGACGGCACGTTGAACGAGGTCATCAACGGGATGGCCGAGAAGGAGAACCGGCCGCCGCTTGGCATTTTGCCGCTGGGGACGACGAACGATTTTGCCCGGGCGCTGAACATTCCCCGCCACTGGGAAGGCGCGGTCGACGTGATCCTGCAGCAGCATACGCGCATCATCGATGTCGGCAAGGTCAACCAGCGTTACTTTATTAACATTGCAGGCGGCGGGTCGATGACCGAGCTGACTTATGAGGTGCCCAGCAAGCTGAAAACGATGATCGGCCAGATGGCCTATTATATGAAGGGCCTCGAGAAACTGCCCCGGCTGCGTCCGATCGAGCTGTACATCCGTACGCCCGAGGTCGAGCTCCACGAGGAAGTCATGCTGTTCCTTATCTCGAACAGCAATTCCGTCGGCGGCTTCGAGCGGCTTGCGCCGGACGCGTCGCTTAGCGACGGTTTGTTCGACGTGCTGATCTTGAAGAAATGCAATCTGGCCGAATTTATCCGCGTCGTGTCCTTGGCGCTGCGCGGCGAACATCTGAGCGATCCGAACATCATTTATTTGCAGACGAATCAAATCCAAGTCACCTCTCCGGACTATGTCCAACTGAACCTGGACGGGGAGTTCGGCGGGACGCTGCCTTGTATGTTCACGAACCTGTCGCAGCACCTGCGCATCTTCGTGGATGAGACGGGCCAGACGACGTATAAGAATACGAACCCGCTGCACCTGAAATTACCTTGGAAAACTAAAGCCGGAGAAGAGAACGAACATGATGAAGAGCAAGAATAACCGCCGCGGCGGTAAGGGTGCGCAGGCAGGCAGCAGAACGGACCGGCGGGAACAACCGTTTTCGAACCGGCAATCGTCCCCAACCCCAGCCGCAGCCGTGCTGCGCGATCTGCCGGTAACGAAGAATGAGGACTATATTGCCGAGATTGTCGGCTTAGGGCATGACGGAGAAGGGGTAGGCCGTGTGAACGGCTTTACCCTTTTTGTTCAAGGCGCGCTGCCGGGCGAGAAGGTGCGGGTCAAGGTAGTTAAGCTGAAGAAGCAGTATGGCTACGCCAAGCTGCTGGACATTCTGGAGCCGAGCGCGGACCGTGTTGACGCGCCGTGCCCGATTTACAAGCAGTGCGGCGGCTGCCAGCTGCAGCACATGAGCTACGAAGCTCAGCTTCGCTGGAAGCGGCAGCTCGTAGCCGATAACCTGGAGCGGATCGGGAAGCTGGCTGTGGCCGGGCCGGGGGACGCTGCGGGCGAAGGCATTCTCGTACATCCGACCATCGGCATGGACGACCCTTGGCGCTACCGCAACAAGGCGCAGGTGCCGATCGGCCATGGCGGGCCGGACATGGAGGGCGGCCTGATCGCGGGCTTCTACGCGCAGGGCAGCCACCGGATTATCGACATGGAGGCCTGTCTTATCCAGCACGAGCAGAACGATGACGTGGTGCGCGCGGTGAAAAGAGTGGCGGGCGAGCTCGGCATCCGCGCCTATAATGAGGAAACGGGCCGCGGGATGCTGCGGCACGTCGTGGCCCGCTACGGTTTCAACACCGGCGAGATCATGGTCGTGCTGATTACCAACGGCGAGTCGATCCCGCACCGCGACGAGCTGGTGGGGCTCATTCGCGAAGCTGTTCCGGGCGTGACGAGCATCTGCCAGAACGTGAACACGCAGCAGACGAACGTCATCTTCGGCGACCGGACGCTCGTGCTGTGGGGCCGCGACGTGATCTACGACACGATCGGCGACGTGCGATTCGCGATCTCCGCGCGATCGTTCTATCAAGTGAACCCGGTACAGACGGAGGTCTTGTACCGGAAGGCTCTGGACTTCGCCGCGCTGACGGGCGAAGAAGTCGTGATCGATGCCTATTGCGGCATCGGCACGATCTCTTTGTTCCTCGCGCAGCGGGCGAGGAACGTGTACGGCGTCGAGATCGTCGGCGAAGCGATCGACGATGCCCGCGCCAATGCGGCGCTGAACGGCATCCGCAACGTTCAGTTCGAGACCGGCGCGGCCGAGGTCGTCATCCCGGCATGGCGCCAGCAGGGCATCGCGCCCGACGTTATCGTCGTCGACCCGCCGCGCAAGGGCTGCGACGCCGCGCTGCTGGAGACGATCCTCGAGATGCGGCCGGAGCGCGTGGTGTATGTGTCGTGCAATCCTTCGACATTGGCGAGGGATTTGCGCGTGTTGGAGGATGGGGGCTATCGCACAATGGAGGTACAGCCGGTGGATATGTTTCCGCATACCGTGCATGTGGAGTGCGTAATAGGAATGCAACGAATCAATACGTAGAAATCCTTTATTTTCAACACTTTGCGCGTTTTATGACTTTCACGGCAGACGGCAGCGACTTCAAAAATAAGGTGCTCAAAGACAAAATTGAGGTTTCCGTCGTTTTGGACCTGGATTTGGACGTCGGGTGTGTAGACATGTTGAATTCGTTCCAGGAATCTTGATCCTGAGCAAATAAATTATATATTGAGAATGAAGAAGAGAACGTCGTTTCAGCAGCGTTCTCTTTTTATATAAATTGAAAGTGAATTTCCACTCGTATAGGGGTTACAATTGATAACTTTGTGGGTTTCTAGAACTAGCGTTCCAAGAGCAATTTAATTACAAACTTATCCAAAGTGTGGTACGATATTTACAAAGAAAAATCTGAAAACTTCATTCCATGGAATACGAAAAGAGTTTACAAGTGTGAGGAATTAGCCTTAAACCTGACATTTTTTAAAGGCGGTCTAGAAATGAAATCAACGGATGTAAAGCATTCAATAGCTGGATTTTACTTTCAACTTCTTATCGCTTGTTATGAATTAGTAAACGTATATGAATATGAAGATGCATATGTAGGCGTTGAGTGTGATGCGGATATCAGAGTCAATTACGGTGACGAAAAATTTATCGAAGCAAAATTTTATAGTGACGACACGTTTACTCGTAATCATGAAGCGATTACTCATACTATCTATAACTTTTATCATACATACAAGAAAACAAAAACTAACGGTGAATTTCAAATAAAAACGAATGTGCCGTTTGCTCCTTCTGAAACTGAATTTTTTAAAAATTGGAATAGGAAGCATTTTGAGAATCCAGTTGAATACATTAATTATGTGAAAGACTGTTTGGTTCGCGAATATATAGAAAAAAAAGAAGGGAAAAAAGCATTCGAGGAGTTTAAAAATTTTTATAGCAATGTGAACCCTCATCTCATAAGACCTCAGTATAAACGAGCATTAATAGAGCATCTACATCAAAATCCTAGTGAATACAAAAATTATTGTAATAAAGAATTGATAAGTGACGAAGAGATCTTCGAATTTATAAAGTTGATTTCATTTAATACACCAAGAAAAAAAGTCGACAAATTTAATAGTATTATTGAACTTAAAGA
>NZ_BIMH01000025.1 GCF_004000985.1 Paenibacillus validus NBRC 15382 | reverse complement strand
CAGCCGTTCTCCCTAAGGAAGAACGGCTGTTACGTTAACCGGCAATGCCATTATTTGTTGTCGAATCCGTTGCGGTTCCGGTTGCGCAGAAATGCGGGGATGTCCAGCTGGTCGTTAGACGTTTGACCGCCGAACGGACGCAAATTGTTCAGTCGGTTGTCCGTGTTCTCTTGCTGGCTCCCGCCCGTGCTTGGCGCAGCGCCTGTGCCGCCCGGCTTACGCTGGGTCGTCGAGATGCTCTTATGCTCAAAGCCGGTCGCGATAACCGTGACGATAATTTCGTCTTTCAACGTCTCGTCAATAACGGCGCCGAAGATCATGTTGACCTCGAGGTCGGAAGCCGACGCGACGATATCGGCCGCTTCGTTCACTTCGTACAGCGACAAGTTGGCGCCGCCGGTAATGTTCATCAGTACGCCGCGCGCGCCGTCGATCGACGTCTCCAGGAGCGGCGACATAATCGCCTTCTTGGCCGCTTCCGCCGCACGGTTCTCGCCGGTCGCGACGCCGATGCCCATCAACGCGGAACCGCGTTCAGTCATGATGGTCTTCACGTCCGCGAAGTCGAGGTTGATCAAGCCGGGAACCGCGATCAAATCGGAGATCCCTTGTACGCCTTGACGAAGCACATTATCCGCTTCGCGGAACGCTTCCAGCATCGGCGTTTTCTTATCAACGATTTCGAGCAGGCGGTCGTTCGGAATCACGATCAGCGTATCTACTTTTTCTTTCAATGCGGCAATGCCCTGATCGGCTTGCATCGCCCGTTTACGGCCTTCGAACGTAAACGGACGTGTGACGACGCCGACGGTCAATGCTCCGCATTCTTTGGCGATTTCGGCGATAACAGGCGCTGCGCCCGTTCCCGTGCCGCCGCCCATACCCGCCGTAACGAACACCATATCGGAGCCCTTCAGCGCGTTAAAAATCAATTCGCGCGACTCTTCCGCCGCCTTCTTCCCGACCTCCGGGTTGGCCCCGGCGCCGAGACCGCGCGTTAACTTGTCGCCGATCTGCAATTTCGTATCGGATTTGGAAAGGTGTAACGCTTGAGCATCCGTATTCACGGTAATGAACTCGACGCCCTTCACACCGTTGTCGATCATCCGGTTGACCGCGTTGCTGCCGCCCCCGCCGCAACCGATGACCTTTATTTTAGCCAGTTGGTCCAAGTCCATATCAATTTCAAACATACTAGCGTCTTCCCCCTCATTAGGCTTTCATCGCGTGAGCACGATCCACGCTAAATAAACTCGCTTAACCAATTTTTAAACCGTTCCATGGCCGAAGGCTTCTGCTCTTGACCGGAAGACGCTTTCTTGCTTACCGTCCGCTTGGCGCCTGAGCCCGATTTGGAATTCCGCAAATATTTGGACGCATATTGTATAATTCCGACTCCGCTCGTATACGCAGGATCACGAACTCCAATAAAGTCCGGTACGGCGATGCGTACCGACGAAGCGAGTTCGACCTGAGCGATCGCCAGCATGCCCGGCATGGATACCGTTCCGCCAGTTAATACATAACCGCCCGGCAGCTCGGAAAATCCCAGACGCTGCACTTCCATGCGGATCAAATGAAAAATTTCTTGAACGCGCGGTTCGATAATGTTCGCCAGATCGACCTGCGAGAATTCCTTGTCCACGTTGCTTCCAATCCGGTTTACTTTAAACACTTGGTCCGAAGCCGCATGCTCGACGACTGCGCATCCGAATTTCAGCTTGATCTTCTCGGCAATGTCTGCCTGTGTGCGAAGTCCGTATGCAATATCGTTCGTAATATATTCCCCGCCGATGGGCAACGTGGAAGTGGCAACCAAATGGTTCTCATCAAACACGGCTATCGTCGTTGCGCCGGCTCCGATGTCGACTAACACGGTACCCATAGCCTTCTCGTCTTTCGACAACGCCAGGTGCCCTGCGGCAAGCGACATCAAGATCAACCCCGATACCCGCAGCCCTGATTTTTCTACAACGCGAAGCAAATTATGTATGGCCGTCTTCGTACCGGTCACAATCGTCGCTTCCACTTCCAACCGGACGCCGATCATGCTTCGCGGATCGTAAATTTGGTCCGTTCCATCCACTACATATTGGTTCGGCACTACGCCGATAATTTCGCGCTCGGGGGCTAACGGAATCACTTTCGCCGCTTGGATAACGCGTTCGATATCCTCGTCTCCGATCTCGCGGTCCTCGTTGGATACGGCTACTACGCCGTGACTGGATTGAAGTGCGATATGGTTGCCGGAAATACCTACGTACACATCCGAAATCTGAATGCCTACCATCCGTTCCGCGTGATCCACTGCGCTTCGAATCGACTGGACCGTCTGATCGATATCGACAATGGCTCCTTTGCGAATTCCTTGCGAGTCGGCAGATCCAACTCCTATTATGTTAATGGCGCCGTTAACGACTTCCCCAATAATAGCACGAACTTTGGATGTACCGATGTCCAAACTAACAATGATGTCATTGCTGCTCAACCCGTGGCACCTCCTGTAAAATGTAGTGTATATGAGCCGTGGTCAGCAAACCTGCTTGTAAGTATTCCACACGCTCTGGCGGTTTCCTCTTTTGTATGAAATTTTTTTCAAAAGAAAAGCGCAAAATATACCATAATTATAATTCTATCATTATTTTCTATGCTTGAGTAGACCTATTTATAGAGACTAAGGCTGCGTTTTCGTACCGGATTTGACCGGTTCCTGCTTATTGCCGGCAGCCTCGAAAGGCGCAAATGAATCCGCAAGCAGCATCGTCAGCACGCCGCTCGTTTTATTGTTCTCACGGATGCTGGCAATGTACGATTCCATGTTGGGCATCTTGTCCGGCAAGTAACCGATCGTCGTAATGATCTCGAACTGCGAGCGCGTATACATCTTGATTTTATCCGGGTACGACGCGCTTGGCGCCGGCTTGATTTCGGAAACATCCGCAAAAAGCGCCTCGGGCAGCTTCGACATCGCCGCGCACAGCTGTATCTTCAAGGGGTCGTCCTTGCTCCAGCCCGACAGGATCGGCTTGTCCAATCTGGCTCCATGCATCGTGACGGGAATGACGCTCCCGTCTGCAAGCAGCGCTTCCACTTGACCGCCTTCGCCGAACTGGTAGGCAACCTTCGGGTATTCATAAACGTAAATTTCAATTCGTCCGGGAAAGCGTTTCTTCACTTCGACCCTTTCGATCATCCGCAATGATTTGATTTGCGCCGCGATTCGCGCTGACGACACGGAGAAGAAGTGATCTCCCGGCACGACAGCCGCCGCGGTACGAATTTGTTCTTCGGCCACGAGCTGCTGGCCCTGAATGGACACCTCCGTAATCTTGCTCAGCGACGATTGGAAGAAGAGCACCAGCAGCAGCGTGACGAAAAACAAAAAAAGAAACAGAAGCAGCTTTTTGCTGCTGCGGCTGCGCGGTTTTTGTTTTTGTTGTTTGATTACGGGAAGTCGTTCCTCCATGAGGGCCTCCTCTTGCCATATGTAAACCGCGGATTACCCCTCTTTCAAGAAGAAAAAGGGATAACCCGGCGGTTGCGTTCATATGAATGAAAATAACATGGCTTATTCCATGACGACCGGCGCCGTCCGAAGAATGTTCGCGCCAAGGCTGCGAAGCATCAGTTCGATGCGGTCATAACCGCGGTCGATATGATGAATTTGTTCGATAACGGTCGTGCCTTGCGCGGTTAAACCCGCGATGACGAGCGCAGCGCCTGCGCGCAGGTCGGTCGCTTCCACCGTGGCGCCGTACAACCGCGGTACGCCCCGGATGAATGCCGAGTTCAGATCGACGCGAATGTCAGCGCCCATGCGGGACAATTCGTCGACGTGTTTGAAACGGCCTTCGAATACGGTTTCTTTGACGATGCTGACGCCGTCGGCGAGGCTCAAGAGCACCATGATCTGCGACTGTAAATCCGTTGGAAATGACGGGTAGGGCGACGTGACGATCCTCTCGACCGCTTTCAGTCGGCCGGACCCGCATACGTACATTATATCACCGTCGATTGTGATTTGAACACCTGCGCGTTTGAGGACATGAATGGCCGAAGTAAGATGAGCCGGGCAGACGCCATTCAGGGTAACGCTGCCCCGGGTAACCGCTGCGGCGATCATGATCGTACCTGCGACGATACGATCGGGAATAATCCGGTAAGTACATGGGACGAGTTCCGGAACGCCCTCGATCGTAATCGTATCCGTGCCGGCGCCGATGATTCTCGCCCCCATCGCATTAAGGAAGTTTTGCAAATCTTGGATTTCAGGCTCGCGAGCCGCATTGGTGAGCGTCGTTTTTCCCCGGGCCATCGCCGCTGCCATCATGATGTTCTCCGTAGCGCCAACGCTCGGATAGTCAAGCACGATGTCGGCGCCGACCAGTTCCTTCGCCGTGCATACGATACGGCTGCCGTTGTCTTCGATGACGACGCCCAGCGCTGCGAGACCTTTTAAATGCAAGTCGATTTTACGCTCGCCGATCGCGCAGCCCCCTGGCTGATAAAGCTCCACTTTGCCGAGCCGCGCCAGCAGCGGCCCCATCAAGAATATCGAGGAACGCATTTGGCTCATCAAGCTTTCCGGGATGTGATACTGATGAACCGCATTCGTATTAACGATGACCGTATCTCCGGCCAGCTCCACTTTACACCCCAAGGAACGAAGAATGCCCAACATGACGCCGATGTCGGAAAGATCGGGGACGTTCTCGATCTTAACCGTTCCTTCCGCCATGATACTCGCTGCCAGGATCGGCAGTGCGGCGTTTTTCGCGCCGTGAATGCTGATGGCTCCCGATAGTGGTTTCCCGCCTTCGATAACCAACTTTTCCAAAGTCCCACCTCCGATTTACCGCTCACCCACCACCAATACTTCAGGTACGAGAGTTACTCCGAATCGGGTACGGACCGTTTCTTTGACTTGTTCGACCAAGGTGAGCACGTCGTAGGCTGTCGCCTGCCCTATGTTGACGATGAAATTGGCGTGCAAGGGCGAGACTTCGGCGCCTCCGACACGCAGGCCTTTCAGGCCCGCTTCTTCGATCAGCTGCGCCGCGTGACGGCCTTCCGGATTCCGGAAGACACTGCCCGCGCAGGCCAGCTGCAGCGGCTGCGTTCGCAACCGGCGGTCCTTGTAGGCAGCCATCGCCGCCGCAATTTCCTTCCGGTCGCCATAACGGAGCCGGAATTCCGCCTCCGTGACGATGCCCGGGTTCGTTTGCAGAATCGAATGTCGATAAGCATATGCCAAGTCCTCGTTTTGCAGCGTAACCAACTCACCCCTCGGGAGCAGCACTTCAGCCCGCTGTAGTATTCGTGACACGTCAGAGCCGTGCGCCCCGGCGTTCATGTAGACGGCGCCTCCCACGGTTCCCGGGATGCCTCCCGCGAACTCCAAGCCGGTCAATCCTTCTTTGCCGGCGATGACCGACAGCTTGATGAACGAATATGCGCCGCCGGCCACAATCGACTCCCCTTCAATCCGGACGGTTTCCAGCGCATCCCCCAATTTGATCACGACACCGCGTATGCCTTTGTCCGCGACGAGCATGTTGGAGCCCCGACCGAGCGCCGTCCATGGGACGCGGTGCTGATGGAGCAGCTTCACTGCCGCCACAAGCTGCGTCTTATTCTCCGGAATAAGCAGAACGTCAGCCGGCCCTCCGATCTTCCATGTCGTGTAGGGGGCAAGCGGTTCGTCAAGGCGAACCTCGCCGAACGATCCCTTCATCAATTCTGATATGACCTGTTGCATGGGAACAACCTCCTTCACAGAACGCCCTGGCACCCTATTCTCGAATATCGTTCGAAAAATAGAGAGCGGCCGGCCGCCGGGCTCCGACTGTCTTTTGTATCCGAGCCGCTTGCCGCTTGCCGCTTCGCCGGGTGTCTGTCACGGTTATAGTGTAGTTTATGTGGAATGCTGCAGAGTGTGACAATCGCCTATTGCTAAATTCGTCAACCGCCGGAACGCTTAAGCGCCTCGAGCAGTCGGACGATGGTTTCGGTTCCGTTGCCGTAAGGGTTATCCGCCATGCGCCGCTTCATCGCATCCCGTTCGTCATACAAGGCGGAAATTCCGCTCACGAGCGCGTCCGCCGATAAGTCTTCTTCGAACAAAACGTGCGCGTAGCCTTGGCTCTGGAACGAATTCGCGTTCAATATTTGGTCGCCCCGGCTTGCCGCCCGCGATAACGGAATAAGCAGCATCGGCTTGTTTAAGGCAAGAAATTCGAAAATGGACGTCGAGCCTGCCCGCGATACGACAAGATCGGCGGCGGCGAGCAGGTCCGGCAGTTCGTCCTTGACGTATTCGAATTGGCTGTAGCCGCGTTTGCCTGCCAGCGTCGGATCGACATGTCCTTTGCCGCAGATGTGAATGATCTGATAGCGCTGCAGCAGCGTATCGAGCGACGCGCGCACCGTCTGATTGATGCGCTGCGCCCCAAGGCTGCCGCCCATCACCAGCAGCACCGGCTTTTGCGAATGAAAGCCGCACAGCGAGAGGCCCCGAGCGGCTGCCCCTTGCAAAATTTGCTCGCGTATCGGCAAGCCCGTGCATTCCGCTTTATCGCTGCGCACGTATTGCAACGTCTCAGGGAAGGTAACGCAGATGCGGGAGGCAAAGGGCATTGAGATTTTATTGGCCAGGCCGGGGGTTAAATCGGATTCATGCGAAATGACCGGTACGCCGGCCAGCCGGCATGCCACGATGACCGGAACGGAAACGAAGCCGCCCTTGGAGAAGACGATGTGCGGCTTGAGCCGCCGAAGCAGTCCGTACGCTTGCCCGACGCCTAACGCGACGCGGAAAGGGTCTTTGAAGTTTTTCAAATCGAAATAGCGGCGAAGCTTGCCGGAGGCGATGGGATGGAACGGTACCCCTTCATGCTCGACGATTTCGCGTTCAATCCCGTTCCGGGAACCGATATAGTGGATCTCCCACCCCCGCTCGCGCAGT
Source organism: Paenibacillus validus NBRC 15382 (assembly GCF_004000985.1). GTDB lineage: Bacteria > Bacillota > Bacilli > Paenibacillales > NBRC-103111 > Paenibacillus_G > Paenibacillus_G validus. Next base: position 62,104 of record NZ_BIMH01000025.1, on the reverse strand, counting down.
TTGGCCATGACCGCCAAATTGGGCGTCACATGGCCGGCGGTCCCTCCGCCGGTGAAGACGATTTTGTTCATATGCGAAACTCACCTCGAATATCGGGAAATATTAAGCAGTATGCCGATGGAGGTCAGCATCAATGTTAAGGAAGAACCGCCCGCGCTGATCAGCGGCAGCGTGATGCCCGTGACCGGGAACATGCCGATGACGACGCCGATATTGATGATGACTTGCACAGCGATCATGCCGACGATGCCGGTGGCGAGCAGGCTGCCGAACGTATCGGGAGCCGTAATGGCCGTGCGCATGCCGCGCCAGACCAGCACCATAAACAGAATGAGCACGCAGGAACCGCCGATAAAGCCGAGCTCCTCCGCGATGATAGAAAAGATGAAGTCCGTTTGCGGCTCGGGCAAATAGCTGTATTTTTGCCGGCTCATCCCAAGTCCGAGCCCAACGAGCCCGCCGGGTCCGATCGCATACAGCGATTGTATCGCCTGATAGCCCGCGCCGAGCGGGTCCTGCCACGGATCGAGAAAAGCCGTAATCCGCTTCAACCGGTAAGGGGCCGCTATCACGAGGCCGATGAATCCCGCCACCCCGATCAACCCTAAATACGACAAGTGCTGCAATCGCGCGCCCGCCGTATAAATAATGAGCAGTGTAGCGCCGACAAGCACCGCGCCGGTCCCAAGGTCCGGCTGGAGCATAATGATCCCGAAAGCCAGTCCGACTAAAGCGAGGGGCGGCAGCAGTCCTTTTGTAAACGCCGTGATCGGGTTCTTCTGCTCGGACAGCCATTTGGATAAATAGATGATCATGCCCATCTTCATAAATTCGGAAGGCTGGATGCCGAACGACCCGATGCCGAGCCAGCTGCGGGCGCCGCCGCGAACGACCCCGATGCCCGGAATCAAGACAGCGACAAGCAGCACGAAGCAGACGATCAGCGCCGGTTTGGCGTACCTCTTCCAAATCCAATAGTCGGTATTCATCATAAAAAACATGGCGATAACGCCGAGCGCCGCAAACAGCGCCTGACGTTTCAAGTAGTAGAACGCATCGCCGAATTCGCGAAACGCCAGCACCGCACTGGCGCTGTATACCATAATAACGCCGATGACAAGCAGAAGCAGCGTAGAGCCGAGCAAGTACATATCCGGAGCCGACCGTGCTTTGACCATTGCGACCACACCTCTAACCTTAAAAATTTAGGAGGCGGCTTGTCATCCTCCTGTTTAAAGGTTATGCACGGACTGCTTAAACATTCTTCCCCTTTCCTCATAGGAAGGAAACATGTCCCAGCTGGCGCACGCCGGCGATAACAGCACGACGTCGCCCGGCTTCGCGAGCGCGAACGCTTCCCGCACCGCATCCGTCACCGTATCCTGCAACCCGCTAGCAGCAGTATCGACGGTTTTCAGACGGCTCATGCCTGCGAGCTTGGCGACACGGACAATTTTTTCTTTCGTTTCGCCGATGGCGACGAGTCCTTTCACCTGCCGCTGGAACGCGGGAAGCAGCTCCATGTAGTCGGAGCCCCGGTCCAGCCCGCCCGCCACGAGGACGATATCTTGACCGAACGACTCGATCGTCTTGATCGTCGCCGTCGGGTTCGTGGCTTTCGAATCATTATAAAACAAGACGCCGTCCTTAGTTCGCACGTATTCGAGGCGATGCTCAACGCCCCTGAATTCGCGCAGCACACGGGCAATCGTCTCGATAGCTACGCCTGAAGCGATGGCCATCGCGCTCGCTGCGAGCGCATTCTCCACGTTATGGCTGCCGGGAATGCCGAGTTCGCTGACCGGCAGGATGGTATGCTCGGTCTCCTTTTCATCCCTGTACGTTAACAGGGCCGTCACTTGCCGCTCCTTCGCCTCCTTCAAGCTCGGCTTCACGAACAGCCCGTAAGGCAGCTCCTCCCGTACGGAAAACGGCAGTACGCGGGAACGCACCTTTGCCGCCGTTTGGCGGCAAACCGGATCGTCCCAGTTCAAGACGGCCGTATCGGCTTCCGTTTGATTGGCGAACAGCTTCATCTTCGAAACAACGTAGTCGTTCATCGTTCCATGATAATCAAGATGCGTTTCATACACATTCAACAAGCAGGCTATCGATGGCCGGAAGCTGCTCGTGCCTTTCAGCTGAAAGCTGCTCAATTCCACGACCATCCGGTTATCCTCCGCCGCTTCGAGCGCAGCTTCGGTTAAGGCCCGCCCGATATTCCCGGCGACGATAGGCTTCAGCCCGCCCGCCTCCAGCATCAGACCGGTCCATGTCGTCGTCGTCGTCTTGCCGTTTGAGCCGGTAATGCCGATGATCGGAGCTTGGCATAGGTAGTACGCCACCTCCACTTCGGTGACCGTTTCAATGCCGAGCTCATCCGCACGGCGAATCGGCTCCACGCTATAGGGGATTCCTGGATTTTTCACGACGAGCGACACGCCCTCGTGGACAAGTCCGGCCGGATGACCGCCGCAAACAACAGAAATACCCAGAGCCTCCAGTTCGTCGGCCTCAGGGCATAGTTCTCGTTCTTTCCTATCGTTGACCGTCACGTTCGCGCCGGCTTCGTGAAACCATTTCGCGACCGCGACCCCGCTGCGCGCCAGACCCAAGACGACGACCTGGCGGCCGCGGTAATTTGCAGGATGCTCCATCCTTATAACACCTCGTTAATATATAGTCCAAGACCCGCCAAGATCAGACCCGCCGTCCAGAAAGATATGACGACGCGCCACTCCGACCAGCCCACCAATTCAAAGTGATGATGAATTGGGCTCATTTTAAACACACGCTTGCCCCTTGTCTTGAAGGATACGACCTGGATAACGACCGACAAAATTTCCGTCAGGAACACGCCGCCGATCAGCGCAAGCAATATTTCGGCTTTCGTCAGGATCGCCACTGCAACCAGCCCTCCGCCAATGCCGAGCGAGCCGGTATCCCCCATAAACACCTTCGCCGGATGCGCGTTGAACACGAGAAACCCGAGCACCGCGCCGACCATGGCCGCCGAGAAGATGGCGACGTTCGGCTGCGTGTTGTTCAGGGCGATTATCGCATAAGCGCCGAACGCAATCGCGCTCGTGCCGGCAAGCAACCCGTCCAGACCGTCGGTAAAGTTGACCGCATTGGACGTGCCGAGCATAAGAAAGACGATAAAGGGAAAATAAAGCCAGCCGAGATCGAACGATACGTCGAAGAACGGAATGCGTATATCGGTGCTGTGCCCGGATTGTACGAGCAGCAAGCACACGATCGCCGAAATGAGCAGCTGACCGATCAGTTTTTGTTTTGCGGTCAAGCCGAGCGAGCGTTTGAACAAAATTTTAATGTAATCGTCAAGAAAACCGATGAATCCGTAGCCTAACGACGCCAGCAGCAAAATGACGGTCTCCATATTTTTCTCGCCAAAGCGAAGGACCGCGAGCGCCAGCGCCAGCATGATGATAATGCCGCCCATCGTCGGCGTTCCGGCTTTTTTCAAATGTCCCTGCGGACCGTCCGTCCGAATTTGCTGGCCGAATTTCAGTCGGCGCAGCAGCGGTATGAATAATGGACCCATAATCACCGCCAGTAAAAAGGCAACCCCCAGCGTGATCATTACGATATTGAAATCCACAGCTTTATCCCCCCAATTGCATGACCCAGGCGGCCACTTGCTCCATTCGCATGCCGCGCGATCCCTTGATCAGCACGACGTCGTGTGCGCCAGCCGTTCGGCCGAGCTCGTGCGCCAATTGTTCTTTATCCTCAAAATGCCGGACGCGGTTGTCCGGGAACCGGGTTCTCGCCCCTTCCGCGATATGAACCGCGAGCGGACCGTACACGAACACAGCCTCCACCTTCGCAGGATCGAGCATCTCGCCAACCTCCCTGTGAAACGCCGCTTCGTTCTCGCCCAGCTCCAGCATGTCGCCCAGTACGGCGAATTTGCGCTCGAAGCCTTCCGCTTCATGCAGCAGCGCAATCGCAGCGCGCATCGCTGTCGGACTCGCGTTGTAGGCATCGTTGAAGATCGTAAGCCCGCTTGGCGCATGCATCACCTCGATCCGCATGCCGGTCACCGCCGCACCCGCCAATCCTCGCGCAATCGTCTCCGCATCCAAACCGAAATGTCTGCCTACGGCATAAGCGGCCAGCGAGTTGACCACATTGTGCGCGCCGAGCAGCGGAATGTAAAAATCCCGCGCCCCCGCCTCATGGATACGGTAATGCGTCCCTTTCGCATCCATTCTAATGTCCGATGGATACAGATCGTTCTCCGCTCCATGGCCGAACCGAACGCGCCCATACGAGGGAGCCTGCATCCGTCCCGGCTCGGACAGCTCCGGCAGCACTTCCTCGATCAAGGGCTCGTCGCCATTGTATACGAGTGTGCCCCCCGGCAGCAGGCCGGCCAATATTTCCGTCTTGGCGCGCGCAATTTCCTGACGCGTGCCGAGCTGCAGCAGATGCGCTTCGCCGATGTTCGTAATCACGGCAATTTCCGGCTCCGCGAGCCGCGAGAGAAACTCGATTTCGCCCCGGCCGCTCATCCCCATCTCGAGCACGGCGATCTCCGTGTCCTCCGATAATTGCAGCAGCGTAAGCGGCAGCCCGATGTGGTTATTATAATTCCCCCCGGTTTTGTGCACCCGAAACGAAGTCTGGAGCACGGCTGCCGTCATATCTTTCGTCGTCGTTTTGCCGTTGCTTCCGGTTATGCCGACAATTCTAACGTGAAGCTGCCGCTTGTAATTAACGGCCAGCCGCTGAAGCGCCGCCAGCGTATCGTCGACCAAGATCAACGGCACGCCTTCGGGCGCATCCGGACGATCCTGCTGCCAGAACGACCCGACTGCTCCTTGCCGGGAAGCGGCTTCGACGAATCGATGCCCGTCGAACGCTTCGCCGATTAACGGTATATACAGATTGCCTGGCGCCAGCGTCCGCGTATCCTTCGATACGCCCTGCGCCATCAAGCTTCCGGACGATTCGTCCGTCAACGTGCCCCCCGCCATCACGGCGATTTCAGCCAACGTTCGTTTCATCACGCTTCATCGTCCCCTTATCGCTTCCTGAGCCACCAACCGGTCGTCGAACGGATGTTTGACGCCGCAAATTTCCTGATATGTTTCATGCCCTTTGCCCGCGATCAAAACCACGTCTTTGGCCCCGGCACGCCCAATCGCCTTGCGGATCGCTTCTTTGCGGTCTGCGATCAGTTCGTACCGGGACGTATCCCAGCCCGCTTCGCGAAGACCCGGCTCGATGTCGAGCAGAATCCGCTCGGGATCTTCCGTCCGCGGGTTATCGGACGTCACGTAAATATAGTCGCTGTAAGACGCCGCAATCGCCCCCATCACCGGCCTCTTCTTCCGGTCCCGGTCACCGCCGCAGCCGAACACGCAATACACGTTTCCTTCGGCAAACTGGCGAATCGTCGCTAACGCGTTCTTCAAACCGTCCGGCGTATGGGCGTAATCGACCAGCACCAAGTAAGGCTGCCCGACGTCCACAATCTCCATCCGCCCCTCTACCGAAGCGATCCGCGAGATGCTGTCCGCAATACGCTGCAGCGGAATCCCTTCGGCCAATGTTGCGGCGATGGCGCCCAGGGCGTTATAGATGTTGAATCTCCCGACCAGACGCATCCGCACCTCGGCTTCGCCCTGAAACGTCAGCAATCGAAAACGCGTCCCGCCCGCCGTCATTTCGATATCAACCGCTCTCACATCCGCAGTCTCATCGTCAATCGCGTATGTAATGGTCTGTGCGGCGGTCGCTTTACGGTAATACGCCGATGCGGCATCGTCCGCATTCAGCACAGCAAACTGCCGGCGGGCCGGGTCTTCCGTATACTCGTTCCCCAGTCTGGAGAAGAGAAGCCCTTTCGCATCCCGGTACTGCTCCATCGTCAGGTGATAATCCAAATGATCTTGCGTTAAATTGGTAAAAATACCTGTGCGGAACCGGCATCCCTTCACCCGGCCCATATCCAGCCCGTGGGAAGAAACTTCCATTAACGCGTAATCCGTACCGGCCTCGACCATGTCCCGCAAGATGCGCTGCAATTCCAGCGCTTCCTGCGTATTCGTCGCTTTATTCTCGCGGTATTCCGATCCGATCTTGACATGAATATTGCCCATCAAACCGGTCTGAAACCCTTGATCGCTCAAAATGCTTTCCAATATATACGTCGTGGTCGTCTTGCCGTTCGTGCCCGTCACTCCGATCAGCTTCAGTTCCCGGCTCGGATACCCGTAAAAGTGATTCGCAAGCACGGCCGCCGCCATTCTGGCATCGCGCACGAGCAGCGTCGGAACGCCCGCCCGCAGATCGCGTTCCGCAACCAGCGCAGAGGCCCCCCGCTCAACGGCGACGGCGGCGTAATCATGACCGTCCACAGTCAAACCCGGTACGCAGATGAACAAGTCGCCCGGTTTGACCTTGCGGGAATCGGTCGCCATGCCGGTCACTTCCGTGGCGCCGTCGCCGATCAGGCGGCTCGTGACGAGCTGGGAGGCCAGTTCTTGTAGCTGCATCGAGCGTCCCCTCCATTGGTCAATAAATCGTTAAAAAAAGCACGGATGATCGATCTCCATTTTCACACATGGTCTCGATAAACCTTTCTTCGTTGAATAAAAATCCGCACGGATGATCGATCCCATTTTCACACATGGTATCTATTATGGACAAAAAAACGCCCGATGAAAAGCCCAATTTTCAATTTTCATAATGAAATTGCGGGACTGGGGCCGCTTAAGACGCCGGCGGCGCCGGCTCCTGCGGTACGCCCGTGTCGGATAAGTAGATGCGAATCGTGGAGCCTTGCTCCACACGCGTGCCCGGCTTCGGCACCTGGTTGATCACCGTCTTGCCGGTACCGGATTTGGCCAGCTGAAAATTCATATTTAAATCTTCGTAAATATCGGTGACCGTCATGCCGACGAGATTCGGCACTTCCACGATGCGCTTGTCGCCATAGACGTATTTGCGGTCGAGCTGGTCTTTCCGCGGAGGCACCTTCATATAACGCAAGGTATCTTCCATCATGCTCTTCACGAGCGGCGCTGCGATCAATCCGCCGAACTGGATGCCTTGCGGGTCGTCTACGGCCGCATAAATGACGACCTTCGGATCGTCCGCAGGCGCGAAGCCGATGAATGAAACGATGTGCTCGTCGGCGGAATAACGTCCGTTAATAACTTTTTGCGCCGTTCCCGTCTTCCCTCCGACACGATAGCCGTCGATGAACGCGTTTCGTCCGGTTCCGTTCGCCACGACGCTCTCCAGCGTCTCGCGCACCTGCTTGGACGTCGCCTCGGAGATGACCTGCCGCACCATGGTCGGCTCGACCTTCTGCACCATCTCGCCGGACTCCGGCTTATACCAGGCCCTCGCCACATGCGGTTGGTACAGCTTACCGCCGTTGATCGCCGCCGAGATGGCCGTAATTTGCTGAATCGGCGTCACCGAAACTCCTTGGCCGAACGAGGTGGTCGCCAGCTCGACCGGACCGACGCGGGACGGCTTGAACAGAATGCCGTTCTCCTCGCCGCCGAGGTCGATGCCGGTTTTTTTGCCAAAGCCGAAGTCGTGGATGTACTTGAACAGCAAGTCGGTGCCCAGACGCTGGCCCATGACGACGAAGCCCGGGTTGCAAGAGTTTTCAACTACCTGCTGGAACGTTTCGCTTCCGTGTCCTTGCCGCTTCCAGCAGCGAAGACGCGCCCCCGCCACCTCGATCGAGCCGGGATCGTGAAAGCCTTCGGTCAGCTTCACTTTGTTTTCCTGGAGGGCCGCAGCAAGCGTAATGATCTTGAAGGTTGATCCGGGCTCGTAGGTCATCCAAATCGGCAGGTTGCGGTTATAGCTTTCCACCGGGTATTGCTTGTAGTTGCTTGGTTCATAACCCGGCCGGGACCCCATCGCAAGAACCTCGCCGTTGTTCGGATCCATGGCGATCGCAACGATGTGTTTCGGTTGATATTTCAGCATCGCTTGATCAAGCTCCCGCTCCATGATCGCTTGAATGTTGCTGTCGATCGTCAGCTGCAGATTGAGTCCGTCCATCGGCTCTTTGTACGTGTCGGTCGATCCCGGCATCAGCTTGCCGTTGGCTTGCGCCAAATACGAAATGCCGCCATTGAGACCCGTGAGCAATTTATCATACTTCAATTCTATGCCCGTCAAGCCTTGATTATCAATTCCGGTAAAACCGAGCACATGTGCGGCCAATCCGCCGAACGGATAATACCGTTTGTTGTCTTCGGTGACAACAATGCCCGGCAGCTGCATATTGCGGATTTCCTGCGCTTTTTCCTGCGAAATTTTGCGGCCGCCGGGCTTGATATAAGCTTGAGATTTGCGTACTGTAATTTGTTTGTAAACTTCCGCTTCGCTGAGGTCGAGCGCCGCCGCCAGCTTGGCCGCCGTCATCTGCGGATCTTTGATCTGGACAGGAATGGCCATGACCGTCGGCGTGCTTATATTGTAGGCCAGCTGTACGCCATTCCGGTCAAGCAGCTCTCCCCGTTTAGCCGTAACCTCGATGTTTCTTCGCCAAGATTCCTCGGCTTCTTTCGACAGCCTCGGCCCCATCCATATTTGCACGTACGCGAGCCGCACCACCAGCGCGAAGAACAAAATCGTTCCTATTATCAGTGCGGCGAATAATCGTCGGCGAACCGTTACATTCGATGCCCGCATGCCCGCTCCTTCCCCCTCCTGAATCAAGAATGGTTTCATATCATCCCTATTCAGGACAACCCGGGGTTAGAACAAGCTATCGTTTGGCGGCGTTCTTATCGGTTTTGCTTCCGGTTGCGGACGATGGGGATTCAGCCGGGTTATCCGGCGTCTCCAACAGTTCGCTGTATGGCTTCAGGGACAGCGTCAGCACCCGCTCGCTCTCGGTTCCTTCGAGCGTTTGGGCAGCCACATACCCTTCTCCTACGGATTGACAGCGCACTTTCAGGAGCGAGCATACTTCCATCGCGTCGCGAAGCGATTTGCCGGTTAAATTCGGGATCGATACGTGCTCAGGCTGTTCCAGCACTACATAGATTCGTTGCGAATTCCCGATTTCAGTATCAGGAGCAGGCAATTGGGCCAAAACGGTCGAGCCTTTTCCATACGATTCCACACTGACGCCCGATTTGTTCATTAAAGATTTCGCTTGGTCAAGCGTCATGCCGGTCAAGTCCGGCGCTTTCGTCTTCTCGCTGACCGGCGCCGGCTGCGTCTGTACCGTCGTCGGAGCAAGCCCCATATAACGCAGCGATTGCGAAACAATCTCGCGAAACGCAGGCGCGGCAACCTCTCCACCGCGATGGTAGTCCCCGCCGAGGTCCGGCTCGTCGGCGATAATCGTAACAAGAATGCGCGGATTTTCAATCGGGGCGTAGCCGATAAAGGAAATGACCCATCTCCCTTCGGCATATCCCTTTTCACCCGGAAGCACTTTGTTGGCCGTACCTGTCTTACCGGCGATCCGGTAGCCGTCGATATAGGCTCTTTTTCCCGTTCCAATATCCTGGTCGGAGACTACCTGCTCCAAATATTCGCTGACTTGCTTCGCCGTCTTCTCCGATACGACTTCGCGGATCACCTTCGGTTCGAACTTCTGGATAACCTCGCCGGTATCAGGCTTCGTAATCTCTTTAATCAGATGAGGCCACATCAGCTTGCCCCCGTTCGCAACGGCGGCATAGGCGGCCGTTTGTTGAATGGCGGTAGCGGTCAAGCCTTGTCCATAGGTCGCCGTTGCAAAATCGGGAGCGTAACGCATATTGACGATACCCGGCACCTCGCCGGAAATGTCGATGCCCGTCCTTGCGCCGAAGCCGAATTTGGTAATATATTGGCGCAGTTTGTCCTGCCCGAGCTTCTCGATGCCAAGCTTAACGAAGGCGACGTTACTCGAACGCTTCAAACCTTCTAAGTACGAAATTTTCCCCCATCCTGAAATGTTATGGTCATGAAGACGCCGGTCGGCCACTTTGATCGAACCGGATTGATACGTCTCATTCGGATTGAACAGCCCTTCTTCTACGGTAGCCGCTAATGTGACCAGCTTGAAGGTAGAACCGGGTTCATATTGGGAGGCCACGGCATGATTAAGAAAATCTCGCGTTTCTTTCGTTTCCCAATATTTGTTCGGGTTGAACGTCGGGACGTTCGCCAATCCTAAAATTTCCATCGTTTGCGGATCGACCGCAATCGCCGTTATGCTTTTCGGCTTAAATTTCTCGTTCACCTTCTGCAAGGCGCTTTCGATATAAAACTGAATATTTTTATCGAGGGTCAACTTCACATCATCCCCGTTGACAGCCGGCTGATACCGGCTTTGCGAGTCCGGCAGCTCGACGCCCTTCCGGTCTTTCTCATAAATCAACCAACCGGGAGAACCTCTCAAATATTTATCCAGCGTTAATTCCAGCCCCATAATCGGCTTATCTTCCTTGTTTATATATCCGATCAGGTGCGAAGCCATCGTCTCGGCGGGATAAAACCGCTTCTGCTCGGGAAGCAGCAGGATTCCCGTACTTTCGTTTTTCTTGGGCAGCTTCGACTGTAAATCGGAAATCATCTTCTTAATTTTATCAGCCGTTTCGGCGTCGATTTTCCAGCCATCGTTCCCCAGCTCCACCTGGGCGTAATACTTGCCGTCCTCTTTCTTCTTGTTGATGCGCGTACGGATCTTGTCCTCCATCGCCATCACAGCGCCCGCATCGTCAGCCGGACTTAAGATTGCCGCCAATCCTTTGACGACATCCAATTCAAGTCCTTTGTTCATAATCGTTTCCGGCTCCAACGCGATCGTGTAGGAAGGCGCATCTTCCGCCAAAGCCTTGCCGTTCCGGTCGGTTATCGTGCCGCGGATAGGTGGAATTTCTTTGTCCATCGCCCATTTTTCCTTCGCTTTGGAGAGCAGCTCTTCGCCTTGAACAACCTGCACCCAATACAATCGGGTCACCAGAACAGCAAAAAGGAGGGTGAATCCCCCTCCAATGAGTAACGACCGCAGTTTCACCATTTTCGTCATGGTCTTATCCCCCTATTCCCGCTTACGGATCAGGGCTGATCCTTCGTTTTCTTGACGCCGGACGCCGTCTTGGTTTCGGTCGATTTAGACGCGGCTTGTCCATTCGAATCGGCCGCGGCTTTGTTCTTGTTCGTCTTCACTTGATCGGGCTCAGGCGTTACGAAGCCGAGCTCCTTTGCTTTTTCGAGCATCCGGTGCGGCTCGGACAAAGCATCCACCTTTTGCTTCAAAATGCTGTTCTCCGCTTCCAGCTTGGCGATTTGCTGCTCGATGCTCCTGATGTTGGCATTCATTTCGTAAATTTGCGCGTAACGCCAAATAATCAACCCTGCAACGACGACGCAAATCGCAACCGTAAACAAATACAACAGCTTTTCCTGCAGCGGCAGCGTCTTATTCCGTTGTACGACGCGCTTCGTCTCTTTCGCTTTCACCTGTTGCTCCGTTCGCTGCTCCACCGCTAGGTTTCCATGAATATAAGCCGGCAAAATAATTCTCCCCCTTAATCCTTCACTTTTTCCGCGATTCTAAGTTTTGACGAACGGGCTCTCGGATTTGCTTCGAGCTCCTCTTCACCCGGTTCTATCGGCTTACGGTTAACCAGTTTCAATTGACCTGTCGGGTTGCATGCGCACATCGGAAGATCGGGCGGACATATGCATTTTGCCACGTACCCGGCGAACGTCTGCTTGCAGATGCGATCCTCGAGCGAATGGAACGTAATGACGGCCACCCGCCCTCCCGGAGCAAGGCAGCGCACCGCTTGCTTCAGCGCATCCTCGAAGGCGCCAAGCTCGTCGTTGACGGCAATCCGCAGCGCTTGGAAGCTGCGCTTGGCGGGATGCGGCCCGGTTCTGCGCGCGGCAGCCGGAATCCCTTCTTTAATCAGCTCGACCAGCTGTCCCGTCGTCTCGATTGGAGCTGCGCTGCGGGCGGAGACGATGTTTGCGGCGATGCGCCGGGCGAATTTCTCCTCCCCGTATTCGAACAGAATATCGGCGATTTCTTTCTCGGACCAACCGTTAACAATATCTTTCGCCGTAAGCGGCGCTGTACGGTCCATCCGCATATCCAGCTCCGCATCGTGGTTGTAGCTGAATCCCCGGTCGGCTTCATCGAGCTGCGGCGAGGAGACGCCGAGATCGAACAAGATGCCGTCGACCTGTGGATGCCCGTCCTTCACGGCCTCTGGAATTCGGGAGAGCTCCTGTTCCAAATAACGAAAGTTGCTGCGTACGAGCCGTACCTTGTCCTGAACGCCGGAAAGACGCTCTTTGGCGTTCGCTAAGGCGATGTCGTCTTGATCAAATGCGATCAGCAGCCCGCCCGGACCGAGTCTCGACGCAATTTCCAAACTGTGCCCGGCTCCGCCAAGCGTACAATCGACATATATACCGTCAGGCTTTATATGTAATCCTTCCACGGCTTCTTGCTTAAGCACCGTAATATGATGAAACACGGCTCCATCCTCCTACATCGAACTAACACCGGATTAAAAGTCAAAATTGAAGTCGACAAGCTTCTCGGCGATTTCGGCAAACGATTCTTCCGATTGCCTGGAATAGTCTTCCCAGATTGCCTTACTCCAAATCTCTACCCGGTTGGATACGCCGATCACGACGCAATCTTTCTCCAGCTTGGCATGGTCGATCAACGTATTCGGCAGGTTTACTCTGCCTTGCTTGTCCAGCTCGCATTCGGTGGCGCCGGAGAAAAAAAACCGCGTAAACGCACGCGCATCTGATTTCATCAGAGGCAGCGCCTTAAGCTTTTGCTCCAGAACAGACCATTCTTGCATGGGATACACGAACAAACATTGATCGAGACCGCGAGTGACGATGAACGATGCTCCGAGGGCTTCACGAAATTTGGCAGGCACAATCATACGGCCTTTGTCGTCGACTGTGTGCTGATACTCCCCCATGAACACCACTCGCCACCCCCTTTCCCTCCACTTTACCCCACTTCCCACCACTTGTATAGTAATGTTTCGCCATATTAACAAAAAATCCTGCTTCATCGTCGCGATGAAACAGGATTTTTTCGATTTATTCGGTTTTGTTTTCTTCCGCCAGCCGCTGTCGCACGCTTGCCAGCTTCGCTTTCCTTCGGCGGCGCACCCACCAGAGCGGAATGGCGACGATGACAAGCAGCACAAGAATCGGAAGCGCGCCGGCCAGTACGACAACGATCCCCTGCAGGACGACGTTCAGCACAGTCAGCGAGCCCTGCAGCGCGGCGGATGCCCGTTTTGCGAGCGGCCCTCGTTCTTGTGCGCCGATCGCCTCCGCCGAACCGATTTTTTGCGCGATGCGCAGATCGATGGTGGAGTACGATACGTTTTGCTCCAGATAACGCATACGCCCTTTAATACGTTCGATTTCTTCCTGCACCTTGCCCAGCTCGCTCGAGAAGGCTACCAGCTCATCCGCTTTCGTCGCCTTCTCCATGAAGGAAATCAACCGGCTTTCCACAAGCTGCTTCGCCTTCAATCGGGACGAGAGGTCCACATATTCCTCCGTCACATCCTGGCCTTCCATCGATTTGCGCATGGACGGATTGATTTTCTCCAGTTCGACGAGCAGCGATTGGAAGCCGTTCGCCGGGACCTTGATGACGAAGGTGCCGGACTTCTCCGATGCCGATGTGCTTTCGTTAAACTGCAGCACATAGCCGCCCGAACGCTTAACCGCCTCCTGCACGCGCGTCTCGGTGTCCGCGTAGTTCTCGACCTGCATCGATAGGTTGGCGTGATAAATGATCTTACGGCTGTATGCATCGTCGCCTTCCGCGGCCGTTTGCCCGGTAAAGCTCCCGCCCTGCGGCGGCGCGTTCTGCGAAGACGCGGCGGCGGCGTTCTGCGCTTCGCCGCCCGCCTGATCGGCAGCGCCCGCACTGACACTTTCGTGCTGAGCCGAGTTTGCCGTCGGTGCTCCCGATTTGGCGGCCTCGCTCGCGGATTTATCGGAGCTTGCGGAGCTGCAGCCCGCGAGCGCCGACGCGATAAGCGCCGACGCGAGCAGCAGCCTCGCGCCCCGGCGGTTGATCGCGACTCGGAACCCGTTGCCCGACCGACTTCTCTCTTCTTTCATTCGATAATCCCCCTCGCTCTCTGCAATCGATCCATCAGGCAGCCCTCCGTAATCCTAACAGGAAGCGCAGCCTTATCTATCCAGACGATTGGGGAAGAATTGATGTTGCACAGACCGCCAGCCCGAATTAAAAAAACGCCGATTCCGATCCAAAGCGCCCCTTCCCATACGGCCGAAACATACCGGAAACATCCGAGAAGCCAGGAAACCTTGCCCTTATCGTCCAAAAAGCGCCTCGACCGTTTCGTCGAGGCGCTCCTTATACAATCGTATTAATGCTCGGCCCAGCTGTCCAAGTACGACTTCTGCTCGTTCGTCAGCGTGTCGATACCGAAGCCGAGCGCCGCCAGCTTGAAGCGAGCCACCTGTTCGTCCAGCTCGTAAGGCACGTTCACCACTTTGCTGCCGATTTGCTTATAGTTGTCGTTCACATATTTCAGGGACATCGCTTGCAGTGCGAACGTCATATCCATAATTTCCGCAGGATGACCGTCGCCTGCCGCCAGATTGACGAGCCGTCCTTCCGCGAGCAGATAAAACTTGCGGCCGTCCTTCAAGGTATATTCTTCGATATTGCGGCGCACGGTACGCTTCGATACGGACAATGCCTCGAGCTCCGGTTTGTTCACTTCGACGTCGAAGTGGCCGGCGTTGGACAACACCGCACCGTCCTTCATCACTTCGTAATGCTCGCCGCGAATGACGTCGCGGTTGCCTGTGACCGTGACGAAGTAGTCGCCGACTTTCGCCGCTTCCACCATCGGCATAACGGCAAATCCGTCCATGTACGCTTCAACCGCCTTGATCGCATCGATTTCCGTCACGATCACGTTGGCGCCGAGTCCTTTGGCCCGCATCGCCACACCTTTGCCGCACCAGCCATATCCGACAACGACAACTGTTTTCCCGGCGACAACGAGGTTCGTCGTCCGGTTGATACCGTCCCAAACCGACTGGCCCGTACCGTACCGGTTATCGAACAAATATTTGCAGAACGCGTCGTTGACGGCAACCATCGGGAACTGCAGCTGTCCGTCTTTCTCAAGCGACTTCAAGCGCAAAATGCCCGTGGTCGTTTCTTCCGCGCCGCCGCGCACCTTTTTCAGCAAATCCTTGCGCTCGGAATGAAGAATCGTCACCAAGTCCCCGCCATCGTCGATAATCAAGTCCGGCTCGGTCTCAAGCGTCTTGAGCATTAGTTCCTTGTACTCCTGCGGGTCCGGGTTGTACTTGGCGAACACGGTAATCCCGTCTTCGACGAGCGCCGCGCACACGTCGTCCTGCGTGGAGAGCGGGTTACTGCCGCAGATCGCCACCTCCGCGCCGCCGGCTTGAACAACCTTGGCCAAATAGGCCGTTTTTGCTTCAAGATGAAGCGAAATCGCCACTTTAAGCCCTTTGAACGGCTGTTCTTTTTCGAATTGCTCGCGAATTTTATTCAGCACCGGCATGTGGGCATTCACCCAATCGATTTTCAAATGCCCTTCGTGCGCGAGCGAGATGTCGCGGATTATACTGGAATCTACCGTACTTTTAGCCACGTAAACTTCCTCCTCATAATAGATAATGAAATGAATTACATATAACAGATGCGGTGCTTGCCGTCAATTTCATGCGGGGTTTGCACCAATTCGTCCAGCCAGGCGCTGCCGTACTTGTTCAAATACGCGGAGATATTGAATACCCGCTCCTGCAGCTTGCCGGACGGCAGGACGGATTGACCGATCCGCGCGAACTGGCGCAAGCCCGATTCGTTCTGCGAACGGAGGCCGTCTTCCGCCTTTTGCCCGAAGAAGTCGATTTGCTCCAAAATTTTGCCTAAATTCGTTTCACCCAGCTTTTGCAGGCCCGGATTGATCTCGGCGACCGACGACACGATCGGCTCGTACAGCTCCCGGAACTTGTTCTTGACGTCGGCAAAACGATCCTTCAGCTGCCAGCGGTCTTGCGCTTCCAGCCAAGCCTGACGCCGTTCCTCCAGACGGAACCTGACGTCGTCCAAGGTCAGCCCGAGCTTCTGCATATTCTTCTGAGCGGTCCCTTCCACAATCGTGAAGCCAAGACGCGGCCACAAAATCGGCATACGCATGCCAAGCGTATGGAACGCTTGCTGCGTCAACCCCCAGTAGGCGATCTCCGCGGGGCCGAGCACCGTGCCGAGCACCGGCAGCAAGTAATCCTGCATGAGCGGCCTCGTCATCACGTTGTTGCTGAGCCGCTCCGGCGCGGTCTGCGCCCAGTCGAGCAGCTGCTCCTTCGAAAACCGGCGCTCGCCTTTACGATCCGTATAGCACTGACCTGACGCATCTGCAAACAGCAGCGTCCGCTCGCCCCGCTCGTCGAACACGAACAAGTTCAGACTGTTCTCGCTCCCGTCCGCCTGAGGCTCGTATCCAAGCTCCTGCAAGCGTGCCCGATTGCGCAGCAGCGCCTCGCCGATCGCAGACGAACGTTCGATCAACGTATGGAACATCGGTCCCTCCAGCCGGCGCAGCGCAGGATCGTCCGAATCCAGCAGCACAAGCCCGTACTTGCCGAACAAGCCCGCCAGCAGCTTCGCGAACCCATCCACCAATGTGTCCGAAGACTCCGCCGCCGAACGGAATTCCGCCAGCACGCCTTCCTTAAACTCGGTAGGCATCAACGATGCATCGAGCTGCGCCAGAGCCGATTCCCATTGTTCGCGGCTAAGTAAGGTTTGGCTGACCGACGTACGCCGATCGTCCGGACGCTCCACCTTCATTTTCTCAACCCGCAAATCGGCCGACAAGAAATAGGTGTGATTCACTTCGTCGAAATCGTGATCTTCCCCGGCAATCCAAAATACCGGCACAACCGGCCGGTTCAACGCTTCAGCCGATTGCCTCGCCGCCTGTATAATGGTGATCGCCTTATAAACGACCATCAGCGGCCCCGTAAACAAACTCGCCTGCTGCCCTCCTACCACGCACAACGTGCGTGCATCGCGCAGCGATTCGATCCCTTGCAACGCCTCGGGAGCGTTGCCGGCCTTGCGATTGAAAGCCCGCAAAGCTTCGGCAAGCCCTTCGCGATCTGCACCGAACGGCCGTTCACGGTCTAACCAGTCCGCGCGCGCGCTCCACGCCCCCTTCGACCAAGGGTCGTAATCGTAAAGTCCGCTTGCCTTCTCGGAGCGATTTATGTAATCGTCGGTCAAAGGCTGGCCGGTTCGCCATTCCACTGTTTCCAAACGCAAAGCTCCCGCCGCCCTTTCCTCTGTATGGAGTCGAACTCGTATTGACAACTCATTCCTACTGATGTTAACAAAAAAAGCCCCCAAAGAGCAAGGGGCTTCTCGTAAGCTGTTAATAAAGATGGCAAGCGGTAAAGTGTCCCGGCTTCACTTCTTTGAATTCCGGCATCACCGCTGCGCATTCCGGCATCGCCATCGGACAGCGGGTCCGGAACGGACAGCCGCTGGGCGGGTTGAGCGGGCTCGGAATCTCACCCTGCAGAATGATGCGCTCGCGCGTACGCTCAACTTCGGGATCCGGAATCGGGATCGCCGACAGCAGCGATTGCGTGTACGGGTGCAGCGGGTTCGCGTACAGCTCCTCCGCCGTCGTCACCTCGACCAGTTTGCCCAAGTACATCACGCCGATGCGATCGGAGATGTGCTTGACCATCGCCAAGTCGTGCGCGATGAACAAGTAGGTCAGACCGCGTTCCTTCTGCAGCTTCTTAAACAGGTTGACGACTTGCGCTTGTACAGACACGTCCAGCGCCGATATCGGCTCGTCCGCAATGATGAACTGCGGCTCGATCGCGAGCGCCCGGGCAATGCCGATCCGCTGGCGCTGACCGCCCGAAAACTCGTGCGGGAACCGGTTTGCGTGTTCTTCGTTCAAGCCGACGGCTTGCAGCAGCTCGGATACGCGAGCCTTGCGCTGCTTGCCCGTGTACAGCCCGTGAATGTCGATTCCCTCAGCGATAATGTTGCCGACGGTCATCCGCGGATTCAACGAAGCGTACGGATCTTGGAACACCATCTGCATGTGACGGCGAAACTCCTGCTGCTTGCGGCCGCGAAGGCCGTGAACGTTCTCTCCGTTAAAGAGCACCTCGCCGCCGGTCGCTTCATAGAGCCGGATGATCGTGCGACCGGCCGTCGACTTGCCGCATCCGGATTCGCCGACGAGTCCGAACGTCTCGCCGCGCTCGATGGCGAAATTCAAGCCGTCGACGGCTTTCAACGTTTTGCCGCTGCCCAGGTGAAAATGCTTCTTCAAATCGCGAACTTCCAATAAAGGCTGCGGCTTACTCATCGCGAGACACCTCCCGTTTCTAGCGGACGTTCGACCTTCGGCGCGTCCGGATGCAGCAGCCAACAGGCGGCCGCATGCGTTTCGGAGAGCGGGGTCTGCTCCGGATCGTTCTCCAGACATACTTTCATCGCATAAGGGCAGCGCGCTGCGAAAGCACAGCCCTTGGGCGGTGCGAACAGATCCGGCGGCGTGCCCGGAATCGGAATCAGATCACTATCCTTGTCCTGATCCAGGCGCGGTACCGAACGGAGCAGCCCCCATGTGTATGGATGTCTCGATTGATAGAAAATTTCATCGACGGTACCTTGCTCCACCACTTTGCCCGCATACATGACGACGACGCGCTGCGCCATCTCCGCGACAACGCCAAGGTCGTGCGTAATGACGATGATGGACGCTTCCGTTTGCTCCGACAGCTTCTTCATCAAGTCGATGATCTGCGCCTGAATCGTCACGTCAAGCGCCGTCGTCGGTTCATCCGCGATCAGCAGCTTCGGATTGCACGCCAGCGCGATCGCAATCATCACGCGCTGCCGCATGCCGCCGGAGAGTTCGTGCGGATATTGGTGAATCCGGCCTTCCGGATTGGAAATGCCGACCAGCTTCAGGATTTCAACCGCTCGCGCGTTAGCGGCGTCACGGCTCAAGCCTTGATGCTTGATCAGGCCTTCTGTTATTTGCTTGCCGATTGTCATCGTCGGATTCAGCGACGTCATCGGATCCTGGAAAATCATCCCCATCTCCGAACCGCGGATGCTCTCCATCTGCGAATTTGAACAGCTGGTAATTTCCGTCTTGCCGTCAAACAAGATCGAACCGCCTTTAATCCAGCTCGGCGGCGAAGGAATCAGCCGCATGATCGTTTGTGCCGTCACGGATTTCCCGCACCCGGATTCGCCTACGATCGCCAATACTTCGCCTTTATCTAAATGAAAGGATACGCCCCGCACAGCTTGTACTTCGCCGGCGTAGGTGCGGAACGAAACCCGCAAATCCTTAACTTCCAATATCGGTTTACTCATGAATTGTCACCTCCGAATAACTGACTGCTTATTTGCGCATCTTCGGATCAAGGGCATCCCGCAGGCCATCGCCGAGCAGGTTGAAGCTCATCAGGATCAAACTGAACAGCAGCGTCGGGAAAATAACCCGATGCGGATACAAGCGAATCGAATTCGCGCCGTCGGACAACAGCGAACCTAACGATGCCAGCGGAACCCGGATGCCAAGTCCGATAAAACTGAGGAACGCTTCAACGAAAATCGCCGAAGGGACGATGAACGTAATTTGTACAATAATCAAACCGAGCGCGTTCGGCACCAAATGCTTCATAATAATGCGCGCGCCCCCGGCGCCGAGGGTACGAGCCGCAAGCACGTATTCCTGTTCCTTCAATTGTAAAACTTGACCGCGCACAAGCCTCGCCATAGGCACCCAGCCGGTGATGGCATAGGCAATGATAATCGTCTTGAAGCCCGGTCCGATCACGATAATCAACAAAATGGAAATCAACAGAAATGGGATCGAATAAATAATTTCGATGAACCGCTGCATAATATCATCGACGCGGCCCCCGTAGTAAGCGGAGATTCCGCCGTAAATGACCCCGAACACGAGGTCGAGCAGCGCGGCCGTAATTCCGATCGCAAGCGAGATCCTCGTACCCCACCATACCCGAACCCACAAATCCCTTCCGAAGTCGTCCGTGCCGAACCAGTGGACGGCCGAAGGCCCCATGTTTTTAATATCATAGTTTTGCGTCGCATAGTCGAATTTGGACAAAATCGGACCGAAGATCGACAGAAGCGTCAGAAGGATGAGCGTGATCAAGCCGAACATGGCGAGCTTGTTTTTTTTCAACCGCCGCCAAGCGTCCTGCCAATTCGTCATCGACGGACGAACGATCGTTTCCCGGTTCACTTCTTCCTTGCCGACCGGCTGGAACAGATCTTTGGATATTTCCATCATTTGCTTCCTCCCTTCGCCAAGCGTATCCGCGGATCGACAAGCCCATAGAGCACATCGGTAATAAACAGCACCACGACGAGAATAAACGCATAGAAAATCGTCAAACCCGTAATCATCGTGTAGTCATTGGAATAAATCGACTGGACGAAATGCTTGCCGAGACCCGGCACAACAAAAATTTGCTCCACGACCAGCGTACCTGTAATCAGGTTAACGAATACGGGACCGAGCACCGTAATGACCGGCAAAATCGCATTCCGGACCGTATGCTTCACCACAATCGAAGGCGAGGATAATCCTTTGGCCCGCGCCGTCTTAATGTAGTCTTGATTCAGCACGTCGAGCATCGACGTTCGCATAAGCCGGGCCAGGATGGCAATGGTACCGAACGATAACGCGATGGCGGGCAGTACCCTGGACGAAGGCCCTGTCCACATGCCCGGCGGCAGCCAGCCGAGCTTCACGCCAACGAAATAGGAGAGCAGTGGTCCGAGCACGAAGGAAGGAATCGAAATCCCGACGATAGCCGTAAACATCGCCGCCACGTCCAGCCCCTTGTTATGATTTAACGATGCAACAATACCGAGAATAAGACCGACGACAATAGCGATCAGCAGCGCCCACATTCCAAGCTCGAGCGAGGCCGGGAATGCTTGTTGAATAATATCCGTCACTTTACGCGTAGGAAACTGGAACGAAACACCCAGATCGCCGTGAATGACGTTGTTCATATATTTGAGGTACTGATTCCAGATCGGCTGGTCGAGACCGTATTGGGCATACAGGATCTGACGCTGCTCAACGGTCATTTTCTGCGAGTCTTCGCCAAACGGGTCCCCCGGCAAATTTTTCATCAACACGAATGTGAATGTCACAATGAGCCATAAGGTTACCACCATATACACCAGACGTCGTAGCAAGTAACGAAGCATGGCACACCTCCTAAACTAGTAAAAAAACAATTGCGCACAGCGCGGCCGAATCAGCCGAACTGCTTCGCAAGCATAGTAGACAACACCATGGACTATGTTTGCGAAGCAGTTCCGCGCAACCGCCGTCCTTACCTGTCGCCAGCGGTCCAAAAGAAAAATCGAGGCCGTTCTTCATAAGCAGAACGGCCCCCTCTTGCATCGAATCAGCCTCGATTAATATAAAATCACTTGATAGAAACCCATTTTAATTCCCACTCTTTGGACATCGCCGGCAGAATCAAACCGTCGACATTCACTTTCTTCGCGTACGGACGCGTACGGAAGTAGAGCGGGGCGACCGGTGCGTCGTTCATCAACATTTTCTCGGCGTCAACGAGCATTTGGGAACGTTTCGCCAAGTCAACCTCTTTGTCGGCCGCTTTGACCAGATCATCGTAAGCTTTGTTGTTGTACTGCACGTAGTTAAAAGACTTGTTATCGGACATCCACATGTTAAGGAACGTCATCGGGTCGTTATAGTCCGCGCCCCACAAAGCGATCAACGCGTCAAAGTTGTTCTCCTGCATATTTTTCACGCGAAGTGCGAATGGCAGCGGTTCGCCGTCCACTTCGACTCCCAGATTTTGTTTCCATTGCGCTTGAACAAACTCGATCGTTTTCTTAGCCGTTTCCGTATCGTCGGAAGTCAGCTTGAACTTCGGCAATGACGTCATGTTCAGTTCCTGCAAACCTTCGGCAAGCAGCGCCTTCGCAGCTGCCACGTCGTACGCAAACTGCGTATCGCCCGCTACTTTACGGAACTCTTGCTTGTTGCCGTCCATCACTGTTCCCGGCACCAAACCGGTGGAAGGGATCGAGGCGCCGCCAAGCACAACTTCATTCAACGCTTTGCGGTCTACGGCCATGCCGAGCGCTTTACGTATTTTTGCGTTAGCAAACGCCGGCACTTTGTTGTTATGGAACATGATATAGCTGGTAACAAATTCCTTTTTCAGCGTCAATTCCGGCTTGCCCTGATACATTTGGAATTGATCGCCTTTAAGTTCCGTCAGGTCAACTTGATCCGTCTCAAACATATTCAGAGCCGTATTCGGGTCTTTGACGACGTTAACGGTAACTTTGGTCAACTTCACGTTAGCGGCGTCCCAATAATTTTCGTTTTTGACCATGACGAGCTGCTGCTCATGATCCCACTTTTCCAGCTTGAACGGACCTGCGCCGATTACCTTGTCCGCATCCGCGCCGTATTTGTCGCCTTGCGTTTTCACGAAGTCCGCTTTCTGCGGGAAGAAGATCGGCATGGACAATTGATCGGTGAAGAACGCGACCGGACGCTCCAAGGTGATTTCAAGCGTTCTATCGTCCTTCGCCTTCACGCCGAGCTCCGCTTTCCTGGCTTCGACTTCTTCCGGCTTCGCTGTATTCAAAGCTGTTCCGCCTTTAATCCAGGCAAGCATCGATGCGTATTTCGCTTTCGTGGCCGGATCCAGGGTGCGTTGGTAGGCCCACACGAAGTCATTTGCGGTCAGCGGCGAGCCGTCTGCCCATTTCAAACCGTCACGCAGCGTGATCGTGTACACCAGACCGTCCGGAGAAATGCTCGGCAGCTCTTTAGCTAGCGCCGGCTCCGGCTTGCCTTCCCCGTTAAGACGATACAAACCTTCATTGATCGCATTGATGATCGTGAAGGTCGGGTTTGTCGTTGCAATCGAGCTATCTAAAGCTGGCGGTTCGGCCGATAAATTGATTCGAATTTCTTGCGCCGACGCTTTTCCGGGTTCTGTTGCAGCACCCCCCGCTTGGTCATTGTTGGCATTGCCTGAACATCCCGCAACCGTAGCGCCAAGCACGGCCGTTACAGTCGCCAAGACTAGAAGTTTATTCAACTTCATAGACATCCTCCTCAAATATGTAATTATATGTTAATTACGAACTAGTCCAGAATTCCAACCAAAGTAATATTATCCTGTATTTATTCATTGAATTTATTATCTTTCCAATTGTAAATAGCTGTAATCGTTGCCAGATAGAAATTATACATCCATTGGTCAATAAATTCTAGTACTATTATTTAACATTGGTTAATTATTAGATGATGTAGCCGCACAAAAAAACGCGGCAGCTTCCCTGTTTCCTGAAAAAAAAGAGCCTATGTCATAGGCTCTCAAATCAGGTACTATTTTATTCGCAACATTTAAGATAAATCCAACTTGCGCACCGAGTTCAACACCTTATCGATCGCATAGGACAATTCGCGGTAAACGTCGGTTTCGGCCTGCATCCCCATCTGGGCCTTGGCAATCACTTCGCCCCTAGCGGTTGAGACGTACTTCGCGGGCAGCCGATTCAGCGCGATGGCCATAATGTCGCTCTGGGACTTCTCGTCCAAAGCGGACAATTGCTCTTGGTGCAGCATTAAATCTTTTAGACACGCTTTCACAACATCCTCCATCAAATTATGTACGTTCAAACGTCTTCTCCTCCTAAGGCTCAAACATATACTTTCCTATTCCCACTACAAGCAGCAATACGTAACAAGCCGTTAGCACAAGGAACCCGAATCTTCCCAGCGTACGGGCGATCTTCATCATATCGATCCGGCCCTTGAGGCGGTTTTGTAAATTTCCGAGCAAACCCGCGGCAACCAGAAACAGAAGCACGATCGTCCACGACAGCATCCCGGAACCGAACAAATTGCGGCTCATGAAGGCGACGGATCCGATAAGAAACAGCGTTGTGATGTCCATACTAAGGTGCGTGGCCTTCCGCTTATCCCGGCTGACCCAATAGGCAATCGTCCAGACGATGAAAAAAGCTACGAAAGGAACAAGAGCAAGCAGCATATAGAGCTGATGAAGCCAACCGATCAGTACATTCATGACATCACCCGATTCGAACGAAATGGTTCAGCCGTTTGCCGAATTCCGCTCCTCCAACGCCTTCACAAGTCGATAGACGCTCTTGTGAACCGTCATGTCAAGCCCGAGGTCCTCACCCTTCCGGATCAGGCTTCCGTTAATGGCTTCGATCTCCGTCCGCCTTCCGGCCAGTATGTCCTGCAGCATAGATGAACGGTTAGTCGCCGTTAGCCTGCAAACTTGAAGCAGACGCTCCCAGAGTCCTGATTCCAACTGAATTCCCAGCGCGGCGGCAACCTTCTCGCCTTCCGCCAGCAAATCGCGCATGTAATCCTGCAGCCCGGAAGTTTGCAAAAGTTCGCCGTTGCGCACGTGCAGAATAGCAGTCAACGGATTAACGACGGCATTGATCAGCAGTTTTTGCCAAATGCGGCTAGTGATGTCATTCGACAGAAAGGTACGAAATCCTGCCGATTCGAGCTCTATTGCCAGATTTTTTTGTGTTTTTTCCCTTAATGAACGCTCCGTCCCCGACACATCCTGAAATCGGGATGAATCCGGCGTCCAAGGCCCTGCCCAGGTTTCGCCTTGACCGGTATGGTCTGCCGCGGTATCCGACCGCTTCAGCGCGGCTTCGGTCGTAACGGCTAGAAGCAGCCGGCCGGCCGGGATATGCGTCGCCAGCGTCTCGGCGTGGCCGATTCCGTTCTGCAAGCAAACGACCCACGACATCGGCCCCATACGGCTTCTCAAGTTCTCGGCCAGCTGAACGGTGATGTCCGTCTGTTTAACGGTCAGGACGATATAATGCAGCTCAGGCGCTTCTGCGACGCCGCGGCTGCCTGCATCCGGCTCATCGATCCGGGTCACGTCCGGGAAGACGCGAAGCGGCGCTTCACCTTCGCGGCCCAGCGTGATCCCCTCTTGCGCCAGCCGCTGTCGTTGTTCCTCCCGCCGCACGACCAGCTCGGTCCTGTAACCCCCGGCCGTCAATTTAGCGGCAAACAATATCCCGAGCGCTCCTGCGCCAACAATGGTGTATCGACCCAAACGAACGTCACTTCCTTATCGGGTTTCTCGAACTTCTTCTCCCAACTCTACCATAAAAGCCAGGTCCGGTCGAAGGTTCTCGCCCCGCATCAGGTCCGCTCTGCCGAAAGCACAAAAACCTCCGTTCGGTTCCGGCACCATGATCCGGCATACCAAGAGGAGGCTTCGTTTTCTCGCAGTCAGACATTATCATTCAATACGTTCCAGGTTTCCATTCTCATCCATCTTAAAGCGCGCCTTCGTCTCCTCGTCTTCTTCCACGAGAAAGGCCAGCTTCCGCGCCCGATCCATGATTTGTATAAGCGCTTTATAATCGTCGTTCACGACCCGGTAATCGGTAGAAACGTCGCTAACTTGCTTGTTCAGTTCCTCATTCTCGCTCCGCAAACGCTCCAATTCATCCTGCTTGTCGTTCAATTCCTTCTCCAGCTGACGCAAATGGCGCACCATCTCTTGATAGCTGCCCTTCCACTGCCGTAAAAAGCGGATCACTGCGTCGATCGAAAGCTCTTCGACGATTCCGTCCGTCCGTACGCTTGACGAATCGGTTATGACCCCAACGCCGCCGGATACGCTTGCGAACGCATTCGCGTGCTTGCGCTGCTGGTTACGCTTCTGACGCTGCGCTTTCGCTATTTGTATCGCCGCTTCATACTTTTTACGAACGAAACTATTCCAGCGAAAGCCGCAAGCCGCTGCGGTTCTACCTATTTTTTCCCCTACTTCTTCAAACGCGGAAAGCTGCGTACTTCCTTCACGAATATGACGCAATGTCACCTCCGCTAAAATTAAGTCGTCTTCATCGCTCCATGCATCTTGTCGAATTGCGGTCATTGAAGCAGTCCTCCTAACCCCTGGGGTTTCATCCATCTATGATGGTCGTGCTGAACATGTTGCATTACCTTATCTCTATGCCCATGGTAGAGTTCATAGAATACTTTTCTAGTATTTTGTATTGCCATTTTTACAAGCAGTCATACATGTTTCCTTGCAAAAGGGTTAACATATATACACCGATCGTAAAATTGACTTAAATTCGTCACCGATTGGGCGTTTACACGTTAGACAGCTTTCGCTATAATGTTGGATAGTAATGTTAGTTTTTGAATTGTGAGCTTAGAGAGGGGGATGCACAATGGATCGCATGTTTCGCGTACTCGGCTTCTGGACACTGGCGATCGGGCTTATGGCTCTAGCCGGCGACTTTATTCCGATGGCGCTTCTCTTTTTCGCCCAAACGGCCATTTTCGTACTGCTCGGTTACTTGAAGCTGTCCGAACGCACCTACATATTGCTTTTCTGGGGCTACATGATTCTCTCGTTCTCAGGGGTTACGTATTGGTCATTCTTCAAAATGTCCATTTAATCTCTCCCAGACTCGGCAATGAATTTGAAAAAGGTGAACCGCATCTAAGCTGCGGCTCACCTTTTTTGTTGAATCAATACTTTAAACAGCTCGCTCATCCGGTCCGACAGCAGCAGTTGACGGATCGCCCGATTGCGCCGCGCCGCCGGGGAGAACGGATCACGGGCGTCATGATCCTGCAGCCCGTTAAGGATACCGTGCTCGACCAAAAATTGCTTTTGTGTGAAGTACGCGACCGTTTCCAGCCCTGCTTCCTCGCCCGCCTCCATCAAAGCGCTGAAATTGACATGTGCCGTAATATCCTGCTCGCCGACATGCTCAAGCGGGGTATCGCTCGCCTGATGTCCGCGGTAACAAAGCAGCGTCCCGTTCATCCGATGCGCCGCATGCAGCTCTTCCCGCGTATGACCGTAGTCGATCGTCAACACGCGGCATCCCGGGGCAAGCCGCCGGGCCGCCTGTCCATACCAGCGAAGCGAGTCCAAACTCGCTTCGAACCGCTGACCTTCCCGCTCCGGCAGATTTTCCGCCTCGATATAACGCAACAGTTCTTCGTTCCTTACCGGCTGCTCCGTTTCCTTGAACGAGCACGTGTCACCGTCGTAACGGACGCCAAGCTCCATCCAGCCCTTCGCCCGCCGGACAAGCCGATGAACCGGAAAAGCGTCCGGCAGCTCGTTCGAGAACAGGATCGCCTGCGCCCAAGTCCCTCCAGCCATCCAGCTTTCCGGCGTTATGAATTGCACGCGACCGGCATGAGAGGCCAGCGCCTCCGTTTGAAGCCGCCGGTGGTACGGACTCGCCTCGACGCTTGTATACATCACCTGTCTGTACACCGAGGCATCCGCTTCCTTCAATGCGTCGAGAAACTGCCGCGCAAACCGGCCGTCCCCCCCGCCCCACTCGACAAATTGCAGCGCCGCTCCTCGATCCATTGACTTCGCCGCGCCAATCGTATAGTGCGCGACGCATTCCCCTAGCAAAGCGCCGACCGAGGAGGCTGTGTAAAAATCGCCGGATCGACCGATTTTTTCTTGTTCCTTCATATAATATCCATACTTCGGATCGTATAAGGCCATCTCCATAAAATCCCTGAACGGGATCCAGCCGCCTTCGCTGTCCGCAATCTTATTGCGAATGATCCCCGCAAGTCCGGTCTCAACCTGATGCATGATCCCACCGCCTCAAACCATTTTACTACAGACAAAGCGCACCCGAATCGTTATAATTATACGGGTACCTCATTTCCATATTCATCGAGATTACTACATGATCCTATCCAATTCTAGGGGGCAGAATGAGATGTCCATCTCTCGCTTCACGCGATACGCCGCGTTGTTTGGCCTTACCGTTCTGCTTGTATCGGGCTGTACCGACCGCCAGCAGTTGAAAGAAGAGTGGCAGCAAGCCGCCGCCAAGCAAGAGCAAGCGTTAAGCTATCAATTCTCCGGCGAGCTTGACCTGCAGCTCGACGCCTCCCTGTTCGAGGGCGCTCCACCGTTAACCGCAGGCCTGTTGTCCGTCTTTAAAGAAAGCCGGATCGCCTATAGCGGCATAGCTTCGCTTAACGAACCCGTTCAACTCGAAGCCGACGTCAAGTTGACGCCCAAGGGCGCAGACAGCGGGCTGGAGCTTCCAATCTTACTTAAAGATAACAAATTGTACTTGCATATGCCAGCCGTCAACAAAACGGACGAATTTTTCATGCTGCCCCTTGGATCCAATGCCGATCGACTGAAGAACACCGGCCGAATGTCGGCCTCTGTCAGCGGCAAGCTGCTGCAAGCCGCGAACCCAGACTGGCTTGAATCCAGCGGAAACGATGAGCCGCTCGCGGGCGGA
The DNA here is from genome assembly GCF_004000985.1 of Paenibacillus validus NBRC 15382. Classification (GTDB taxonomy): domain Bacteria; phylum Bacillota; class Bacilli; order Paenibacillales; family NBRC-103111; genus Paenibacillus_G; species Paenibacillus_G validus. Next base: position 33,678 of record NZ_BIMH01000025.1, on the reverse strand, counting down.
GAAACGGCCAAACACATCTCCATGCTGGTGACGGATAAAAATAAGCAGCAAGCCGCTTCTTATTTGGCCGCCGTTCTGCCCGCTATAGCCGACGAATGGCTGAGCAGCGGCTTGATCGGCGAAGCGCAAGCGAAAGCATGGAAGGAAGCGAGCCGTTCGCTGCAAGTGACAGCCCCTTCTTCGCTGGAGACCTGGATCGATAGCCAAGGGTTTATTCGCCAGCAGAAAGCACAGCTTCGTTTCACCTTGAAAGAGGGCGGCGCAGTCCACGCCATCCAGTGGACGCATCGAATAGATGCCGTCAATCAACCGCAGACGTTCGAGAAAGAAACGCCGAAGCTATTGAAGAATACGGATGAGATTTTGCGCCTGCTGCCCAAAGCCTCTCCGAACTAAAAGAACGTGCCGCACCGCCGGCTTATGAACGGGTACCTTCTATGCAGACACGGCAAATAAATGCCGAAAAGTCTACATGGAAGGTATTTTTATTAGCGCAGCTATCGGCCGCCGAACCGGCTGCTCCAAAATTTTGTTGTCATCTTTTTCCCCTTCCTATGATAATCTGTAGTTAAGAGGGACTGGAGGGACATGCGGGTGAAGATGCGAAAATGGGCGTTCCTGGGGCTGCTCTTGGCCGTTGTATACATACCGGTTCTATATCCTGCTTACAGTGCGGAAACCGGACAACCGTCGAATAAGGAACTGCTGCAAAAAGGATTGACGATCTTCGAAATCGACCAAGAGCTCCAACGAATCGAAGCGCAGGAAACGGAACTGCAGAGTCAAATCGCGTCCGCGGAGAACAATCTGGCGTCCGCGGAAGCGGCTTCCCGTGAGGCCCGCGTGCATGCGGCCAAAGTGATCCGCGCTTATTATATGGGAGACCGGGATTCGCTGTGGACGCTGCTGTTCGCCGCACGTTCGTTCTCCGACGGCTTGGCGACGCTTGAATATTTGCAAATGATAATCCGCAACGATAAACTGGCCTTAGGCCGGCATCAGGAAGCCTGGAAGCAGCAGTCGCAGATCAAGCAGTCGCTGGACGCGGCAAGCGCATCGCTGCAGCAGGCGAAGCAGCGTTATATCGAACAACGCGCGAAGCTCGTGGCGCTGCAGGATGAAGTGGACCGGCAGCTTGCTTCGCAAGAAGTGCAGGCCGTTAGCCTGCAGCAGCAGATGCTCGATCTCAACCGGTTGTGGTATGAGCAAGGCCTCCCCCAATTCAAGACGTACTTTAGGGAGCTGGCCCGAGCGATGCAGGATTTGCCCGAAATCATGTCGGGCAAAAACGGTGCCATACAAAGCAACAAAATCAGCCTGTTCGATAACGGCCTTCATTCCACGTTTCAGCTGACGGACGCCGAGCTCAACGATTATTTGCGTTCGAAGAACACGATGTTTCAAAATTTAACGTTTCATTTTTTACAGGATCAAGTGATCGCTTCCGGCTCACACGAAGGCATCGAGCTTTCGGTGAAGGGCACCTACATGCTGGCGACGAAAGAAACCGGGGGTTCAAAAAAGCCTTATATTCGCTTCCGTATCGATGAGCTGCAGTTTAACGGCTTTCTGCTGCCGGACACCACGGTGGAATCGCTGGAGAAGGAAATCGGTCTGAGCATTTATCCGGAGAAACTGGCGCCGTACTTGCAGGTAACCGAAGTGAAGCTGGAGGAAGGCAAGTTGAAGATTATTTTTAAACTGTTGTTTTAATCTGTCCGAGAGGTGACCGATTCCTATGGATTTCATGTTGAAATATGCGTTAGCCATGCATATGCCCGAAGGCAAAAGAGCCGGCTATTACGCACAAATCGTCAAGGCGTTGGCGGAACGCACGTCGCTGTTCGATCGGGACAAGGAACTGCTGATCTTCTCTTCCCCCGAAGAGCGCTCGGCGGCAGAACCGGTCATGACGCAGTACGCCGTTCCTGCCGAACCGATCGATTTGCTCCTGCTGCCTGCGAGCCTGCAGGCTCGCCCCACCTTCACCGACTTCGGCTTCGTCAGCCGCTTGGAGCAGCAGCCTTATCTTTACGCCGATATGGCGGCGCTGTTTCAACTCACCCACGCTCCAGCCGCGTCGCGTTCTTACGAGCCCGCCTCGGCGGCCGCTCAGCTGGACGAGCATGTGCTCGCCGATTGGCCTGCAGCATTCGACCCGGATGGTAAAGACGGCGCCGGTGACGATTACGGCCGGACGATCTTCGCCATCGAGGCGCAGCATGACCGGCTGGTTGAAGCCATCGCCGAAGCCTACGGCTGCGCGGTGCAGTGGCGATATCGGCCACAGCCTGCCCCCCACGCCAAATAAAGCCCTGGCCGATTCGGCCAGGGCTCTCTTCAGTTTACAGCAAATCCGCCGCCAGCTGTGCGAGGTTCGAACGTTCGCCCCGCTCCAGCATGATGTGACCGCTGATGCTTTGCTCCTTGAAGCGCTCGACAACATAGGTCAAGCCGTTGCTCGAGGCGTCCAGGTAAGGATGGTCGATCTGCTCCGGATCGCCGAGCAATACGATTTTACTGCCTTCGCCGACACGGGATACGATCGTTTTGACCTCGTGTTTGGACAAGTTTTGCGCCTCGTCGATAATAATAAACTGCCCCGGGATCGAACGGCCGCGGATATAGGTCAGCGCTTCGACCTGAATACTGCCGAGGCCGGCGAGAATTTTATCGATGTCGCCCGGCTTTTTCGTATCAAACAAAAACTCGAGGTTGTCGTACACCGGCTGCATCCAAGGCCGCAGCTTCTCATCCTTTTCCCCCGGCAAATACCCGATGTCCTTGCCCATCGGCACAACCGGGCGGGCGATCAGCAGCTTCTTGTACTTTCGCTCGTCCTCCACCTTCATAAGCCCCGCAGCAAGCGTCAGCAGCGTCTTCCCTGTACCGGCCTTACCCGTCAACGTCACAAGCGGCACATCGTCGTTGAGCAGCAGCTCGAGCGCCATCCGTTGTTGGGCGTTGCGGGCCGCTATCCCCCAGATCGGATCATTGCTCATGTAAAGCGGCTCGAGCTTACGGCCGTCGGCATTCACCTTCAGCAGCGCCGACTTGCTCGTGCCCATCTCATCCTTCAGAATGACGAACTCGTGCGGATGCAGCGGGTACGTCAAGTTCAACGAATTAACGCTCAGCGAACGGTAAGTGTAAAACTCATCGATGATGGCCGGGTGCACATGAAGCGTCAAGTGACCGCTGTAAATATCGTCAGCGACATTCACGACCCGATCCGTCAAGTAGTCCTGGGCCGTGATGCCGAGAACGTCGGCTTTAATGCGCACAAGCATGTCCTTGCTAACCAGTATGACCGGACGCGGCTCAGACCGCTCCTGCTCTTCCAGATGATAGTTCAACGCCACCGCCAAAATGCGGTTGTCGTTGTTTGCATCCGCAAACACTTCCTGAAGCTTGGCAAAGCTTCTGTGATTAAGCTCCACCTTCAAGCTGCCGCCGCTCGGCAGGGCGATGCCTTCGTACAAATGGCCGTTTGCCCTTAGCGCGTCCAGCATCCGGGAAATTTGCCGGGAATTGCGCCCGAGCTCGTCGGCGTTTCGCTTCTTCGAGTCAATTTCTTCCAATACAATGGCAGGGATGATGACTTCATTATCCTCAAAGGCGTAAATCGCATTGGGATCCTGCAACAGGACATTCGTATCCAACACATAAATTTTTTTCATGTGAGTCCCTCCCGGGTCTGGTGTTTGGCTCTATGCGATACATAGGAATTTGGCCGTGAGGACAAACTAACCAAAGCTGATGCTGCAGAGAAAGGATCGATGACGAATGAAAATGTTTGTCGCGGCAATCTTGTTGTTGTCCGCTGCTTTAGCAGGATGTAACCAATCACCAAAGAATGGAGCTTCCACCTCTCAAGCTGCTGATCCGAACCAACAGGTCAAGGCCCAGCAAACGGCACCGCAGAAGAAAGAAATTACTGACCCGCAGACGGTAGCGAAGCGGCTGGAACAAATCGCCCTCAGCGTTCCGAATGTAGAAAGCGCCAATTGCGTCGTGTTCGGAAATACGGCGATCGTCGGCATCAATGTGCCGCCGGGGATGGATCGGTCAAGGGTCGGTACCATCAAACTTTCCGTAGCGGAAGCATTAAAGAAAGATCCGTACGGCGTCGATGCCTTCGTAACCGCAGATATGGATTTAGGCGAACGTTTACAGAAAATCCGGAATCAACTTCAAAACGGCCGGGGCATTAACGGGCTTGCAGAAGAAATGGCTGCGATCATCGGGCGAATCATTCCGCAGATACCGCGCGACGTCGACCCCATTCGACCGAACGAACCGCAGAACAGCGGCAATCCGCAAGTCCCCAACCCATCGCTTTAATAAAAAATCGTGTGCAAAAAAGCCTAGAAACGAAAACGGATCTAGGCTTTTTTCATGGCGCTGAACACTTGCGTATCCAGTTTCTCAGCGGCACGCTTGTCATACGTCTTCTCATATTCAGGTTGAACCGAAATGCGCGCTCCGTAGAACATCCCATCGCGAACTTCCGTTACTTCAATATCGAAGCAGGCCAGTTTGAATGGCACCTCGTCGAGAGCATCGGTAACCAGACGCGCTTTGCCGTAAATGGCATGGACGGAACCGGCACCAATATAAGTTAATGTGACCAGCGGATTGGCCTTCATATTCGTTATGAGCCGAGAACGTTGATCCACGGCGAAACGAATCGTGGAAGCATCCTTGGCGAACAGCCATGAAATGGCATTCATGGTCGGCGAACCGCTTTCGTGATCGATCGTGCTCAAAAGGGTGAGCGCTTCTTTCTGCAAATGTTCGATCAGTTGCTCGGATAGTGCTGTGATCGTTTCCGCCATAGAGTCGCCTCCTGTGTTAATAGTTCCTATTGCTACATCCATTATATCATACGCAAATTGGTACAGCTACCGATAGTTGCAACAGACACTCCCTTCACTTTTGAATACTTTATTTTATCTAAATGTCCGGAAATTATGTCATTCGTTATATTTGGGATTCGAATTAATATCGGTCAGCAGCTGCTCGGCCAATTCCCGGTCGTACCGCTGCATACGGGTTTGTCCGTCCTGCTCGTACTCCACGCGGTACAAATCGTCGTTCTCCTCATAAGAGAACCGGCTCAAGGCATGGTCCTCCCGTAAGATGAGCTCGAAAAAATCTTTCGTTTCGCGCGCCGCTCCGTCCTCCGGACGTGCTTCGGCCACGATGCTGATTTGCAGCCAGTTAAACAATGTATCCTGCAAATTCATCGATCGACTCCGTCCTCTCTCAGCATAATGATCCGGTCGCCCCGCAATAACCAGGCTCGCAGCGCGGCCGCCCACTCTTCCGTCCCCGGCTCGAGATCGGCTAGACTTAACAAACGGGCTGCTTCTCCGGGCGAAGGCAGGCCCGATAAATAAGCTTCCGCGCAATGCGAAAGCGGCCACCCCGCGGAAGGCTCCTCGTCAGTCGCCGTCGAAGCCTCCAGGCTGCGCAGCACAATCGGCCCGGCAGATCCGAGGGCAAACGGCAGATCATCCGTGCCGCAAGCGTCCAGCGCCTCGTCAGCTACAAGCAGATGGGCTTTGAACGCCAGCAGCAGCCGCGGATGAACCGCTTGCAGCGCACGCACAAAGCGGTCGCGTTTATCAGCCGGGGCCAGCGCGAATCTCTCCTCACTGAACACCGCGGTTTCGCCGTCCCATTCCAGCGGCACAAGCCAGTACGTCGCCATGCGAAATTCACTCCTTGCCAGGATCAGTGGGTTTACCCTTATTGATGCGTTCCTGTACGAAATAACGCAGGCGAAGCGTCAGCATCAAGCCCACGGCCACCGATAAGCTCAAGATGATCGGCAAGCCCGCCAATTGAAAGAACAACAGCATCAAGGAGCCGAGCGCAAGCAGCAAATAAATGACCGCTTCTTTCAGCAAAGGCAGCTTGCGCGCCCGAAACACTTTGTTGTATACGTATGTAAGAAGAACGAATATAAGCACGTAAGCGATCCAAGGATGCGCCCTAAACCATTCGAGCATACGTACCGACACCTCCGGTTCCAAAGGGATAGAATAGTTATGAAGAAAGCTCTGATCGCTCAGAGCTTTCCCCGCTTAATGTTACGAAGTTATAGTTAGTTAGTTAGACGCTGCTTTCCGCCATCTTGCGGTGCTTCTCGAAGCGCTCGCGCTCGCTCTTGTTCAAAATCTTCTTGCGCAAGCGAATCGATTTCGGCGTAATCTCGCAATACTCGTCGTCGTTCAAATATTCCAGTGCTTGTTCCATCGAGTGGATGCGCGGCGTCTTCAGACGTACGGTCTCCTCTTTCGTTGCGGAACGAACGTTGGTCAGCTGCTTCTCTTTACAGATGTTCACGATGATGTCGGTATCGCGGTTATGCTCGCCGACGATCATGCCCTCATAAACTTCCGTGCCCGGCTCCAGAAACAGGATGCCGCGGTCTTCCACGGAAAGCATGCCGTAGAAGGTCGACGTTCCCGTCTCGCTGGAGACGAGTACCCCTTCGTGACGTCCGCCTACGCCGCTGCCGGCGTAAGGACCGTAGCTGTCGAACGCATGGTTCATCACGCCGTAACCGCGCGTCAGCGTCAGGAAATAGGTGCGGTAACCGATCAATCCGCGGGCCGGAATCAGGAATTCCAGACGCACATTGCCGTTGCCGTTGTTAATCATGTTAACCATCTCGGCTTTGCGCGTACCGAGACTTTCCATAACGGAACCCATGCTGTCTTCCGGCACGTCGATGATCAGGCGCTCGATCGGCTCCATCTTCTGGCCGTCGATCTCTTTAATGATAACTTCCGGTTTCGATACTTGAAGCTCGAAGCCTTCGCGGCGCATATTCTCAATCAGAATCCCGAGATGAAGCTCGCCGCGGCCAGAAACGATGAACGCATCCGGGCTGTCGGTTTCTTCAACGCGCAGCGAGACGTCGGTCTCCAGCTCTTTCATCAGCCGTTCGCGCAGCTTCCTCGACGTGACGTGTTTCCCTTCACGGCCGGCGAACGGACTGTTGTTGACGAGGAACGTCATTTGCAGCGTCGGCTCGTCGATCTTCAGCACCGGAAGCGCCTCAGGGTTAGCCGGATCGGCCAGCGTTTCGCCGATATTGATGTCTTTAATACCGGAAATCGCAACGATATCACCGGCACCCGCTTCTTCGATCTCCAAACGTTTCAGCCCCTGGAAGCCGAACAGCTTTTCCACGCGCGCCTGTTTAATTTGACCTTCGCGGTTGATGACGGCGATCTGCTGACCTTGGCGGACGACGCCGCGGTTCACCCGGCCGATGGCGATACGGCCCAGGTACTCGTTATAATCCATCAACGTGACCAAAAATTGCAGCGGCTCTTCTACGCTTTCCGTCGGAGCCGGAATATGATTCACGATCGTTTCGTACAAGGCCTGCATGTTGTTTTCCTGTTTAGCAGGATCCGGATCAAGGCTGGACGTTCCCATCAGAGCGGACGCATAGGCGACGGGGAAATCCAATTGCGCGTCGTCGGCGCCAAGCTCGATGAACAAATCGAGCACCTCGTCTACCACTTCGGCCGGACGGGCGTTCGGACGGTCGATTTTGTTCACGACGACGATCGGCGTCAAGTGCTGCTCCAACGCTTTGCGCAGCACGAACTTCGTTTGCGGCATCGTGCCTTCGAACGCATCAACAACGAGCAGAACGCCGTCAACCATCTTCATAATCCGTTCCACTTCGCCGCCGAAGTCGGCGTGGCCCGGCGTATCCACGATATTAATCAAGTAGTCTTTGTAACTGATGGCGGTGTTTTTAGCCAAAATGGTAATGCCCCGCTCACGCTCCAAGTCATTGGAGTCCATGGCTCTCTCCTGCACCGCTTCATTGTCCCGGAACGTACCGGATTGCTGGAGAAGCTTGTCGACAAGCGTCGTTTTCCCGTGATCGACGTGGGCAATAATAGCAATATTGCGAATTTTATCTCTGGCATGCATAGGTGGTTTTAATTCCTCTCTTCTAATTTGGCCTGCGAAGCCCGTTCAACAAAGAAGCGTCGACTCAAGAAGCGCCGACGCATCATTCCATATTCCATTATACGTGCGATTACGGCAAAAGGCAAGGAAATCGCCGATATTTACGCACCGTAAACATTCGCCATTTCGACACGAAGCTAGGAATGCTTCGGCCTGACGATCAGCTTCTTCAACACGCCGCTGACGATTACGATGACCGTTGTGACGGTCGGCAGCACGTAATGCGGGATATCTCCGAGCACGAGATGCGAAATTTGCTCGTCCGCCATGAACATTTCACCCGCTGTATATCCTAAAATGCCCGCCCCCAAAAATACGAGCACCGGAAACTTTTTCAACAAAGTCACCACGAGGTTGCTGCCCCAGATAATGATCGGAATGCTGAGCCCGATTCCTAATATGATGACGCCGACTTCGCCCTTTGCCTTGGCCGCGATCGCCAGTACGTTGTCCAGGCTCATGACGAAGTCGGCCAAAATAATAGTCGAGATCGCCTTGCCGAGCGTGGATGCTTCCTTCACGTCCGAATGCCCATCTTCGTCAACCAGCAGCTTAATGGCGATCCAGAGCAGCAGCAGCGATCCGATTCCTTGAATGTAAGGGATGTCCAGCACATAAACGGCGGCTAGCGTCAATAAAACCCGCAGCGCGATGGCGCCGAATGCCCCCCACCATATCGCTTGCTTGCGCTGGGCCACAGGCAAATTTTTACTGGCAAGCGCGATAACTACCGCGTTGTCTCCGCTCAGCACGATATTGATCAGCATAATTTCCAGAAACAAGACGATATTGTCCCAGAGCATGAATACCCCCCATTTCCCTATATACAGGTGAGCTTACGGCTAGAAAAAGGCGTCGAAGCGGTCGAACCGCTCATCGCCGGCTTCTATCCAGGTTGTTTCCGTCCGGAGAACCGCGTCTTCGATCACTTCCTCCAGCCAAGGCATGTTGCGCTCGATGCTGTGGATGACGTTCAAATTCGGATTGGTGCTTGGACTGGGCGGCAGAAACAGCGTGCAGCAATCTTCGTGCGGCAATATCGAGATATGAAAAGTATCGATCATTTCCGCGATTTTAATAATCTCCTTTTTTTCCATACAAATGAGCGGCCTTAGCACCGGCATCTGAACGGCGCGGCCGATCGCGTCCATGCTGGCCAGCGTTTGGCTTGCGACCTGCCCCAAGCTTTCACCGGTGACGATCGCTCCGGCGCCCCCCGCCTCGGCCAGCTTCTCGGTAATCCGGAACATGGCGCGCCGCAGCAATGTAATCAGCAAGTTTTGCGAGTACGCTTGATGAATACGCGTTTGCACTTCGGTGAACGGCACCATGTGCAGCTTGACCGAGCCGCCGTAAGGAGCGAGCCGCCGCACCAGGTCTCTTACCTTCTGCTGGGATTGCTCGCTGGTGTACGGATAGCTGTGAAAATGAACGGCCTCCACCTTCAGCCCTTGGCGCATAGCCAAATACCCGGCTACCGGACTGTCGATGCCGCCGGACAACATGAGCGCAGCCCGTCCGTTCGAGCCGAGCGGAAAGCCGCCCGCGCCCTGATCCACGCGGCAGTACAGCCATGCCGCCTCTTCGCGAAGCTCCACCTTCAGCTCCGTGTCGGGCCGATGCACATCGACCTTCAGCTCCGGCAGCGCGCGAAGCACCGCCCCGCCGACCAGACGGTTCATCGCCTGCGAATCGTGCGGAAAGCTTTTGTTAACACGGCGGACGGTCACCTTGAAGGTGTCCGGCTGCGGCGTCAGCGCCTCCATCATGGAGGCGGCCGCCTCTTGAATGCGCTCCAGCTCCAGTTCGGTGCTGACCACCGGACTTATCGAAGCGAGCCCGAACACGCGCTTCAGCGGCGGCAAAACATCTTCGTACGGCACGCCGTTCAAGTGAAGCATGATCCGGCCGAATTCCCGTTCGAACCGGATCGCCGGAAAGGGCCTGAGCCCTCGTTTCACCTGTTCGAACACCGTTTTCTCAAAACGGTGCCTATTTTTTCCTTTCAAAACCAATTCCCCGTAGCGAAGCACAGCCAGTTGCGCTTGATTCATCTAGTTTCGTCCTTTCCGGCTACGTGCGGTAACCTGCGGTTTAACGGCTTTCAACACCTCGGTAAGCATGCGGTCGAACCGCTCCACATCCCCAAGCGTTTGCTGCAATGAATAACTTAGACGGATACCGCTGCGGGCAGCGGCGTCCGTATACCCCATAGCTGTCAATATGCGACTGGGCTTCTCCACGGAGGACGAACATGCCGACCGCGCCGAGACGAAGATGCCTCGCTGCTCAAGCGCGTGAACGAGCACCTCCGATTTCATGCCCGGATAAGTGAAGTGAATCAGATGCGGTGCCATGCCTCCAGGCTCGTCCGTTCCGCTAAGCGTCAGCTCCGGATGGGCGCCGATTACGGACTCCAGCTTCGTTCGCAGCTCCGCGGTATGAGCCGCAAACTGCGGCTGCTGCTGAACGGCGATCCGGACTGCCTTAGCCATGCCGACGATCGCCGGCACGTTCTCGGTGCCGGATCGCAGCCCTTGCTCCTGGCCTCCCCCATACAGCAGGGGCTGCAGCTCCACCCCGGAACGGATGTACAGAAATCCCGTTCCTTTCGGCCCGCCGAGCTTATGCGCCGCGCAGGTAAGCAGGTCGGCCCCCAATTCCTGCGGGACCACCTGCAGCTTGCCCAGAGCTTGTACCGCATCGACGTGGAACAGCGTCTTCACGCGGGGACGCAGCAGCTCTCCGATTTCCCGGATCGGCTGCACGCGGCCCATTTCGTTATTCACATACATGACGCTTACAAGAATCGTATCGTCGGTCAATGCGGCGCGCAGCGCATCCATGTCAATCCGGCCGGTGCGGTCGACCGGCACGTAGGTCACGCGGAACCCTTCTTGTTCCAGCTGCCGGAACGTGGCGTAAACCGAGTCGTGTTCGATTTGAGACGTGATCAAATGCGTGCCGCGGTGCCGGTAACGATAGGCGGCCCCTCTTATCGCCCAATTGTTGCTTTCCGTGCCGCCGGACGTAAACCGGATTTCCGCAGCCTTACAGTGAAGCGCAGACGCAATCGTTTCCCGGCTGCGGGCGACGAGCGTCTGCGCGTCGATACCGAGGCGGTGCAGCGAGGACGGATTCCCGTAATGGGTTTTCATGACTTCCGTCATCGTGTCAATAACTTCGGGCAGCATCGGCGCAGTCGCCGCATAATCCAAATATAACAAGTATATGAGCCTCCGCTTCCAATAAGTACTAGCCGTCTAACGAAAAACAAGACCAATCCTCGCGCCTCCGTACACCGGAAACGGAAATTGGTCCTTCCCAACCTTTTAAGAAAGCTCGTAGGCAGTTTGAAGCTGCCGCACTTTGCGAACATAGTTTTGCGTTTCCTTCGGGAGCAGATGCAGCTTGTCCATCAACTGTTGATCGGTGCGTATGCCGAGCCGGTCCAGACGGCCGGGACCGGCGTTGTAAGCGGCTAGCGCCACACCTTGATTGCCGTTGTATTTCATGAGCAGATCGGACAAATATTGCGTACCGCCGGCAATGTTCTGCGCTGGATCGAAAGCGTTCGTAACCCCGAGGTCCGCGCCCGTCGAATCCATCAGCTGCATCAGGCCCTTCGCCCCCGCCTGGGAAACAGCGCGAGGATTGAATGAAGATTCCGCTTCAATGACAGCCTTGATCATGCTCGGCCGCACGCCGAACTTCTGACTCGCTTCTTGAATGATAGGCTCGAAATCCGTAGGGTGGCTTGGGGCCAATTGCTCCTGCCAATACGCTCCTGACGAGCCGAACGCCCCATTCGCGAAAAGCGGCGATTTGGACATAGCCGATGACGCGGCCGAGGTTAGCGCGGCTCCCGAGGCTTTAGCCGCATTTTGCCGGGCAGCCTGAGTCGCCATCAGCCCCTCGAGCAACTCGGCGAAATCGCCGTCGCTCCCGTCGGAGCCTGCCGGATTCGAGGAAAGCAAGCCGGCTTTATTTATCGTTTGCAGCTGCAGCAGTTCCTTGATCGTGCGCGGATCCAAGGATCCGATGTTCATGGACATGATGGTGAATGCTCCTTACGTATAAGAGATCTTAGATCTATTGTACACTCTTTCGAGTACAGGTTCTACCCTAAAAATGTAAAGCAGGCCGAAGGCGGCCTGCTTCGTTTCTCCCGAAGTCATGCGTACAGCGGTACGAGGATGAAATACCCAGCCAGCGATATCAATCCGATTGCAAGCGCCCAGCCGCCGAGTGCACGCTGTCCGACAGAGTAAGCGAACAGCCCCAGCACAGCGGCTGTACTGCCGAGCAGCGCCGGGAACGCGAACAGCGACAAGACGGCGAGCACGATCGCCGTCAAACCGAGCCAGCGGTACGCAGCGCCCGATCGCTCCGGCGCCTGACCCTCGCTTGTCGTACGTACCGCCCGGTCTTCCGTCCGTTCCCTTACGGAAACAGGCGCACCGGAAGGAGGATAAATGCCCGCCTCTGCGGCAAATTCCTCGTGAACGCTCCCCCCCGATTCGCGAGTAACCTGCTGCAGCTTGTAGCGCTGCAGCGCGGCATCGTTACGGTCAGGCTTTGCAGGCTTCCCTCCGAGCTTCCGTTTCATATCCGTTCGTCCTTTCCGGGTCAGGATGATTTGGACTTCTTCGGCTCAAAGGTGTGACAACAGGTGTTTCTTACGCTTGTGGCACGGTCTTGATGATCAACGAAATCCGTCGCGAATTCAGTATCGTACCCGACTTCCGCATGTTTGTCGACTTCAATCATGATCGTTTTCGCATTGCAATTGTTGCCTTGCGCCCAGTATTCGCAGTTGGCAACGCTGCATTTGACTTCTGGCATATGATCACCCCCTGCCCACAGCTTGCCCGCTGCAAAGAGGGGGTATTCTTGCCAAACTGGGTTCATTTACCGGATAGAGTCGGGGTAGAGTCGATGGTACAGCACCAAATACATGCCGTGCGACCATAATAATGGCCTCGCCGGAGGGCCCCATTTGCTGACCCAATGCTCATACCCTTCGCGTGACGGAAGCGCATCCGGAACCTGCTCCGGTAGCCGGCCGCTGGCGTCGGCCTTGGACACGATCCAATGCAGCGCCGCTTCGGCTGTCTCGCGTCGGCCGCGCGAAAGAGCGGCCCATCCGTACCAGGCGGTCAGGAGGAGCCACTCGCCGCCGCCGTAATACGTGTCGCTGGCATAACGGCGAAGCCCGCCTTGTGCCGTGCGCAGCTCGGCATCGATTCGATTAAGCGTCGCCTCCATCGCCGGATGATCCGCTTCGAACATGTGAAACGGCTCAAACAGCCACAGCAAGCTCGCATCGACGCCTTCGTAATTGATTTTATACGTTACCGTGTCGTCGGCTTTGACGGGCGCGATATTTTTCACGAAATGTCCGTCCGGGTGGACCGCATGCTGCAGCAGGAACTCACGAATGCTCGCGCAAACCGTTTCCAGCTCATTCCGCCGGTCCAGTCGCGCGATCGCTTTCAGCCCGCCGTACAAACAGGCAAGCGTGGAGGGGTGGATAAATTCCGCATATTCTTCCCAACAGTCGAAATTCGGCAGCTGCCAGAACGCGACCAAATAAGCGACCGTCGCATCGACAGCCGGGCGATACGCATCCGGGATTTGCGGCTGCCCCGTCGCCTTCAAATGTTCGCTCAGTCCCCACAACCAGGCGCCGTAACCGTCCAGTTGAAAGTGACCCCAATCCGATTGTTCGTCGTCGCGGCCGTCCGCATAGTAGCGCGTATGTAAAAACTGCTCCTGCGGAATAAACTCGCCCCGCTCCTTCTTGCCTAGCAAATCGTCAATATGCGGCTTTTTCGATTCGATAATTCGGCTTACCCACTCATAGAACAGGCGGGAGCTGTCATGCTGCCCCGCAACATCCATGCCGTAAGCGATAAAGCTGCCGTCGCGCAGCCAACTGAACGTGTAATGGGAAAATAAAGGGGATGCTACGTACCCTCCCCGTTCGTGCTGATTCCATGTTATTACGCGGGTGCTGGCTTCCGCCAATTGTTCCGCCGTCAGCCTAGCGGTCATCCGGGCGACACTTCCTTTACGCTTGTATCAAGCTAAATAAAAAGAGATGCTGGAAAGCACCTCTACTTGTCATTATATGGAAAAGCAGTGGCGATTATACGTTATACCTTTTCGCCCTGCATCCTTTTTTGCGTAATATAGTCGGTTTCATAGTACGACAGATCTTCGCGAAGCGTCTCGAAAATTTTGGAGAGCTCAATCGTCAAGTCGCGGACTTCACGCACCGGCTTTTTGCGGAAACGAATAGCATCCTGGCCTGTGTAGGCGTAACGACCGTCTTCGGAATAACATTCATTTTTAGGATAAAAGAAGCTGTTTACGGATGAATGATACACTTCATAAAGTACTTTCTCCGAATATTCCACGTTGAAGTTCGGTCGGCGCAGCGCAACCCCCAGCTTCTCGTAAGCCACCTCCGAAAATACGAGCAAGTGCCGGGTATCGGAAAGATATCCTTTATAAAACTCTTCCATCGCGCTGTCGTTCTCGGTGTTTAATTTCGTGAGCGAGCTCCCGTTTAAAAACTGCTCCATTTTGGCGATGGCTTCGCTCAATTTTGCTCTCGTCGTTTCACAAAGGTTTTTCACATGTTCTACTGACATAATTCCGGTAGCCTCCTCAACTTTGACGCAACAATAAATTTTATTCATACAAGCAGATTTCCAATCAATCGTACCATAAAACCAGAGTAAAAGTAATAGGAGAAATTCATTCATCCGGCTGGTTAACTTTGCTTATGATGATTCCTACGAACGTCGGGAAGTCTACTCCTATGACGAATACAGGAGGCTGTCACCGATGTGGAAATACGCGTTCCCCGTGTTGCTCGTAGTTGCAGGCGCGCTGATCCTGTTCCCCCGCGGCGATCAAACGCCACGACCCGAAGCCTTGTCGCCCCAAGCCGAGCTTCAGATGAAGCAAACAACATTGAATCAAGACCTTAAGCAGACCGAAGAGCTGTGCCGCAATCAATGCAGCTATGAGCTGCGCCGTGTGGCTGGCGAGATGAGCCGCAATGACGAAAACCGCATTCCGGCTTTACTGTCCGACTTGCAAAAGGATCATCCTCATATGCAGCTTCTTGTTCGAACCAAGCGCAACGAGTCCTTGTCGCAGGGCAAAGCTGCCGGTACTTTGAAAGATCCGGTGCGCCGGGCTGCGGATACCTATATGACGGAAGCGAAAGTCCAAGTAGACGCAGGACGCTCGTATCAATCGCCGGCCTTCGAAGCGGAAGGCAGCCAGTACTTCGTCTTAGGCGAGCCGGCGGATGACGGTACAAGCGGTATTATCGGCGTCGTAGAGCAGCACATTCTGAAGCAGGTGGCCGATCATCAGCTTAAAAACTTGCGGATTGTCACCTATCCGAGCGAAGGACGCTACAAAATCGAATCGGTCGATTCTGATACCTTACAGGATGTTCATGTCCATCATCCGGAAGGAAATCAAGGCACGAGCCATTATCATCAAAATCAAGTTGTCGTCCGGTTCAACAAAGAACCGACCGAAGCCGAGCTTTCCCAAATTCGCAAAGAAATCGGCGGTAGCACCGTGCAGAAGCTCGGTTACACCTATGTGTTCGAGTCCGACCGCATGGAAGCTAAGGCGCTTATGAATTACTTCCGCAAATGGAATGTTTCGTACAGCGAGCCTCACTTCCTTTATTTAACCAACGAGTCGGCCGTTCCCACGCCGACAGCTAACAGCATCACGCCGAATGATGCTTTATATCGCCGGTATCAATGGAATTTGCCGCAAATCGAAACCGAGGCCGGTTGGAACATTTCCAAAGGCTCCGATCAAGTCACCGTTGCCGTCATCGACACCGGAGTCGATTTGAAGCACCCGGACTTGAAGAACCAGCTTGTTAGCGGTTTGAACGTCGTAAATAAGGACGCCGATCCGCAGGACGATGTCGGGCACGGCACCCATGTCGCCGGGGTCATCGGAGCCTTGGTCAACAACAATCTGGGCGTAGCCGGCATGAGCTGGTACAACCGGATCATGCCGGTTAAAGTACTTGACTCGAGCGGAGCCGGCAGCACCTATGCCGTGGCGCAAGGCATCATTTGGGCCACCGACCATGGCGCCAAAGTCATCAATATGAGTCTCGGCAATTATGCCGATGCCGAATTTCTCCATGACGCGATTCGATATGCGTACGACCGCGATGTCGTGCTGATTGCCGCGAGCGGCAACGATAACACGGATCGGCCGGGTTATCCCGCCGCTTATGAGGAAGTGTTCGCGGTCGCAGCGGCCGACTCCCAGAAGTCGAAGGCGTCGTTCTCCAACTACGGCGATTACATCGACGTTACGGCGCCGGGCGTCAGCATCGCCAGCACGTACCTGAACAACCAGTACGCGGCATTGTCGGGGACGTCGATGGCAAGCCCGCACGTAACAGCGCTCGCCGCGCTGATTCGTTCGGTCAATCCGAAGCTGAAAAATACGGAAGTGATGCAGCTCATGCGCGACACCGCGACGGATCTGGGCCAGGCCGGCAAAGATAAATATTTCGGCTACGGCTTAATCGACGTGGCCGCCGCCCTGAAAGCCGCCCAACCGAAGTCCGTCCGGCAGGAAGAGCCGACAGCTCCGAATAACACCACGCTTCCGAACTGGCCCGGGTGGCTGCAGCGTCTGTTCGGCAGTTGAACCGGCACCAGCACAGCGCATGTGCGCAAAGCAAAGAAACCGCCTCATGAGGCGGTTTCTTTGCACATCTAAAACCATCCGTTTGCTGTATGTGGCTGAAAGAAAGTTTGCCGTAAGCCGGGTTCTGTGCTTCCAGTGGTCGTAACGGGGGCCACCCTGCCACCATTGAAGCGACAATCATCTATCTAGGCCAAACATTGCTGCCTGGCTCAAGCGACCAACCCGAACGCGCCTCGGGCTAAGGCTGTCCCTTAAAGAGACTAGCGTTCCTCTAGGTCTTGCTCCAGATGGGGTTTACCAGGAACCATGTCACCATGGCTCCTCGTGGTCTCTTACACCACGGTTCCACCCTTGCCTGTGCCGCTGCCGTGAAGCGGCGGCCATCGGCGGTCCGTTTCTGTGGCACTAGCCTTCAGCTCGCGCTGACTGGACGTTATCCAGCATCCTGCCCTATGGAGCCCGGACTTTCCTCTCGCGGCGCAAGGCCGCCAGCGATTGTCTGTCAAACTTTCTTTTGCAACAGATGCATTTGCTAGTATAACCCCATTCGCCGCAAAAGGCAATACGCCTAAATGAGGTCGGGCTTACACAAATCGGAAAGGCTCCGTGTCGGTCTGCGAAGCGATGGCGCGCGTCTTCCATTTGCGGTCGTCCAGCTTGCGCTGCAAATAATCAGCGACGCCCTGCTTCATAATCTTCTCCACGTTATGTCCGGGGTCGATCAAGGCGATGCCCGCGGCGAGCGCATCGTGCGCCGTATGATAATCGATATCGCCGGTGATCAGCACATCGGCTCCTGCGAAGATCGCATTGCGCACATACCTGCCGCCCGAGCCTCCGAGCACAGCCACCTTACGGATGACGCGCTGCGGGTCGCCAACCATGCGCACCATCGGCACTTCATATGCCTGTTTGACGCGCTCGCACAGCTCAGCTAAGGTGACCGGCGCCTCCAGCTTCCCGGCCCGGCCCAGCCCGAACGTACGCGTCTTCAAGTCAAGCGCATATAAATCGTAAGCTACCTCTTCGTACGGATGCGCCTTCAGCATGGCCTGCACGACACGCCGTTCGGCGCTCTGCGGAACGATCGTTTCAATGCGGATTTCTTGCGCTTGCTCCAGCTGCCCCTGCCGTCCGATGTAAGGATCCGTTCCTTCGCCCGGCTTGAACGTTCCGACGCCTTCGATGTTGAAGCTGCAGTGGCTGTACTTGCCGATAGCGCCCGCCCCTGCATCGAACATCGCGGCGCGCACCTTGTCCGCGTGGTCGACCGGCACGAAGACAACCAGCTTCTTCAGCTTGTCGGTGTGCACTTCATCAAGCGGCTCGGTAACCTTCAGCCCGATCGCCTCAGCCATCATATCGTTAATGCCGCCGTCCGCCACATCCAAATTGGTATGGGAAATGTAGACGGCGATATCGTGTTTAATCAGCTTCTCGTACAAGCGCCCGGCCGGCGTATCGGTTTGCAGATGCGGCAGCGGGCGAAAAATAATCGCATGATGCGCAATGATCAAATTGGCGTCGACGCGCAGCGCTTCTTCGACGACTTCATCCGTGACGTCCAGCGCAATGAGCACATTGCGGATTTCCTTCTGCAGCGTTCCGAGCTGCAGACCGATTTTGTCATTCTCCACCGCATACGATTTCGGCGCTAACTCTTCCATTAGTTGAATGACGGCTTGACCTTTGGCGTACATGCGGCCAACACCTCCCTGATCCGGTTCATTTCCTTCCGGTATTCGGCTTCTTTCGCGCGGGCGGCCTCGGTCTGCGACAACCGAAGCTGCGCGCATATCTTATCCATTTTCTCAAGTTCCCAAGTCCACTTCGTTCTCCAGACGTCGGACGCTTCCCGCGTCAAGTAGGGCCCCATGAGAAGGAGAAGCTCACGCTGAACTTCCCTTCCGTCCGCGCATACAAGAGGAGCGTACATCTGCTCCGGCTCAAGCCCGGATTCAGCGGCGGACACAGCAGTTAAGATTTCGTAGATTTTGCCGTCCTCTTCCAGAATACGTTCTCCGATCAGCACCCAGCCGTTCGCAAGCAGCCACTCCCGAACCGCAGGTTCGCCGACATTCGGCTGCAATACGAGCCGTTTCACCCCCTTGAGCTTCGACTTCCCCGCTTCTAGAATAGACACGATCAAGGCTCCGCCCATTCCCGCGATCGTAATGACGTCCACTTCGCCCGGTTCGATCACCGCCAGCCCGTCGCCAAGCCGAACGTCGATGACGTGCTTCAAGCCCGCTGAACGGACTTGCTTGGATGCCGCCTCATACGGCCCTTCGTTCACCTCGCCGGCCACCCCGCTCACGATGACCCCGTTTGCCGCCAAATAAGAAGGGAGCAGCGCGTGATCGGACCCGATATCCGCTAACCGGCTGCCCTCCGGTACTTCCCTCGCAATCCATTCCAATCGTTTCGACAACTTTATCATTCACATTACCCCATGACCCAGACGGTCCATTTTTTTCGCCAAACGAACAAGATCGCCGCTTGCATACACATTTTGCTTAGCAGCAGCCATTGCAGCGCTTGTTCGCCGTACTTCTCGGCATAAAGCATACCATACAATTCCGGCATGTACCAAACGATGAGGCCCAGCAAGAAGAAGACGAGCCCGATTTGACGGCTTCTCTCGTGGATCAACCAGGACAGCCAGCAGAACAATATCCCAAGCGGCACCCAGCTAATTTCCAGCGTAAACCAGTTGATCGCATCAAGCTGATGATGAAGCAGCCAACCGTAACAAAAAACGAGACTGACCCATCCGCACAACTGGAACAGCGCCAGCCGTGCCAATAGCCCGGTGATCATCCATATTAGACTGGTGATAAACACATATCCGACGACGAGCACCGGCTCCTCGATGCCGTGAAGCTTCATCATATAAACCCCGATAAACAGCAGGAACAGCGAAGCCATGCCCAGCAGTATTTGCGCCGCCATCGGTTCCTTGGCCCGCTTGAGCCCTCCCCACACATAACAGGCGGTCAAAACGGCCAATGCGACCCCCATTTGCATTGGTAATTCAAAAGCGTTAAAATTAAGAGCAGAAAAGGATAAAGCGGCCGCTATGATTAAATTGAGCATCCATATTTTCCAATTGCTGTTTCTTATTTGCGATGACGAAAGCCCCAAAAATCCGCTCCCGGTATCGGGCTTCGCTGCATCGTTATCCAAATAAATGTTAAGTAAAAAATCGCAATATTGCTCCGGTAACAGTCGGCTGCGCCGCCAGTGTTCGATTTCGCGAATGAGCATTTTCTTTTTTTCGTCCATTAGCGTCCTTCTCCCCCAAGGCCCGGCATACTTCTTTCCTATTTCATTATCGGCGGCGGGGACATAAAAAATTAGACCTTGCTGCGAGGCACTCGCAGAAGGTCCAACATAGATCCGAACGCATGACCGTTTCGTTTATTCCAAGAAATCCTTCAGCCGCTTGCTGCGGCTTGGGTGCCGAAGCTTACGGAGCGCCTTGGCTTCGATTTGGCGAATCCGCTCGCGCGTAACGCCGAATACTTTACCGACTTCCTCCAGCGTTCTTGTGCGGCCGTCATCCAGTCCGAAGCGCAAGCGAAGAACGTTTTCTTCCCGTTCCGTCAACGTGTCGAGCACGTCCTCAAGCTGTTCCTTCAGCAGTTCGTAAGCGGCGGCATCCGCAGGTGCCAGCGCCTCCTGGTCCTCGATGAAATCCCCCAAATGTGAATCGTCTTCCTCACCGATCGGCGTTTCCAATGAAACCGGCTCTTGAGCGATTTTCATAATTTCGCGCACCTTATCGGTACTGAGATCCATCTCTTTGGCGATTTCTTCCGGTGTGGGTTCGCGCCCGAGCTCTTGCAGCAGTTGTCGGGATACCCGGATCAGCTTGTTGATGGTCTCTACCATATGTACCGGTATCCGAATCGTCCGCGCTTGGTCCGCAATCGCTCGCGTAATCGCCTGGCGAATCCACCATGTCGCATACGTACTGAATTTGTATCCCTTCGTATGGTCGAACTTCTCAACGGCTTTAATCAAGCCCATATTGCCTTCCTGGATTAAATCAAGGAACAGCATGCCGCGTCCGACATATCGTTTGGCAATGCTGACAACGAGACGCAAATTGGCTTCGGCCAGACGGCGCTTCGCTTCTTCGTCGCCAAGCTCGATCCGTTTCGCCAAATCGACTTCATCTTCTGCGGAAAGCAGAGGAACACGGCCGATTTCCTTCAAGTACATCCGCACCGGATCGTTGATCTTAATGCCCGGAGGCAAAGATAGATCGTCGTCAAAGTGGAAATCGTCGTGCTCATTATCATGCGGATTCATGTCATGGTCTTCATCCGACTCGTTGCCGACGTCGATGCCCATTTCTTGGAGCTGCTCGAAAAATTCGTCGATCTGCTCCGGATCTTGATCGAAAGGCGCCAGCTTTTCCATTATCTCTTTGTACGTAATAACCGAGCGCTTCTTGCCCTGTTCGATCAGTTGTTCTTTCACTTGCTCCAACGTCAACTCTGTCTCTATTTCCGTGCGTTGATCGTTCGCCATAATCCAACTCCCTCCTCCTTGGAACTCCCCAAAGCGCGCTTAAGCATCAGGATGATTTCAATTGCTTTTCCAAGGATATAATTTCACTGCCCAGCTGCAGAGCTCTTGGAATATCTCCCATTCGTTCCGCTTGTTTAATTTCTTCTCTCTTACGCTCCAATTGCTGCAGAAGCGGATACTTCTTAATTTCGCGAATGTAATCGTCAATCACGGCTTCGTTCACACCGTTGCGATTATCTATTAAGGTCAAAGAGCTTGCCAAGCTCTCGAGCTTGTCATCCTGGAGCATCCCGATGAACATGCTTGCATTCGGTTCGTATCCTTGCGCATAGTAGGCGTACAAGTAGGCGGCGATGGCCGCATGAGCCTCCATATTGAACTCGTCCCCCAAACGACGCTCGACATACTGGGAAACGTCCCGGTCCAGCATCATTACGGCAAGCAATTGTCGCTCTGCAAATTGATAGGCAGGGATCATTGAAGGGGTCTGTTCACGAGGCTTTCCGTCATTCATACCATTATTCCACGGATTGGGTTTATTATCCCCGGATCGGCTGTTTTTTTCCGTCTGCAGCCTGATCTCATTAAGCGTCTGCATCGCGGAGTCATAGGAATACCGGAACTCGGAAGTTAAATCCTTCACGTAGTGCTCCCTCTCAATCGGTGATGTGAGCCCCGCAATCAATCGGAGCGCCTGCTGTATATATCGTAGCCTCTCCCCATCCTCCTGCATCCTATAGTTTTTGCGAAAATAAAGAAGTTTATATTTGATCGACGGTACGGCGGTCTCGATAACCTCGCGTACGAATCGTTCAGAACCGTGATTGGCAATATATTCGTCCGGATCCATGCCCCCCGGGATTACCGCGATCTTCACCTGGCACCCGGCGTTCTCTAAGAGCGGAATGCTCTTGTAGGCGGCCGATTGTCCGGCATTATCGCCGTCGTATGCAACCGTTACCCGTTCCGCAAGCCTGCGAATCGCTTCGGCGTGTTCCGGCGTCAGAGCCGTTCCCATCGTGGCGACTCCGTTCGTGACTCCCGCATCCCAGGAACGAATGACGTCCATGTACCCTTCGAACAGGACAATCTCCTGCATTTTGCGTATTTGGGGTCTCGATGCGTGCAAGTTGTACAAGGTACGGCTCTTATGGAACAGCATCGATTCCGGGCTGTTTAAATATTTGGGCTGTCCGTCCCCCATCAACCTTCCGCCGAATGCGATCGTCTGCCCTTTCCAATCGCGGATCGGGAACATCACGCGATCTCGAAATTTGTCGACGTAACCGGTGCCATCCTGTTTCGCCGAAATCAAACCGCCTTGTTCCATGAGCGGCAGCGGAAATTGCTTCTTGTCCAGCAGATTAACGAGCGTATCCCATCTGGATGGCGCGTAGCCGATGCCGAATGTCTCCATCAGCTTACCTGTAATCCCTCGTCCCATCAAATACTGTTTAGCCGCTTTTCCCTGCTCCGTATTGTGGAGAATGTACTGGTACAGCTTGTCGGCCAGCTCGTACGCTTCGAGAAGCTTAGCCCGCTCCTTGCTCTCTTTCGTTTCCGCCCCGGTATGAGACGCCCCAAGGCCGACCTGCAGATTCGCTTCCTCCGCTAATTTCCTAACCGCTTGACCGAAGGATAAACCTTCGATTTCGGCGACGAAACGAATCACTTGCCCGCCTGCGCCGCAGCCGTAGCAATGGTAAATTTGCTTCTCCGGCGTAACGGTGAACGACGGCGTCTTCTCGGAGTGAAAAGGACACAGGCCTTTCAGATAATGCCCTTGTTTCGTCAAATGCACGTACTTGCCGACGACTTCGACAATATCGTGAGCCTTCAGGACGGCGTCGATGACATGATCGGGAATGCGTCCGTTACTCATCCTATCCACCTTCAATCCAATTAACACGTAATACTATTCGCTACTTTAGGCGATTCTCCTGCAAACGGGATAAAAGTTTTGTCAAAGATTGTAGAAATTCATCACGATCCTGATTCGTAAACGCTCTGGGCCCTTTCGTATGCTTCCCTCCGCGCCGCAGCTTGGCTTGCTCGTGGCGGCGTTCCAGCAAAAAATCCATCGTACGATCGTTGAACAGCTGCCCCCGGTTGGATAGGGCGAACGCCTTCTTCCCGAGCGCAAGAGCCGCAAGACCGAAGTCCTGGGTAACGAGAACGTCTCCTGCCTGAATTCGATTCACGATATAAAGATCGACCGATTGATCGGAACGATCCACTTGAACGATTTCGACGCCGTCTTCCGGCTGCAGCCGGTGATCGAACGAGGCGACCATGACCACTTGAACGTCAAACCGTGAAGCGGCGTTGCGGATTTCGGCTTTGACCGGGCAAGCGTCCGCATCCACTATTATTTTATACGTCATGAGAGACCACCACGGGGATAATTCAGATATGTGAATGTTTTTACAATCGCACTACCGTAATATTATATACGATGAAATTACAAAAAATCCTGCTTATATCCAAAAGAAACAGACTACCTGGAACGGAATATATCGATGATGATGCTGGCCGTCTCCTCGACGGCTTTGTTGGACACGTCGATGACCGCGCATCCGATTCGTTTCATGACCGCGTCAGCAAACTCCAGCTCTTTATGAATGCGCGCGGTGTTCGCGTAAGTGGCGTTGCCGGGCAGCCCTAACGTCTTCAACCGCTCGGTGCGAATCACGTTCAGCTTTTCGGGGTCGATCCGCAAGCCTACAATCTTCTTGGAGGATACGGTGAACAATTGATCGGGCGGTGCAATTTCCGGTACCAGCGGCACATTCGCGACCTTGAATTTTTTGTGGGCCAAATACATGGACAGCGGTGTCTTGGAAGTCCGCGACACGCCGACCAGCACGATGTCGGCCTGCAGCACGCCGCTGAAATCGCGGCCGTCGTCGTATTTGACGGCAAACTCGATCGCTTCCACCTTCTTGAAATAATCTTCGTCCAGCTTGTGGATCATTCCCGGCAAATGCCTTGCTTCCTGTTTAAGCGTATGCTCCAGTGTGCGAATGACCGGTCCGAGCACATCGATGTATACGATGCCGGCGCGTTCAGCTTCCTCGATCAAGTAATCCCGCAGCTCGGGAATAACGAGCGTAAAGACGATCGCCCCGTTGCGTTCCACCACGGTTCGGATCATTCGATCGATATCCGTTATTTCCTGCAGGAAAGGCACCCGTCTTATTTCTACTTGCAACGGATCGAATTGAACGGCGGCCGCGCGTACGACCGCTTCCCCCGTATCTCCGGCCGAATCGGAAGCAACGAATATGACCGGCTTAAGCATGGTTACCATCTCGGCCTCGTCCCCCTTGGTAAAGTTCTGGCATGACCTACTCTTACTACGAGCCTATACACGGTAATGTTTCATGATGGGACAAACAAAAAATCTCGCTAACCAAAGCCTAGTAAGCAGACTCTGTAACGAGAATTCCATGGATGCATCATATTATAATAACATTGCACGAAAATTATGTCAATTTTTTCATCTATATTTCATAGCGATCCATTTGATCTAAAAAATCACGCGATTTCAAGCGCAAGCCTGCGTGCGTGTCGAAGTAAGCGCGCAATATTTGTTTCAACAACGCTTTCGTCTGCGGCTTCACGTCAATCTGCCCGAGCCTCCTGACGTCGGTTTGAACAAAGATCCGCAGCAGCTTCAATGCTCCGGGCGTTAAAGCAATCGCCTGCGGATCGCGCAGCCGGCAAGTCTCGCATAAGATGCCGCCGAGCCCGACGCTGAACGAAACCGCTTCCCCTTTACTGCCGCAGATGACGCACTGTTCCAGCTCAGGCATATAACCGGCGTGCATCATCATTTTCATTTCGTATAAGTGGACGACAATCTGCATATCCTTGCCTTCAAGCAGCGCATGAAAGCTCCCTTTCAATTGCTCGAATAAGTAAGGTTGTCCTTCCTGATCGCCCAGCATCCGGTCAGTCAGCTCCGCCAGGTACGACGCGTTAGCCGCCAGATGCAAATCTTCGCGCAACTTGTGGAACGCCTCCACGATCTCGGCGTGATTCAGCGTTCCGAGCTGACCCGATTTGAAAAATGAAAAATCGCCCAGCGTAAAAAGCTGGACGGTCGAGCCGAATCGGCTTTTTACTTTTTTGGCGCCTCGGGCGACAATACTCATTTTTCCTTGTTCCCGAGTAAACAGCGTAATAATTTTATTGCCTTCCCCATAATCCATGCTGCGAATGACGATTCCCTGCAGCCTATACTGCATCGGCAGTCTCTCCCTGCTCCTAAGCCTCGCGCGTATTACTTACTGAAGCCAGTCGGAGGCTTCCAGCCCCGCTTCTTCCTCCGGTTCCGGTTCCTCTCCGTCTTGGACATTCATCTCTTTATAAAGCAGGTAGGCATCCACATCTCCAGTCATCGAAAAATACTTCCACGAAAAATCTCTCATGGTACATCCTCCCCAGTGTGACATGACTACAATACCTGTTTATAGGAATAGGATGATACGAATCGCATCGAAGTATGCTGAACAAATACTGGCATGTATGCTCTCCATTACCCTGCCTTTGTACTACTGAAACAAATTCCGTCTTATTCGTGCCTAAAACCGAGATCCTTCAGCACGCGGTCGTGGTTTCTCCAGTCTTTCTTCACCTTCACCCACAGCTCGAGGAACGTCTTGGAGCCGAGCAGCGCCTCGATATCGGCGCGCGCCTGTTTGCCGACTTCCTTCAACAATGCGCCGCTCTTGCCGATGATGATGCCCTTTTGCGAATCCCGTTCCACATAGATGACGGCCGAAATGCGGACGAGACCGTTCTCCTGCACTCGCATATCTTCAATGGACACCGCGATGGAATGCGGAATTTCTTCGCGCGTCAGATGCAATAATTTCTCCCGGATCAGCTCCGCGCAAACGAATTGCTCCGGGTGATCCGTCACTTGATCCGCCGGATAATACTGAGGTCCTTCCGGCAAATATTTGATCACCTGCTCGAGAAGCGTGTTCACGTTGTTGCCGTTCTTCGCCGAGATCGGCACGATTTCAGCGAACGGGTACAGCTCCTTGTACGTTGTAATTACCGGCAGCAGCTGCTCGGGATGCACCTGGTCGATTTTGTTCATGACCAGGATGACCGGCGTCTTGACGTTACGTAGCTGCTCGATAATGAACCGGTCGCCGCCGCCGAGCCCTTCGACAACGTCGATCAGAAACAGCACGGCCTCCACTTCGCTGAGTGCGCTTTGAGCGGATTTCATCATATAATCGCCGAGTTTCGATGTCGGTTTATGTATACCCGGCGTATCGAGAAAGACGATTTGCGCTTCATCGGTCGTATATACGCCATGAATTTTGTTGCGCGTCGTTTGCGGCTTATCCGACATGATCGCGATTTTTTGGCCGATCACTTGATTCATCAACGTTGATTTGCCCACGTTCGGCCGGCCTATAATGGCCACGAAGCCGGATTTAAAAGGCGCTTTCTTGGTGTCGTTCTTTGAAGAGTTTGACATCAGTTGTCTGTTCCTCCGTCCAGATCTTGAGATGTGAATGCCCCGGGCAGCAGCGCCGATACGGTCGTCTCCGTGACGTCTCCGCGCAAATTCGCCAAATACACCGGCATATCCGGAGCGCATAGCTCCACGAGCACTTGACGGCAAACGCCGCAAGGAGAAACCGGATGCGGCGTATCGCCGACGACCGCAATGGCCTGAAACGTACGCGGCGCTTCCCCGTCCGCAATCGCGCGATGCAGCGCCGTTCGTTCGGCGCAGTTGGTCGGCCCGTACGCCGCATTCTCCACGTTGCAGCCGAGATGAACGCGGCCTGATGAATCGAGCAATGCGCTGCCTACTTTAAAGCGGGAGTACGGCACGTAAGCCCGCTCCCGCACTTGCTTGGCCCATTCGATCAATTCCGAGCGTTGCATGCGGTCACATCCTTCTTTGATTAGAAAATCGTGTATAAATAAAAGCAAAGCAACGTGATGAGGCTGCCTATCAAGGCTCCCAGCAGCTGCGAGGCGAAAGATCTCCGCCGTTTATCATATAACACGAGCGAGAGCACGATAGCGAGAAAAAAACCTAGCAGCGATGCGAGCGTATCCTCGATGCGGTATGCAATCAGCGTCGCAACGGCGAAGGCTACCGCGCTGAGCAAGCTCGGCTTCACCCAGGTGCCCTTCTCCGTGAACCGCGTCTGAATGACGATTACCGTCAGAATAACCAATGATAGCAAAATCCATACCGCGCCTGCGGTCAGCGCATGGCCTTCCATGGCGCGGCCGGTCCGCAGCAGCCGGTCGATCGGATCGTAGAACACGACCATGCCCGTAACAACGGCAAAAGCCGCAGTCACCAATACCGCGGCTGCAGCTACGTCTTTGGCGATTTTGGCGAGCGGATGGATGTCCGGCATCGCCAGATCGACCGACTTCTCAATGGCGGTATTGATGAGTTCCGTCACGATAACGAGCGTCACCGCAAGCAGAATGAACAAGACGTCCGTTTTGGAAAGACCGAAAAGCAAGGCAAGCACCAAGGCCAGAAACGCTAGCGTGAAATGAAATTTCATGTTGCGCTGGGTGGAGAGCGCATATTTGACGCCTTCGTACGCGTACCGGAAGCTGCGCTGCCATTTGACCGGCTGTCTCACCGGGTCAAGCCCGCCTGCTGCAAGATCGCTTCCTGCTTCGCAAACATTTGCTTCTCTGCCCCTTCGTCCTGATGGTCGTACCCGAGCAAATGGAGGAAGCCGTGCACGAACAGGAACCCTAGCTCCCGATCGACGGAATGGCCGTACTCTTCGGCTTGCGCCACAGCCTTTTGTACGGAAATAATGACGTCTCCGATCGGCTCCTCGAAGCCTTCTTCCTCGTCGTCCCCTTCGTCCGAAGCATCGTCTTCATCGGCGTCCGAATCCGCACCGTTGCCGATGAATTCGAATTCTTCCTCGTCGTACTCCTCGTCGCCGTACACGATCTCAATCTCATCCTCGCCCATCTCGAGCATCGAGAAGGAGAGAACGTCCGTCGGCTTATCCAGTCCGCGGTACTGTTTATTCAGCGCTTGAATCGCCGCATCGTCGACGAACGTTAACGTCACCTCGCCGTCCGATACCTGCTCGGCCTTCCCGGCCAGCCGCAGCAGCTCTTCCAGCTTCCGGACCAGCTCCGGGCTAATCTCGATATGGTCTTGCTCATTGCTAAACGATAATCTCAAACTCATGGGTCCACCTCTTTTTTATTCTCGTCCGCTTTATTCTCGTCCGCAGCCTTGTCTTTGTCTTTACGAGCTTTTGGATCTGCCCGCGTCACTTGAACGTCGGCCGGATATTCGATTCTGGAGTGAAAAATACCGAGCAGCGTCTCGTTCAACGTTCTCGCAATTTGATCGAGCTCTTTAATCGTCAAATCGCATTCATTGAATTGACCGTCGTCCAATCGGCTCTTGATAATCTTGCGAACCATCGAATCGATTTGCTCCACGGTCGGATTCCGCAGCGAGCGGACAGCCGCCTCGACGCAGTCGGCGATGCCGACAATCGCCGCTTCCTTCGTCTGCGCATTCGGTCCCGGGTAGCGGTAGTCCTTCTCCTCCGGCGGTTCTTCGCCCCGCTCTTCGGCTAGTTTCTTCGCTTTGTGGTAAAAAAACTGAAGCAGCGTCGTGCCGTGATGCTGCTCGGCGATATCGCGAATCGGCTTGGGAATATTAACATCCTTCAACATTTCGGACCCGTCGCGGGCATGAGCCACGATAATGGACTTGCTGAGCGCCGGATCGATTTTGTCATGCGGATTTTCGATATTCGTTTGATTCTCGATAAAATAGCTCGGTCTTTTCGTCTTGCCGATATCGTGATAGTACGATCCGACCCGGCACAGCAAGCCGTCCGCGCCGATCGCTTCCGCGGCGGCCTCCGACAAATTGCCGACCATCACGCTGTGATGATACGTCCCCGGGGTCTCCGTCAGCAGCTTGCGCAGCAGCGGATGGTTCGGATTGGACAGCTCGACGAGCTTCAACGGCGACAGAATGCCGAACGCCACTTCGAAGAACGGGAGCAAGCCGATGACGAATACGGCGGTCAGCAGCCCGCTGCCAAGGGCGAACGAGGCCGCGAAGATGGCGGCGCGTTTGGACTCCTGCTCCTCGAACAACAGCAAGGCGGCAACAAGCGCCACCGCGAACACCGAAACCATCATGCCCGCCTTGAGAATCGACGAGCGCTGGCTCGCCCGCTGAATCGAGAAAATCGCGGCGAACGACGTGGAGAATGTCAGCAAGCCGTAGCGGAAGTCGAACGTTTGCACGTGGTCGGAGTTGAAAATGATGCTCGCCATCACGCTGAACAGCACGGTTGCGATAAACGCCAGCTGCGGGTTTAACAAAATCGTGATCAGCATCGCTCCCATGGCTGTCGGTGCCAAATACCCGATCATCGGGTAGTCGAGGTTCTGCATCATCGAGAACACTTTCATAAACGTAACCGTCAAAAATAAAATGAGCACGAGCATTAACAGCTGCACGTTGTTATACTTGATCGGCAGCGCGCTTTGCCGGACGTACATATACAGCGCAAGTCCGCATAAGGAAACGAAAATAAACAGACCGAGATGAGGCCAATACGAGCGATCGTCTTTCAACAGCTCCAGCGCAGCCAGCCGCTGATAGACGTCTTCGGTAATTTTATCACCCTTGGCCACGAGCACCTCGTTCTTGTTGATAAAAATTGGCTTCACATTGTCCCGGGCGTGGCCTTTCGCTTCTTCCGTACCTTTCTGATCGTAGAACTTGTTCGGCGTCAGCGCCGCCCGCACCAGCTCCTGCACAATCTCCCTCGCGTTGTTCTTCGACAAGGTCGAGGCGTTAACCAGCTCCGCCACTTTCGCCCGGCCCGGCTGCGCCTCCAGCAGCTGATCCGTCATCAGCCGTGATACGATTTCTTTGGCGACCGGCTGCATTTGGAGTAAATCATCCTTGCTCAGCCGCGGAATTTTATAAAACGCTTCCTCTGGAATCCGGTACTGCTGCTCGTCGAAATCCTGGCGCATCTCGGCCAGCAATTCGGGACTGTACTGCCCGCTGTCCTGAAACTGCTTCAGCTGACGGTACAGGTGGTCTTGAATAAGCTGCGGAATGACCGTTTTGTAAATGTTCACTTTATCAGCTGTGGACACGTCCGCGTCGGCATTAATTTGCTGCAGCTTCTCGAAGACGGCTTCAAGCGCCATCTCGTTTTTCAACGAAACGATTTTGTAAACAGGCTGCACTTTCGCAGCCGCCTCTTCCTTGGCCTTCTCCGTGGCTACTTCATTCAATATGGCGCGCGGCGCCAGAATGTCTTTCTCGGCGACGGCGTTCAGCGTGATATCGTAGGTTTGCGGGACAACACGGTGCAAAAGCGCAAAGTAAAAAAAGACGGCTAGCGCCAAAAACAGAAGAAAGCGCACGATGGCGCTATATCTCCAGCCGGCAAGCCGATATTGGTATTTGCCCCGAATGGAAACGCGATTGCTCATGATGAAAGGTCAGCCCTTTCTCAGCCTTCTTTGTCTTCATTATAGGCTACGATGATTTTTTGCACGAGCGAGTGACGAACGACATCCTGTTCGGCGAAGGTAATAAATCCGAGCTCTTC
Organism: Paenibacillus validus NBRC 15382; assembly: GCF_004000985.1. Classification (GTDB taxonomy): domain Bacteria; phylum Bacillota; class Bacilli; order Paenibacillales; family NBRC-103111; genus Paenibacillus_G; species Paenibacillus_G validus. The sequence continues at coordinate 2,791 of NZ_BIMH01000025.1, read as the reverse complement.
GATCCGGCCCAGGATCCGTTTCGCTTCCACAAGACCCGAAGACTTGCCGCGCGGCAGGTCGATCTGGGTGACGTCGCCGGTAATGACCATCTTCGACCCGAAGCCGAGCCTCGTCAGAAACATTTTCATCTGTTCCGGAGTCGTATTCTGCGCTTCGTCCAATATAATAAAAGAATCGTCAAGCGTTCTCCCCCGCATGTAGGCGAGCGGCGCGATTTCGATCAATCCGCGCTCCAGCGACTTCAGCACCTGCTCGGGACCCAGCACGTCGTTAAGAGCATCATACAACGGGCGCAAATAAGGGTCAACTTTTTCCTGAAGGTCGCCCGGCAGGAAACCGAGACTTTCTCCCGCCTCGACGGCAGGGCGCGTCAGCACGATCCGCTTCACTTTGCCCTCTTTCAGCGCGGCTACGGCGAGAACGACGGCGATGTAGGTTTTGCCCGTCCCCGCAGGTCCGATCCCGAAGACGATATCCTTCTTCTTGATTTCGTTTACATACTGCTTTTGCCCGATCGTCTTCACACGAATCGGCTTGCCTTTGTGCGTAACGGCGATTTCGCCCTTGAACAGATCCAGCAGCTGATCGGCCTTCATCTCTTTGGACAAATCCAAAGCATAAATCACGTCGCGCTCGGTCAGCACGTACTGGTTTCGGATCAACTCGAGCAGTACCGCAAACAAATGCTCGAGACGCGCGGTTTCGGCGCTCGCGCCTTGAATGACGATCTCCGCTTCGCGCGTAAAAATGGACGCCTGCACTTCCCGTTCAATCAAGTGCAGAAACTTATCCTGCGGCCCGAAAAGCGCCTGGCCCTCGGACGGATTTTTCAAAGATACTTTCACCGTTGTCGCTTGTTCCATCCAGTTCTCCTTCAACGATAACCGTTCGTCATATGAAATTAAGGCACAATCGGTTGTTCAACCGCAATTGACTCCTCGACTTCCAAAAGCACTTCCATATAAACTTTACCATTCTCCGCCTTCTCATGCAAAATTTTTTCGGAAACGACCCTTGCGCCCCCGCCCGCGGCAGACAATATTTGTGCTTTCGCCTCCGTCAATCCGACGCTCGACGCCTCCTTCGGATCGATCGGCTGCTCCTGAAGCTCCACTTCCATCACCTTCTCGCTGAGCCATCCGATCGGCAGTGTGTAGGAGCGCCAACTGAGCGTTTTGCGTTCCTGAATCGTTTCCGTCTGCCCGAACGGCACTTTACCGTACCCGGACACCTGCACCCCGCGGCTGCCGAGGACCAAGTAAGAGCGTTGTTTACTTTCGCCCGTGTAAACTTTATATTGACGCACAAGCGGCACTTCGACCGTCGGTTTGTACCAGACCACACCTTTGACGGTGCCGGAAGCTACGACCGTTTGCTGATGGAGCTCGTCGCCGATCATGCCGGATATGAGGATGTCTCCTTTGCGCACATACGTATTCGGCTTAACGGCGGGACGTCCCTTTTCAGCAAAAATCTCCGTCACAAGCGCATGCTTCGAGGCCACCAGATGCCGCGGATTCATCAGCGGCGGCTTCTCCGGAATCGTCGCTTCGACGACCTTGATCACGACATGCGTACCGCGCACCTCAACGCCGATCCAAGCGGCGGCCGGCAGCTGACTCTGCATCGCCCGGGACAGCTCGGAAGGCTCCTTCAGCTTAAACTTCCACTGCAGCCGGTACACCCCCTGCTGCTTGGCCGCCTGCAAAATTTGTTCGGTTTGAATCGTCTCATTGCCCTCCACGCGAACCTGCAAGACGAGCTGGGAAAGCAAATAAATGCCGATGACGAAGCCGAGCAGCCCGATGGCGAAAAATTTGCGCCTCTCGAGCTTGTCCAGCCAAAACGGAAAGCCGCGTTTTTCCTTGATGCGAATCAGGGAGCCTGTCTCTTTCAAGAGCGGACGAAGCCGAAAAAAATCGGGCACGGTGACATATAACGAAATCCGCTCCTTGTCCAAATAACGGATGTCCCAGACGGACATCCTTTTCTGTGATAAGCGGTTAACCAAATGCTCCAGCTTGCCTCCGGTGACCTCCAGATGAACAAAGCCGCGCAGACGGTAAATTAACGAAGCTTTCAAGACTCTCATCCCCTTTCCGGCTCTAGGACATATATTTGATATCTCGGATTTTCCCTTCAATCATCACTTCATCAGGCAGGATCGCGCGAATCACCAGATCGGAGCCGTCCACTTCAAGTTTTCCTTTCGCCAAGGCCAATTTCAAAGAATCGCTGGAGAAGTGAAGGACGCCCCGATGATTTTCGATATAAAGCTGCATATTCCCGATCATCGTAATGCGGGGCAGGTCCATAGCGACGTCCTGAGGCAGGTCGAGCAGTTTTGCCGTAAATTGATTGATTTTGTGAGTCAGACTGCGCATACTTAACCTCCTCCGGTAGCGGGCGCTTTGCAAAATAGCGGAAGATCACGGGCTATTTACACGATATGCCGGGGAATCGAAATTATGACGTCGGGCTGGGAAAAAGAGTAAAATGACCCGGCCGAAATCCAGGCCGAAATATAGCTAGGAAGCCTGCCCGCAGAACCGGGGATGCGCAGTTTCGCGCAGGAGGCTTGAACTGCGCCAACGCCAAAAACCGCCGCAAGCGATGAAGGACAACCTTCATCGCTTGCGGCGGTTAGATGTAAGCCGGTTCCGCTAACGCCGATAAGGACGCTTAGCGCGCGGCGGGCCAAGAATTTCCGCCCAGAGGACGCCGAGCGCCACGTCTTCCGGGCGCAGCGGACCGGGCGCTGAAGCCGGCTCGGCGGCTCCCGCCCCGCCG
>NZ_BIMH01000024.1 GCF_004000985.1 Paenibacillus validus NBRC 15382 | reverse complement strand
TTGGGTTAAACGAGGAAGAAGGCGATGCCGAGCACCAGATACACGACCAAGAGCAGGACGCCCTCGAACCAGGTGGTTTTTCCGTCACTGGAAATCGATTTGGCAATAAAGGCGGCGACGCCGATGGCGACCAGCTCGTACCCGGTGAAGACGAGGTCCATCGTTTTGCCGAATAATACGGACACGAGGACGAGCAGCGGCGCGACAAACAGTGCGATTTGCAGGCTGCTGCCGATCGCGATCTCGACCGCGGCGCCCATTTTGTTCTTGCGTGCCATAATAATAGCGGCGCTGTGCTCGGCCGCATTGCCGACGATCGCAATGAGGAAAGCGCCTACGAACAGCTCGGATAATCCGTATTGATGGCTGAAGCCTTCGAGCGTGCCCACGAGCCATTCGCTCCCGAATGCGACCATGACCGTGGCAAGGATAAGAAACAGCACGGAGGTCCCTTTGGACCAGGCCGCTTCTCCATGCTCGACAACCGGGTCCGAAAGCTCGTCTTTGTGGGTGACCATCGAGAAGTAAAGCCACAGCAAGTAGGCGACAATAAGGATAGCGGAAACGATAATGCTTAGGTTGATCGTCTCGTTCGTCGTCAAGCTTTTCGTGAAGGCGGCGGGAATGAACAGTGCGATGACGGCGAGCAGCATGAGCGAGCCGTTATGGCCGGCGAGCTTCAGGTTGAACGATTGCTCTTTGTACTTCAACCCGCCGAGCAGGACGCTTAATCCAAGCACGAGCAGCATGTTGCCGATAATCGAACCGGTGACGCTCGCCTTGACGATGTCGAACATGCCGTCCTTGACCAGAAAGATGGCGATGATCAGCTCCGCCGCATTCCCGAACGTTGCGTTCAGAAAACCGCCGAGCCGTTCTCCGGCATAATGAGCGACGCTTTCCGTCGCTTTGCCAAGAAACCCGGCAACGAACACGATCGATACCGCGGAAATCAGAAATTGCACCGTTGGGCTAAAGGTTGGAGCGCCGACATAATGAGCCACTCCGCTCAAAATGAAGCTAGCGATTAGTCCGATGGCAAAACCGTATCGTCTCATAACAATCACCTCATATGGGAAAGTATTCCTTAAATCAACAAACAATATTCTAATCCCCTACAAGATGTAAGGCAATCAAAATATTTATTGGACCCGCAGTCCGGTGATGAAAAGTACGGAATCGCGGTGCAATAACGCTAAGGGCGAAGCACCGGGAAAAGCCTTGAACTATCAGCTGCACCGGTGTCGAACCTTGTCAATCCGAGGGTACGTTGGATTTGCTTTCCATGAAAGAAGTTATTACAATAGAAGTATAATCGGTGAAGGAGTGATCCTCATGAACGAAGAAATTCAAACTGGTCTTATCCGCATTTCAGATGACGTCGTTGCAACCATAGCAGGACTCGCTGCATTGGAGACGCCGGGGATCGCCGCCATGTCTGGAGGGATGTCGGAAGGATTGGCCAAGCGCCTGAGCGGGAAAAACGCGCAAAAGGGCGTTTCCGTTGAAGTGGGTCAAGTCGAGGCCGCCATCGATCTGCGCGTAATCGTTCACTACGGAAGCAAGATCCAGGAGGTTTGCCGCGATCTTCAAGAGAACGTGCGCGAAGCGGTGGAGAACATGACCGGTTTATCGGTCATTGAAGTCAACGTGAAAGTGGAAGGGGTCGCCTTCCGCGAAGAAGAAGCGGTACATACCGAAGACCCGCAGCATCGGGTAAAATAGGAAGATAGCGCAGCAGGGGGTGCCGAGAAATCGCCCTCTGCTTTTTCATGTCCGGGGCGAGATGCCCATCGGATTAATTATTCGAAATGATGTGACAATGAGATGAATCAAGAAAAGATTGTGCGAGCATTGAATGGCGAACACCGCCATGATTTTCATTGACTCTCTAGCCTATATTGAGGGAAAAAACTATTTATTTTGGCAAGATTGTATCAATTCATATGAGTATGCCATTGACTTGAACATGGATTTTGCGACCTGGCTTGAACTTCTAATTATAGCTCAAGGAAGTGAATACTGGTTCTGGCCATCTTTTGTTCCGGACAAACCTAATCCCTGATGAAAATCAGCATCCGAATACCCAAAAAAAACCTAGCGTTGAGCCGCTAGGTTTTCCCGTTTTCTCTCTATCTCGCCCATCGGCGCTCATTCAATTTCTTTCCCGGCTCCCGCTCTTTATCCGGCCGGTTGTATTCCCGCGAGATGCTGAGCAGAATTCCGAGACTCATCAGCGTCACCAGCATGGATGTTCCGCCTTGGCTGATCAGTGGAAGCGTAACACCGGTCATCGGAATGGTGTTGGTAACGCCGCCGATGTTGATGAAGGCCTGGATGCCGATCATGCCGACGATACCGACGCCCGCCAGCATGCCGAACAAGTCTTTGCAGCGTAAGGCCACGATAAGACCGCGCAGCAGGAATACTAAATAAATAATCAAAAATATGGATGATCCGATAAAGCCGAGCTCTTCGCCGATAATGGAGAAAATAAAATCGTTGTGCGCTTCCGGCAGGTAGTGCAGCTTCTGGACGCTTTGTCCGAAGCCGGCGCCGGTCAGACCGCCATGTCCAAACGCATAAAGCGACTGTACGATTTGAAAACTGCCGCCCTGCGGATCGGCGAACGGGTCCAAGAATGTCGTAAACCGGTCGACCCGATAGCTGTCTCCACCCGTTTTTAACAAGTAAACGGACGCCAGCAGCGCGAGGGCGGAGGCGCCTGCTGCGCCGAGCAGCATAATATGCTTGATGCTGGCGCCGCCAACGACGATGACCAGCGCCGCACTCAAAACTACGATCATGGTGGAACCAAGGTCGGGCTGAAACATGATCAGCATGCACAGGAATCCGACAACGAGCAAAGGAGGAACGAGTCCGCGCTTGAAATCGTGGATTTTATCCCCCTTTTTGCTAAGCAAGGCCGCCAAGTAGAGGATGACGGCCAGTTTGGCGAGTTCCGTAGGCTGCAAACCGAAGGAACCGATATAAATCCAGCTTTTGGCGTTGTTCACTTCGCGTCCGACGATCGGCACTAGAAGCAGCAGCACGATGGAGAAGGTAAGGAAGGGGGCCACCCATTTCTGAAACTTGCGGAAATCGACATTCATGCAAAAGAACATGATGACCGTTCCCAAGCCGACGGCCAAGCCTTGCCTAATGACCAAACTCCAAGGATCGTTCATCGCTACGCTTGCGCTGAATACGAACGCCAAACCGATGCACACGAGTAAAAACGTCAGAAAGAGCAGCAGAAAATCAGGCGTTCCTCGTCGCGGCGAATTCATCGAGAGTCTCCGCTTAGTGGGTCAACTTAACTTTCAATTCCGCCAGTTTACCGTTTACGGCTTTCATGATGGAGTCCGGCACCGGAGATTGATAGTCCAAACCGTGCGGGAAGGTCGCTCTTCCGATATAAACGTCTTCAATGTAAAGAATCGCGTAAGGGGATTCCAATTTACCGCTTTCCACCCGTGTATTGATGCGCAGGAAGTAATCTTCGCGGTTTGCTTTATCTTCCAGCTTCAGGTCGTAAGTGGCGCGGTAGTACTCCCATTGCCAACGCACGAACCCGAGTTGCTCCATACTTTCGTCCAAATGGGCGAGATCGCTTTTCAAGCCCTTCAATCCACTGTTCTCAATAATCACAGCAAGCCCTCCTAATCTATGTACATCACTTTACTCATGATAGTATGTTTCCCTTACTTGTGCAAGCCTAATGCATCCCGCCCAAGCGGCGTCAAAGGGAAAATTTGAAATTTTGTGACACATGGATGAAACCGCCCCGCGCATTTGTTACAATAAGAAACGAAGGTACGGATCGTGGACTTAAAGACGTATACAAAGGGGGAAAGACCATGAATATGAATGAAACGCTTGAATCGGTTTTTCCCGAGATGATCGAATGGCGCAGACATATGCACCGGAATCCGGAGCTTTCCTATTACGAATCGGAGACCGCTGCCTACGTAGCCGAACGGCTTCTGGCTTGGGGACTCGAGGTCCGTACATTTGCGGGCAAGGGACATGGCGTCGTTGCGCGGCTGGAAGGCCGGAACGCAGGGCCGACGGTGGCGCTGCGGGCGGATATGGATGCGCTGCCGATTCAGGATGAGAAAGCGTGCGAATACGCATCGACCGTACCCGGCGTCATGCACGCTTGCGGACACGATGCCCACACGTCTACGCTGCTCGCGGTGGCCAAGACGCTGAGCCGGCATCGCGACAGTCTGAACGGCACCGTCGTGTTCCTGTTCCAGCCTGCCGAAGAAACGACGCCGGGAGGAGCGCTGGGGATGATCGAAGACGGCGCATTGGACGGTGTCGATGTCGTATACGGCATTCATTTATGGACGCCGTTCGAGGTCGGCACGGCGGCTTGTAAGCCGGGACCGATGATGGCTGCCGCGGACGAGTTTGTGATCGAGATTAAAGGCAAGGGCGGTCACGGCGGACTGCCGCACGAGGCGATCGATAGTGTGTTCGTCGCTTCGCAGCTCGTCGTGAATCTGCAATCGATCGTCAGCCGTTCAGCCGATCCGACGGAGCCTTGCGTCGTATCGGTCGGATCGATACACGGCGGCACGACGTTCAACGTCATCGCCGAAATGGCGACGTTGAAAGGAACGGTCCGGACCTTTCATCCGGACTTAAGGTCGATGGTAAAGGACAGGCTGGAAACGATCGTGCGCCAGACCTGTTTGATGCACGGCGCCACGTACACGCTTGATTACAAGATGGGGTATCCTCCGGTCATTAATCATGCCGAGGAAGCAGACCGGTTCTTGCGCACGGCGCCGCAGACATTCGGGGAAGCGGGCACGAAGCTTTCGCCGCTTATTATGGCCGGGGAAGATTACGCTTATTATTTGGAGCAAATTCCGGGGTGCTTCATGTTCGTCGGCGCAGGCAATCGGGAGCGGGGAATCGTTTATCCGCACCATCATCCCCGCTTTGACATCGACGAGAATGCGATGCTGCACGCGGCGAAGCTGTTCGTGAGCATGACGCTCGATTATATGAACGAGTACCGGACTTCCCGTTAAGTGCTAGTTCTTCGAAGCGCATGGGATCGCGCCGCCAGGGCAAATCTATGGGAGACGGCGTACCGCCGATTTTTTTCTCAGGAGGATGAGCGCGATGGCATCGAGGACGCTTCGGGAAATCATGACGAAAGATTGCGCGACAGTGACGCTGAAGGACAACGTATATGAAGCTGCCGTAAAAATGAAGCAGGAAGACACGGGATTTATCCCGGTCGTCGACGGTAAGAAGCTGATCGGCGTGCTGACCGACCGCGACCTGGTCATCCGCGGCTTTGCGGCTAAAAAGGAAGGATCCACCGCGATTAAAGAGGTGATGAGCGATAAAGTCGTATCCGTCTCGCCGGATACGACCGTCGATGAAGCGGCGAAGGTGATGGCGAAGGAGCAAATTCGCCGCCTTCCGGTCGTCGAGAACGGGGAGTTTGTCGGTATCGTCTCCATAGGGGATCTGGCGGTGCGCGACAAGTTCGAGAACGAGGCGGGCGAGGCGCTCAGCCAAATTTCCGAGAACCACAAACAAACCGTCAATTAAATGATACGCTCGTATGAAAAATCCTCCGGGGAGCCGGAGGATTTTTTGCTTATTCTTTCGATTTGCGATAACCGGCGTTCTCGGCCTCCTTGGCGCTGCAAAACAGCTGCTCCGGCACGGTTTGCTCGTAGTAGCGGCCGCCGGGAACATGGTATATTTTTTCCTTCCTGGCGTTGATGTTGCCTTTAATCTCCGGATTCGCGCAAGTGGAATCGGCGGCTTCGTTATTTGTTCCCGCGGAGACGCCAGTGCTGCTGCCTGGTTTTTTTCCTGCGGCCCATAAGCCTTTGCCTTGCTCGCGAGCGCTTCTCTCCGCCTGGACGAACAGCTTCGCATACATCACATTCGGCGGAACGGTCATCGGATTGGCGTATCCTTCACGCACCAGCAGTTCGTTGTACATGATTCGCTCCCCTTCGACGAATACGTAGCGCAGCAGTCGGCCGTAAGTATCGGTGTTTCCTGTATCCGTAAACAGAAAGACCTTCCGATTAGACAGACGTTTCTTCGTATACTCGCTGGCCTCTTTGCCGTACGGCTCAATTTTGCCGATGCTTTCCGGCGTGTTTACGCCGATCAGGCGAACTTTATTGTTCGAGGCCGTCTCGAACGTATCGCCGTCGACCACACGTTTCACTTGATCGACCGAATAAGGCTTTCCTTTTAATTGAGGATAATCCGCCAAGACGGCTTGTACGAATGCGTCGTCGTCCGATCCAGCCGTGCCCTCTGGCGGGACCCCGCACCCGGACAAGACGAATATCATTCCCCAGATCACTGCCGCCCAAAGATGTCTCATCATGATTGCAATCTCCTTTACGCCGATCCGCCCCAACGGTAAAGATCGGTTGCTCCACACATTTTTTCACAAATTTCGACGTTTTTCAAGGAATTTCGAGTTTGATTCTCGGTAAAGGAGGTTTAAATCGTGCGCCGTTCCCTCATACTACAAATATCTGTCAATGCTTGGAGGGAACTGCGATGCCTACGTTTCATAAAGACCGGCCGCTCGTTGTACAGCACGACTTCTGCATTTTATTGGAAACGAGACACCCCCAATTTGAGGAAATGCGCGCCGAGCTGATCCGGTACGCCGACCTTGTCAAATCGCCGGATAATATGCATACGTACCGGATGTCGTCGCTATCGCTTTGGAACGCCGCTGCCGCGGGAGTCACGGCCGAGGATGTGATCGCTTTTCTCGAAGCGAATTCGAAGTTCGGCGTCCCGGTGTCGGTCAAGCAGGACATCCGGCGATTTATTGAGCGGTACGGGTTAGTGCGGTTGGAAAGGCTTGGAGATGAGTTGCTTCTAATCTCCGACGATATCGATATCATTAAGGAAATGGCTCGTTACAAATCGCTCCGTTCCTATGGGCTATGCCAGCTGGATGAACGGACGCTGCGGTTTTCTGCACAGTACCGGGGTTTATTGAAGCAGGAACTGGTCAAGCTCGGATTTCCGGTTGAAGATCTTGCCGGCTACAGCCGAGGCGAATCGCTGCCGATCCAGCTGCGTTCGGATGCCGCCGGTACGGGCGCCTTCGCGCTTCGCGATTACCAGCGCTCTGCGGTCGATTCCTTCTACCGCGAGGGCTCGATGCAGGGCGGCAGCGGCGTTCTGGTGCTGCCCTGCGGCGCAGGGAAGACGGTTATCGGCATTGCGGCGATGGGGAAGCTGTCGTGCGCGACGCTCATTCTGACGACGAACAGCACGTCGGTGAAGCAGTGGAAGCGCGAAATTTTGGATAAAACGGACCTCACGGAGGATATGGTCGGCGAATATACCGGCTTGCAAAAAGAAGTTCGCCCCGTGACGATCGCAACGTATCAAATCTTGACGTACCGCAAGTCGAAGAACGAATCGTTCGTTCATATGGACCTGTTTAATAAACGGGACTGGGGGCTTATCGTTTATGACGAAGTCCACCTGCTGCCCGCTCCCGTATTCCGGGTGACGGCCGATATCCAGGCGACGCGGCGGCTGGGGCTTACCGCTACATTGATCCGCGAAGACGGACGCGAGGAGGACGTATTCTCGCTCGTCGGTCCGAAGCGGTACGAGATGCCCTGGAAAACTCTGGAGTCGCAAGGGTGGATCGCCTCCGTCGAATGTGTCGAGCTGCGGGTGCCGCTGCCGCCCGCCGAGATGGAGGCTTACCGGTCGGCGGCCGAACGGGAACGGATGCGCATCGCAAGCAATAACCGGGCCAAGCTGGACGTTGTGGATGGGTTATTGCGCAAGCATGAAGGCGAGCAGGTAATCGTCATCGGGCAATATTTGGAGCAGCTGCACAAGCTTGCTGAGCGGACCGGCGCGCCGATGATCAGCGGCGAGATGCCGCACGACAAGCGGGAGGCGTTATACCACAGCTTCCGCAGCGGCGAAATTCCCGTGCTGATCGTGTCCAAAGTGGCCAACTTTGCCGTCGATTTACCCGATGCGGCGGTGGCGATACAGGTGTCCGGCAGCTTCGGCTCCCGTCAGGAGGAGGCGCAGCGGCTGGGCCGCATTTTACGGCCGAAATCGGGAGAAAATAAAGCTTACTTTTATACGATTGTCAGCGAAGATACGAAGGAGCAGGAGTTTGCGATGAACCGTCAGTTGTTTCTGATCGAACAAGGCTACAACTACCGGATGGTCGGTGCGGCCGGTGTGTCGGAGGTGACCGTGCGATGAATTACGATCGACTGCTTGCCTTGATGCCGGCCGAACTGCGCGGTCGTCTTGAAGCGGAAACCGTTTATGCGCCGTGGCTGAGGCGAGGACAAGCGCTGGAGCGGCTTTGGCAGGACGATGTGGTGCTGGAGACTGTGTACAATCGGCTTGCGCCGGCGGAACGTACGGTGTTGGACGCTGTCGTGCGGCGGATCGGCTGCGAACCCTTTGACGACGCGCGTTTAGAGCGATCGGTTGGGGCGGCGCTATCCGGTGCGGAAGTACAAGCCGGATTCGCCGGCATTCGGCGTAAAGGACTGGTGTTCGCATTCCGCAAGTCGTGGGGCGAGCTTGTGTACCTGCTTCCTGAGGACGCCCTTCCGCGGTGGCAGCGCATCCTCTACCCGCTGCTCGGCGAAAGAGCGGCGGAGGAACGGCTGGACCCGGGTTCGATTGAACTGCAAGCCGGGGGCGGCCGGGAACCTGTCATCGCCATCTTCGACATCCTGACGCTGATTGCGAAGCTGGATATGAAATTGACAAAAAACGGCACGCTGCCGAAGAAAGCCGTTCAACGGCTGAATGAAGGGCTGCCTTGGCAAGACGAGTGCTTCCAAGGCGTGTCGCTGAAGTATGCCTATGCGGACGTCTACCCGTTGAAGACGGCGCTGGTCCTGGATATGCTGCTGAAAATGGGATTGCTTGAGATGGATGACGAAGGGTTGCGTCTGCAGGAAGAACAACTGCGTTCGTTTCTCCACGCGACCCGTGCCCGGCAAAACGAACGGTTGTACCGGCTGTGGAAGGAGCTTGCCTTCCCGGCCTATGCGTGGCAGCAGCACGCAGTGCTGCTGCTGGAGACGATCCCGGAAGGCGAATGGTTTGCCCCTGAGATGCTGCTGAGCTCGCTGCGCCGTTACGGGCTCGCCGAGGGCGCGGAAAACTCGGACGATGCGGCCGAACGCGTGCGTTTGCTAAGGGAGCAATGGTTGGAGCCGTTAACCGGGCTCGGCTGGCTGGAGCGAGGCTGCATCGGCCTCGGCCGCGAGGGCCAGGGAGGCGCTTCTACGTATTATCGTTGGCGTTGGCGAGCCGCCGGTACGGAGGGGGAGGCGGTCGAGGAGATGCCGGGTGCCTTCCTCGTGCAGCCGGATTTCGAAATCCTCGTACCGCCTGACGTGCCGCTTTGGGTGCAATGGGAGCTGATCTGCCTATGCGACCCGCCTGTCCGGGACGTGCTCTCCGTAACCAAACTGACCAAGGCGAGCCTCAAGTATGCCCTGGAGCAGGGGAGAACTGCGGACGACGTGCTGTACTTTCTGGAAGAGCACGCGGCATACGGGCTGCCGGACAACGTCCGGTTGACCGTCGAGCAATGGGCGAAGCCGTTCGGCAAAACGAATCTCACGCGTGTCGTGCTGCTGCGCTGCGCCGATGCCGATACGGCGGCAGCCTTAACGAGACTGCCGCCGGTGTCGAAGCTGTTGGGCGAGCGGATCGGGGACATGCATTACGTCATCGACGAGAACGATATCAAGCCGCTCGCCGCCGCATTGGAGAAGGCCGGATTTATGGCCGGGCTTCCGGCTGCCGATCCTGCTGCCGGAAGCGGAGGCCGCCGCTATCCTTCGCTGCTCCGGGATTCCGGGCATGAGAGAACACAGCCGCCGCGTGAACCGGAGTTTGAGCTTGATGCCGGAACGGCGAAGGGGCTCGTCTACTCGCGGCATTCCATCGCATACTTTCAGATGGAAGCGCGGCTGCCTGAGCCTGCCGATCTGTATCCGGACCTGCGGGATATCCCGGCGGCTTGGCTGCGGGATTATCGGAATTATCACCCATCTACGCGCAAAGATATGGTTGAGAAAGCGATCGAGATGCGGACGCTGCTGCAAATCCGCAAGGATGGCGCCGATGTTCGGTTCGCCCCCCGCAAGGTGCAGGAAACCAGAGGCACCTGGTGCATGACCGGGCTCGGGCCGGCGGAGGAACGGAGCGGGAACGCCGGCGAAATTCGTCTCCTTGCCGACGAATGGCAGGAGATGAAGCTGATTTTGCCTGGGATCAACGATAAATATTAATCCAACGGCGTATTTCTTTAAAATGTGATATGATAGAAGGGTAAGCTTATATTATCCGAAAGGCGGGTGCTTAAACATGGCGGTTATGGAATCGCGCACGCTCGATATGTCTGCCATCCTGTTGGAGGCCTACGATTTGGCCGATATGATCAAGTACTCCGCAGAAACCGCGGATTATTTATATTGGAAGCAAGCCAAGGACGCCGATCCGGAAGTGGCGCGTCTGGTGAAGGAGTTCGCCAAGAAGAAAGAGCTTTTCGAAGAGTGCGAACGCTTTGGCCACTATCATCCGAATTATCACGAGGCGCTCGATCAGGTGAAAGCCGTGCAGGCGCAGCTTGACGAAGTAGAGGCGGTTCGTAAATATAAAGAGGCGGAGAGGAAGCTGGACGACCTTCTATATACCGTCTCGGAGACGATCGCACGTTCCGTCTCGGAAACGATCAAGGTGCCTTCGAACGATCCGCTCGCAAGCTCCGGGGGTTGTTCTTCCGGAGGGAGCTGCAGCGGGAATTGCGGCTGAGGCGGGAGTAAGCCGGAACCAATGAAGGGCGGCGGACGCCGCCCTTTCTGTTTTATTAGCATGTGTGTTCTTGTGTGCGAATAAGCCGAAATACCGGCTGAATCCGTCCGACCGTCTCATGCCGGCGATTGACGACGTCCGGCCGGTGGAACGGGGCGAGCCGTTCCGCTTCCTCCTCGCTTAACAGACCGAGCTGCAGCAGCGCTTCCGTTGCAACCGGATACAGCGCCCGTTCGGCGCCATCGTCCACTTTAATGGCGATGCCGATGCCCAGCTCCGGGACGGTCGCCGCGTACAAGCCTTCAGCGCCCATCTTGCCGATAATCCGTCCGGCGGTTAATTCCGCCAAGCGCGTATCATAACGATCCGTGCCCGCTAGATAGAACGGGGAACGGCGGATGGCCGCTATAATGCGCCGACAAGCTTCCGCACGCTTCGGCGCCAAGTCATCCGGGCGCCCGAGGCGCGCATATCCGTAGGCAAGAGCAGCCAGCGGAAGCGCGAATACCGGAACCCCGCAGCCGTCGACGCCAAGCTCGATGCGCTCGGCCGGGATTCCGCACATGTCGCTGACGGTTTGCAGCATTTTGTGCTGGACAGGATGATCGGGGTGAGTATACTGATGAGTAGATACTTGCATCAACGAGGCTAGGGCGAGCATGCCCGCATGTTTGCCCGAACAATTGTTGTGAATCGGCGCGGCCGCGACATGCTCGTATTTGAGCCGATCCGCTTCGCGCCGCAGCAACGGCTCCTGCGGCCCGCAATCAAGAGCGCTTACACCCAGGCCGGCCTTGCCCAGCAAGGACATCGCCGCCTGTGTATGCTCCGGCTCCCCGTTATGGGACGCACAAGTGATGGCCGTTTCGGCATCGGTCAGCGACAGCCGTTCGGCGCCGCCCGCTTCGAGAAGCGGAATGGCCTGCAGCAGCTTGGCGGTGGAGCGGGCGAACGTATAAAAGTGCGGATTTCCCACATAAGCCAGCAGCCTTCCTTGCGAGTCCGATACGGCGATATGGCCGCGATGAACGCTTTCCGTAACCGGACCGCGCGTGACGGCGACAAGAAGTTCGGCATCTGAAGTGGACATCGAGTTTCATTCCTTTCATTGTCTAAGAAAGCTGGAGAAAGAAGGTTAACGATATGTTTACCGAGCGTACCGGAATCATCGTTTGGGTGTCCGACGTCAAGGCGGCGGCTAAGCATTTGGAGAAATACGGAAACGTCCATTTTATTTCCAAGAAGCTGCATTATGCCGCTATGTATGTTTATGCAAGCCGTTTGGACGACACGGTCAAACAATTGCAAAAGCTGCCCTTCGTCAAAAAAGTGGAGCGTTCCTACCGGAATGAAATCAAAACCGAGTATAGCAGTAATATGCCTGATAAAACAAGATTCTACACCCTGTAAGACAAACCCGCCGCCGCAAACGGCGGTTTTTTTAGCATTCTATGACGAAATGAAGGCTCTGGTTCGAACCGGGGCCTTTTATCTAAAGATTTTTTAAGTTGATTCTCGCGAGGGATGCTGTAAAATATAATAGTAGATTAAAAAAGTATATAGGTTTGACGGACTATTTTTGTAGGAAGAGGGTTTGGTTTGTGGCAGAACGCAGAGTCGGCGAACGTGACAACCGAAACGATACCAACCCGATCGTGCTTGGGGGTCGAGCAATTACGGATATCGTGATTACGCATCATGCCCGCAGCCGGTGGGCCGATCGTGTTGAATCCGAGAAAACCGGTTTCCATGACATCACCGAATTTTTGTGGAGCAAATTAAGATCAAATTCCATTCGGACTTACTACAAAAATGAGCAGGACGTCTTTCTGATCGATGATGATCTGGTGATGGTCTGCGAATTCGCCGAAACCGTGAAGCCCGGGCCTCAACCAGGGCCTCCGACTTACAAGATGATCGTCGTCACCTTTCTCGGACGAATGTCCGAAACGATGGAACTGCGCGATTTGCGTTCGTATTACTCGTGGCTGCGCCACTCCCGCCGCATGACATTGATCAAGAACAGCAGGAAGCGAAGATAACGCCAAGCTCTCCGACTTACGATGCGTTATTGAAGGTATGCCCTCAAGGCGTACCTTTTTTCATTTTTAACGCGGGGCTTAAGACGTTCGGATGGCTAATCGCCGTTATTTTAGATATAATTTGAAGGAAGACCCTTGCGGAGGTACGTTATGGCGCTCAATTTTCATCAGCTTCACATTTTTTACACGGTCGCGGAAAAGGGCAGCTTCTCACACGCGGCCGGGGCTTTACATATGACCCAACCGGCAGTGACGATGCAAATTCAATCGTTGGAGGATTATTTCGGCACGAAGCTGTTCGTCCGTTCAACCAAGCGGGTCGAGCTGACGGAAGCGGGACGCACGCTGCTGCCTTACGCGAAGAAAAGTATCGAGCTGATTAAGGAAACGGACGTTAGTATGTCAAAGTTCACGCATATGCTGGAGGGCCGGCTTCATCTGGGGGCTAGCCTGACGGTCGGGGAGTACATCCTGCCGCGCTTGCTCGGTCCGTTCGGTTTGGAGTACCCGAATATTTCGGTCAGCATGAAGGTGATCAACACCAAGCAAATTTTGGAGGAAGTCCTGAATCATCAGCTTACGTTCGGGCTGGTGGAGGCTGAAGTGAAGCATTCGGATCTGCATACGGAAGCCGTGCTCAGCGACGAATTGAAGCTGATCCTGCCGAAGGATCATCCGCTTGGCGACTTCGACCTGGTGCCGGTGGAGGAACTGATGAAGTACCCTTTCGTCCTGCGGGAGCAGGGCTCCGGTACGCGGCGTGTGATGGAAGAAGAGCTGACGCGAGCGGGCTATGACCCGTCTTCGCTCAAAATCGTGATGGAGCTCGGCAGCACAGGAGCGGTTAAATCGGCGGTGGAGGCGGGACTCGGCATCTCGATCTTGTCCCAATCGTCGCTTAAACACGAGGCTGCGCTGGGGGTGCTGCAGGTAAAAGATGTGAAGGATGTAAGCTTCGTCCGCAGCTTTCATGCCATTTATTTAAGCTCGACCTTACTGCCGATTTCGGCGGTAACGTTTTTGACGTTTTTACGGGAGCGCGATCTCAGCCAATGGCTGTAGCGCATTGACATTAAGGAGAAGGGGATGTTGGCTCAAGTGGCATTCGCCGATTTGCACACGCATACGCTGGCTTCCGACGGTACGGGGACTCCGACGGACAATGTGAGATTAGCCTCGGAAGCGGGCCTCAGCGCCGTCGCGGTGACCGATCACGATACGGTCGGAGGGCTGGAGGAAGCGCTTCAAGCCGGCGCCGTCTACGGCGTCACCGTCGTGCCTGGCGTAGAGATCAGCACGATGCATGAAGGGATCGATATCCACGTGCTCGGGTATTGGATCGACAAGGACGACCCTGTGTTGTTGTCCCGGCTGGAACAGCTTCGGCGCGTGCGCGACCGGCGCAACGAGATGATTGTGGAGCGGCTGCGCGAGCTCGGCCTCGACCTGACGATGGACGACGTGCTGCAATCGCTGCAGACCGTTAAGAAGCAAGGCGATACGATAGGGCGCCCGCACATTGCGGACGCGCTCGTGCGCAAGGGCTACGTCGGATCGATGGCTGAGGCGTTCGAGCGTTACCTGGGCAGCGGAGCCGCCGCGTTCGTGTCGCCGCCGCGCATTACGCCCTTTGAAGCGGTTCGCTGGGTTCAGGAAGCCGGCGGCGCGCCGGTGCTGGCGCATCCCGGCTTATACGGGCGGGACGATCTTATCGCTTCTCTTGCCGCGGAAGGCTTGGTCGGACTGGAAGCCTACCATGCCGACCATTCGCCCGGGCAGGAGGCCCACTATGCTGCGATGGCCGATCGTTACGGCTTGGTCGTCACGGCGGGCTCCGATTACCACGGCGAGCGCGGGGGCGTCGTGTTTCACGCCCCGGTCGGAGGACGCCGGATCGACGCTGAGGTCGTCGAGAGGCTGAAACAGAGAAGAGGAGTGA
Source organism: Paenibacillus validus NBRC 15382 (assembly GCF_004000985.1). GTDB lineage: Bacteria > Bacillota > Bacilli > Paenibacillales > NBRC-103111 > Paenibacillus_G > Paenibacillus_G validus. Next base: position 58,287 of record NZ_BIMH01000024.1, on the reverse strand, counting down.
GGACATGAGCGTACGCAAAGCGATTATTCCGGCGGCAGGACTGGGAACCCGGTTCCTGCCGGCAACGAAAGCGCAGCCAAAAGAAATGCTGCCGATCGTCGACAAACCGGCGATTCAATATATTGTGGAAGAAGCGATTTCTTCGGGAATCGAAGATATCATCATCGTGACGGGCCGCAACAAGCGGGCGATCGAAGACCATTTTGACAAGTCGGCCGAGCTGGAAATGATCCTGGAGGAAAAAGGAAACACCGAACTGCTCCAGATGGTCCAGTCGATTTCCAATCTGGCTGACGTTCATTACATACGTCAAAAGCAGCCGCTCGGCCTCGGCCACGCGGTTTTGTGCGCCCGCAAATTTATCGGGAACGAGCCGTTCGCCGTGCTGCTCGGCGACGACATCATTCAGTCGGACCCGCCTTGCTTGAAGCAAATGATCGACTTGCACAGCATGACGGGCACCTCGGTCATCGGTGCGCAGGAAGTGCCGTGGGAGGACGTGTCCAAGTACGGGATTTTGTCTCCGGTGAAGGAGGCATCGGACTTTCTTTGGATCGAGGATTTGGTGGAGAAGCCGGATCGCGATACGGCGCCGTCCAATCAGGCCATCATCGGCCGTTACGTATTGATGCCGGAAATTTTCGGCATTCTGGAGAACAGCGCTCCAGGCCGAGGCGGAGAAATTCAATTGACCGACTCGCTGCGGGTGCTGAACGGGCAGCAGCGTATGGTGATGATGCCGGTCGGCGGTCGACGCTTCGATGTCGGCGATAAGCTCGGCTATATTGAAGCAACCGTCGAGATGGCGCTCGAGCGCGACGAGTTGAAAGGGCCGCTTGAGCGATATTTGCGCGGGCGGTTAGGTTTGTAACGGGCGAATCGAATCAGGAATCGGGAGGCGTTTATGTTCGAACGGATTGCAGTGGTAGGAACCGGGTATGTCGGACTCGTCTCCGGCACCTGTTATGCAGAAGCCGGGCATTTCGTCATTGGCGTGGATCGGGCGGAGGAGAAAATACAGCTCCTGCAAAGCGGTCATATTCCGATCTATGAACCGGGCCTGGATGAAATGGTGCAGCGGCATCTGCAAGGCGGGCGACTGGCCTTTACGACCGATCTGAAGCACGCGGTGCGTCAATCGGATATCGTGTTTCTGGCTGTCGGCACTCCGACGCTCCCGAACGGCGAGGTCGATCTAAGCCAAGTCCAGGCAGCCGTTACTGAAATTGCGGAGGCGATGGACGCGCCAAAGCTCATTGTGATGAAAAGCACGGTGCCGGTCGGCACGTCGCGGCTCGTGGAAGGATGGATTGAGACAGCTTTACGCAAGCCTCTGGCGTTCGATGTCGTGTCTAATCCGGAGTTTCTGCGGGAGGGTTCGGCAATTCGGGATACGCTGCAACCTGACCGGATCGTCATCGGCGCGGACCGCCGGGACGCGGCGGAACGAATTGCCGCGCTCCATGCGTCCTTCGGTGCACCGGTGCTGTACACGGACCGAGAGAGCGCCGAGCTGATCAAATATGCGTCCAATGCCTTCCTGGCAGCCAAAATCTCGTTCATTAACGAGATGGCAAACGTATGCGAGAAGGTGGGCGCCGACATCGACCTCGTCTCCAAAGGGATGGGGATGGACCGGCGCATCGGACCGCACTTTCTGGAGGCGGGCATCGGGTACGGCGGCTCCTGCTTTCCGAAGGATACGAAAGCGCAGCTCCGCTTGGCGGAGCATGTCGATTACGATTTTCTTATATTGCGGTCGGTCATCGAGGTGAACCGCCGCCAGCGGGAGAGGTTCGCAGATAAGATCGAGCAGACGCTGGGAGGCCCCTGCACGGTAGCGCTGATGGGCTTGACGTTCAAGCCGGAGACCGATGATCTGCGCGACGCACCGGCGCTCGATATCTTAAGCATGCTGGTGGAACGCGGCTTTCGCGTACGCGCATATGACCCGGTCGCCGCTGAGCTTGCGGCGGATGTTCTGAGTTTGGACGGCGCGGTTTACGTCAGCGACCCCTACGAAGCGTTAACCGGCGCCGATGCGATGGTCGTTACGACGGAATGGAGCGCCGTACGGACGCTGGACCTTGAGGAAGTAAAGGCAAGGCTCGCCAGGCCGGTCGTGATCGACGGCCGCAACTGCTTCGATCCGGTCCAAATGGCGAAGCACGGCATCCGGTATATCGGCGTAGGTCGTCCGGAGATCGTGATTCAGCCGGACAGCACGGCGCTAGTTCGCCAATGAAGCGGTGCGCGTATACGAAAGTTAATAAAGCAAAGCCCGGGAGCTTGTCAGCCCCGGGCTTATTTGCGCTGCAGGTCGTGCACATTTTGCAGCCCATCTGGCGGAAGCGCCGCCGTGCAACATCATCACTCGCATAGGGCGACGGGCCGAAAAAAAGGTATATGTTGGGTTAATAGGGATTTTGATGCAGAGTACCCATTTTGATATAATAGACTGGACAACGGTGTGCGGAACAACGCCGAATGAAATGAGGTTGAGGTGAATGAGTGATAAACCAGCGATACAAGAAAGACGGAAGCAGCCTGCTGCGGGCGGTTATATCGTAGGAATTGGCGCCTCTGCAGGCGGTCTGGAGGCGCTGCAGCACTTCTTCGATCATATGGTAGCGGACAGTGGCTTGTCTTTTGTGGTCATTCAGCATCTTTCACCGAATTACAAGAGTTTCATGGCGGAGATTTTGGCCAAGAACACTCGGATGCGCATATACGAAGCGGAGAATCAAATGGAGGTGAAGCCGAACTGCGTCTATTTGATTCCGCCGCGCAAAGCGATTACGATCAACAACCGAAAGCTGCAAGTGACCGGTTATTTGCAATCGGCCGGTCTTTATCTGCCGATCGACATGTTTCTGACTTCGCTGGCCATGGATGTGGGCACCCAAGCGGTCGGCGTCATTTTGTCCGGCACGGGAAGCGACGGCACGCGCGGTGCGGAGGCGATCAAGGAGCACGGGGGTCTGGTTATCGTGCAGGACGAGAAGTCGGCGAAATTCGACGGGATGCCGAATAGCGCCCGATCGACCGGCTGCGTCGACCACGTGCTTGCGCCGAGCGCGATAGCCAATTACTTGTTGGGTCGGGCGGTCGTCGATCATGAGAAAGAAAGGGATATGCCGGGGGACGAAGCGCTGCCATCTATCGTCGGTTGGGACGAGCAAACGATGCAGCGCGTTTTCGAATTGCTGAACATGTCCAGAGGCATCGATTTTTCGCACTACAAGCAGAACAGCATCTTCCGTCGCATGGAGCGTCGAATGAGCATGATCGGCATGAACAAGCAGGCCGATTATTTGCAGCTGCTGCAGAACGACGAGAACGAGCTCGGTTCGCTCGTCAAGGACCTGCTGATCGGCGTTACGCGCTTTTTTCGCGATGCACAAGCGTTCGAGGCGCTGCAGCACAAAGTGATTCCCGCGATCTTGGAAAGCAAGCAAAGCGAGCGGCAAATCCGAATATGGGCGGCCGGCTGCTCGACCGGAGAAGAGGCGTACTCGCTGGCGATATTGTTTCACCAGCATATGGCGAAGACCGGGCAATCGTTCTCGGTAAAAATTTTCGCAACCGATCTGGATCAAGACTCGATTGATTTCGCGGGACATGGCGTGTATCCGGAAGCTGCCATGAAGGGCGTCTCCAAGCGGCTTCGCAAGACGTATTTTACGCAAATCGGCGATATGCACCAGATCAACAAAGAAATCCGCAACATGGTTGTGTTTGTGTCTCACAACATGATCAAAGATCCTCCATTTCATAATTTGGACTTGATCACATGCCGCAACATGCTGATTTACTTGCAATCGGACATGCAGCAGAAGCTCATCTCTTTATTCCATGCTGCTTTGAATCCGAACGGTTATCTGTTCCTCGGGCCAAGTGAAACGCTCGGACGACTGGCGAATTTGTTCACGCCGTTCGAGCGTAAATGGAACATATTTCAGCAGCACAGCATCAACTCGAATAAAGCTGCGGCCGGAGTTCCCGGAATGAACGGTTCTGCGCATATCCCGAAGATTCATCAGATGGCACAGAGGTGGGTTCCGCTCTCGAAAGAGGTTCACGGCTGCAAAAAAACGGACGATTTGTACACGACGTTCGTCGATGAACATTTGCCACCATGCATGGTTATCGACGAGAACAACGAAGTGCTGCACTTGAGCGGCAACATCAATCCGTACTTGGCGCTTGCGCGCGGAAAGCCGAGCTGGAACATCTATAAGATGGTGGAGGCGCATTTGTCGGTGGCGATCGTTACGGCGATCCAGAAGGTACGCAGGGAACGGCGCGCTATTTATTACAAAGACATCAAGGTCAACAATTCGGAGCATTCGCCGTACATTAACCTGATAGTCAAGCCGTTCTCGTTGACCAATAAAAAGTTCGACAAGCTCGTGCTCGTTTCGTTCGAGGAGTCGGCGCAGCAGCAGTCGCCGCAGGTACGCGTCGTCGAATCGTTCGATATTGAAAATAACGTAAACCAGCGTATGGTGGAGCTCGAGCAGGAGCTGCAGCGGGCCGAAGAGTCGCTGCAGGCTACGATCGAGGAGCTGGAAACGTCGAACGAAGAGCTGCAGGCGACCAATGAAGAGCTGGTGGCCGCCAATGAAGAGCTGATGAGCACGAACGAAGAGCTGCAGTCCGTCAACGAGGAACTGGTGACGGTCAACCTCGAATATCAGTACAAAATTTTAGAACTGACCGATTTGAACAATGATATGGATAACTTTCTGGTCAGCACAAGGATCGGCACCATTTTTCTGGACCGGAATATGTGCATTCGCCGGTTCACGCCAGTGATCGCTCAGGAGATCAATTTGCTGGATGCCGACTGCGGCCGGCCGCTCGCGCACATCTCGCACAACTTCCGCTATAACGGCTTCGTGGAAGACGCGAAGCGAGTGCTCCGAACGTTAGTGCCCGAAGAGCGGGAGATCCAGAACCAAGGCGGCAAATGGTACAGCATGCGCGTGCTGCCGTATCGGACGAGCGACAATGTTATTAAAGGAATCGTGCTTACTTTTGTCGATATTACCGAGCTGAAGAGCGCCAATATCGAAATGCTGAAGCTGTCGTACGCCATTGAACAAAGCCCGTCGATTACCGTCATTGCCGGTTTGGACGGGACCATCGAATACGTCAATCCGAAATTCACGGAAGTGACCGGATTCGAGCCGGCCGACGCCATAGGCGGGCACATTCGAGAACTGCAGCATTGGGAAGGTTCCAGCGTGCCGTTCACGGAAATTTGGAGCCTGCTGTCGGAGGGTCAAGAGTGGAAGGGCGAGCTGGAGAGCCACAGCAGGAACGGATTGACTTACTGGGAATCGGTCAAGTTTTTGCCGATCAAAGATAGCGAAGGACAGACGATTCATTATCTGAAAATCGCTGAAGATATGTCCGAGCGGAGACATACGGAAGAATTGCTGCGCAAGTCGGAAATGCTTTCGGCCGTCGGCCAGCTGGCAGCGGGCATCGCCCATGAAATCCGCAACCCTCTTACCGCGCTGAAAGGGTTCACCAAGCTGCTCCGTTCGGGGGCTCATAACGATAGTTATTTATCGATCATGTCCGCCGAGCTGGAGCGGATCGAGCAAATCGTCAGCGAGCTCCTCGTGCTCGCGAAGCCGCAGGCGGTCGATTATTTGCCGAAGTCGGTCTCCTCCATTCTGAACGATGTGATCATGCTGCTTGATACGCAGGCGATCATTACGAATGTCGAAATCGTCAATGAAATCGACGATCCGCTGCCGCTCATCAGTTGTGTGGAAAACCAATTAAAGCAGGTATTCATTAATGTGGTGAAGAACGGCGTCGAGGCGATGCCGGACGGCGGACAATTAATTGTGCGCGCGCGCCTTGCAGCAGACGGTATGGTGAACATCGGGTTTATCGATCATGGCTGCGGTATTCCCGAAAAGAAGCTTGCGCGTCTCGGAGAACCGTTCTACACGACGAAAAGCAATGGGACCGGCCTGGGTCTGATGGTCAGCTATAAAATTATTGAAAACCATCAAGGCGTGATGGTAATTACGAGCAAAGAAAATGTCGGAACGGCCGTTGTCATTCAGCTGCCGACGATCTCCTGATTTTCTTCCAATACAAGACCCAGCAGATCTTTTTTGGCGCAAGGGAAAGCGTACCAGCCTTCCTATATGTGGGGGAAGCGGGTGAAGCGCAAAAAAAAAGACCGCCTGTCCCGGAATGCAGCATGTCCTTGCTGCTTCATCAAGGGACCGGCGGTCTTTATGTCGTTCTCCCGGCGGCGAACGTTATTTCACGGTAAAGGGCAGCTGTTTAATCCGTTCGGGGTCCGGTGTGACGAACAGCGTCTTCTGATGATCGTAGATGACGAAGCCGGGCTTGGCGCCGCTCGGTTTACGGACGTGCTTGACCAGCGTATAATCGACCGGCACTCCGCTGGATTCCTTCGCTTGGCTGTAATACGCGGCGAGCTGCGCCGCTTCGAGCAGCGTGGCGTCGCCGAATTCCGCGCTGCGAATGACAACGTGAGAGCCGGGAATATCCTTCGTATGCAGCCACGTATCGCCGGGTCCGGCGAGCCGGTTGGTCAAGTACTCGTTCTGCGTATTGTTCTTGCCCACATAAAGAGCAATGCCTTCGCTGGATGTGTAGCAGGCGAGCTGCGGCCTGGCGTTTGCCTTCTTGCGCTTGCCCTTCTTGCCGCGGTCGCGCAAGTAACCTTGTTCTGTCAGTTCCTCGCGGATTTCCTCGATATCGGAGAGGCTCGCGCTCGTAAGCTGCTGCAGCAAATTGTCCAGATAGGCGATTTCCTCGTGCGCCTGCTGCATTTGCTCCTTCACGACGCTTAGGCTGTTTTTGGCTTTCGTATATTTTTTGAAGTACCGCTGGGTATTTTCAGACGGTGACAGCAGCGGGTCCAGCTCGATTTCGATCGGACGCTGTTCTTCATCGTAGTAGTTAATCACTTCGATACGGCTGTCGCCTTTGCGGATCTGATGCATGGAGGCGGTCAGCAGCTCGCCGAGAATCCGGAAACGATCGGCCTGCTGCGCGTCCTGCAGCGTTTCCTCCAGTTTCTCCAGCTTCTTCACGTTCTTGGTCCGCTCGTTCGTCAGTAAGCGGAACAGGTCGCTGACCCGCTGCTTGACCGTATCCCGCTCGGCTTTATCGCTGTAATAGGCTTCCAGGCAGGCGCTTATCGAATCGAATCGGCGCATGCCGCCGCCGATATGCGTCAGTTCGAGGATGGAGAAGTAGCTCTTTCCCGACGACGGATGCTCGGTTATGACAGGCGTCAGCTGCCTTCGCTCCAGCTTGCCGATGAGCTCATGGAACGGCTCCCACAGCTTGCGTACGGCTGAGGCCGCGTCAAGCTCCGGGTCAAAGGCGCCGCCGAAGGCGCGGTATGCGAGCTCGCGCGCCACAAGCGGGCTGATGCCGCTAAAGCGCTGTACGATCGCTTGCTCCCACAGCCGGGCGCCGTATTCCCCGCCGGCTTCCAGCAGCCCGGCGGCCGTATCGCCGAGCTGCTGCTCGAATGCGTCCGCACTCAGGCCGAGCGGCAGCGTCTTGTGCTGCTCCGGCGGAGCTGTGTAACGTACGCCGGGCATGACTATCCGGTAGCTGCTGATCGCCGGTGTGACGTGATGAATGCCGTCCAGAATCGTGCCGGTCGCCGGGTCTAGCAAAATAATGTTGCTATGGCGGCCCATAATTTCCACGACGATCGTCTTCAAGGACAGGTCGCCGAGCTCGTCGCGCTGCCGGATGTGGAAGCGGATGACGCGCTCCATGCCCGGCTGATCGATCGCTTCAATGATGCCGTTCTCGCAATGCTTGCGCAGCAGCATGCAGAACATCGGCGCTTCGAGTGGATTCAAGAAGCTTTCCTCCGTAACGTGTACACGCGGATAGGTCGGGCTGGCCGATAACAGAAGCTTCGTATTTTTGCCTCCGGCGCGAAGCTGCATCACGATATCGTTCGCGGAGGGCATTTGCACTTTATTGATACGGGCGGGCAGGAGGCTTTGCAGCTCGCTTACGAGCCCGTGTGTAACGAGACCGTCAAAAGACATGAGGGAACAACTCCAATCGTGTTTGCCGCTGCGGCGCGGCCAGGCTTACCAGCCGGACCGGACACGCGTTGCGGGCAAACGTAGGCTAAGTTTTAAACGCTACCCCCTATCATGCCATATTTTCATCAAAAACTTAAGGTCTTTTTGCAGCTGCAGGAAAACGTGCTAATTTGCGGCTTGTCTGAATACATTTACCCTAGACAACCTTATGGGAGGGAATGAGCAGATGAGTCAGAAACCGTGGTATCAATGGACGGCCGAGGAGATCTTGCAGTCGTCGGGAACAGAGCCCTCACAAGGCTTGAGCTGGGAGGAGGCGGACAAGCGGCTCGGCTCGCAGGGCAAGAACGAGCTGGCCGAAGGTCAGAGCATCTCGCCGATCACGTTGTTCCTGAATCAATTTAAAGATTTTATGGTGCTTGTGCTGGTAGGAGCCACGCTTGTTTCCGGATTGCTCGGGGAGTATTTGGATGCCATTACGATCATTGCGATCATCATTATGAACGGCATTCTCGGCTTTGCCCAGGAGTTTCGGGCGGAGCGTTCGCTGCGCGCGCTGAAGGAACTGTCGGCCCCGAACGCCAAGGTGGTAAGAGCGGGCAAGCTCGAGCTGATTCCGGCCCGCGATCTCGTGCCCGGCGATCTCGTGCTGCTCGAAAGCGGAGACCGGGTGCCGGCCGACATTCGTTTCATCGAAACGTTCGGCACTTACATCGAGGAATCGGCTCTAACCGGAGAGTCCGTGCCGGTGGCCAAGCATACATCCCCGCTGCCGCAGGACGATATTCCGCTAGGCGATCAGCGCAACCTCGGTTTCATGGGAACGATGGTCACCCGGGGAACGGCCAGAGGGGTTGTCGTACGCACCGGCATGCAGACGGAGATGGGCAAGATCGCCGATCTTATCCAGAATACCGATGCCATGGAAACGCCGCTGCAGCATCGGCTCGAGCAGCTCGGTAAAATATTGATCATCGTCGCGCTGGCGCTGACGGTGCTTGTCGTCGTCGCGGGGATTGTACACGGCCAAGAGCCTTACGGCATGTTTCTCGCGGGCGTCAGCCTGGCGGTCGCCGCGATTCCCGAAGGGCTGCCGGCGATCGTCACGATCGCGCTCGCGCTCGGCGTGCAGCGGATGATTCAGCGCAAGGCGATCGTCCGCAAGCTGCCGTCGGTCGAGACGCTCGGCTGCGCGTCGGTGATTTGCTCGGATAAGACCGGCACGCTGACACAGAACAAAATGTCCGTGACGCACCTGTGGCTGGGCGGCGAGGTGCTGGAGGTGACGGGCGACGGGTACGAGCCGAACGGGAGCATCATGAACCGGGGCAAGCCCGCCGACCTGCGCGACAATCAGATGCTCCGTCGTCTGCTCCAGGTCGCCGTGCTGTGCAATAACGCCATGCTATATGAAGAAGCGAACGAAACGAAGAAGAAGAAGGAGGCGACCGAGCGGAGCGGCGTCTGGGCGATTAAAGGCGACCCGACGGAAGGCGCGCTGACCGTGCTCGGAGCAAAAGCGGGTCTTACGAAACAAGCGCTCGACGGGCTGTACCGGCGCACGCTTGAGCTTCCGTTCGATTCCGAGCGGAAGCGGATGTCCGTGATCGTCGAGCATCAAGGCGGACGGATGGCATGCACGAAAGGAGCGCCGGATTTGCTCGTTCAGCAATGCGCCTATGTGCTGTGGGACGATAAAGTCATTCCGTTCACCTCGACGCTGAAGCAAAAGGTGCTCGCCGCAGCCGAGGGCATGGCCAAAAACGCGCTGCGCGTGCTCGGTCTTGCGTACCGCGATTTGAAAGCGACGGAGCGGAATCTTGACGAGTCGACCGTCGAGAGTCAGCTCGTGTTCATCGGTCTGACCGGCATGATCGATCCTCCTCGTCGCGAGGTGCGCGACGCGATCGTGAAGTGCCGCCGCGCCGGCATCAAGACGGTCATGATCACCGGCGACCATCAGACGACGGCGGAGGCGATTGCGAGGCAGCTCGGCATTTTGCAGCAGGACGGGCTGGCCTTGAACGGCCAACAGCTTGCCGCCATGAGCGACGACGAGCTGGATAAGCGGGTGAACGACGTGTTCGTGTACGCGCGCGTATCCCCGGAGCATAAGCTGCGCATCGTCAAGTCGCTGCAGCGCCAAGGCCACACGGTTGCGATGACCGGCGACGGGGTCAACGACGCGCCTGCGATCAAGGCGGCCGATATCGGCATTGCGATGGGCATCAGCGGCACGGACGTCTCCAAAGAAGCGTCGTCGCTCGTCTTGTCCGACGACAACTTCGCGACGATCGTGGCGGCGATTGAGGAAGGCCGGGGCATTTACGAGAACATCCGTAAATTCATCCGATACCTGCTGGCGTCGAATGTAGGCGAAATTATGACGATGTTCCTCGCGATGATGGCCGGCCTGCCGCTGCCGCTCGTGCCGATTCAAATTTTGTGGGTGAACCTGGTGACGGACGGGCTGCCGGCGATGGCGCTTGGCGTCGACCAGGCAGAGAGAGATTTGATGCAGCAAAAGCCGCGTTCGGCCAAAGAAAACATCTTCGCCCGCCGGCTCGGCTGGAAAATCGTCAGCCGCGGCATCTTGATCGGGCTTTGTACGCTGGCGGCATTCTACATTACGCTGAAACAGGGCGCCGATAGCCCGAACGCGCTCATGAAAGCGCAGACCGTGGCGTTCGTTACGCTGGTCATGGCTCAGTTGATTCACGTGTTTGATTGCCGCAGCTCGCGCTCGATTTTCCATCGCAACCCGCTCCAGAACGTTTGGCTCGTGCTGGCGGTGGCGTCTTCGCTGCTGCTGATGTTCCCGGTGCTTTACGTCGACGCGCTGCAGCCGATCTTCAAGACGGTGCCGCTCGGTCTCGTCGATTGGGGGCTTGTGCTCGTGTTCGCGGGTATTCCGACGTTCCTTATGGGGCTGGGCAGCTTGCTCAGCACGTCCAAACGCAAACAGACGACGCTGCCCAAAGGGCGCAACCCGATGAAGCCCGTCGTCCGATAAGAATCTCTAAACATGCGGCCCGAGCCGCCTGCAGCGACGCAGGGGCTAAGGCCGTTGCTTTTTTTGGAGCGATGCGGTAAAATTTTGCGGAACCGCTTTGCAGCGTCACTTTTTTACGCTATAGTAGGGGATAAACCGTAAAAATGGGAGTTTTCGCTATGAATTTCACGAAAATGCACGGATTGGGCAACGATTTCATCGTTTTTTCCAATACGGAGACGCTTCCCGCCGACGCTTCCGAGCTGGCTGTCCGCTTGTGCGACCGCCATTTCGGGATCGGGGCCGACGGACTCGTGTTCGTGCTGCCGTCCAACCGTGCTGACTATATGATGCGCATTATCAATTCCGATGGCTCGGAGGCCGAACAATGCGGCAATGCGATCCGCTGCGCGGCGAAGTACATTTACGACAACGGGCTTGTCGATGCGGGGCAAACCGAGCTGACGATCGAGACGATCGGCGCCGGGCCGCAAGTCGTCCAGCTCCAGGTGGAGAACAGACGGGTGACCCGGGTGCGCGTCGATATGGGCGAGCCGGTACTCGCCGGCTTGCAGGTGCCGACGACGGTCGACGCCGAGCCGGTGCTGGAGCATCCGGTCGCGGTAGACGGCCGTGAATTCACGTTTACCGCCGTATCGATGGGCAATCCGCACTGCGTCATTTTCGTGGAGGACGCGGTCCGTTTCGACTTGGCCGCATGGGGGCCGAAGCTGGAAACGCATCCGCTGTTTCCGCGCCGCATCAACGTCGAGTTCGCTACGGTCAAAAGCCGGGACTATGCGGATATGCGCGTCTGGGAACGAGGCGCCGGTCCTACGCTGGCCTGCGGGACAGGCGCCTGCGCGACACTCGTTGCCGGCGTGTTGAACGGCAAAATGGACCGGAAGGGCATTGTCGCTCTGAAGGGCGGCGAGCTGCTGATCGAATGGAACGAGACGGACAACCGCGTGTACATGACCGGTCCTGCCGAGACGGTGTATACGGGAACGCTCCCGTCACTTATATAAGAAGCAAGAAAGGGGAGGCCGCGAGTGAAACCGGATTTGAGAGAAGCGCTGCGCCGTGGCGTGCTGGTCGGAGATGGGGCGATGGGCACCTATTTATATCAAATGGGCTTTCCCGTCGGCATCTCCTACGAGGAATTGAATTTGCTCAAGCCCGACGTCATTCGGGACGTCCATCGGCGATATTATGAAGCGGGCGCGCGGTTGATCGAGACGAATACTTTCTCCGCAAACCGCGAGAAGCTGTCGAAGTTCGGTCTGGAGGGAGAAGTCGAGGCGATTAACCGGGCCGGCGTGAAGCTGGCGCGTCAAGCGGTCGGGGACGATGCCTATGTCGTCGGGGCTGTCGGTTCGATTCGCGCAGGCAAACGGAAGAACGTCCGTACCGCCAAGGTCAAGGAAGATTTGCGCCAGCAGATCGAGGTGCTGGCCGATGCGGGCGTGGACGGGCTGCTGCTTGAAACGTTTTTCGATTTGGAGGAAATGATGCTTGCGCTGAAGCTGATTCGCAAAGTCAGCTCGCTGCCGGTCATTTGCCAGTTTACGACCGAAGGCGTCGGCGCGACGATGGACGGGGTGCCGATGCCCGAGGCTTTCTCGAAGCTGCTCGCGGCTGGCGCAGACGTCGTCGGCTTCAACTGCCGCAGCGGCCCGAACGGTCTCCTGCGCTCCCTCGAACAGGCGAGCGGCATGGACGAGAAGCCGCCGTTCTCGGTGTTCCCGAACGCGGGACTGGCCGATTACGTGGACGGCCGGTATACGTTCGCCGCAACGCCGTCCTATTTCGGCGAGTCCGCCCGTAAATTCGCCGATCTCGGCGCACGCATTGTCGGCGGTTGCTGCGGCACGACGCCGGAGCATATCGCCGCCATCGCCGCCGCTCTGGAAGGCTACATGCCGAACGAGAGCGGGGCGCAGCAGACACGGGGGATAAGCGGCGAAGCCGGCGTCTTCGCGACGAGTGAATGGCAGAAGGTGCGCGGTATCGCGATCACGGAGCCGCCACCCGCGGAGCCGACGATTGTCGATCTCGTCAAGGAACGGCCGACGGTTATCGTAGAACTCGACCCGCCTCGCGATTTGGATATCGCGAAGTTTATGCAGGGCGCGGCCGCTTTGAAGGAAGTCGGCGTCGACGCGCTGACGATGGCCGACAATTCGCTAGCCGTGACGCGGATGAGCAATCTGGCGCTCGGTTCGATCGTGCAGGAACGCGTCGGGATTCGGCCGCTTATTCACATCGCATGCCGCGACCGCAATATGATCGGTACGCAGTCGCATATGATGGGGCTGCATGCGCTGGGCATCGACCACGTGCTCGCGGTCACCGGCGATCCGGCGAAATTCGGCGATTTGCCCGGCTCCAGCTCGGTGTACGATTTGACTTCGTTCGAGATCATTCGTATGATCAAACAGCTGAATGAAGGGGTTGCTTTCTCCGGGAAGCCGTTGAAGAAGAAAGCGAACTTCATCGTCGGGGCCGCCTTCAATCCGAATGTCAAATACTTGGACAAAGCCGTGCAGCGCCTCGAACGCAAAATCGAGGCGGGCGCCGACTACATCATGACGCAGCCCGTGTACAACGCCGAACTGATCGAGAGCATCTATCAAGCGACGCGTCATCTGAACATTCCGATCTTCCTTGGCATCATGCCGCTCGCCAGCGGAGGCAATGCGGAGTACCTGCACAATGAGGTGCCCGGCATTCAATTATCCGACGATGTGCGCCGGCGCATGAACGGGTTGAAGGGCGAGGAAGGACGCGCGATGGGGGTGCAAATCGCCAAAGAACTGCTTGACGTGGCGATTTCGCGGTTTAACGGCATTTACTTGATGACGCCGTTCATGGCTTACGAGATGACCGTAGAGCTGACGCAGTACGTGTGGGAGAAGGCGGGCCGCAGGGATTTCCACTTGTCCCCACTTGCAAAATGAATTAAAATAGGGTAACGGATGTGACTGCCATGGTGACGAGTATGACCGGTTTCGGACAAGCTGAGCGTTCCATCGCCGGATTTCGGATGCAGATCGACCTCAAATCGGTGAACCATCGATACTGCGAAGTGGCGGTTCGCCTTCCGCGCGAGTTTGCCCGTTATGAGAATACGGTGAAGCAGGCGATCCAACAGCGAGTGAAGCGGGGACGCGTCGACGCGTTCGTTACGGTCGAACGGGACCGTGAGGCGCCGCTCGAGGTCGATATCGATTGGGCGCTGGCGCAAAGCTACCGCCATGCGGCCGAGGCGCTCCGCGAGAAGCTCTCGCTTACGGGCGAGCTCACGCTGCGTGAGGTGCTGGGCTTGCCGGGGATTGTGTCGTTTCGCGACAAACCGGATCTCGATGAGGAGTCGCTTGAATACGAAATCGCTGCTTGCGCCAATGCCGCCGTCTCCGAGCTTGTTTCCATGCGGGAGCGGGAAGGGAATTTTTTGCTGGGGGATATTCACAGTCGCTTGGAAGCCATCGAACGGTTCCGGCAGCACGCCGCCCGGCTTGCACCTCAGATCATTCAAGAATATGCCGTCAAGCTTAGGAGCCGCATTCAGGATATGCTGCAGCAGACGGAGCTGGACGAAACGCGTCTGGCTATGGAAGTGGCACTGTTCGCGGATCGCGCGAGCATCGATGAAGAATTGATCAGGCTGGAAAGCCACGCGGAGCAATTCCGCAAGCTGCTGAGCGAAACGGAGCCCGTCGGTCGCAAGCTCGATTTTCTCGTTCAAGAAATGAACCGGGAAGTCAATACCGTCGGCTCGAAAGCGAGTCATGCGGGTCTTGCCGCCGTCGTCGTGGATATGAAAGCGGAACTCGAGAAAATACGCGAGCAGATTCAAAATATCGAGTAAATTCGGACTATCATTCTTTCTTTTCCGCTCGCGACCGAAACGCCGAGGGAAGCAAAGAACCAGGGGGAACCATTCAATGGCGATCAAACTTATCAATATCGGTTTCGGGAACATTGTTTCCGCGAATCGAATCATTTCCATCGTCAGCCCGGAATCGGCGCCGATCAAACGGATTATCCAAGAAGCGCGAGACCGCCATATGCTGATCGATGCGACCTACGGTCGCCGTACCCGTGCTGTGATTATTACCGACAGCGATCATGTGATCTTGTCCGCCGTCCAGCCGGAAACGGTGGCACACCGACTTTCCAATAAGGACGATGATCATGACGAGTAATGTAAGTGTTTCCCCTTCGGACAAAGGGATTTTGATTGTCCTGTCCGGACCATCCGGCGTAGGCAAGGGCACCGTATGCAAAGCGCTTCGCGCCTGTGCGCCGGACATCGTTTATTCGGTATCGGCTACGACGCGTTCGCCCAGAGAGGGCGAAGTCGACGGGGTGAATTATTTTTTCAAGTCGAGGGAACACTTTCAGCAGTTGATCGAACAGGACCAAATGCTGGAATGGGCCGAGTACGTCGGTAATTTCTACGGAACCCCTCGCAAATTCGTGGAAGATACGTTGAACAGCGGGAAAGACATCATTCTGGAAATCGAAGTGCAGGGCGCCTTGAAGGTGAAACAAAAGTTCCCGAACGGCGTATTTATATTTTTGCTGCCTCCTTCGCTGACTGAACTGGAAAGCCGCATCGTCGGCCGCGGGACCGAATCGGAAGAATCCATTAGAAACCGGATGTCGGTCGCCTTGGAAGAAATCGCGATGATGGAGCAATACGATTATGCGATCGTGAACGATCAGGTCGATTTGGCCTGCCATCGCATTCGCAGCATCTTGACGGCGGAACATTGCCGCAAGGACCGCATGGTGTCAAAAATTCAACATTGGATGGAAGAGGTGAGAAAATAACATGTTGTATCCTTCCATTGACCGGCTTTTGGATAAAGTCGACAGCAAATACTCGCTCGTCGTCGCAGCCGCCAAACGGGCGCGCTTGCTGCGTGACGGAGCCAAAAGCGAAGTTCGTCAAAAACGCTCGCATAAATTTGTTGGCCTGGCGCTAGAAGAAATATACGAAGATCATATTTCGTACGAGAAGCTCCAAAACAAAGAAACGATTAAGTAAAACAACCCTTCGTGGTTGTTATTTTTTTAGCGCAGAAAGGGAGAGGGGATTCGGCGGATGTCGAAAGGGTTGAACGGAAAAACGATCGTCCTCGGCGTTAGCGGAGGCATCGCCGCTTATAAAGCGGCCGCGTTGTGCAGCAAGCTGGCGCAGGCGGGTGCTGAAGTTCGGGTCATTATGACCGCATCGGCCGTTAAGTTTGTGGCGCCGCTGACGTTCCAGACGTTATCGCGTCATGAGGTGGCAGTCGATACGTTCGACGAGAAGGATGCGTCCGTCGTCCAGCACATCGATCTCGCCGACCGTGCGGACCTGTTCGTCGTTGCGCCTGCGACGGCCAACGTGATTGGCAAAATGGCGCACGGACTTGGCGACGATATGCTCAGTACGACGCTGCTTGCGACGACGGCGCCGGTCCTGGTCGCACCGGCAATGAACGTGCATATGTACGCGCATCCGGCCGTTCAGCAAAATATGAAGACGCTGGCGGACCGCGGCGTTCGTTTCGTCGAACCGGGTACCGGTCAATTGGCGTGCGGTTATGTAGGCAAAGGCCGGTTGGCCGAGCCGGAGGAGATCATGCGGGCGATCGAGCAGCATTTTGCCGAAGACGGACGGTTGAAGGGGAAGCGGGTGCTGATCACGGCTGGCGCAACGCTGGAACGCATCGATCCGGTTCGCTACATCAGCAACGATTCCTCGGGCAAAATGGGGTACGCGATCGCCGAGGCGGCGGCTCGTATGGGAGCGGACGTCACGCTTGTGTCGGGCAAGGTTTCGGTTCCGGTCCCGCCGGGCGTGACGCTCGTTCAGGCGGAATCGACACTGGAGATGCGCGATGCGGTATTGTCCCGGATGGACGATCAGGATGTGATCATCAAAGCGGCGGCGGTCGCCGATTATCGGCCGGCCGAGCAGTATGAACATAAACTCAAAAAGATGGAAGACGAAATGACGATGAGGCTGGTCAAAAATCCGGACATTCTGCAGCTTGTCGGCGAACGGAAAACGAAGCAGCTCGTCGTCGGTTTTGCGGCCGAAACCCGGGATCTGGAGAAGTTCGCGATGGACAAGCTGCAACGGAAACGGTGCGATCTGCTTGTCGCGAACAACGTGACGCTGGAAGGGGCCGGCTTCGGCACCGATACGAACATCGTGCGCATCTTCGATGCGAGCGGCTTGGTCGAAGCGCTGCCGATGCTGGGTAAGCGGGAGGTCGCATCGCGGCTGCTCAGTCTGATCGCCGACCGTCTGACGAAGGGGGATGCAACGGGCGCATGATCGCCAAAGTGATAGTCGATGTCCCGGCCAAGCCGACGAATCGCTCGTTCGACTATGTGGTGCCGGAGCCGCTGCTCGAGCTCGTGGCCGTCGGCAGCCGGGTCGGCGTCCCGTTCGGCCCGCGTACGGTGCAGGGGTTCGTGGTCGAGCTGCAGAACGGATCCGATATCGACGTAAGCAAGCTGAAGCCGATCAAGCAGGTGCTCGACGTTACGCCGCCGCTTACGCCGGAGCTCGTCAAGCTTGCCCGCTGGATCGGCCGTACGTATGTGTGCCATGAAATTGTCGCCTTGCAGGCGATGATTCCCGGCGCGTTGAAGGCGAAATATGAGCGTCACGTGGCGGTCGCGGAGGAGAGCGAACGTGCAGAGACCGCAGCGATGCTGTTTCCCGAGCATCGTATGATCGTCGATTACGTCCGCAAGCAGGAGAGCGTTGAGCCCGAGTCGCTGCTTGCGAAATTTCCCGAAGCCGGCGGGCGGATCAAGCAGCTGTTGGAGGAAGGCGTTCTTGTCGAACGGCAGATGGTCAAAGACCGGATGACGGTGAAGAAGGCGCTGACCGTGTTCCCGCCGGACGATCCGTCGCAGCTGGATGCGTGGATCGCGGAGCTGCCGGCGCGCGCGGCGAAGCAGCACGAGGTGCTGCGTTTTTTTCGCGAGCAGCCGGTACCGGAGCCCGTGAAGCTGACGGATTTGCAGACCAAGCTGCATATTACGGCATCGGCGGTCAAAGGTTTGGTGGAGCGCGGTTGGTTGCGGCTCGAGGAAGTGGAGGTGCGGCGGGATCCTTATGGGTCCCGCACCTTCAAGCCGACGACGCCGCTGCCGTTGACGCCTGAACAGCAGGACGTGTACGACCGGATTCGCCGGGCGGTGCTGGCCCGGGAGCGGCGCATCTTTCTGCTGCACGGCGTAACCGGAAGCGGCAAGACGGAAGTATACCTGCAGTCCATCCAGACGTGTCTGGATCAGGGACGCGAAGCGATCGTGCTCGTGCCCGAAATCTCGCTGACGCCGCAAATGGTGGAGCGGTTCAAGGGCCGGTTCGGCCACCAAGTCGCCGTGCTGCACAGCCGTTTGTCGCATGGGGAGCGTTATGACGAGTGGCGCAAAATCGTACGCCGCGAGGTGCGTGTCGTGATCGGCGCAAGATCGGCGGTATTCGCGCCTTTTACGAAGCTCGGGCTCATTATTATCGATGAAGAACACGAATCGACCTATAAGCAGGAAGAGAGCCCGAAGTACCATGCGCGCGACGTGGCGATCGCCCGCGCGCGCGAGCATGGGGCATCGGTTGTGCTCGGTTCGGCGACGCCGTCGCTGGAGAGCATGTACCGCACCAGCGTTGAGGCAGAACGGCTGGCCACGGAGGACCGGCCGCGCTTCGAGCTGTTGTCGATGGCAAGCCGGGTGGAAGGCCGTCCGCTGCCTCCGGTGCATATCGTCGATATGCGGGAGGAGCTCAAGAACGGCAATCGCTCGATGTTCAGCCGCGCGTTGTATAAAGCGATCGAAGTAAGGTTACACAAGAAAGAACAGATCGTTTTATTGCTGAACCGCCGCGGGTATGCGACGTTCGTCATGTGCCGCACGTGCGGGTATGTGGCGCAGTGTCCGCATTGCGACATTTCACTCACGTACCATCAGAGCTCGCGCGCCGTCCGCTGCCATTATTGCGGCTATGCGGAGCGGGAGCTGTCCGTCTGTCCGGATTGCGGGAGCGAGCATATCCGCCATTTCGGTACCGGGACACAGCGGGTGGAAGAGGAGCTCGGCAAGCTGTTTCCCGGCATCCGGGTCATCCGGATGGACGTCGATACGACGACGGAGAAAGGCTCGCACGAGAAGTGGCTGACGATGTTCCGCAACCGCCAGGCGGATGTGCTGCTCGGCACGCAGATGGTGGCCAAGGGGCTTGATTTTCCCGATGTGACCCTGGTCGGAGCGCTGGCCGCCGATTCGGTGCTGAATCTGCCGGATTTTCGCGCGGCCGAACGGACGTTCCAGCTGCTGACGCAGGTAGCGGGCCGGGCCGGACGCCACCAGCTGCCGGGCGAGGTGTTCGTGCAGACGTACACACCGGAGCATTACAGCATCGTCAGCGCCAGCCGTCACGATTATTTGGGCTTCATGCGCAAGGAAATGCTGATGCGCAAGCTTCACCATTACCCGCCGTTTCATCAGCTGGTGCTGATTACGCTGTCTCACGAACAGGTGCAACTGCTGATTCGTTCCGGGGAAGCGCTGGCCGGACGGTTGAAGGCGCTCGCGGTCGCTTTGCCGAAAGACTCGACGGAGTTTGAGGTCTTGGGCCCCGTCGCTTCGCCGATCTCCCGGATCAAAGATAGATATCGATTCCAATGCATGATAAAATATCGGGGAGATTCCCGCATCGAAGAGCTTGTGCAGCAAGCGGTTTCGGTGCTCGACGAACCGATGAAGCAGCACAAGCTGACCGTCTCGATCGATGTGGACCCGCAGATCTTGATGTAAGCCGCAAGGAGAAGCCGACTTGAACGCTTATTCGTCGGGTCGGCAAGCGTTGTTGAGGAAATAGCGGAGCCTCGAGTTCGTTATTTGCAGGTTGGCAAGCTTGTTTCCGGAACCGGGCGGCGTTTGAAACAGATAGCGTACGGAAGTTCCGCTATGATCCGGAGAAGTCCGTATTCGAAACAGACGGTGTTCTTGTTCCTCTTATTCCTAACGTTACCTTGTGCAGCTGCTCTACATACTATAGGTCTTAGAAGCAACAGCAAGTCATGTTTACTATAGAAAGGTGCTGAACGTTATGGCAATTAAAATCATCGTGAAAGATCCGGACCCCGTTCTGCGGGAAAAAAGCAAGCCGGTGCCGAAAATTACACCCAACATTCATAAGCTGCTGGATGATATGGCCGATACGATGTACGATGCGGAAGGGGTAGGCTTGGCAGCGCCGCAAATCGGTATTTTGAAGCGTGTCATTGTGATGGACGTCGGCGACGAGCACGGGTTGATCGAGCTGATTAACCCGGAAATTATCGAGAAGGACGGCGAACAATTCGGGCCGGAAGGCTGCCTGAGCATTCCCGGACTTCGCGGGGACGTGCGCCGGGCTGAGCGCGTGAAGGTGAAAGGCTTGAACCGCAACGGCGAAGAAATCGTAATTGAAGGCAGGGAACTGCTCGCCCGCTGCATTCAGCATGAAGTGGATCACTTGGACGGGATTTTGTATACGGACTTGGCGGAGTCGATGTATCGAACGCCTGAAGATTCGGAGCAGGACGAAGCATGAGTGTGAGAGTCGTCTTTATGGGAACGCCGGAATTTGCTGTTCCGGCGCTGCAAGCTTTACTGCGGTTCGACGGAGTCCGCGTGGTCGGGGTTGTGACGCAGCCAGACCGTCCCGTCGGACGCAAGCGTGTGCTGACACCGACGCCGGTTAAGGTCGAGGCCGAGAAGCACGCCCTGCCCGTACTGCAGCCGGAGCGTCTGCGACGGCCGGAATCGGTGGAAGCGATTCGCGAGCTGAAGCCGGATTTGATCGTCACCGCCGCTTACGGTCAAATTTTACCGAAGTCGGTGCTCGACCTGCCGAAGCTCGGCTGCATCAACATTCACGCTTCGCTGCTGCCGAAATACAGAGGCGGCGCGCCGATTCACTACGCCGTCATGAACGGTGACAAAGTGACCGGCGTCACGATCATGTACATGGCCGAAGGACTTGATACGGGCGATATGATCAGCCGTATCGAGGTGCCGATCGGCGACGAAGATACAACCGGTACGATGTTCGATAAATTAAGCGCCGCCGGGGCGGCGCTGCTGGAATCGACGCTGCCGGACTTGCTGGCCGGGCGCGTACAAGCGGTGCCGCAGGCGGATAGCGATGCGGTATACTCGCCCAACATCACGCGCGAGCAGGAGCGGATCGACTGGCACCAGCCGGCCACGGCCATCTGGAATCTGGTGCGCGCGCTGCACCCGCGTCCGGGCGCCTATACGCTATGGAACGGTGAGGTGCTGAAAATATGGGCGTGCGCCAAGCCGAATGCAGCGGAAGTTGCGAGGGCCGGCGTTCAGCCGGGCACTGTGCTGGAAGTGGGCCCCGGCGGCATCGTCGTAGCCGCAGGCGAAGGTGTGCTGCGGATTACGGAGCTGCAGCCGGCAGGCAAGAAAGCGATGGACGCCGCTACGTTCGTGCGGGGCGGACAATTGGCGCCCGGCACGGTGCTGGGTTCGCAGGATGACGGGAGCTGAGATCTAACATGAGCGACACAAGGAAAGCAGGGGCGGACAGCCGCCGCGAAGGGCAGCCGTCTGCCGGATCGCCGCAACGTGCGGGCAACGTACGCGGAGCGGGGCGCCCGAACGCATCGGGCGGCAGGAGCGGTCCCGCCGTTAAACCGCCGGCCCGCAAGCCTGTGCGGGGCACGGCCCGGGAAGCAGCTCTCGACGTGCTGACGCGGATCGACGCCGACCGCGCTTACAGCAACCTGCTGCTGAACCAAACGCTGCAGGCGTACAAGCTTGATAAGCCGGATGCGGGCCTCGCGACGGAAATCGTATACGGGACGGTGCAGCGACTCAATACGATCGATTATTTCTTAACGCCTTTTGTGGCGAAAGGGCTGGCGAAGCTGGAGCCGTGGGTGCGAAGCTTGCTGCGTCTAAGCTTCTATCAGCTGTATTACTTGGACCGGATTCCCGACCACGCGATCGTGAACGAAGCGGTCAATCTGGCGAAGCGCCGCGGCCATTCGGGCATCTCAGGCATGGTGAACGGCGTGCTGCGCAATGTGCTCCGGCGCAAAGGCGAGCTTGCGCTGCCGGCGGATTTACCGCCAGCGGCGCGAATCGCGCTCGAAGAGTCGCACCCCGAATGGATGGTGCGGCGCTGGATCGCGCAGTACGGCGAATCCGCAGCGCGCGACTTGTGCCGCGCAAACAACGAGCCGCCCCGGGTCAGCTTGCGCGCCAATCGTCTGCGGCTCGATCCGCAGACGCTGATCGAGCGGCTGCAGAAGCAGGGCCTGGACGCGCAGGCCTCCGCGCTGGCGCCTTCCGGCGTCGTCGTTCGAGGCGGCGGCAACATGGCGCTGACGCCCGAGTTCGCAAGCGGTCTGTTCTCCGTGCAGGACGAGAGCTCGATGCTCGTCGCCGAATGGGTCGATCCGCAGCCGGGCGAACGGGTGCTCGACTGCTGCGCGGCGCCGGGGGGCAAGACGACGCATATGGCCGAGAAGATGGGCGATCGCGGCGAGATCGTCGCTTGCGACGTGCACGAGCACAAGGCGCAGCTGATCGCCGGGCAAGCGGATCGACTTGACCTGAAGTCGATCCGCACGATGACCGCCGACGCCCGCGAGCTTGACCGCTATTTTCCGCCGGGGAGCTTTGACCGGATCCTGCTCGATGCCCCGTGCTCGGGGCTCGGGGTCATCCGCCGCAAGCCGGACTTGAAGTGGGCCAAAACGGAAGCGGAAATCGCAGCCGTCTGCAGCATTCAGCGCGACCTCCTCGCGGCGGTCGCACCGCTGCTGAAGCCGGGCGGCGTGCTCGTTTACAGCACGTGTACGGTGGAGAAGGCCGAGAACGAAGAGATGGTGCAAAGCTTTTTGCGCGAGCACCCCGATTTTTCGGCGGACGCGCCTCCGGGCGGGCCGGCGGCGATGCGCCAGCTGATGCCGTACGAATACGGCTCGGACGGCTTTTTTATCGCCCGTCTGCGCAAACGAGCATAAGCGTTTAAAATGTGGTAAAATAAAACGTGGCCTTTTCGGCAGTATTGCCCGAAGGGCCTTCAATTTAGAAAAAACGGGTCGTGATAAGATATGGAACTGCCAGCAAGCAAAATGCCCACCAACCTTAAGCCCTACGTCTACGATTATACGTTAGAGGATTGGCAGGCTTGGGTGAAAGAGAACGGAGAGTCGGGCTTTCGCGCCGGCCAAATTTTTGACTGGTTATATGTGAAAAGAGTTTCAAGCTTCGACGCGATGACGAACCTGCCGAAATCGCTGCGGGACAAGCTGCGGGATCAGTTCGACTTCGTCACGTTAAACGAAGTGGCGCACTACCGGTCCAAAGACGGTACCGTGAAGTTTCTATTCGAATTAACGGATAAGAACGCGATCGAAACGGTCATCATGAAGCACAGCTACGGCAACAGCATTTGCGTCACGACGCAAGTCGGCTGCCGGATCGGCTGTACGTTCTGCGCTTCCACGCTAGGCGGCTTGAAGCGGAATTTGACCTCGGGCGAAATTATCGCGCAGGTGGTCAAAGCCCAGCAACTGCTCGATGAAACGGAAGAGCGCGTCAGCAGCATCGTCATCATGGGCATTGGCGAGCCGTTCGAGAACTATGACGCCGTCATGAAGTTTCTCAAGGTGATGATTCATCCGAAAGGTCTGAACATCGGGCAGCGCCACATTACGGTATCGACGAGCGGCATCGTGCCGAACATTTACCGTTTTGCGGACGAAGATACGCAGATCAATCTGGCGATCTCGATACACGCGCCAAACGACGAGCTGCGTTCCAAGCTGATGCCGGTGAACCGGCGCTATCCTTTTGCCGACTTGCTGGAAGCCTGTCGTTACTATGTGGCCAAGACCGGCCGCCGCATCACGTTCGAATACGCTTTGATGGGGAATGTAAACGACAGACCGGAGCATGCGGAGGAGCTGGCTCGGGTGCTCAAGACGTTCCCGATGGCTCACGTCAACCTCATCCCGGTCAACTTCGTATCCGAGCGCGACTACGTGCGTACGCCGCGCAACGATATCTTCGCGTTCCAACGCATTCTCGAGAAGAACAAAGTGAACGCCACGATCCGCCGCGAGCAGGGCAGCGACATCGCCGCGGCTTGCGGACAATTGCGGGCGAAGCATATGGAGTCGGGTGCGAGGTGAAACCTACGATGTTGAAAATGGCCTTTTTATCCGATATTGGACGGGTCCGCACGGTCAATGAAGACCGTGCGCTCGTTCAGGATCAACCGGACGGATGGGCGCTCGCCATCGTCGCCGACGGCATGGGCGGTCATCAGGCGGGCGATATCGCAAGCGCAATGGCGATCGAATGGATTCCGCAAGGTCTGCATCCGATGGACGCTGATCTGAACGGCGAGCAGCGGGGCCAGCGTCTGCGTTCGGCGATCGAAAAAGCGAATGAGAAAATATTTGAGTACGCTTCCGAGCGGGAAAACTACCACGGAATGGGAACAACGGTGGTCGCTGTTCTGGCCAGCAGTGAATCCGCTGTGATCGCGCATATCGGGGACAGCCGGGCTTACCGCATTCGCGGCGGTCATATCGAACAGCTGACGGAGGATCATTCGCTCGTGAACGAGCTGGTCAAGAGCGGGCAAATCAGCCGTGAAGAGGCGGAACACCATCCGCGCCGCAATGTGTTGACACGGGCGCTGGGCACGGAGCCTACGATCGAGGTTGACGTGCAGGAAATTTCCTGGCAGTCCGGCGACATGCTGCTGCTGTGCAGCGACGGCCTTAGCGGTCTCGTGGAGCAGCAGCGCATTTTACATACGGTGTTGGGAGAAGGCGATCTTGAGGACAAAGTTCGCGGCTTGATCAACGAAGCGCTGGCTGCGGGCGGCGACGATAACGTCACTGTCGTATTGATGGCTAACGATTCCCGGCATCGGGCGTCGGAACCTAACGGAGAAGCGGGGTGAGGGATGGAATGATCGGCAGACAGCTAGGAGGACGTTACGAAATTCTCGAGCGGGTCGGCGGCGGAGGAATGGCCATCGTATACAAAGGACTAGATATTTTATTACATCGACATGTGGCCGTGAAAGTGCTCCGCCAGCAGTACGTGCACGACGAGGAATTCATCCAGCGGTTCCGCCGCGAAGCGCAAGCGGCCGCCTCCTTATCGCATCCGAATGTGGTCAGCATCTACGACGTCGGTCAGGAAGAAGACGTGCATTACATCGTGATGGAGTACATCGAAGGGACGACCTTGAACGATTTGATTAAAACGAGGGCGCCTCTGCAGGTGGAAGAAGCCGTGCATATCGCCGGTCAAATCTGCGATGCGCTCGATCACGCACACCATAATCAAATCATCCATCGCGACATCAAGCCGCACAATATCCTGATTGGCAAAAACGGACGCGTCAAAGTGACCGATTTCGGCATCGCGCGCGCCGTTACATCCTCTACGATCACACAAACCGGCTCGGTGGTCGGTTCGGTGCATTATTTCTCGCCGGAGCATGCCAAAGGTACGCCGACCGGCGAGCAATCCGATTTGTACTCGCTAGGGATCGTCATGTACCAAATGCTGACCGGTCGTCTTCCTTTTCTCGGGGAGAGCCCGATCAGCGTTGCACTGAAGCATTTGCAGGAGGACGTCGAGGAGCCGCGCAAAGTAAATCCGCTCATTCCGCAGAGCGTCGAGAACGTCATTTTGCGGGCGATGCGGAAAAGCACGACGGAACGGTATCGTTCCGCCAAAGAAATGCTCGGCGATCTGGAATCGTGCCTGCTGCCGCATCGCCGAAACGAGCCGAAGGTCAACTTCCTCGATGACGACGAGCTCGATGAAGAACGGACGCGCGTCATGCCGGCTCTAAGGCCCGACCAATTTACGATCGACCGTTCCTCGCTGCAGGCAGCCGAGGACGACGAGGACGATGAGGAGGAACCTGCGGCTCCGCGCAAGAAGAAACGCTGGGTAAAACCGCTGGTTATCATCCTTGTGCTGCTTGCGGTGCTGGGCGGCATGTGGTATGCGGTCGGTGTGGTTAAGGCTAAAGTGATGATCGAGCGGGTGGACGTCCCGACCGTCGTCGGCCTGCAGCTCGTGCAAGCGCAGCAGATGCTGCACGACGCGAAGCTGGAGTCGGAATTCGAGTACGTCAAGGATGACAAAAATTCGCCTAAGGACACGGTTGTCCGTCAAAGCCATTCCGACATGAAGGTGAATGTCGGCTCGAAGATTACGCTGTACGTCAGCCAAGGGCCGGATAAGAAAAAAATGCCCGACCTGGTGAAATTGAAGCTTGGCGATGCGACAACGCGGTTGAAGGAGCTGGGCATCGCCGAGAAGAACATCGTCGTCGAATCGAAGTTTATGGACGAGCCGCCGGACACGGTCGTGAGCCAGACGCCGGCGGCGGACGAAGAATTCGCCGATCCGGCGGCCGTCATGGTGAAGCTGGTTGTGTCCAAAGGGCGCGAATCCATCCCGATGCCGAATTTGATCGGCAAGACGGAGAATGAAGCGAAAAACATGCTGCTGGTCAACAACCTGAAGCTCGCTAAGGATGGAATTACCTACGAGGCTAGCTATAAGCAATCGAAGGGCAAGGTCATCGGGCAGTTCCCTTACCAGCCGAATGATTCCGTGCCGCCGGGAACAGAAATCACGTTAACGGTCAGTTCGGGTCTTCCGGAAGAAGCCGGACCGATGTCCGTCAGCATACCGATCAAGCCTGCGCAAGAGGGGAAAGCGTCAACGGTCAAAATTTTGTTGACCGACGCGACTTACGACACGCCGACGGAATATCAAACGCTGAGCAACGTAACGAAGACGGAGATGCTTCAAGTGAAGCTGGTCGTGTCCCCGGATAAAAACGCGGTCATCCAGGTTAAGGTGGATAACAATATCGCCGATCTGATTACGGTGACGTATCAGGATTATTTGATGCAAAAAAGCGGCAAGCCTGTAACGCCGAGCACTGGAACGCCGAATACCGGCGCCGGCGGGACGGGGATTCAGCAGCAGGGCGGCACCAACAAGCCGGCCGGGACGGATAGTCAGGCTCCTGCAAACAACGGCGGGGCGAAGCCCGCGCAGGGCGGCACAAGCGTGCCAGCCGGAGGAGCAAGCGGAAATACGACAACGGGAGGCCGAATGTCATAATGCCCAACGGATTGATCGTCAAGGCATTAAGCGGATATTACTACGTGCTGGCGGAAGGGTCCCACGATTCCGAATATATTCAATGCCGGGCGCGCGGCGTCTTCAAGAAGCGGAACATCTCGCCGCTGGTCGGAGACCGGGTCGCTTACGAATTGACGGAGAACGGGGAAGGAACGGTCACGGAAATTTTGCCTCGGTCCTCGGAGCTCGTGCGTCCACCGATCGCCAACGTGGAACAAGTCGTTCTTGTGTTTTCGGTCGGGGAGCCGGCGCTTAACATTCCGCTGCTCGATAAATTTCTCGTGCATACCGAAAGCGCGGGACTGGATACGATCATTTGCTTGACGAAGCGGGATTTGTGGTCCCCGTCCGCATCGGACAAGACGGATGAGGATTCGTCGGAGGAGCTTGAGGCGGTCGTGCGTTTGTACGAGTCGATCGGCTATCCGGTGTTTGTCACGAGCTCCAAGGAAGGGGTCGGCGTGGAAGAGGTGCGTAAACGTCTCTCCGGACGGATCAGCGTGTTCGCGGGTCAGTCGGGCGTCGGCAAGTCGACGCTGCTTAATGCGATGATTCCCGGGCTGCAGCTGGAAACGAACGAAATCAGCATGAAGCTTGGCCGGGGCAAGCATACGACGCGTCATGTCGAGCTGCTGCGCCTGCCGAACGGCGGCATAGTCGCCGATACGCCGGGGTTCAGCCAGCTTGACTTTCTGCAGGTTGACGCCGAAGGTCTGGGCGCATGCTTCCGCGAGTTCGCGCCGTTCGCGGCGCAATGCCGATTCCGCGGCTGCCTTCATCTGCACGAGCCTGATTGTAAAGTGCAGGAAGCGATGGAGCAGGGGCGGATCGCGGCCTCGCGGTATTCGGATTACGTACTGTTTCTGGAAGAAATCCGCGGTCAAAAAAGGAGGTATTAACGATGCTGCGCATAGCGCCATCGATTCTTTCCGCCGACTTCGCCCGTCTGGGCGAGGAGGTGGCAGACGTGGAGCAGGGCGGAGCCGATTGGCTTCACGTCGATGTGATGGACGGGCACTTCGTGCCGAATATGACGATCGGACCGCTTGTGGTGGAAGCCCTTCGGCCGAGAACGAAGCTTCCGCTCGACGTTCACCTGATGATCGAACAACCGGATCGTTATGTGCCGGCGTTCGCTAAAGCCGGCGCAGATCTGATCTCCGTGCATGCAGAAGCGTGCGTGCATCTGCACCGCACGCTTCACGGCATTAAAGAGCAGGGAGTCAAGGCGGGAGTTGTCTTAAACCCGGCTACGCCGTTATCGGCGATCGAATACGCGCCGCTGGAAATCGTGGACTTGGTGCTCGTCATGACGGTAAACCCCGGCTTCGGGGGCCAAAGCTTCATTCCGGGGTCGCTGGAGAAAATTCGTTCGCTGCGTAAGATGTTGAATGAGCGGGGTTTGGCGCACATCGACATCGAAGTGGACGGAGGCATCAATGCCGAGACGGCCAAGCTTGTGGCGGCTGCCGGGGCCAACGTGCTGGTGGCGGGCAACGCGGTGTTCGGCCAACCGGACCGTGCCGCCGCGATCCGCGCCATTCGCGGGGAGGAGCGCTGATTCCAGCTTGCCTGCGGCAAAAGTTGTGGTGTTCGGCCTGTTAGGCGGCGGTCTTATCTTTCTATTCTCGATTATGCAGGATCTGAGCAAGTATGTGTTCTCACTGGGAGCACTGTACGTCGGCTACCAGTTTTTTACGCGCAACGACTCGCGCGCCATGCGCATCGGTTTTGTCGCCGCGGCAGTCGGCTTTTACTTTCTGTTCATATGCTTCTACGCGGTGTTTTTGTTTATGAACGAACCTGCGCAGCCGGCTTGACGCTGTGTAAGCGCCGCTCCAACTTATCGGTTGGGGCGGCGTTTTTTTTCGGGCGTGAGCTTTACATGGCGGACGCATCGGCATTACCATCCGGCTCACCTTGTGCCCCTCCTTCAAACCAAGCGTGACACCTGCAGCGAATCGGCGTGCTCGGCGTGCTGCTATCTTGCTTAGGGTCAAGCGGGAAAGCCGAGAGGAAGAAAGTCCCCCGGACTGCGTAAATCTTGTCTCGTGTGAAGTCATAATTAATCGGAGGAGTTAATAATATAAAGTAAAAAGTTATGGCTCTAGCATGCCATTGGATGTGTGAACCGGAAGAAAAAGGTAAGTCACCTTTGGGGAGCGGTACGAATATAATGCTTACGAAAATGGTTTTGCCGGGCAAAGCCGAGCAACTGCTTACGAAGCGACTTTGCTTTCGCAAAGCTTATGACTATGCTGACGAAGTGGCTTTGCCAGTCAAAGCCCGGGAGGAGGATGCAAAATGAAATTTTACACAATCAAGCTTCCGAAGTTTTTAGGTGGGTTTGTGAAGGCGGTACTTAATACATTCAGTAAAAACTGAACGTACGCCACCCATACTTATACGGGTCGACTTGCAGCCTTCGAAGTTCGGGGCAAACTAAAAAAGCACCTGAAACAGGTGCTTTTTGTCTGCAAGCGCAGATTACACGCGAGTTACTTTGCCGGATTTCAAAGCCTTCGTGCTTACCCAAACACGTTTAGGTTTGCCGTCCACCAGAATGCGGACCTTTTGCACGTTAACTCCCCATGTGCGTTTCGCTTTGTTGTTCGCATGGGATACGTGGTTTCCAGTGCTCGGACTTTTACCGGTAATAAAACATTTACGGGACATGTGTTACACCTCCTTAAAGCATACGCGCTCAAAGCATACTTAACTATGATAGCACAGTGGGTAAAAGCCGTCAACGGAACGAAAGGACAATCTTGGCACTTTTCATGGAAGTTTATTTATTTCTTGCAACAGATATAGTACAATGTTACATAGTCCATCGTAATCTAAATTAAAGGAGCGTTCTAAAGATGGCTATTGAACTGGCTTCACCCTATGGCAAAATATATGTGACGGACGAAGTAGTCTCCGTACTCGCCGGCTCCGCAGCTCTGGAATGTTACGGGCTTGTCGGCATGGCGTCGCGCAACCAGTTCAAGGACGGAATCGCCGAGCTTCTGCGAAGGGATAACCTGAGCCGCGGCGTTGAAGTGCATCGCGATGAAACGGGCATTCTCGCCATTGATTTATATATCGTCGTTAGCTATGGCACGAAGATTTCCGTTGTGGCGCACAACGTTCAAACCAAAGTGAAGTACATGCTTCGCGAAGTGGCGGGATTGCAAGTCGATGCCGTCAACATTTTCGTACAAGGCGTTCGTATCGCCCAATAAGACTAAGCAGAGGCATCAGTTGCGACCGGGCCAGGGGCCTGGCGCGGGATAGGGAATAGCAGGAAGGGGAATGGTCTTTTTGAGTAAGCGCTTCAATGAATTGAACGGTGCGGATTTTATCCGAATGGTGGAGGCGGGGGCTCTTCGGCTGAAGACGAATGTCGATCGAGTCAACGCGCTGAACGTGTTTCCGGTGCCGGATGGAGATACAGGAACGAATATGAATCTAACCCTTACATCCGGGGTCGAGGAGCTGCGGCGCAGGCCGTCCGAACACCTCGGGAAGGCAGCCGAGGCGCTGGCCAAAGGGCTGTTGATGGGTGCACGCGGTAACTCGGGCGTCATTCTGTCGCAGTTGTTCCGCGGTTTTTCGAAAGCCGTGGCCGACCTTAGCACAGCGAACGCGCAGCAGGTCGCAGCCGCTTTTCAGAACGGCGTCGATATTGCGTATAAGGCAGTGGTGAAACCGGTGGAGGGCACCATTCTGACGGTAGCCAAAGAAGCGGCCAAACAAGCGGTCGTGACGGCAAAGCGTCAATCGGATGTGACGACGGTTGTGTCCGAGCTTCTGCGTCAAGGGCAGGACGCTTTAAACCGTACACCCGATTTGCTTCCGGTGCTGAAGCAGGTTGGCGTTGTCGATTCGGGTGGACAAGGCTTGGTATTGATCTATGAAGGGTTTATGTCGGCGCTTGAAGGTCAAGATGAGGTGGTTGAGCCGGCGGATATGCCGTATGTGGCGTTTGGCGCGGTGCAGCCGATCGACGAGCTGCTGGAACCGGAGAATACGGCCGTGAACGTCCAGGCTCACGCCGAACTGAAGAGCGCGCAGGCCCACCTGGCGACGGAAGATATCGAATATGGGTACTGCACCGAGTTCATGATCCGGTTGAACCCGTCCAAGACGGCCTCCCGGCCTTTTGACGAAGCGCTCTTCCGCGAGCAGCTGTCCGCGTATGGAGATTCGCTGCTCGTCGTGGCTGACGACGATCTGGTCAAAATTCATATCCATGCCGAATATCCCGGAACGGTAATGACGCATGCCCAGCAGTACGGCGAGCTGAGCCGGATCAAGATCGAAAATATGCGCGATCAGCACACGCACATTTTGGAATCGGAGCAGCCGTTCGGAACGGTAGAGCCTGCGCTTCAAGCAGCCGCTGCCGCGGTTCCGGCCGAAGCTGACGCAATCGCGGATACGGACGATTTGAAGCGATACGGCTTCGTAGCGGTGTCCGCAGGCGAGGGGCTGAGCGGAATCTTCACCAGCCTGGGCGTCGATCGCGTGCTGCACGGGGGACAAACGATGAATCCGAGCACGGAGGACATCGTAAAGGCCGTTTCGGAGGTCGAAGCGCATACCGTGTTCGTACTGCCCAATAACTCCAACATCATCATGGCTGCCCAGCAGGCAGTCGAGCTCGTGGAAGACAAGCAAGTGATCGTCGTTCCGAGCAAGTCGATTCCGCAGGGCATCGCCGCCATCATCGCGTTTCAGGAGGAAGCGGCGCCTGACGAGAATGCCGACAATATGCAGCAGGCGCTCCAGCAGGTGCATGCCGGTCAAGTGACGTACGCGGTCCGCGATACGCAGATGGACGGCATCGACATTAAGCAGGGCGATTATATCGGCATTCACAACAGCAAGATCGTCGCTTCGAACCCGGACTTGGTCGCCTCCTGCCGGCAGCTGATCGACAGCCTGCTTGCGGACGGCGCGGAAATATTAACATTGTACGCGGGGGCGGACGCCGAGGAATCGACGACGCAGCAGCTTGTCGCGTATGTGCATGAGGCGCACGGCGACGTCGAAGTGGAAGTGCACGAAGGCGGTCAACCGTTGTACTATTACATTATTTCCGCAGAGTAAGGCACGGTTCGAGACCGTTTCGGTCTCGAGGCGCGTCACCCAATTACCATTTGGACGGGGGGAGGCTCCCATGAGCCAAGTTCGTATCGTAACCGACAGCACAGCCGACATTCCCAAAGACGTACGCGAGAAGCTGGGGATCGAGATGGTGCCCTTGAAGGTATTGTTCGGCACCGAATCTTACCGCGATGCCGTTGATATTAGCGCAGATGCGTTTTATGATAAATTGACGGGTTCGAACGTCATGCCGACTACTTCGCAGCCGTCGCCGATCGAATTTCTCGAAGTGTATCAGCAGCTGGCCGAACAGGGGGACGGACCGATCATCTCGATCCATCTGTCTTCGGCGATGAGCGGCACGTACCAGTCGGCGCTGATCGCGAAGACGATGATCGACGATAAGATCGACATTGACGTCGTCGATTCGAAGTCCGCGTCTTACGGCTTCGGTCTGCTCGTCGTCGCAGCGGCGGAAGCCGCACGGCAAGGGAAGAGCAGGGAAGAAATCTTGGCAATGATTGCCGGGATTCGCGAAAGCACGAAAATATATTTTCTGGTCGATACGCTGGAATTTCTGCAAAAAGGCGGACGTATCGGCAAAGCGGCTGCATTGGTCGGCTCGCTGCTCAATATTAAGCCGATCTTGTCCATCAGCGACGACGGCCAAGTGTTTTCCGTCGATAAAGTGCGCGGCACGAAGAAAGCGATGGGCCGCATTGCCGAGATGCTGAAGCAGGATTTCGGCCATCGTCCTCTTCATCTTATTTTTGCTTATACGAAGGGGCAAGAGCATGCGCAGGAGCTGCAAAGGCAGCTGGAGTCTCAATTTCAAGTGCAGAGTATCAACTATACGCAAATTGGCTCCGTTATCGGAGCTCATGCCGGACCGGGAACCATTGCGGTGTTTGCCTATCCGGCTCAGGAGTGAATGAACATGTCGATCGATTTGTACAAAGTACCGGTCGGTCAAGTCGTCGGCGTTAAAGGAAAGAAGCTGGAGGAGCTGCACGCGCTTGGCATTTCAAGCGTGGGGCAGCTTCTTGATTATTATCCTTTCCGCTACGAAGATTACACGCTTCGCGACTTGACCCAGGTAAAGGATGGGGACAAAGTTACGGTGAAGGGTCAGATCGTCGGCATCCCGCAGGTGCAGATGTATGGGCGAACGAAGTCGCGCATGCTCTGTAAGGTGCTGGTCGATACCTGGTTCGTGACGGCGGTTTGGTTTAACCGGCACTTTCTGAAGGACAAGCTGACGAGCGGCGCCGAGATCGTGCTGACCGGCAAATGGGATCAGAAGCGGCAGCACATCACCGTAACCGAATCCGAATTTCCCGGACAGGGCGCTTCACAGACCGGAACGTTACAGCCCGTCTATTCCATATCCGGGGCGTTCACGCAAAAGTGGTTCCGCCAAACGATGAAGCAGGCGCTGCTTCAGTTCGGGGAGATGATTCCCGAGGTGCTGCCGGCCGAGCTGCTGTATAAATATGAGTTGCTGCCGCGTAAGGCCGCCGTGAAGCTGCTGCACATGCCTGGCAATATGGAGCAGGGGCAGCGGGCGCGCTGTCGCATGGTGTTCGAGGAATTGTTCCTGTTTCAGCTGAAAATGCAGGCTTACCGGGCGATCAACCATAAGCGCGCCGACGGCGTCGCGCACCCGGTCGATCTGCCGGCCGTGCGGGCGTTCGTCCGTTCGCTGCCGTTCACATTAACGGATTCGCAGAAGAAGGTGATCGCCGAAATTTTGCATGATCTGCAGCAGCCTTACTGCATGAACCGTTTGCTGCAGGGCGACGTCGGTGCGGGAAAAACGGTCGTCGCAGCGGTTGCTTTGTTCGCCGTCGTCAAGGCCGGGTACCAAGGCGCGCTGATGGTGCCGACGGAAATTTTGGCCGAGCAGCATAAACGCTCGCTTGACCGCTTGTTTGAGCCTTACGGCATCCAAACGGCGCTGCTCACCGGGAGCCTGCCGGCCCGCGGGCGCCGCGACGTCTTGGGCGCGATGCAGATGGGGCTCGTCGATATCGTCGTCGGGACCCATGCGCTGATTCAGGAAGACGTGTTCTTTCGCGCGCTGGGGCTCGTCGTAACCGACGAGCAGCATCGCTTCGGCGTCAACCAGCGCAGCGTGCTGCGCCGCAAGGGCATGAACCCGGACGTGCTGACGATGACGGCGACGCCGATTCCGCGCACGCTGGCGATTACGGCGTTCGGCGATCTGGACGTGTCGACGCTGCGGGAGCTGCCGAAGGGGAGGAAGCCGATCCAGACTTATGCGGTGCCGCATTCGATGCTGGAGCGCGTGCTCGGGTTTATCAACCGCGAGGTCGAGTCCGGGAGGCAGGCGTATGTCATTTGTCCGCTGATCGAAGAATCGGAGAAGCTGGATGTGCAGAACGCCATCGATATCCACGCGCAGCTGCAATTTGCGTTCCCGTCTTACCGCGTCGGGCTGCTGCACGGCCGCATGTCGCCTGGCGAGAAGGACGAAGTGATGCGCGAATTCAGCGAAGGACGCGTGCATGTGCTCGTCTCGACGACCGTCATCGAGGTAGGCGTCGACGTACCGAATTCGACGCTGATGGTCGTTTACGACGCCGACCGGTTCGGGCTCTCGCAGCTGCACCAGCTCCGCGGCCGGGTTGGCCGGGGCGAGCATCAGTCGTACTGCGTGCTCATCGCCGACCCGAAGAGCGAAGTCGGCAAGGAGCGCATGAAGGCGATGACGGAGACGAACGACGGCTTCGAAATCGCGCGGCGCGACCTGGAGCTGCGCGGACCGGGGGATTTCTTCGGAACGAAGCAGAGCGGGGTGCCGGATTTCCGCCTGGCGGATATGGTGACCGACTTCGAGGTCATGGAGCAGGCGCGCGACGACGCGGCGGAAATCGTCCGGCGTCCGGAATTCTGGACCGGGGCGGCGTACGTGCCGCTCAGGAGCTTCTTGCAGCGGGAGCACATTTTTGAAAGCGAGATGTTGGACTAATTCATGATTTGGGTGCCCGAAGGGTAAACATGGTCAAGCCATCCGTCATAGACTTACGGTATAGGTATGTTTCTATGCTGAAATTGACGGAGGTGGGCGGCGTGAGCTACACGAAATACGGTTTTGACCCCGCACAGGTGGAACGGATCAAGCAAAAGATGAAAAACCCGGAGACGAAGGAACGGGTGAAGATGATTCTGCAGGGCGTGACGAAGGCCGATTTGCAGGATCGGGTGAAAGTGCGGCGTTTCGTAGGGATGCTGACCAAGGCGCTCGGAGAAAAGGTAACGGATCTCCAAATGGAGAATTTGGTAAATTTCATAATTTCGCAAAAAATCGATCCGAACAATACGTTCCATCTTATTAAATTGTGGACCATGTTCCGTTAAACGGAGCATGGTTTTTTTGAAGATCTTCCCGGCTGCATTGTCAAACGTTCAGGCTACGGCTATAATTTTCATAGATTGCTAGATTATGTAGATTTACGGGAGGTACATCGGTATGCCATCGGACTCTTCTTCAAAGCAACAGACGTGGTCGCGGCGCAAGCTGCTGGCGGCGATCGGTACGGGCGCGGCGGGACTTATGTTGGGAGGGAGCGCAAGCTTCGAGCGGACCGCTTCGGCGGCAGCTCCGCTTCCCTCGGCGGCGGGCCCTTGGTTGAACGTTAAGGATTACGGCGCCAAAGGCGGCGGGCTCGTCTTCGAGAATGATGCGCCGGCCATCCAGGCGGCAATCAATGCGGCCGGGTCTTCCCGGTTCGGCGGCACGGTGTACGTTCCTCCAGGACGATATATCATCGATGCGCCTTTGTTTCTGTATTCGAATGTCCGGTTGATCGGAGACGGGCCCGTTTCTTCGGTCATCAAGTCGAACCGTTCGTCGATGGTGATGGTGCAGGGCGCGAAACTGAAGCACTCGTCGGTGGAACGGCTCGGCTTTGAAGGCTCGGGATCGCTGACAGGCCGCAACGACTTGCAAACGGAGAAGGCGATCGCGCTGACGGAATGCGAGCAGGCTATCGTCCGCGACTGCGCGTTCC
Organism: Paenibacillus validus NBRC 15382; assembly: GCF_004000985.1. GTDB lineage: Bacteria > Bacillota > Bacilli > Paenibacillales > NBRC-103111 > Paenibacillus_G > Paenibacillus_G validus. The sequence goes on along the minus strand of NZ_BIMH01000024.1, from coordinate 21,853 downwards.
AGGCGGTTGCAAACGGCGTCTGGCTAACCGGCTGCCGCGAAACGACGGTGGTCGGCTGTTCGTTCATCCGGCTGTACTCATCGGAAAGCTTGTACGAAGGTTACGGAATCGTTGCTGAGGCGGGCGAGAAGCTCGGCCTTGTCGACAACCGGTTTCAACAGCTGGACAAGCCCTGCATTTACGTATCGGGCGGCTGCTCGCATTCCACGATCGCAGGCAATACGGCTGAAGCTTGCAAGGAATCGCTAATTACCGTTACGTCACCGCTCAAGGCGTGCTCCCACTTGCGGATCGAAGGAAATACGGTGACGTCAACCGGTCTGGCCGCCGGGGAGAAGAGCTGCAGGCATGGAATTGTGCTGCGCCATTACTGCACGGATAACGTAATTGCCGACAATAGAATCGCCGGCGCGTCCGCGGCCGGCATTTGGCTGGAAGGCGACGGGGCGGCGGAGGCGGAACGCCCGAAGAGCAATCTGATCGCCGGCAACCGCATCGTAGATTCGCCGAAAGGCATCGCGCTGCTGAACAGCGACGCCAACACGGTGAGCGGCAACGACGTAAGGCGGACGAAGGTCGGCATCGAGCTGGACACGTCCGGCGAGAAGGGCGGTTCCGTTTGCCGGGATAACGTCATCACCGGCAATACGGTGTTTCGCTGCACGGAGGCCGGCATCCGCCTTGCCACGCAGCGCTGCGAAGCAAACGCCGTCTTCGGCAACGGCGGCTCCGCGAACGGCGAAGCGTTGGCTGATGCGGGCAAGGGCACGATCCGCAGCGGGTTTTGAAGTAATGAGGAAGGCTCGGCGCGCATTGGCGCCGAGCCTTATTCATCTTCACCAATGTACTAGTTTAGAATGCTCCTGTATTTGGTAAGGGTTGAAGTGAAATTCAAGAAATCTTTTTGGAGTTCGTAGGCAACCAACAAGCATTCAACAGCTTGTTTAATTAACGGATGGCCGGGTGCCAGTTTTTTTTCATAGATCCGAAGTGCCTTGTTGAAATACGTAACCGCCTTATCCAAATAGAACGGAAGACGCGTCATGCAGTACGAGAATCCCAAATTGAGATAACTCTTCGCTAACTCGCTATGATCGGATTTATAAAATTTTTTCTCCATAGCCAGTCCTTGTTCCAAATATTCAATGGCTTCGGTCGTTTTTCCTAAACTTTGATAAGCCGTTCCAATATTAACGAGCTGCGTTGCGGCTTCCAATGAACCGTCCGGGAATGCTTTTTGATTGATGGCAAGCGATTTTCTGTAAAATTTGATGGCAAGTCGATGCTTCCCTTTATGATTATAAGCGAGACCTACGTTGCAAAGGCGAACCGCTATTTTCGGGTGATCCATGTCCAGGTATTGACGGTCGATCCGGTAACAGCGTTTAAAATAAGCGAGCGCTTCGTCATATTGCTCCTGATTAATGAGCGCCAGCCCGAGGTTATTGCAATCGGTTGCCACTTTGGGATGCTCGCGGCCAAACAACTCTTCATCCATCCCGAGGGCTAAACGGCAATGCTGCTCCTGCTCATTGAATCGGTGAAGATTGCTGTAGGCTTGACCGAGGAGAATGTGGCAGGTCGCTATGGAAGGATGCTTGTCGCTGTACAAATCCTGTAACAACTTTATGTTTTGGTTAAGAATTTCTAACCCTCGTTCGTTTTGATCCAGTCTTAAAAGCAGCTCGGCATAGTTGCCATTAATATTGACGGTTTGCAATGATTTTTTTCCGAATTTTTTCCTTGACCCCCGCAGTGCTTGAATAAAAAATGTTCTCGCTTCGGGAAACCGATTCGTTTTCAACAACAGCAAGCCGTAATGATTGTAGGTGGCGTACTCGTTGCTTGCCTTACTTCTCGAAATCAATTGTAGCGCTTGTTGATACAAAGACTCCGATTTTGCGTATTGTGCCATGCGGTAATAGGTAAAAGCCAGCCCGCTGTAGGGGTCGATCAAGCCTTCATATTGTTCGCCTAAAGACTTTTTGACCCAATCGATCGTTTCTTCATAAACATGGATCGCTTTTTCGTAGTTGGAGGTTAGCGTGAAATACTGTCCTAAAAAAGTCATTAAATCAATGGCTTGATCCGTAAATTGATCCATTTGCAGCGCATGTTCGGTAGCGCGTACCAGATGGGGAACAAGCCGTTCGCCGCTAGCGGTGATCTCCAGTTCCGTTTCGTTGCATTTGGAGGTCGATTTTTCCAATAGCCGCAGCACCAGACGCAGCGTCTCCCGTTGCTGGGATTCCGGCAATCCCGCGCGTACAATCTCTTGGATCAGCCGGTGCATGGATAGCGAAGCCTGATCCGCATGAATGATAGAAAAACGCCGTAATTCATAAATATAAGAGTTAAGCGTTAATGAATCCCTAATGGGGTAGTGTTCGAGCTCCAAATCTGTATCGTCCTGGACAAACAAGTCCTTGGGGATATCCTCAGGATGAAGGAAGCTCATCGCGTTAAGCAGACATAGCGCATCCGGCTTACTATCGCGTATTCGCTCCAGCGCTAGTTCCGTGACCTTAACTACCGTAAAATTGTAATTGTACGGTTGGAAAAGCTGGAGCAGCTTTGACTTATATTTATTGTATTCCTCGATATAATCTGCAAGTGAACAGCGGGTGGCTTCAATGTAGGCCCCTGCTTGTTCCAGCGCTAGTGGAAGATTGCCCAGAAGATTGGCCAACTGAAGGGCGGCAGCAGGGTCTGAAACGCCGGATCGCTGCTGGAGATACAACGCTGAATAGTCAGGATCCAGGAGGCCCAGTTCAATCGGTTCGGCAGCATGCATCCAGTTCGGGTTTCTGCTCGTGAGCAGAATGTTACCCCGGACCTCGTCCGGTAAAAAAGTTTGAAGAAGCTTAGGATCATCCATATTATCAAAAACTAACAGCCACCGTTCGTTCGCGCCAAGCCAGTTTTTGACCAGTTCCAGATTGCTGCGTTGCTCCTGATCCGGGTCTATGGGTAATTTCAGCTTTTCTCCGAGCCCGATAAAATCTTTCAGCGCCAGCGTTTCATCTTCTGCGCTCATCCAGTAGATCAGGTCGTATTGATCTTTGAATGTACGGATGTATTCGTACACAATCTGGGTCTTGCCAATCCCGGCCATACCGTGAATAGCAAAAATGCGGTTAGATACCGCTGTATGAACATGGTGGTTCAGATCGGCTATAAACGTATCTCTGCCTACGAAGTTTTTGTTTTTCAGGTGGTGCGGAATATTCCAGTGTGAACGTCTGGCAGACACGGTTTGTGGGCCCATCAAGTGTGTGTCTGATTGTCCCGATGAGCCTGCTAGGGGTTTACACGATTACCCGGGAACGGAACAGTCTTTGCCGCTGCTCCCGGAAAAACGGGTGCTTGATTTGGCTTTGCCCGCCCTAGCTGCACGCCTTGAAGCAGCGCTTCTTCCGCTTCATCGGCCGGTTTGTCGAGCAGGTCGATGTAGATGAGCGGTTTTAACAGACCTTCCAGTTCGCATGGTTTAACGCGCACAGTCAGCAGGGTAGACTGATTACCAGTCGGATCATGAACAAATGCACTTGCCCATTCCGGCTGCGTAAATGCTGAATTCAAATAATCTTGCGACAACACGGCGATGGTTCTTTGGCATTGACTGGCAGCTTCCTGCATTTTTAGAATAAAATTATTTCCCGGTCTGAAATCCCAAGCCTGGATGACGGTTTGATAACCTTTTGCTTCCAACACCCAAGCGATCCATTCCGCCCACTGCACGTCGTTCTTGTTGTAGCTAATAAAGAAGTCTTTATTCGACATATTCATACCCCTCATCATTCGCTATAAAAGATGGAAACAGCTATATATTCGACATCATCCATACATTTCCTTTTATTGCCCGACATGTGAGCTTGTCGCGCTGCCGGTGTACGCGCCTGGGAAATGTACCTGATTTTATCCGAAGGCGCAACTTTGGAGCCCGAAAGTGCGTCTAAGCGAAATGGTAATGGGTAATGCGGCCGTTGTTACGAAACGAATCTTTAGGCGCGGTTGCACGTATGAATGGTACGGATGCCGGATAAGGGCGGATGCAGCCCGCAGGCCGCGGACGACGCCTTGATGCCTCCGCGCGGTCGATGACGGAAAGGAGCGGTTTACTTGGCGCGATTGGAATATCGGTTATATACGGAAGGCGGCGAGACGTTCCCGGTCCTTTATTACTACGAGCAGATCGGGAGAGACGAGGCGGCGCTTCGGTTCGCTTGCGATTATTTCGTCAAAAGCGGACGGGTGTATGAAAAAACGTCATGCGCCGTCGAGTCGGACGGTTACGTCATTTATGTGAAAGAAGCCGAAGAGGAGCGAACGATGCCATGGCGCCGGCCGGATGTGAACGGCCCGCGCGGCATCTACATGGAGCTGCGGGAGTACAGCGAAGGCACAGCCGACTACCGGCTGGTCGAGACTTACCGCTTCGCCGATACGCTGGAAGCAATGCTGCATGTGCAAGCGAATTATTTATATGCGGAAGGTCGGGAGTGGCAGCGCACGTCTTCGGAAATCGATGAAGACCGCGAAACGTATGTATATTACGCCATTTCGACTTCGACGTAAATGAATGCAATAGCCCGGAGGGAGAGGCGGCGGAGTTTGGCTTGCCCGGCTCCCGGGCTATGTAATCGCGGTCAGCCGCAAGGGGAGGGGTGAAACGAACGATGGGTCTAACGAAAAGCAGAACGCGCAAAGTCGTTTCGCTGTTCGTCGCTTCGGCGCTCGTGATCGGCGGTGCGGCCGGCTGTTCAAGTAACGGCAGCTGCACGGATCGAAATCAAGACGGCTATTGCGATGACGGAAGCGGGGGACATTCGTCGGGCTACTACGGCGGCTCCAGCGGTAAGGTGAAAAGCAGCACGAGCGGTGCGACATCCGGGATCAGCAAGGGCGGTATCGGCAGCAGCGGGAGCTCCGGCTCTTGACGTGACGGCTCGGGTACAATCGAAACGGAGGAGATGGACCATGACCAAGGAAAGCCGGAGGGTTGCAGATCTCACCTATGCCGAGCGTCGAGAAGCGCTGTATGAGCCGCTGCGCCGGGAAGGCGTGTTCACTTGGGATTGGTTGTACGGCCAAGAGTATGCACTGGCCGGGCTGTGCCGTATCCGCCGGAGCCGGCTTGAGGAGATGCGCCGCGCTGCGGAGGCGCTCGGGCGCGTGTATGCGCGCACCGTGCAGATCGTACAGCAGGGCGAGCCCGCTTTATGGACGGAGCTCGGGCTGCCGGAGGCGTCGTTCGGCGCGCTGCGGCTTCGCTTTGATGACACGGTGCCGACGATGATCGGCCGGTTCGATTTTGCGCTGACGCCGGACGGCCTTAAGATGCTGGAGTTCAACAGCGATACGCCGACGGGCATCGTCGAGGCTTTTCACGCGAATGGGCGCATCTGCGCAGCCTACGGCGCGGAGGACCCGAACGCGGGCTGCAGCGAGGCGCTGGGCGAAGCGTTCGAGCGGATGCTGCGGCTGTACCGGGAGGCCGGTTACCCGACGGAGCGCTTTGTGTTCAGCGCGCTCGGCTGGCACGAGGAGGATGCGGGTACGACGCGCTACCTGCTGCAGCAGTCCGGCGTTACCGGCGCTGCGTTCGTGCCGCTGGCCGACCTGCGGGTGAAGGGCGAACGCCTATGGGCGCCGGGCCTGCCGCCGGCCGGCTCGACCGCCTTCGCTGAGCAGCCGCTGCAGCCGGTTGACGTGTTATACCGGCTGCACGCGCTTGAGAAGCTGGCCGAAGACCGCGACACGGACGGTTACCCGACCGGCGAGCATGTGCTGCGGCTGATTGCGGACCGCCGGTTGGCAATCGTCAATCCGCCGTCGGGCTTTGCCGCGCAGACGAAAGCGCTGCAGGCGCTCATCTGGAACCTGCACGAAGCGGACGAGTTTTATACCAAAGAGGAGCACGACACGATCAGGCGGTACATGCTGCCGACTTACTTGGAGCCTTGCTTCGAGCCGGGAACGCCGTATGTGGCGAAACCCATACTCGGGCGGGAGGGCAGCAGCGTCACGATCTATGACGGCAGCGGCGCCGCCCGGGAATCGAGCGGCGAACAGGAGTACGCCGATCAACCGATGGTGTACCAGCAATTTACCGAGCTGCCGCCGATCCGGGTAGAGACGGCGAACGGCCCGTTCGACGGTCGTCTCCTGTGGGGCTGTTTCCTGATCGATGGCAAAGGTTCGGCGGTCATCGCGCGCGTCGGCGGAACCATCACGAGCAATATATCCTATTATTTGCCGTGCGCTTTGGAGGAAGAGGGCACTGAAAGCTAATTTGCGGGAGGAGAATCGAAGGTGGAGCAATTCGAAAGCGTCGTTAATTTTTTCATGTATTTGGGGGTTACGGTGCCGCTTGTCGGGTTAGGGCTATTGTTTTTCAACCTCGTCACGCCTTACAATGAGTTCCGGTTAATTCGCGATGCCGGGGATGTCACCGATCCGGTCAAGGCGGCGGCAGGCAAAGCGGCGGCCTACGATCTCGGCGGCAAGCTGATCGGTCAAGTGCTGGTGCTCGCTTCCGCGGTGTATCATTCCCTGGGGCTTGTCGATTTGATCGTATGGGGATTGATCGGCATCGCCTTCCAGATCCTTATATTTTACTTGTTCGAATTGTTGACGCCATTTAAGGTGTTGGCCGAAATTCCCAGGGGAAACGTCTCCGTCGGCATCTTCTCGTTCTGCTTGAGCCTCGCCTCCGGTTTGCTGATGGCCTCGCTGATCAGTTACTAAGGAGCGGACGCGATGATTCCTATTAAACGCATTCATCATGCCGCCATCATTTGCTCGGACTATGAAAAATCGAAGCACTTTTACGTAAACATCCTCGGACTTACGGTACATAACGAAACGTATCGCGCCGAACGGAACTCCTATAAGCTGGATCTGAGGGTCGGCGGCATCTACCAAATCGAGCTGTTCTCGTTCCCCGAAGCGCCGGTGCGCTCGAGCTATCCGGAGGCCCGGGGGCTGCGGCACTTGGCTTTCGAGGTGGACGACGTGGAGGCGGCGGCCGCCCGCCTGACCGCTCAAGGCGTACAGGTCGAACCGATCCGGGTTGACGAGACGTCGGGCAAACGGTTCACATTCTTCGCGGATCCCGACGGACTGCCGCTCGAGCTGTACGAAGCTTAGCGCTGCCAGGAAGGAATAACCGCGCGCAAGACAGGAACGAAACGAAGCGCCTGCTGCCGGCAGGCGCGTTGCCCAGCATGCCCCGCAAGAAGATGTGCCGATCTCGGGCGGTCCCGGGACCGGTCTTCAGAATATGACAACGAAGTTGAAAGAAGGACGGTCCTGGAATACGGCTGGACTCGTTTGCCGGATTGAACCGTCTGAAGAACTTAAGATCGTTGCATCGGCATAACGAACCGTTCGCAGCTGCGATCGGTAGCAAGGAGCGGGAGGGGTTGTGCATGGGAGGGATTTTCATCTTTGTCGCGGTCGTTGCCGTCAATTTGATGTTGCTCCTGTTTACCAGTCTGATCGGGGTTGTGCTGATGGATTTGTCCCTCATCGTCACGTTATTAATCGTCGTCTACGAGAACCAATTGAAGCTGCTGTAAGGGGGAGCCCCGGAGCCGGACTTATCGAGGCGGGAGGAGCTGCTGCGGCAGGCGGAGCAATCCAAAGAGGAATTTGACGAGAGTGATTTGCCGAGCGCCAAGGACATTATAGAGTTGTCGGATCGTGACGACGAAAGGCGCAGCGACAACTAGTCAAATTGAACGTGGTAAAAGAAAGCGTCTTCGGTTATAATTGAAAATGAAAATCGTTATCAGCCTATAACGAGGTTAACTTTCCTTTATCGATCCGCGAAAGAAGGCGCTGCATCCTGATGGACTTTCTGACATTGGAACAAAAATATCATATTCGTCGAGAAGACCCGGAGCACTTGATTTGTTCGATTCCTGCCGCCGAATTGCTGGAGCGGCCTAATATGCAGCAGTTTCTGGAGCTTTACGGGACGCGTATCCACGCGCTTGAACCGGCTGCGTCCGCCGCTTATTTCAGCGGATGGCTTGGTTATGCGGCGTTTGCACAGCAGTATGCGCTGTCGTTTCACAATCAGGCGTTAGACCTGTCGCTCTCAAACTTCGTTGTGCAGCTGCACGTCAAGGAGAGCTATACGGCTATCTCGTTTAAGCTCGTTCGCGAGGCGGCGCAGCCGGCTCCCGCCGGGGAAGCGGAAAGAACCGCGTGGCTGCGCCGAACGCTGACGGAGCTCTACGGCACGACGTTTCGTCCGCTGCTGGAGGCCGCTTCGGAGGCCGCGGGAATCGAAGTCGGCCAATTATGGGGTCAATTCCCGACGAAGCTGAATTACTTGATGGACGATCTATTGGCGGAGGCGGAAGAGCATGAGCTGCGTGAGCGGATTGCTGAAGACTACAACCGCTTAAGACAGGAATTGAACGGCGAGGTGTTTGGCCGTGCCAAAAATCCGCTCGACGTCAAAATTCGCTGGATGGAAGACTTGAAAGATCCGGACAAGCGTATCCGTATGAAAAACGCCTGTTGCTTGTATTATCGAACCGAAGGCGGCTTTTGCTGCTATACGTGCCCGCGCTTGACGGAAGAGCAGCGCGAGGAGCGCCGTACACAGGCGCGGAAGACGGCAATCGCGCAGGGCTCTTAGCGCTAGGGCTTGCCATACCAAACAAAAACGGAACGAAGGTCGATGACTTTCGTTCCGTTTTCATTAGGCGTGATAGCTGCCGACCGGTTCGTTCAATACCCATTCAAGCAGCATGATTTGTTCGTCGAGCCGGTCGATTTGCTGCCGCAGCGGATGGTTGTCCGCGCCCGCGGCTTCGTTTTCCAGCCGGGACTCCAACGTTTTCTTCTGCATCAGAAGCTCGTTGAGCTTGCGTTTCACTTGATTTTCGGTTCTCATCGTTCCCACCCTTTCTTCTCTGGTATGATCTTACCAGAAAAGGGGAGAGCCGAAAAGGCTGGTCCGCTTAAACCATTTCTGCGTAGACGTGTTCATGAGCCTGGCTCAGGAAGGCATCGGGAACTGGGGCCTGAAGCTCGTAGAAAGGAACCGCGCGAACTGCTGCGCGGCACATCGCGGCGGTTTTGGCCGATTCATGCGTGTCGAGTGCTTGAAAGGCCAGTAAATGCCGCAGTCGGCTGACGGCTTCGGTTTCGCTGAGCCGAATTCGGCGAGAATGGAGCGTAGGGCGGTTCAGCAGACACTCGTCTAGCTCGCCATTCAGATGGATTTCAAGCGGATTTCGCAACGAACCGCTGCGGAAAGGCGAATTGAACGCCCGGAGATGATCGCCGGACACTTTAATCAGCGCAGCTTCATCCGATAACAGGGTGTGGGCAAACGGCTTTTCGTTCGTCATGAATGGCCGTGGGGAGGACGTATCGGCGGACATGAGGACACGACCGTCTTCGATCCAACAAGTCGCCCGTACGAGGAGTCCCCACTCCCGGTATGTAATGAGCGCGCTGTACAACGTCAGGAGAGCCTGATTTAAAGCCAAAAGATCATACGCCTCGATCGTTGCTTCCGAATAGTCGCGTGAGACGACGATCAGGAAGTCGCTTCGCCAATATTGTATGAATGCCGCAGTGCAGGAAATTTGCGCTGGCCGCCCGTCGAAGGATTGACCGTACCCTACGTTCGCGCTCAGGATGAGGTCGATCGGGGAGGCGAAGGTATAGCTGGTTGCCGGAACCGCGCAAAATGTACGCGCCGCCCACGTATATAACGTGTCCGAAGGCACTTCCATAACGAGACGGTGTTCGGCAATGTTCAATTCCAGCAAATGAAACATGCAAATCCCCTTTCTATAAATACGATACAAACCGTATAACGTCAGCTGTGACCTTTTACATTGCCGATAGTTTTCTGAAAGGAACAAGATCTGCTCCATTATGTAACTATAAGATACGTAATGTATCGAGTCAAGCGCTTTTATACACCGTTTGTATCCTAGATAAGAGAAAAGCGGAACTAAGGCAGCCTCGTTCCAGGCTATCAGGCCGTAAAGCCCGGATATGAGCCGGAATGAAGATCCTTGTTCCGCTACTGCGGGATAGTTGGCCGCTGCTCTTTTCTCAGCCTCAGGTCGAACAGGAATGGCCCGAACGGCACGAAGGCGGCAATAATCGCAAGCCCTATTTTCCCCATGGACCAGCGATGCACGAAGGCAGCGTTGGCAATGGCCAGCAGGTACAGCACGAAGAAGAGGCCGTGGAGTTGCCCGACTGTCGTAACGGCTTGCGGCATCTCGAAGGCATACTTCAGTGGCATGGCGATTCCGAGCAGAATGAGGAAGGAAAGGCCCTCGATCGCACCGATCAAGCGCAAACGTCCTAGAGCGGTTGTGAGCATCGTTACACCTCGAATGACATTTATCGTTTAAAACTCACTCTTCATTATAACAACAGGCCGCAGGGAACGCCATGGACGAGATGTGAACATGAATCGAAATCAAATATTGATAATCTTCGGTATAAGATTGCTTCGATCGGATATCCTAACTAAGGACGGTGACAAGAGAGGTGTGGTTCCGTTGGGCGATCTAACGAGCAATACCAGGGAAGTTGTTATTGAAACCAATTAGGAGCGAGGGGATGTGCCGCAGACACGTTAATGTAGTGCTAAACTGCATGGTGTGATCAAGGTTTGACCCGAGGTTCAGAAGGTTCAAGGCAGTGTACCCATTCCATCACCGTCAGGGACTCCGAGAGGAGTCCTTTTTTAATGCATGGATAATCGAACGTGTGTTCTTTGTTGGCCGTAAACAGGCCTGGACATTTGTGCGAAAGACGTGCTATTGTAACTTTGGTTACATTTATTTTGCATAAAGAATAAGGGGAATGGCCTTGAATCAGAACTTACGTATGTTCCTCTCGTTATCCGATGCCGTCATTATTACCGATGCCGACCATCGTATTCTTGATGTGAACCAGACATACGAGGAAATTACCGGGTACAAACGCGAGACCATCATAGGTGCCAGAGCAAGCATTCTAAAAACGAAATTTACCACAGAAGCGACCTATAGAAGCATGTATGAGGCGTTGCATAAAAAAGAGAGCTGGGCAGGCATTTTTATCAATAAAAAGAAGAGCGGCGAACTTTGGCATTCTTCCATTTCGATTACTCCTTTTCTTATCGAAGGGGAGTGGTTCTACGTCGGACTGTTCAGGGAACTGGAAGATTTGCGAGAAGGCATCTACATAGCGGAAGAACGAAGAAGCTCCTTTCAAGCCGCGCTTCTGAAAGTGCTGGCTATTTCCTGTGAAATCAGAGATCCCGCGATCGAGGAACATCTAACAAGAGTCCAGCAACTAACGGAGCGGTTAATAACGACTCATAATGAGCGCTTGAATCTTAAGCTGAAGGATGAATATGTCCGCAGTGTAAGTCACTCCAGCATTATGCACGATATTGGGAAATCCGGGGTACCCGAAGGTATTTTATATAAGCCGGGGCAGTTAACAAGCTATGAACGTTTAATTATTGAAATGCATCCGCTCATTGGTGTAGATATTCTCGAAAAAATAAATGCAGAGCTGGACGATGAGTTTTTTAAAGATGAATTCGATGTAGCCAGAAACATTATCCTGCACCATCACGAGAAATGGGACGGATCTGGTTATCCTCATCGATTGAAGGGCGCTGACATCCCATTAGAAGCTCGTATTGTCAGTGTGGTGGATGTTTATGACGCTTTAACTTCACGAAGGCCTTACAAGGAAATTTGGGGAGAGGAGAGAACATTGGAATTCCTGCTGGACCACCGTGGATCGTTCTTTGATCCGGATATTATAGATTCGTTTCTTCTTATATTGAAATAAAAGTAGAGTAAGCAGATTTGACTTCATGATGCAGAGGAGCGTACCCATGCTAAACTTATCGGAAGCACGAAAACAACAGCTTGATTACATCGGCATTACCAGCGAAGATTTAACGCTTTTGCAAAGTAAAGAACCTATATTTAAACAAGTCGTGGACACACTGGTTGATGAACTGTATGAACGGATCATGCAGCGATCAGAACTGAAACGGATTATTGAGGCTCACAGCACGGTTGAACGATTGAAGGAGACGCAAAGGTGGTATTTTCTTTCGCTTGCGACCGGTACCATTGACAATGAATTTATTGAAAAAAGGATTTTTATAGGTCAGGTTCATTCTCGAATCGGTTTAACGACGCAGTGGTATTTAGGAACGTATTTGCTGTATTTGGACTTGGCAACCCATCATTTCAAACGGACGATGCCTGACGCATGGTTATCGGTCATCCAAGCGCTTACCAAAATGTTTAATTTCGATTCTCAATTAGTTTTGGAAGCTTATGAATTCGAAGAGAAGAAGAAAGTCCAAACGCTCGCTGATGAACGGGGCCGTCTCTTGCACGGGATTAGTTCCGCCGTCCAGGAACTTGCTTCGATGATGGTGGAACTCAGCAGCAGCAGCCAATCGGTTGCAGATTCCGCTATTCGTTCCTCGGAATCTCAGGATAAATCCTATCATATGGTGCAATCGCTTACTCAAGAAGTGACGCATATTGAAAATATGGGTTCCCTGATCAAAGAAATATCGGATCAAACTCATTTACTTGGTCTCAACGCGGCCATTGAAGCGGCGCGCGCCGGTGATCAGGGGCGCGGCTTTGAGGTTGTAGCCAATGAAGTTCGTAAATTAGCTTCAAGGTCGAAGGAGGCGCTTGAGCAAATTCAGGAGAAGCTTGAAGTGATTTCACGTTTACTGCGAGAGGTTGAGCATGAGTCCCACCAAACGTCCATCCAAGCGCGGACCCAGGCGGCCAGTTCCGAGGAGTTATCTTCGTTTGTGCAGATGATTGAGAAAGTGACCGCTGATCTTGAGCAATTGCAATCCAACTGAAACCCCAGTGATTCCCTGATTATTCGTGCATAATCCCCGTGGTACAATGATTGCGGGTGATTCTTATGTTCATAGCGCCGATGCTGCTTGAATCACGTCCGGAGCCATTCTCAGACGACGGATGGATTTTTGAACCGAAACTTGATGGTCATAGGGTGATCATGTCGCGGCAATCCGATGAAACCAGATTATGGACGATGCAGGGGAATGAATGCACGAGGCAATTTCCCGAGCTGCACCTGCCGCCAATGGACGGCGATTTCGTGCTGGATGGCGAAGTCTGCTGCACCGATCCGGAGACAGAAGCGATAGATGTTGAGCTTGTGATGGAACGATTCCGGCTGAAAAAGAAAAACAAAATCGATACGTACTCGAAACAGCAGCCGGTGAATTATATAGTTTGGGACATTTTGTTCCATAAGGGTCGGGATTTGCGGCAGCTGCCGCTAATGAAGCGACGCTCGATTCTGGAGTCTGTTCTTGAGTCGAATCCGAATATATCGATCGTGCCGCATATCGATGGCCGCGGTGAGGATCTATGGGAATATGTCGTGGCGAACCGAATGGAGGGGATTGTCGGAAAGCGGAAAAACAGTAAATACGTGTCCAGGCAATCCCATGATTGGCAGCAAATTATTAACTACCAGTATGCGGATGTGTACCTTGCAGGGTATCGTAAAGATGGATCGGGTTGGCTGATTCATCTGGAAGAGAACGGCAGGCTGCGTCCTTCAGGCATGCTCGAGCTTGGGGTGACGGCTGAGCATCGAGAAACGTTTATGAGCCTGTCCCGGAAACTCCAAGCCCGTGAAGGCCCCAGCTTTGTCTATTTGGAGCCGAAGATAAGAGCTCGGGTGAAATACCGGAACCGGACGCGCGGCGGGATGCTGCGGAAGCCGGAGCTTGTTCAAATTTGTGCAGAATGAACGCATGCATGAAGCGGGTGGATCGGCTATACTCAGGAGAGTGCAGGCGATCCCCGCACTTGGTAAACAGAATCGTTACATCAGGAGGATGAACCCGTGATCGCATTTACAGCTACGTTAAAAGCAAAGCCTGGAAAAGAAAAGGAACTTGAAGAAGCGCTGATTCATATGGTGTCACAGGTGCAAAACGAGGAAGGGGCGTTGGCGTATACCCTGCTCCGGGCCAAAGACGATCCGGGCCAATTTACATTCTACGAAAAGTATAAAGATCAAGCGGCCTGGGATTTCCATGACAACACTCCGCATATACGGGAATTGCGCGAAAAGTTTGCCTTGCTGGTAGATGGAGAAATTAAGCTGACCCATTATGAAGAAATCGCATCCATCCGCCGGTAATTTTTTTGAACGTAGAGATACAATAATTTCTTTGTCACGGGACATCCTACATAAGGACGGTGACAAGAGAGGTGTGGTTTTCGTTGGGCGATCTAACGAGCAATACCAGGGAAGTTGTTATTGAAACCAAATAGGAGCGAGGGGATGTGCCAAAGACACATTAATGTAGTGTACAACTGCATGGTGTGATCAAGGTTTGACCCGAGGTTCAGAAGGTTCAAGGCAGTGTACCCATTCCATCACCGTCAAGGGACTCCGAGAGGAGTCCTTTTTATTTTGCGGCGCGACGGGGAACGTATGTTCCGGAGATATGAGATGAGATGACCAAGCCCGGCAGGACAATGGCCATTACAAAAAAACGATATACTTTTATGGTGATATTTGTTATTTTTTATATGATTGAACTATAGGGTTGTTTCCAATGGTGCAGGAACGTTTGTGTATGGTGACAGGCCATCTTTCGAAGAGGTGCACAGATGAAAGTCTTTATTAGTTACAGCCATGAGGATAAAGATATAACCAATCGAATTGTACGCGAATTAGAAACAGCGGGTCACCACATTTGGCTGGATTCCTGGAGAATCGAACTGGGTGACAATATTTTTGAAAAAATTAAAGAGGGCATTGATAACGCGGATGCCATCATCGTCGTCATCAGTAAAAATTCTCTGAACTCCAGAGGGGTGTTAAAAGAATTTTCGGCAATGGCGCTGGCAGATATATCAAGGGGCAGCAGAAGGATCATACCGGTCCTCATTGACAAAAGCAGCGTGCCCAGTTATCTTTCGGAAATCAAGTATTTAGATTTATCGTCTAACTTTGAAGATGGACTTAAAGAGTTAATCGAAAGCTTGTTCGATAGAGTCGAAGATGGATTTACAGCAGCGGCATCGAACACTTTTACAGTTTCGCACGATAAAGATATTAAAGTCATTGCCAAATCGTTGTCGGACGGAAGGCTCACCTTGATTTGCGGAGCCGGTATTTCCATAAGTGCGGGGATTCCGGCTTGGAATGTGCTATTAAATAAACTATTGGAATCCATGATGACCCGAATATCGAATAATCATGATATTTCAATCGATTTCAGCAATATCGATGACATTAACAGCAGATATTCCAGTCTAATCATCGGCAAGTACCTGAAAAATAATCTGGGCGATGACTTCCAGGCAGAAGTGCGCAATGCCCTGTACTCCTCCGATATTAGGATTAACGATACGATCGAATCCATAGCAAATCTGGCACGGCCCCAACGGGATCGCAAACCGCTTGATTCCATTATAACCTTTAATTTTGACTCGCTCATTGAAGAGCATCTTACTAACAATAATATAAAAAATAAACCGATTTATTGTGAAGGTTTAAAACACAATTCCGATGAAATCCCCATTTATCATGTGCATGGTTACTTGCCAAGATCAAGCCCTATTCCAAAGGATTCCAATATTGTGTTTAGTGAGGATTCCTATCATAGTCAATTTATCGAACCTTTCAGCTGGTCCAATCTTATTCAGCTCAATAAGTTAAACCAGAACACGTGTCTATTGATTGGTTTAAGTTTAACGGATCCTAATTTAAGGCGCTTGCTGGATGTGTCCTCCAGGAAAAATTCAGAGAAGAAAATCAATCATTATATTATTAAGAAGGTACCTACAACTTATCGCGGGGATACTGAGATCATAGATAGACTGGCTTTTTTATTGGAAGAGCAGGATGCGAATGATTTAGGGCTTAATGTATTGTGGATTCATTCGTTCGAAGAAATTCCCGACATTTTAAATCGAATCAATATTGAATCATGATGATGTAGAATGACTAGAACAGGGATGAATGCACTCAGGTCAGGAAAAAATACGGCAATGCGTATGTGTTTACTGGAAGTGCGTGATAAACTGGATCAGGCGAATATAGTCCTCGATAAACATAGGATTCGCAGCTGCAAGCTGGCCTCTGTACCCTACAGACGTCAGCTTGTTTGGTTTTCGTTTATAAGAAAAGTGCTGGAAGGTTGTACAGCCGATTAGAAGCATGGAGAAGTTGGAGCAGATGAGGTCAGTTTTCAGAAAACGGTCGGAGCGCGACTGGTTTCTGCTGGTGATGGGCGTTAACGTGGGCTGCGGATCGGTGACCTGCTGCAGCAGATACTTAGCTACAGCGTGCCGAGCATCACCATGCGATACATGGGGACCAACCAAGACATTATAGACGAAGCTATTGGCGACTTTCACTTGTGAAGTGCAGCATCGGATTGATCCCCTATGAAATCCCGATCATAGATGCCGGAAGCCACCCTATTCCTAAATGTCTACACAAATGGATTCACTGCGGGGTCTATAATTTAAATAATCAAAAGCTTTTTGAGGATGAATTCAATAAATCCTTGCTTCTTACGTTTTCTTTTCGATCTAGGTATAAATGGAGATTCATGGGCACTCTTTCTTGAGAGAAGCAGGTTTAGTTCTTCTTGAGTCAAGCCGGCTTCGAACATGGTGATTCAACTCCTTAATAACATTGTTCCCATTAAGAATATCGGCAACCTCGAGCACTAACTGAATAGGGAGAAAAGGGGAATCTCTTTCGCTTTCCAAAGGAATGAGATTTTAGGGTGGACGGGAATCCCGGAACGATTGCAGGCGGCAGTGACAACGGATATCTTGATGTTGTGTTCGACGGCAAATATATCGAGGTGAACTGCCATCCATGGTGGCGGACAGGTCTGAAAATGATGTTTCTCCCTCTAAGGGGAGAAGAGGCCATCTTAATGCCCCTCTTCTCTGTGCTGCGATTGCTCCTTACAGCTGTCCTTGTATAAAAATTTTAAGAAGAATAGCGGCGACGTGTAGAGTTCGGTACTTCCTAAAGTCTCCGCCCAACTAATAATAACTAAGAAAGGCAAAAGACCTATGACGAAGACAGCTAAGAACAAGCCAACAGAAAGCGATAAAAGTGCTTTTCTGATCGACATACTTCCCACCTCCCGTCTGTCTTTATCTTCTATGTATATGCATGAAGGCTTGGTCATATTTGGGAAAAGCCGAAACATGTCCGGAATGGCTAGCATTGCTATCGAAGAAATGAAAACACTGACGGGAAAACGCTTATGGCGACGGACCCGTACTTGGGTGGCTCCTGGAGTAAAACGCATCCTTTTTGGGATGTTATCCTGGTTGGGACCGGCAAAAAGTAACTTTATCCTATTTACTAAATAAGGCGGGGCATATTGCCCCACCAGTGAAGGGCGTAGAACCCATCCGCCCTTCATATTTTAGTTAAAAAGTTAGTCAGTAATGGCGGCGAATCCTACTCATCTTGTTTCTGAAGCACAGACTGAATATTAATCCTCCTGCGATCAATCTCCTCCTCGAGCATTTGTACAAAATCCCGGTCTAACTCATGTTCAATAGCTATTTTGTATGCATCGATTAGTTCGGCGTCAGTCATCCTTCGCACTCAAATGTCTCCTTTGAAGCGAATGGATTCCATCCCTTCACCGTAGTTCAGAATCCTACAGATGGAATGAAATGTATATAAAAAAATTGGTTAATGCTTCATGCTGATATTCACATCATGCAAACTCATATTTTGTAATATGTGGGTATAAACCCGTTCGAAGAGGTTAGACATCGGGAGAGCATTCAGCACTTACGCCAAAGACAAGAGATGACCTCATTATTGCTTTAAAGCAGCTGGACTAGCTATCGTAGTCGATTAAAGTGTTGGAGAAACCGGTTTAACGGCGTTACAACCCCATATTTGCAACACTATTTTGCTTGGTATCGTTATTTAGATAGCAAAGAATATGAAAACACGAAGGCAAACAAGGAAAATATGCTGTCTTGTCTAGCTTGAACGCTGTAACTAATTCTAACAAACGGTTTCAACAAATGGAGGCGATTTCATGAAACCAATAATAACATCTTTTGTTCTACTATTCGTTATTCTCCCTTTTATTGCTGAGTGCAGTAAAACTGTACCAGAACCTCAATTAACCACGAAAAAACTGTATGAGCTATACCCTGGCGATATTCAGAAAGTTGATTATATCGAGATTCGCAGTGGGGAAACGGGTCATCTCAAAACGTATACAGACAAGAATCAGATACAAGATTGGATTGGTCAGGTTCGTAATTTTAAATTCGTTCCCGACCCCAATCAAGAAGATAGAAGCGGTTTTCTATATGGGGTTTCTTTGTTTGAAAACAAGGAACTAAAGCTTGGGTTTACTCCCAATAGCACGGGCGGGCATTATTATATTTACAATGAAGAATTGAAAAATAAAATTCAAGAGCTATACGAAAGTAAACAATAGAACAATAATGAAGACAAGAGTTTTTCCCACGCGTTCGGATATTGCTATAGTTGAACAAAAAGTGATGAGTATGAACAACTTAGTAACAACATTGAAGACGTTCTCGCAATTATTGAATTAAAGTTTAAAGGATATGCCACCAACATTGACCCATTTAATAAAGATATCAAGGAGACACAAAAATATTTAAATAAAAAGAAGTACAGAAACGGCCAGTTTTACTTGGGATTTATACATGAAGCAGAATACCCACTTGCACAAGTATCATGGCTTACTAAACGTCAACAAAACTCTTGGGCCAGAGGCAAGCTTACTGAATTATCAGGATTCTATAATGATGACAAAGGATGAAGCCAGCCTGATGCTAAACCAAATGCCCAACTATACCATTTTCGGAAAAGTAACCAGTGGGATGGATACGGTATTAAAGATTGCTGAGACTCGAGTTAGTAGGAGCAACCTGACGAGTGAATCTAGTCAACCTACTGAAAATGTAATTATCCAGTCAGTTGAGATAATTGAAAAGGATATTTAATAAACTTCAGCGGCACCTAACAAGGTGTCGTTTTTAATTCTTTTTTCCTGAAAAATGATATACTCTTTTGGCGAATTTTGTTATTTTATTATAGTGGAAATATGATAATGCCTCGGTTGTTTGACTGTTGCATATAGTTGTTATGTTTAATTCTGTAATTGAATATTCAGTTTGAATCATCAATGAGTGTGGCAGTGTTCTCAGAAAATAAAATTCTAAAGTGAGGGAATAGCTCGGTATGTATTCAGCTGTAGAAAATTTTAAAAGTAAAATAGAACTTGATCCCCCTAGATTAGTGAAATTTTTAGAAAGTAGGAAAAGTGAATTCCTTACCAATATTTACGAGCTTGCTAGGAATGTAGAATTTGTATTGAATAATGAGATTCCAAAAACGTTCCCTAAGTACACAATGCATGATATTAATCATTCGATCCGAGTTATGGAGAATATGTTTAGCTTGATTCCTAATATTGAAGAACATGATGAACTGGATATAACCATACTTATTTATTCAGCATTACTTCATGATATAGGGATGGCTGTTACTGATGCTGAAAAAATACAAATCAAAAGTAATACCTATCCATACTCAGACATAGTTTTTGAAGCATTACTAGAGAAATTCTGTGGTAATGAGACTGAAGCAATGCAAGAATATATTAGGAAGATTCATGCAATAAGATCTGCAGAAATTGTAAGAAAACAATATTCGAATTATTTTACTATTCCTTCATATCCAAGTAGTAATATTATGGAAGAGGTTGCATTAATTTGCGTGGCTCATACAGAAGATATTGGTTTCTTAAAACAAAATTTAAAGTCATACGATGAAAAAGGGAAATATAAGATTAACCCTTATTTTTGCGGTATTTTATTACGATTAGGTGATATTAGTGATTTTAATAGTAACAGAACTCCACGAAAGCTTTATGAACTAATTAATCCTGAAAATAAAAGTGATGAAGAATGGAAAAGTCATTTCATTATCGAGAATAGCGAAATAATCAAAAAGGATGATGCCAATTCACAAAGCTATATAGCATTTTATGGACGTTGTTCTGATCCGAAAATTCATAGAAATGTTTTAGGTTATTTCGATTGGGTCAATAACGAAATATATAACGCAAATTTAATTACTTCAACTATGAATAACCGTTATAAAGTAAGCGTCAAATAACTCGGTGGATAGAAAAAAGAGCAAAACTCGTGTAAACAGAGCTTTGCTCTATTGGCAGGCTTCCTGGACTTCTGGGCTCCAGGGAAGGTAATCTTCAAGAAACTCCGGATGTGGGTCTGTAAAATAAATCGTGTAACCTCTTAAACCGGGGAAAAATGGGCATACTTTTATCATAGAAAACCCGGTGGAGGTACGAAGACATGATCGAGAAGTTTTGGACCAAAAAGGATTTGCGTGAGTTTGTAAAAGAACACAACTTTCAATCGGTTGAACACATTCAAACAACCTTGAAGGAATTGTTTAAGGACGTACTTGAAGAGGCGCTCCAAGCTGAGTTGGATACGCAGCTGGCGTATGATCGTTACGATGCCAAAAGCAAAAAAACAAAGAACAGCCGCAATGGTTACAGCAAGAAAACCGTATCTTCGGAGTATGGGGACATTGAAATCCAAGTGCCTCGTGACCGCTTGGGCGAGTTTGATCCGGTTGTGGTGAAGAAGCATCAAACCAATGTCACAGGGATTGAAGACCAAATTGTGGCTCTCTATGCTAAGGGAGTAAGCACGCGAGATATTCAAGATCACCTGCTGAATCTGTATGGCGTTGAGGTTTCACCTACACTCATTTCAAACGTTACAAATAAAATTGTTCCCATCATTAAGGAATGGCAAAACCGGCCGCTACAAAACATCTACACGGTTGTCTTCTTGGACGCGATCCACTTTAAAGTAAAGCAGGACGGGCATATTGTAAACAAAGCGGCCTATATGGTCATTGGGATTGATCTGGAAGGCAACAAAGACGTACTCGGCATTTGGATTGGCGAGAATGAATCCGCCAAGTTCTGGCTCAGCGTACTGAATGATCTCAAGAATCGTGGAGTGCAGGACATTCTCATTGCCTGTGTAGACAACCTAACGGGCTTCACCCAGGCCATCTCTGCATGCTACCCGCAAACGGAGATTCAAAAATGTATCATTCATCAGATTCGAAACAGCACGCGATACGTATCCTACAAAGATCTCAAGAAGGTGACGGCTGACCTTAAACCCATTTACAAGGCGGCTACGGAAGAAGCTGCTCTGCTGGAGCTGGATCGTTTTGAAGAGACCTGGGGAAGTAAATATCCCCTGTTAGTGAAATCATGGAGGCAGAACTGGGATGAATTGTCGACTTTCTTCAAGTATCCTCCGGAACTTCGGAAGCTCATCTACACGACGAACATGATCGAAAGCTACCATCGGCAGCTTCGCAAAGTCACGAAAGGCAAGAGCATTTTTCCAACGGATGAATCGCTTTTAAAAATGTTATATCTTTCCACGATGGACGTACTAAAAAGGTGGACGGGCCGCGTGCAAAACTGGGGACAGATTTTGCTGCAACTCACGGTATACTATCCAGAACGCGTTCAAGTACGTTAAAAGCGGCTTTACTTGGAGGGGCAGGCATGATAGGCTGGATGCCGGTGCGAACAGTCTTCAGCTATTCGCCCTTTCGCAAGGACATCATGCCTGCCGGAGGTTCCAAGTCAAGCCGCGGCTCACTGTTACTAGACTCGGGAAAGAGAGATTACACAAAATTATTGACAGACTCCCGGATGTTGTCCAAACTGAAC
>NZ_BIMH01000023.1 GCF_004000985.1 Paenibacillus validus NBRC 15382 | reverse complement strand
CAAATTCCCCTAGCGTCTGGCGTCTTATTCAAGCGTCACATTTCGGCCTGCCACGCCCTTCGACGTGCTCCTATCCTTGAAGCGCTCTGCGGTAAACATGACGAATATCGTCTAAAGTTAAGGCTTTGGGACTCCGCTGCAGCAAGCGTGTTTGCTTGGCTCCGTCCTGGGCCAGCAGCTCGATATCCTTCTCTTCAATGCCATAGGCCTGAAGGGAGGACGGGATGCCGACATCTTGAGTCAGGTCGCGAATCGCCTGAAGCGCGGCGAGCGCATTGTCCCGAGTGGATGCCTCTTTGCGTCCTACCCCTATAACGAAGGCAACCTTCTCCATCTTCTCCAGGCAGGAGGGAAGAATAAATTCATACACATAAGGCAGCATGAGAGCGTTCGATTCCCCGTGTGAAATATGGAATAATCCGCCGAGCGGGTAAGCCAGCGCATGAACGCCGGCCGTCCCTGCATTGAAGAAGGCCATTCCCGCCAGCATACTCCCCCAGGACATAGCTCTTCTTGCCTCTTGATCGTGGCCTTGCCATACCGCTTTGCGAAGATTTTTGGCGATCAAATCCATCGCTTCCAACGCCAGCGCATCCGTGAGCGTAGAGGATTGGATCGACGTATAAGCTTCAAGCGCGTGAGTGAAGGCATCTACGCCAGTGGCAGCCGTTACACGGGGTGGAACGCTGTACGTGAATTCTGGGTCTACAATCGCGACATCCGCCAGCAGGTAGTTGTGGGTAATGACGTCCTTGGTTGACTCCAGGTTAAAGACGGCGATATCCGTTACCTCAGACCCTGTCCCTGATGTTGTCGGGATCAGGATTTTCGGAAGCCCCTTATGCTGCAGCTTCTTGGTGCCGGTCAAATTTAAATAATCCGCTATGCTGCCCTCATGTGTCGCAAGCACCGCAGCGGCCTTGGCGATATCCAGCGCGCTGCCCCCTCCGACCGCGATCACCAGCTCCGCTCCGGAGTTTCTGACCGCATCGACCGCTTGATCGCCGATAGCGACCGGAGGTTCGGGCACGATTTGGTCGTAGACCGAATATTCGATGCCATGCTCAGACAGAATGTGTTCTACTTTGCTTATGGCACCTGACGTAACGAGAAACGGGTCTGCGAAAACGATCACGCGACGGACTCCTAACGCTTGGCATTCGTCGCTAATTTTTCGGACACAACCTTCTCCGAAATGAATTTTTACGGGAGAAATAAATGTACTCATCCTGCACACTCCTTTATTGAAGATCATCTCTTTCATCTCGGTGACGCCAAATCCCCGGAGCCTTTGCCGAATTAAGCTGTATCAGGTCGTTTCAGGCGTTCGGTTCCTCCTGTCCTTTTTCAGCCAATCCATCAATTCCTGCTCTCGCTCCCGGTTCATCTGCCGGGAGAACGCCGGCGTCCATTCATAAAAGCCTTTTCCGTTTTTTTGTCCGTAGCTGCCGCTGTCGACGAGCGCGCGCATCGCCGGCAACGATGCGGAATGCGTGCTCAAATCGGGGAACAAATAACCGGAAATCGAATCAAATACATCAAGCCCTCCCATATCGGCCGTCATGAACGGACCTGTAACCGGGAGTCTCCTTCCGATGCTGTATTTAACGGCCGTATCGATATCCTCTATGGTTGCAACACCCATCTCCGCTATATATTGAGCTTCACGGAACAGCGCGTATTGCAGACGGTTCACGATCGAACCCAGCACATCTTTTTTGAGCTCGACAGGTTTTTTGTCCATGTGATTCAACAGATTCATCGCGCGCTGGGCCGCTTCATCCGATGTCTCCGCACCGCGAACGACTTCCACGAGAGGGATGAGGTGAGCGGGATTCCAAAAGTGCGTCACTAGAATACGATGCTTATAGCGGGCTTTCCATGCGATGTCCGTCGGACTTAACCCCGACGTATTGCTGGCGAGAATGACGTCCTCCCCGCATAAACGATCGAGCTTTTCAAACCAGATCTGCTTCAGCGGCAAATTCTCCGGAATCGCTTCTATCACAAAGGTGGCGCCGGAGAGACAAGCTTCCAAAGCAGTCGTGAAGCGAATGCGCTGTTCGATTTCGATTTGCTCGTCGTCTGTGATTAATTGATTGTCCCGCAGAATGGCAAGCTTCTCCTCAATGCCGGCCTTCCCTTTATTCAAATCGTGCAAATCGGCTGCCCAAACCTGTACAGGCATCCCGGCCCAAGCCGCGGTCAAAGCAATCGAATGCCCCATCGGACCTGCGCCGATCACAGCCAACTGTTCGCGCATAGCCCTCTCCCCCTTCCTTATATCGCCGTCCAGCCGCCATCGACGCGGATCGTTTCTCCCGTGACGGAGCCGGCCAGATCGGAAGCCAGATAAAGGACGGCTCCCGTTACATCCTGAGGCCTCGCCATCCGTCCGAGCGGGATGCGGCGCAGGACATCCTCCATAAACGATGTATCGGTGAGCATCTTGGCGGTAAGCTCGGTCTCAATAAAGGTAGGCGCTACGGCATTGACGAGCACACCCTGGGAAGCCCATTCAACCGCAAGAGCGCGGGTCAGCTGCACCACCCCGCCTTTGCTCGAGCAGTACGCCGCCCGGTTGAAATAGCCGACAAAAGCCATTTGGGAGGCGATATTGATTATTCGGCCTCCCCCTTGTTTAAGCATGACCTCCCCTGCGCGCTGGCAAGCAAAAAAAGTGCCTTTCAGGTTCGTATCCAGCACCCGGTCCCAATCTTCTTCGGTCACTTCCAGGGCAGGCTTCGCAATATTAATCCCTGCATTATTGACCCATATATCGATCCGACCGAACCGTTCCAAGGCCGTATCGCCCAATTGCCGGATGTCGCTCACTTTCTGCATATCGCATGCCATGGCGAGGCTTTGCGGCGCGTGCAGTTGAAGCTCCCGGCAAGTCTGGTTCAAAGCAGTTACGTCTCTCCCCGTAATGATCACACGGGCGCCCAATTTAGCGAACGATAGCGCGATGTCTTTCCCGATCCCCTTGTTCCCGCCCGTCACGATCACAATTTTTCCTTGCAGGCTGTCAAAGTTCATGCTTTCACCCACCGTATCAAAAATAAAACAGGCGCCGCAGACGCCTGTTTGGGGTTACTGCCCTTCGTAAGCATCCCGGTAGATCGCTTCGATTTCTTTCACCGTGAGCCAACGTGGATTATTATTTAACAGGCGGTCAATTTTGCTGGCTTCTTCAGCCAAAGCGGGAATATCGTCTTCCGTTACGCCAACGTCCCGCAATGTGGATGGAATCCCGACATCCCGTGACAATCTGGCCAGGGCATGAACCGCTGTTTCCGCTGTATCGCGCAAAGAAAGTCCTTCCGTGTTCTCTCCCAATGCCTTGGCTACCTGTGCAAACTTTTCCAGATTGGCGAGCACATTATATTTCATCACATAAGGCAACAGCAATGAATTCGCCACGCCATGCGGAACTTTAAATTTGCCGCCCAACGGGTAAGCTAACGCATGAACCGCTCCTACTCCCGCATTGCCGAGGGAGATGCCGGCCATTAAACTGCCCATCGCCATATCCTCGCGGGCTTGAATGTTCTTGCCGTTATATACGGCAGTACGAATGGAGCGCGATATTAATTGAATCGCATGAAGCGCAATGCCGTCCGTCAACTCCGATGCGCGCTGGGCCGTGTAGGATTCCACAGCGTGGACTAATGCATCCATACCCGTAGCCGCCGTTACCGCAGGCGGTACGGAGACCGTCAAGGCTGCGTCTACGATTGCAACATCCGGGAGAAGATAGGGACTTACAATCCCTTTTTTCACGTTATCCCGAATATCCGTAAAAATGGCGTTGTACGTCACTTCAGAGCCCGTTCCTGCTGTCGTCGGGATTAAAATAAAAGGAATGCCTTTGTTCCGCACCTTCTCGATGCCGACCAATTCCCGTACATCGCCCGGGTTGGTCATCATAATGGCCAAGGCTTTGGTGACATCTAATGCGCTTCCCCCGCCGATTCCGACGAACACGTCATAGCCTTGATCGCGAATGCCGCGCGCAATTTGCTCGAGATTTTCAAACGGAGGCTCGGGAACGACTTCGTCGATAATATCGACTTGAATATTCTCGGCTTCTAACGGATCGGTCACTTGCTTGACCAATCCGGTTTGGTTCAATACTTTATCGGTAATGACCAGTACTTTGCGAGCTCCCAATTTGACAGCCTGGACTCCGACTTGCTGTACAGACCCGGTTCCTGTTAGTAGCACGTTCGGCATTCGGAAAATAGAAGATACACTCATGCTGCTTCCCCCTTAAAGTAAGCGGACTCCGATAAATTTCGTTTCGGTCATGTCCTCAATCGCATATTTGACGCCTTCCTTGCCAAGTCCGCTCAATTTCACTCCGCCGTACGGAATATGATCGGTGCGGACCGTCGATACTTCATTAATCCATACGCCGCCGGTTTCCAGCAGTTCAGCGATGCGGAACGCCCGGTTAATATCCGAGGTAAACACCCCTGCCTGGAGACCGTAGTCCGAATCGTTCGCTGCGGCGATGACTTCCTCTTCCGTTTCAAACGGAATCACCGTAATGAGCGGAGCGAACACTTCTTGGCAAACGACTTTCATATGATGCTTGGTATCGGTAATTATGGTTGGGGAGACGATATTTCCGTTTCTTTCCCCGCCAACAAGAATAGTCGCTCCTTCCGAAGCCGCTTCGCGGATCCATTCCTCCGCTCGAATGGCGGCCTGCTCCGTGATCATCGGTCCGATATCCGTCGATTCCAGGGCGGGATCTCCGATTCTGAGGCTGGCTACTTTAGGAACAAGCCGGTCCAATAGAGGCTGGTACACGTCCTTCTGGACATACACCCGTTGCACCGAAATGCAGGCTTGACCTGCAAACGTAAATCCGCCTTTGAGAATGCTTTCTACGGCAATGTCCAAGTTGGCGTCATTGAAAATAAGATTAGGCGAATTGGAGCCGAGCTCCAGCGTTACTTTACGCGGACCTGCCATCTCTTTAATTTTCCATCCTACCGGGCCGCTTCCCGTAAAGGTTACTTTTTTGACCAGCGGATGCGTGACAAGCGGCTCGACCAAGTCAACCCCGGTGCCATTGACGACGTTCAAGGCCCCTTTGGGGTAACCGGCTTCCTCCAGCAATCTGGCTAGCTTCATCGCAGACAGCGGCGTTTTCTCCGCCGGCTTTAACACGACGGTGCAGCCTGCGGCAAAGGCCGTCGCCAATTTATGAAGCACGAGATTAAGCGGGAAATTGAAGGGCGTAATTGCCGCAACAACGCCAACCGGATACCTTTTGGCAAAGCCGATCCGATTTTCTCCGCCGATGGCGCTGTCCATCTTAATAAGCTCGCCGTCATTGGCTTTGGCCTCTTCCGACGCAAAACGTATCACTTGAATGGCGCGCCCTACTTCTCCCCGGGCGTCGCGAATCGGTTTGCCCGCTTCCGCCATGAGCAGCCTTGCAAAATCTTCCGCCTGAGCTTCCAGGCTATCCGCTGCTTTTCGTAAAATCTCCGAGCGCCGGTAGGCCGGCATCTTCTTCATCGTTTCATGGAATACGCGGTAAGCCGTTTGAACCGCTTGCTCGATATCCTCGCGCGTACCGTATTCCACGACGCCTACAACCTCGCCGTTATAAGGGCTTCTGATTTCGTGCTCTTCGCGTCCCTCTCCCCGTACTTCGATGCCATTAATTAATGATCCGATATGCATCTCTCTCATCTCCTCCTCCTACATACCCAGGAATGCTTTCTTCACGTGATCGTTGTGCAGCAGCTCTTGTCCGGTTCCTTCCAAGCTTATGGATCCATTCTCCAGCACATAACAGCGGTCTACAATTTGCAAGGTTTGCTTCACGTTCTGTTCAACCAGCATAATCGTAATGCCTTGACTGCTGATCTGTCTAATGAGACTGAACAGATTTTGAACCAGCAGAGGAGACAGGCCCAGCGAAGGCTCATCGAACATAAGCAGCTTCGGTCTGCTCATCAAGGCTCTGCCGATGGCTACCATTTGCTGCTCCCCGCCCGAGAGGGTTTTGGAAATTTGCTTCTTTCTTTCCTCCAGGCGCGGAAGCAGCTTGTATACTTCCTTCAAGGTTTCATTTCTAACTTTTCGTGCTTCCGGATGGGAGGAGCCGAGCAGCAGATTTTCTTCCACGGTCATGATCGGAAACAGCTTTCGGCCTTCCGGCACTTGAACGATGCCCATCGGCACCCGATCATGGGCCTCTACCGCCGTTGCGTCTTTACCCATAAACTCGATGGTTCCGCTCGTTAATTTGCGAAGTCCGGATATTGCATTAATGGTGGTGGATTTACCGGCGCCATTGGAGCCGACGATGCTGACGATTTCCCCTTCGTTAACCTGGATATTGACGTTCGCCAGAGCCTGCATGCCGCCGTAATGTACACTCAGATTTTTCACTTTAAGCATGATGATCATCCCCCAGATACGCTGAAATAACCTGTGGATTTTGCGTAACCTCTTGCGGCGTTCCTTCGGCGATCGGTTCGCCGTAGCTGATGACAAGCACACGCTCGCACAAGGCCATGACCGCTCTCATGACATGCTCGATCATGAGAACCGTGACCCCTGATTGTTGAATGCGTCTAATTAATTCCACCGCTTCATCTACTTCGCTTGGCGTCAGTCCTGCCAGCACCTCATCCAGCAGTATCAACTTAGGCTGGGTCGCAAGCGCTTTTGCGACTTCCAAGCGTTTGCGGTCGACAATCGTCAAGTTTTTGGCCAATAAGTCTTTCCGGCTCTCCAAGCCGACCAGCTTGACGACTTCTTCCGCCTTTTGCAGCGCTTCGCTCCTGCTGTTCGTTCTTGCAAACGCGCCTACGGCCACATTATATAGCACCGTCTTCGAACCGAACGGCTTCACGATCTGGAACGTTCTTCCGATCCCTTCGCGGCACAGCTCGTACGGGGGTTTTCCCACAATATTTTTGTCATTAAACACAATGCTTCCGGAATCCGGACGGATATATCCGGAGATTTGATTGAAGAGAGTCGATTTACCGGCGCCATTGGGCCCGATAACCCCGAAAATTTGACCTTCCTGCACACTGATCGATAAATTTTTGGTTACCGTTAATCCGCCAAAGCTTTTATTTAAATTTTGGATCTCAAGCACGGCCATCCTGGTTCCTCCCCTCTTTTACGCCCATCGCCACTTTCTTTTTGAATGACAGTTTTTTGGAAAGGAAGTTTTGCAGCGGCTCCACGATTCCTTTAGGCCAGAATACAATAACGATCGTGACGATAATGCCGTAGATGACCAGATGAAGCCCTGGAATTCCATCTCCAAGGTACACGCGCGACACTTCGCCCACGGTCCCAAGCAATATCGCACCAATGAACGGTCCGAACACCGTTCCGATTCCGCCTACGATGGCGTTGAACACCATATGAGCGGACATTTCCGCACCTGCAACCGTATCCGGCTGCAAGATCCCCATCAGCTGACCGAAGAACGTACCTCCGATAGCGGTGAAAAATCCGCTGATCGCTGCGGCGTACAGCTTTACTCTTGCCGTATTAATGCCCAGTGCTTTGGCCGCTTCTTCATCCTCACGGATGGCCGTCAAGTAAAATCCGAGCTTCGACCGCTCAATATACCAGGATACGAAAAGAACAATCGCGGTAAAAGCGAGAATGATATAGTAGTACGGCACACTGGAGAGAAACTGAAAGCTTGCAATACCGCCGTCGGTTACGAGCGGAATGATCAATCCTTCGGAGGAGCCCAGCTCAATCGGACCAATCTTGGGCACCGATTTCAGAATCGTGAGCAAGCCGCCGGAAAAGGCAACCGTCGCGATAGCGAAATAAGCGCCTTTGAAGCGAAATGTCGGAATCCCGATTAATACCGATATGATGGCAACCACGATACCGCCGATCAGCATCCCGATCCAGGGACTCAAGCCGGTATTCATAAACAACAGCGTGGAAACGTATCCGCCGATTGCCATGAAAGCCGCATGACCGAAAGACAATTGCCCCGCGTACCCGCCGACAATGTTCCAGCTGGTAGCCAGATACGCATTCAGAAGAATAAAGACACAGCTTTTCAATAAATATTCGTCATTTCCTAACAACGGGGGCACGGCTGCAAAGATGAGCCCGACGATAATGATAGGTAGAAACTTCTTCATCATATCACTCCTATTACCAATCATGTGGAGAGCCGAATAGCCCCGACGGACGAATCGTTAAGAATAACAAGAACCCAAACAGGACGAATGCCGGCGCTAATGTTTGAGCAACATATAAGGTGGCTACGGATTCAACGATGCCAATAAGCAAGCCGCCGATGATCGCTCCCGGAATGCTGCCCAGGCCCCCTAATACGACGGTGACGAAAGCCGTTGTGCCAAACAAGCCGCCGATAGTCGGATATAACTGGTTGAACGGCAGCAACGCTACGCCAGCCGTCCCAAGCAGCGCCATGCCCATACCGAATGCAATATTGAACGTTTTTCCGATGTTAATTCCCATTAATTTGGCTGCGTTCCTGTCTTGTCCTACTGCACGAATCTGACGGCCAATTTCCGTTTTATTCATGATCCAATAGAAAATAGCCGTCACAATAATACAAAGAACAAAAGCATAGACGCGGGAAAGACCATTCGTAACCCCTAAGAACGTAACGGTGGCGTCTGAAAAAGAGGTTTTGATCGTCCGATAATCGCCGCCGAAGGTAGCAAGAATTCCATTATCCAATACGATCGAAACGGAAGCCGTTAACAGCAGGGCGCCAACCGGCTCGCGCACATCCGCTTCTTTATTCAGCACGGGTTGAACCAAAAACTTGTTAACCCCGTAGCCGATGAGAAACATAGCGGGAACCACAATCAGGAGGGATACATAGGGATGCAGCCCAAGAGAAGTAATCCCGAAATAAGACAGGAACATAGCAATCATCAAAAACGAACCGTGACCGAAGTTAATTACCTTCATAATGCCGAAAATCAAGGTTAAACCTAGGGCAATGAGCCCATAAACCGAACCCATTAAAATCCCATGAACCAGCGCTTGACTCACGAATACTCCTCCTTTACCGCTTGGGTAAGAGAAGAGTGGGGAACAGAACCCCACCCCTCTCTACTTGCTTACTCCGCTTTATACGGATATATGATTTGGGAACCTTGACGGGCATCGGCTTGCGGATAAACCGTAACACGTTCAACCTTGCCGTTTACTTTCTGGAATTGAGCCATAACTAAGCTTGGATCCGGCAGCGTATTTTGTTCATTAAAGTGAATCGTTTTCGTGTAAATTTGAGTCGGACCGCTTGTCAGATTCGTTTCTTTCAACGCCTTGCGAAGCGCTTCCGTATCCGTCGATTTCGCACGCTCCAGCGCATCCGCAATCGTGTAGATGCCTGCGTATTCTTTAATTTGCTCGCCGCTCGGATGTCCTCCGAATTTATCCACAAACAGTTTGTCCAGCTCTTTGGATCCAGGACGGTTCACATCCGGCTCCCAGGCGGAAATATCAAACCAGTTGAGCGCATCCTCGCCGGCATTTTTCACGAACTGCATATCCGCTGTTCCGCCCGCCGTGGAAATAAAGGCTTTGGGCGTTACCTTTTGCTGCTTGAACGCTTTGGCCAGCAGGGTCGCATCTTGTACATAGGAAACCATCAGAATAGCGTCGGGGTTTGCCCCTTTTACCTTATTGGCTACCGGCGTTAAATCGGTCGCTTTCCGGTCGTACGGCTCGTCGAGGACGACTTGATAGCCCGCCTTCGGCAAATCCTCTTTCCAGTACTTCGCTACGCCTTGTCCCCAGGAGCTGTTCTCATACACGAGCGCGACTGTCTTGATTTCCGTGCCTTTCGCTTTCAGGTCGTTCATGAAGTTGATTTGTGTAGTAACGCGCATTTTGGAAGTATCGGCGATCCGGAATACATTCTTAAAGCCGCGTGTTGTAATGGAATCGTCCGATGGAACCGAAGCGAACCAAATCTTGTTCTTCTTCTCCGCTTCCTGGGAAGCAGGCAAGGTCATCCCGGATTGGTAAGCTCCTGTGATGAGAGCAACCTTTTCCTTATCGATCAAACGAACCGTCTCGGAAACCGCCGCTTGCTGATTGCCTTGGCTATCGCCAAAAACAAGCTCTAATTTCGCGCCGTTCAGGGACTTGATCCCGCCTTTTGCGTTAATTTCTTCAACGGCTACTTCTATGGCTTTTTTACTTTGATCCCCTAACGGCGCTGCATCTCCGGTAAGCGGAAGGATGACGCCGATTTTAACGGCTCCACCGGCACTGCTTGAACCGCCTGAGCCACCGCTGCCACCGGCTGCTTCTTTGGTCCCGCCTCCACAAGCAGTCAAACCAAAGGCAAGTATGGCGCTCATCGTAATTAAAGAAAATTTCTTCATACAAAAACCCCCTTTAATAAAGTAAAAGATTTTATGTTTCTCGCCTTTACGGCGTTTGAAACCGTTTCAATGAATGCGTATTCAAATCGGTTTGAATAGGCACATGGCTTGCCGAGCAAAAATAGTAGACTATTTTACCATGAACCATTCGTTAAATAGTGACGGTTTAGGGTTGAATATTGTAACCGGTTAAAAAAACACGTATTCATCAGCCAGTTGTAAACGCTTTATAGAATACGTATTCATAAAGACTTGCGAAGGGGAATCCCTGTAAAGAAACTCCCGTTCAACAACGAGCTTTACACGTGGTGTTCCGCACCACCAGTTCAGGCTTCAGCACAATTTGTTTGGGCGTGGACGTGTCTTCAATTCCCTCTATCATATTGATCAGACTTTCCACGGCAATCTCGCCCATTTGATACTTCTCGTGACCGACGCTTGTCAATCTTATCGCGCGATGAGATGCAATTTTAATATTGTCAATCCCCGCTAAGCTTACATCCTCGGGAATGTTAAGCCCTATTGACAGCAGCGCATCCATGCACTGCAGCGCAATGGCATCGTTCGCGCACAGGATTGCGGTCGGAGGCTTGGGCCCGTTCATTAACTTCCACACGACCTTCTCAACTTCCACTTCGGGAAAATCCAAAAAATAAACAAGATCGGAATCGACCGTCAACGCTTCGCTATTAACGGCTTGAATAAACCCGGTGAATCGTTCTTTAAACGTTGAAATATTGCCGCTCTTCGAAATATACGCAATGCGCGAATGCCCCAGATCTAATAAATGCTTGGCGACCAGCTCGCCAGCGAGGGCGTTGTCCTGCACCACATAGTTTCCGCCGATTTGCGGCTTGCGGTTGTAGAGCATGTAAGGTACGCCGGAACGCTGTAAATCTTCAAAGACAGGGTCATCCAGTTTTAGCGAGGACAACAGAATGCCGTCAACCGAATTTCCGATAGCGGTTTCAAGCCAGTTCGAGGTCAGCTCCTCATCAAAGCTAACCGTGACGTTGTATCCTTTTTGGCTCGCATACTGAACAATCGAATCTGTCGTCTCTGCAAAAAAAGGATTCAAAATCGAACCAGACACCATTGCAATGGTCTTCGTACTTTTCGTGACTAGACTTCTTGCAATCAAATTGGGACGGTATCGCAATTCTTCAATAGCTTGAAGAACTTTCTGCCGCGTCTTGGGATTTACACTTTCCGCGCCATTTAGTACACGAGAAACGGTGGATTGTGATACTCCGGCCCTTTTAGCCACATCGTTAGAAGACGCCATAAGTTTTTCTCCAAGAATACGTATTCAAAAATGAAGCCAAATCTACTCTTTCCCTACAAGAAGAACCATCTACTTCTCCAATGTATGCCATGAATGCGCATTCATTTAAGTTGAGTATATTCGAAATTTAGTTTCTTGTCTACTCATTTTATAAAATATTTTTAAGAACCCCATTCAACGCATTGGAACCGGAACCGGTTTGGATAATGCGTATTTTGTTGGTTACAATACAACTAAAATTAATCTTTGGTCAAGGAGATTTTTATGATAAGCAACCGTGAAATCAAGGAACAGATCGATGGCTTAACCGAACAAAACCAATTATTAACCCAGGAATTGCAACAAATTAAAGATTTAATCCGAAATCAATCCAATAATAATAAAAATAATCAAAACAACGGCACGAATCAAAGCAGTAACGAAAATAATGGGAATCATCAAAGCAGCAGCAGCCAAAGCGATAAACAAAGCAGCGGTAACCAACAAAGCAGCGGCAACGGTAATCAAGACGCAGCCACGAATAGCGGACAGCAAATTAATGATATCGCAGTCGATTTTTTAAAACTCAAAGATTTAACGGATGCTTTGGAAATGAAAATGCAAGAATATATCGCAACCAACCAAAAAAAATCGGCGTTAACCAATGAAGATGTAATCAGCCTCATCTTGAATATGATGAATGGCATGATCGATTGGACCAGAGACCTTATAGCCCAACAAAGCAGTCAAAGCCAGCTGCAATAAATTCTATATATCCCCCATTACTCATAGCAGCCGCTTCCGGAAGTTGGAGGCGGCTTGTCTGCATGCCGCATGTAAATCCATACTCAGATTCCCTTGCCTGTTTATATCTCTTTTCAATTCGTGGTATTCTAAATAAAAATGCAAAAAGGTGATCTTGATGAGTGATTTCCCTGATGATTTTACGCTTGCAGAGTCGTTATCCGGACGTTGGTACAAGCTTGGCTTGGGCGTTCGCGGAGGCACCATGCTTGTCGAGATGGGCGATAATATTTTGCTGAGCATCCATATAAGCTCCAAACGTCTTGATATACTTCTCAAAGATAAGCAAGGTGTTTATCAATACGCAGGAGATTTTGCGTTTGAGGGACTTGAAACGGAAGGAAAGCTTCTGTTCCATAGTTGGTCTATAGAGCACATTCATATGAACAATCAAAATGTTATCTTGGACAACCCCACCAATGAATTGACCCAGCTGTTCATCAAATTAAGTCTCGATAAACGAAAAGAAACCGAAAACAAGTTTTTATAGGAATTCTATGCATATGATGGTCTCCGTAAACAAATCATACTTGTAATCCTGCAGTCCGGAGGCTCATCCATGGAAAATAAAGAAGATTACTTCGAACACTTCACGAATAACAGTATTCCTACACCCGCTGACCAGGAAGACATCACGCCTACAGATCTCCTAAGTGAAGCCGTTGAGCAAATCATCGATAAACTGGCCGGAGAAGCGGCTGACGAGTAGTCTCCAAAGCTGCTGAGAACGATACCTGGGCAGGTTACGGCACCTGGGGATATCGCGAAGAAACCGTTCTGTACAGAACGGTTTCTTCATGATTCAACACCTGTTTCCCTTATGAATCAGGGCATATCCTGCTAAATGGAAATCAGATCCTTCACGTCAAAATGAACGCTTACCTCGTAATCTGTTTGTAGCTGAGGATATTTAATTTTAGCCGTTTTTTGTTCCGTATCGTAGTACCAGCCTTCCGCTTGGTCATTCCATTCCTTGGGATCCAGGAACATGGCAAGCTTCCTGCCCTGCAGCTTCACTTGAACCGGAGCGATCTCTTTGCAAATCAAGTCGATCACCAACGTTTTCAGCGTACTGTCATATTCACCTTCGTTTGAGAACGAAATGACGGTTTCTTGGCCGGCTTTCACGCGGATCGTCGTCTGCAGATAAGCTCCACGCTGATAATCGTTGGTCAGCCCGTCATCCTCATACAGCACGAAGCTCGCATCTTCCGACGGTTCAATGATCAGCCGCAGCTCTTCCATCACGTCTTGATGGAGGTTATTCAGACCGACAGCCATCGGCACAATCGCACCGGTCCGGAGGAACATCGGAATGGAGGCCAGGGTAACGTCAAACTCAATCGTTTGTCCCCCCGCATACCGTTTTTTGCTGTTCCACTCGATCCAATCGCAGCCTTTCGGCAAGTATACTTTTCTCGTCTTGGCCTGTTCCTCCAGCACGTTCGCAACCAGGATGGAGCGTCCGAGCATGAAGTCAAAGCTCTCTTCCCATACCCGGGCATCCTGCTGGAACTCATAAACCAGCGGGCGCATAACCGGCGAACCTTCTGTGGAAGCTTCGAACAGCAGGGAGTAGAAATAAGGCGCCAGCTTGTAGCGAAGCTGGATGGCTTCACGGATATACTTCGTATAAGAAGGGTACATCCAAGGCTCGGTCACGGTATTGTCGGTATTGCAGGAATGAATGGAGAACCTGGGCTGAAAAATACCGTTCTGCACCCAGCGCACGAACAGCTCCGGTTCCGGCGCCGGACCGAAGAACCCCCCGATATCGCAGCCTTGATTAGCCACGCCCGAAAGTCCCATGCCCAGAATAACGGGTATATTGAATTTCAGGCTCTTCCAGCTTGTGCTGTTGTCTCCGGCCCACGTCTGGGCAAACCGCTGGATGCCCGCGAAGCCCGCCCGGTTCACAATGTACGGCCTGATGTTCGGTTCGACCTCGGCAATCGCCTCCTTGGCCATCTGGGCCATCAGGTTCGGCATGATCGGACGCAGCTCGCTGATCGGTTTACCTTCGCCTTCAAAATCGCATAACGCGTCCTCATTGTTAATTTCATATTCGTTGTTATCATTCCAAATGGAAGTGACGCCGAGTGAGATGAAGGATTCCTTCAGGTGCTTCTTCCACAGCGCTCTGCCTTCGGGATTCGTAAAATCCACGAACGATGCCGGGCCGCCCCAATAGCGGTCTGTTTGCGGGCCTTCCCCGTTCTGGTCCTTTACGTAAGCTCCCGCTTCGTCAAATTCCTTGTACAACGGATGCGTAGTCAGCATACCCGGCTTAATGTTCGGCACGAGCGCTGCGCCTTTCTGCATGAGCTCCCCGATAAACGCCTTAGGATCCGGGAACCTGTCGTTGTTCCAATTGAAAACATAGCGCTTTCCGTCTTGACCCGTCGTATAGCCGGACGACATGAAGAACCCGTCGCACGGAATGCCTTCTTCCTTGCATTTGTCCAGGAAGCTCAAAATCGCTTTGTCGGAATCTTTCTCCAGCTCGGTATAGTACATGGTGGAACCCATATACCCGAGGGAATACTTGGCAGGCAGAATCGTTTTACCGGTTAAATCGGTGTAATGACGTACGACGTCTTTTATTTCCGGTCCATACATAAAGAAGATGTCCAGTTCCCCGCCGTCCGCACAAAAATACGAATAAGGGTTCCAATAGCCGCTCCGCTCACAGCCCATATCGAAGACCGAATCGCAGGAATTGTGGTAGAATAGCCCGGTCGCCTGCTGAGTTTTGCCGTTGAGCTTTATATAAAAGGGAATATGCTTGTACAACGGGTCCGTATGTTCGGAGTCGTAACCGAGCGTGTCCACATTGTGCATACGCATTCTTCTTTTTTTCTTGTTCAAAGCGCCGGCCTTCTCGCCGAAGCCGTAGAAATAGTCCTCATCGTTCATACACGAATAGTGATACAACCGGCCTTGCTTGTCTTTGACATAGGATCTTTCCTTCAAATCCGCATGGAGCACCGTACCCTGTTTATCTTGAATTTCGATAGCAAAAGGCTGTTTATGGATAATGACGTTCAACTGTTGCGTTGATAGCACGAATTGCGTGTCCGAATCTTGATAGTTAACGGGAAGCGCCTCTATTTTTTTCCGGCCGTCGACGATGGAGTCCAATTTATCTTCCCAAGCCGTCATCGCGAGAACGTAGGAAGCCTCTTCAACGAATTGTTCGTCGAAGGAGCACCGGATCCGAATCACCTCGTCTTTCATCAAAATAATTCGGTATCTGGCTGCATTTGTAATGAGATCCAAATAATTATGCCCTTCGATGACCTGCAGTAATGTGTTGCTTACCAGCATAATTCCTTACCCCTTCCCTACCAAACCATTTTGATATCCACCACAATATCCGATACATGTTAATCATTCTGTTATACGATCAACCAAGTTCGTTCCAACGGAATTAACCGGGATCTTATATTCATCATAGCATTTCCTCGTTTTTTTACTTTGCAATTGTTGCTATATATTTAACCGATATTGTCCCCTGATTGCCGCTTCCCCTTATTTGTTCCATACACCTTGCTATCGAGAAAAAATAGCCACAGCCTCCATAGCTGCGGCGGTCAAGTTGTTATGATTCATGATCCTTTATTTCATCCCCGAAGTTACCATGCCGCTGACAAAATAGCGCTGGAACATCAGGAACACGACAAGAACCGGTATCATCGTAATTACGGACATCGCAAGCAAACTGCCCCAATCCACATTGAACTCCCCGATGAAATTGGAAAGCGCGAGTTGAATCGTGTACAAGGAAGGATCACTGATCCCGATCAGCGGCCACAAGAAATCATCCCAACGCCACATGAAGGAGAAGATCGCCAGTACCGCCAGGATTGGCTTGCAGACCGGCAAAATAATTCGCGAGTAGATCCTCCACTCGGATGCGCCGTCTATCCGCGCCGCTTCCAGCAGTTCATCCGGAACGGAAAGCAAATATTGTCTCAGCAGGAACACACCTGTTGGCGTTGCCGCTGGAGGAATAATGATGCTGAGCAAATTGTTGTACAGCCCGAGAAAACTGATCACCTTAAAAATCGGAATCATGATGACTTCCAGAGGAATCATCAAGGTGGAAATAAATCCGACCAAGAGGAACGTATCGCCTTTAAATCGGTACTTGGCCAAGGCGAATCCAGCCATAGAATTGATAAGCAGCAGCAGCAGCGTCGAAGAAACGGTGACGATGGTGCTGTTGATGAAATAAGCCCCAAAGTTCCCTTTATCAAAGGCATCAATGAAATGTTCAAACGTCACGGTCTTCGGAAAAAGGCTCGGAGGAAAACTATACAGATCCGTGTTCGTCTTGAAAGCCGAGAGTACGACCCAAAGTACCGGAAACAACCAAAACAATCCAAAAACAATTAACAGCGTATACACCGATATTCTAACCAGCGGTTTCATTTCCATATTAGTTTGCGCCTCCTTTGGAGAGCTTGAATTGCACGACGGTAAAAACGGCAATGAGCGCGAACAATACGACCGACATGGAGCTTGCCATACCGAGCTCTTGCTTGGCGAAGCCGATCTCATAAATATATTGAACGATAAATGTCGTCTCTCTTCCCGGACCGCCGCCCGTAAGAGCGAACATCAGCGGATACGCCTTAAACGCGTCGATTAACGAAATCATGATGACCAGCAGGCTCGTTGGCTTCAAAAGAGGCAGCGTGATGCTCCAGAAGGAACGCAGCTTGGATGCGCCGTCGAGATGCGCCGCTTCGTAATAATCGTTCGGGATGACCTGCAATCCGGCCATGAAGATGACCATGAAAAACCCGACCCGCGACCACAGGGTCGCAACAATAACCGACAGATTGGCATAAGTCGGATCAGATAGAAAGTGAACCGGCTCCGCTCCGACAAGGGTTAACACATAATTTAAAATACCGAAATCTCCGAAAATCCATTTCCAGGTCAAACCGACAATGATGAATGAAATCATAGTCGGCCAATAAAAAATGGCTCTGAACAAACCCCTAAGCTTAATTTGCTGAATAAGCAGTATCGCTACGGCCAATGATAAGCAATAAATACCGGGCACCACAGTGGCCGCATACAAAGCGGTCTTGCTCAGGGCCGTCCAGAACTCCTCATTGGCGAATACTTCTTTGTAGTTATCGATACCTACAAAGCTCATCGGATTTAACCCGTCGTACTCGTGAAAGGAATATACAAAACCGATAAGCGTCGGGATCACAATAAACACGGAAAAAATCAAAAAGTTAGGCAAGACAAATAAATACGGAGCTAGTTGTAGCTTTTTTTTCGGCCGCGACTTTTTCTTCATCCCGGTATCCATAGCATGCGCTGACATTATTGCTTCCCCTTTCCTAATAAAAATCAAAGGCTGCCGCCTATCGCAGCAGCCTTCAACCTATTATTTTTTATCGTCTTTCTTATCGTCGCTAATGGCTTTGTCGATCGCTTTAGCTGTTTTATCCATAGCTTCTTTGGCCGTTGATTTGTCGGTGATGACCTCGACCAAATTATTTTTCAAATCGTTGCTGAATTTCGGAACGATGCCTTGCTTGGACCAATCTTCAGCTGCGGCTGGAGCCGTGTTATTCAACTCGTTAGCGAATACTTCGAACATCTCTTTGCCGAATGCATAATCCAGCTTGCTGCTGTCTTTGCGCGGACTCATGAACAAAGATTCTTTATTAAATTTCGAGTTCACTTCCTTGCTGGACAAGTATTCGATGAAGCTCGCCGCTTCTTTCTCTACACCGGAGTTTTTGAAGGCCATCACGAATTTACCGCCAGGAACGGAGGAGCGCTGCTTCGCCTTCGGCATATACGTTACGCCCCACTCGAAGTTGGTAATGTCTTTGTAGTTGCTGACCATCCAGTTTCCGGCCAAATGTGCGGCTACCGTACCGGAACGGAATAGGTTGTTCGGGTTTTCGCCGCCGAGCCAAACGGAAATCGGCATGACGCCATCCTTATGCAGCTTTTTGAAATATTCGGCCGCTTGAACGCCCGCTTCATTGTTAATCGTTGCTTTCGTGCCGTCTTGACTGATCATGCTGCCGCCGAACTGGTACAGCAGCGTGGACCAGCGATGTGGCGTGAAGTCCCATACCATCCCGTATTTGGCTCCGCCCTTTTCCATAACCTGCTTCAAAGCTGCACTGAATTCGTCCCAAGTCCATACAGCATCGGGAGAAGTAGGCACCTTCACTCCGGCTTTGTCAAAAAGCGTCTTGTTATAAATCAATCCGTTTGCCGTCACATCCATCGGAGCGGCAATAACTTTATTGTCGACCACGTAGTAAGGTTTAATGGAATCGATAAATTGCTCTGTAAATTTATCGACGCCTCCGACATAAGTTGCGAGATCCAACGCCTGATTGGAGAACGCCCCGATCTCAGTTGTGCTGATCCGCGCAAGTGCCGGCGGCTTTCCTCCGGCGACCATCGTCTTCATTTTGGTCGATAAATCCTTGTAAGCAATTTCAATTAAATTGATTTTAATGTTCGGATTTTTTCCTTCGTAATCTTTAATAATGTCCTTCATGACTCCGCCTTCGACGCCATCCGAGAACCATACGAAATCAAGCGTCGCATTTTTCTTGCCGTCCGAAGCTGCAGGATCGTCGTCTTTCTTGCCGCAAGCAAGAGACATCAAGGCTAACATAACCAAAACCAGAGTAACCGATACAAATTTGAAGCTTTTTCTCATTGCAATCAACTCCCTCTTATAATCAACATGGTCATTTGCTAACGCTTACTTTTCGAAAAATTTGCGGCGACACTCCGGCATACTGCTTAAACGAACGGCTGAAATGCACCGAAGTGTTGAAGCCGATTTTTTCTGCGATAGCACTAACCGGTTCATTCGTCGTCAGCAACAGCTTCTTGGCCTCTTCAATCCGCTTGCTCATCAAATAATTGTTAACCGTGTATCCCGTGACTTCCTTAAAAGAATGACAAATGTAATATTTGTTCAAATGGAGCGCTTTCGAAAGATCGGCCAGCGTGATGTTTTCTGTGAAATGCTGGTTAATGTACTGCAAAATTCGCCTTACATTCGCCTGACTATGGGACGGCTGTTCAGTAGGCGAAAATTCGACCAGATGCTTGGACTTCCTGTAAATCTTAATTAACAATTGCGCAAGATACGTCTTCAGAATCACTTCGTATCCGAACGCTTCGCGTTCAATTTCTTGCTGTAAAAGTCGGAAACCGCTCTCAATTTCACCTTGCTCGTCGAGTGTCCAGCGAATCAGCAAGCCGCCGGGGGCGTCAAACAACGA
Source organism: Paenibacillus validus NBRC 15382 (assembly GCF_004000985.1). GTDB lineage: Bacteria > Bacillota > Bacilli > Paenibacillales > NBRC-103111 > Paenibacillus_G > Paenibacillus_G validus. Next base: position 55,457 of record NZ_BIMH01000023.1, on the reverse strand, counting down.
TAACAATTTCTGATACATCTCGGGCGGTAATTGCTCCTTGAGAAACAATTCCGTAAAGTTAACATAACTCCGGACATAGGGAACGTCTTTCGCAGGATTCACTCTATGAATCGTGCTGCCGCGAAATAGCAGCATGTCACCTGGCGACAAATCATAAATATCCTCACCGATAATGTAATTGGCGCTCCCGCGAATGAAATAATAAATTTCAAAGCCTTCATGCGTATGAACCGGCCAATTATACTGCCATTCGCTTTGATCCGCTCGAACATAAATTCCATTTCTTCGGAGAGCAAGATTCGTCGGAGTGTGAATTATTAAAGAAATCAGTACCACCCCTCAATAGTACTATTTGTATATTTGATTCGACATAAAACGACTGCTACGTGATCAATAATACCACACATGTCAGCCATTGAAATAACGGATATTGCTGTTAATTTAATCAGAATTGCTGAAAATAGGTGAGATTTATTAAACGTTGCGCGCAATCCAAATCCAGTTGAAAGGGAACGCTATTGAAGCCGTATTAGCCATGCTTTTAATGATCCATATGGCCGGCTGGGCGCTTTCAACTTTCTACTACAATTTCAAGATTTAGAAATAAAAAAAACTTATGACCTCATGATCATAAGTTTTTTTGCTGTTCGAACAGTATCTTATCGTTGCAGAGATATTTCCTCGCCGCCTGTTTTTGCCGGTTTCGGCACCGCTTTATTCCGCTTGAAATAACGCCCTAGCCCAACCAGCCCTTTCGGCATAAACCGGATGATTAAGATGACGGCCAGGCCGTAGATGGTCAACTGGTAATCCTGGAAGTTTTGCAGCCATGCCGGTAAAAACACGAGCAGGATCGATCCCAATACCGGGCCGAGCAGCGTTCCCGAACCGCCGATGACAACGGCAAGCAGACACGCCATCGATGCCGCGACGTTGAAGGGCGCCGGGCTGACAAACCCGGTAAAATAGACGTACAAAACCCCGCCCACGCCGGCAAACAAAGCCGACAATACAAATGAAGCCGTCTTGTACACATACAGCGGAACGCCTACGCTGGCCGCCAGCCTGTCATTCGAGCCGATGCCGCGCAGTCCGTAACCGAGTCGCGACTTGCGCAGCCAGGCTACGAATGCGATTGCGAGCAGCATGACCGCCAGCACGAAATAATAGTAGGTCTCTCTCGGCCATGAGCTCGGGAACAAGCCGGGTACTCCGGAGATTCCGAGATTCCCGCCGGTAATGGCCAGATTATGAAAAAGCTCATCCAGAATAAGGGACATCGACAATGTCAGAATCGCAAAGAAATGACCGCTGGTCCGAAACACAATTAAGGCAAGCGTCAAAGCGATCAGACCATTGCCCGCGATGGCGATCAGTGCCGCGGACCAAACGTTCATGCCGAACGTAGTCGCGCAAATAGCCGTTATATAGGCTCCGACGCCGAACAGTCCGCCCTGCACCAGCGACGTATAGCCTGTAAATCCAAGAATAATGTTTAAGCCCTGATTCACCACGATCCATATGAACGTTAATATGAAAAGGCCCTGGTAATAAGAAGACGTGGTGAACAGAGGGATCACGGCGGCCAGAAGGACGAGGGCGATCGACAGCAGGGAGCCGCGGTTCAGGATCGTTTTCATCGCCTGACCTCCTTGGCAAACAACCCCATCGGCTTAAACACAAGAACCAGAATGATCATCACGAAAACCGCTACGGTTGAATAATGGCTCGAAATGTATCCGATGGTCAGAGATTGGAAGATGCCGATAATCAAACAGGATATGATCGTTCCCATGAGGTTGCCCATTCCGGCCAATACGAGCGCCGCAAAACCGAAAAAGATCAGATCGTTGCCCCGGGTCGGGACCAGGGAATACAATCCTCCATACAAGATACCGACGAGGGCGCCTACAGCCGAGGCAAAGCCAAATACAAATGCCGATATGCCTTTGATGCTGATGCCCATCAGCAGGGCTGCTTCACGGTTCTCGGCGACGGCACGAATCGCTGTGCCCAGCTTGCTCTTCTTCAAAATAACGGCTGTCGCCACCGTAATGCTGATTGCGGTCAGGATCAGAATCAAGCGCAGTTCGGTAAGCATAACGGGACCAAGCTTGATCATGCCGCCCGCGTCCAATTTGACCTGGAACTGGTCCGGCCCGAAGATCAGCTGCATCGTATTATTCAGGAACGTCATCAGTCCCAGTGAAATAATAAATATATTGAGGGGAGGCAGCTCATTCGCGTTCTTGTACGGGAGCCGCTCCAGCAGAATGCCCGCTGCCGTTGAAATCGCGATCGCCAGCAGGATGGATATCCAGATGGGAAAGCCCATCCGATTGATAAACACCAAGCCGAAATATCCGCCGAGCACCGCGACCGACCCGAATGCAAAATGAGGAATATGCAGAACCCCGAATACCAAAGACAAACCTAACGCAAGGAGCAGGTACAGGCTGGACATGACCAACCCGTTCGCCAACTGCTGCAAAAGCTCATTCAATATAGTCCCTCCGTTCGAAGCCTATGTTCGTTTGGCCGGACCCGTCCGAAGCGTATCGGCGGCCCGGCCATCCTCGCTTTTGTTTACTTGGACGCGTTTCTGATTTTGGCCAATCCTTCCGAGTATTCTTGGACAGGGCTGTTCATTTCTTTATGGACCTTCTTATCTCCGCCCGTCCATACGAAGCTTGCATTCGGCACATAGGCCTGATTGTTCTTGTCAAACATCTTGCCTTCCACCGGGATCCATTTCATCGTCATATGCTCTTTCGGAACCGGCATCTCGTTCAGCGCTTTCACGACCGCATCCGCGTCCGTCGTTCCAGCCTGCTCGATCGCCGCGGCCAGAATGTTCATCAGATCGTAACCGTAGCCGGTGCTTGGCGGCGCTTCCACGTTATATTCCGCTTTATATTTATCCAGGAAGGTCTGCGCGTATGGACCGTTGATCGAATGATCGGACGGATTGATTTCTGCCGGAATCATGTCGTAGATGCCTTCGAGCACATCGGCGGAAACAATTTTCTCAAACTGTGCCTTCGAGCCTCCGTTGAAACCGAGCAGTCGGCCCTTATATCCCAATTCTTTGGCTTGTTTATAGACGAACGCCGCTGATTCTACGTCGGCCCCGACGTAAATGGCATCCGGTTTCGTCGCGATTGCCGCTGTCAGCTGTGCCGTAATATCCTGATCTCCGACTTTGAAGCCCTGTACCGTTGTGATGCTGCCGCCGGTGGATTGAAGCCCCTGCTGTACACCCTCGATCAGGTCCTTGAAGAACCCTTGGGCGGTCGTACCGACCACAGCCATCGTTTTTACGTTCAGCTCTTCGCCGATAAACCTTCCGCTCGTCAGGCCCGTGAAGTCACTCGGCGGGCGGACGTGGAAGACGTAGGGGTTGTTCGTTGCCGTGATCGCTTTGTCGGGAGCTACGCCGACAAGGGTCGGAAGCTTATTTTCTTTAATGTAAGGAAAGGCGGGCATTACCGAGGAGCCGCTCATGAAACCGACGAGAAACTGGATCTTCTCGTGCTCCACCATTTTCTTGATATTGCTAAGTGCGGTTGTCGGGTTGAATTGATCGTCGAGCGAAACCAGCTCAATCCTATGTTTCTTCCCCCCGACGTCGATTCCGCCCCGCTCATTGATATGTTTGACGGCGAGCTTGATGCTGTTATTTTGCGGCACGCCATAAACGGCAAGCGGTCCGGAAAGCGGCTCGGTCTCCCCGATGACGATCGTCGGTTCGGAAGAAGACGACGACGAGTTCCCGCACCCCGCTGCAAATACAGAAACCAACATTGCTACAATCATAACCAGCCTTGTTTTTTTCATATGTTTGTTCCCCTTTAATGGATTTGTAAGGCTAGACACCCAGATAAACGCTTTGTACGATCGAATCCGTCTTCACCTCTTCGGTCGACCCTCCCTTCACGATGGAACCGGCATCCAGGACATAAGCGTAATCGGAAACCGATAAAGCCATATTGGCATTCTGTTCCACCAGCAGAACGGACGTACCTTCCTCGCGGATCTTGTTCACGATCTCTCCGATTTTCTCGACCATCATAGGGGCCAGCCCCAGAGACGGCTCATCCAGCAGCGCCATCCGGGGCCGCGACATGAGCATTCTCGCCACGGCAAGCATCTGCTGCTCCCCGCCGCTCAAGTTAGCGGCCGGCTGCGTCCAGCGATCCTTCAGAATCGGGAACCATTCGACAAGCCTTTCCACATCGCTCCGGATGGCCGATGCGTCCGACCGGAGATACCCGCCCAGCTCCAGGTTCTCTTTAACCGTAAGCGTGGGGAACACCTGCCTTCCTTCCGGACAGAGCGCAATCCCCTGCAGAATGCGTTCCCGAGGAGACATGCGGGTAATGTCCACGCCGTTGAATGTAATGGACCCCCGGGTGATTCGGGCCAATCCCAGTACCGCCTTCATCGTCGATGTTTTTCCCGCTCCGTTCGGGCCCAGCACAACCGTTGTCTGGCCTTCCTTCGCCGTGAAGCTGATCCCATGCAGCACCTCGAGGCTTCCCCAGGAAACATGCAAATTTTCAACCGTAAGCATGAGCTGCACTTCCCCTTCCCAGATAGGCTTCAACGACGACCGGGTCCCGCTGGACGATCTCCGGTTTGTCGTCGGCTATCACTTTTCCAAAGTTCAGCACAACCATCCTGTCGCAAATTTTGGACAACAAGCGCATATGATGCTCAACAATCAGGATGGAGATGCCCCGGTTTTTAATTTTCAGAAGGAGATGTTGAAAATCGTCGCGCTCCCCGACAATCATCCCTGCCGACGGTTCATCGAGCAGAATGAAGGCCGGATCGCCGACCATCGCCATCGCGACCATAAGCCGCCGCTGATCCGCCGTGCTAAGCTCCGATACGGACCGGTCCGCATAGGCGCTGTCGATCCCGACGAACTCCAGCAGCTCAAGCGATTTATGCTCGATGTTGAGCTGGCTTTGTTTGCGTGTCGTCACATTAAACAATGATCGCTTGTCCTCGAGATGGGAGGCTATGGACAAGTTCTCCAATACCGTACAGTCCTTAAAAAGGCTTGTTGTCTGAAACGTTCTCCGAATACCGGCACGGGCTATCTTCGTCGCGTTGTGACGCGTAATATCTTGGCCGTTGAATACGATGTGGCCGCTTGTCAGAGGGGTATGCCCCGAAATCAGGTCCATCATGGTCGTCTTTCCTGATCCGTTGGGCCCGATCAGACCTACGACTTCGTTCGGATAAACTTTGAAGCTCACCTTATCGACGGCTTTAATGCCGCCGTAGTGCTTGCTCACATCCGTTAACTCCAGCATGCAGGCACCTCCAGGTAATCACCGATGCAGTTCTTGCAGGCGATTATGCGTTTTGTCGTTATTTGAATACCAAATATAAGTCCTCGCCGTCCTGCTCCACGGGATATCCCCTGAGCTTCGTTCCGCTATTCACCAGATGCTCCCCTGTACGGAGGTCGAATTCCCATCCGTGCCAGGGACAGCGCAATATTTCCTGTTCGCGTCCGAATTCATATTCATACACATCTGACGGAAGGTGGGTACCGCACACCATCCCGACACATACCGGCGCGTAGGCATGCGGGCACATGTTGCGCCAAGCGAAGTATTGCCCGTTTACAAGAAAAATCCCGATTTCGATTCCATTCACTGTAACGACCTTCCGGCCGCGCTCCGCCAACTCGGCGACCTTGGCAGCTGCGTACTTGTTCATCTACGTCCTCCTCTACACGGTTGTTGAAACCGCTTCCTTCAATCCGTACAGCTCCATCGCGTTTCCGGCACCTATTTTCTCCCTCATCTCCCTGGGGAAGGGGGCAAGCGCTACCTTAGGGGGATCATAATCCCAATGCGCGTAATCCGAAGAATACATGACGACATCCTCCGCACCGCTCATTTTGTAGATTTGCACCAGATGTTCCGGGCTGACCGGCTCCTCGATCGGCTGCGTAGTCAGCCGGATATGCTCCTTGATATATTCGGACGGCAGTCTCTTCAGCCAGGGAACCGTATCCCGGAGCGCCTTGTAGTTTTTGTCCATCCTCCACATCAGATGCGGAAGCCAGGATACGCCGCCTTCAATGGCGACAAATTTGAATGCCGGGAATTTCTCGAATACCCCTTCGCAGACCAGGCTGTTCACGTGCGTCATAAAGTTGAGGGGAAGCACGTTTTCCCATTCCATAAACCGCGTCGGATAGCCGGATGGGGTAGGAGGATAGGTCGGGCCCAAGCCTTCCAAGCCGGGATGAACGGCGACCGGCAGTCCGTGCCGTTCGGCAGCTTCATAGATCGGATGGTAGAACCGCTGACCGTACGGCACTCTTGCAGCGCTGCACATAATAATTTGGACCATATCTTTATGGCCGGCCATCCGTTCGATTTCCTTGACGGCCGCAGCCGGATCTGAATGGTTCACATGAATGGAGCCTTTATAATGAGGGCTCGCCTTCAACCACGTTTCCACAGTCCAGTCGTTCAGCGCCGACGCGAGCACATTGCCATAGTCCGGATCGTAGCAGAGCGAAATCGCATTCATGTACGGGGTGCCGGTTAAGATCGCGTAATCGATGCCGTATTTGTATATATGGTCCTTCAATACGAAGTAAGGATCGCTTGCCACTGTACCGCCGTTGTCAGGAACGGCGTCTTTGCGCAGCACGCCTACAGGAGACCAGGTTTTGGAGCCTTCCATGCCGTAACCGTACTCCATCCATTGCTGATGCCACGCTTTGGGCAAATACGGAAGCAGGTCCTTCCTGTCGGCCATCGAATTGTGTACGTCCGTATCGATTAACTTAGGGGCTATGCTCATACTTGACATCTCCTTGTCCATTAGCTGCTGACAGCTTTCCTATTTTCGATCCATGCGGCCATCGCGCGGAAAATGATCCAGACGGAGGTGGCTCCGGCATCCTGGTGTCCGATCGCCCGCTCTCCCAGCGCTTTCGCCCGGCCAAACCTGGATACATACTGCTTGGTATTCTCCACGCCGACTCGCGCGCTTTCTTCCGCTGCCTTCAGCGCGTCTAGCAAACTGGCGGATTTATCCGCATATTTCCGCAGCGTGGCAACGGCCGGCTGCAGAGCATCAATCATCGTCTTATCCCCGAGATCGGCCTTTCCGCGTTCCTTGACCGCTTTCAACGCATTTTCCATGATGGTTGACAGCGTTTCCAAATCGATCCGGTCCATGACCGGCATGTTTTTCACGCCGCCTGTAAACATGGTGCCAAAGATGATGCCCGACGCGCCGCCCATGGAGTTGATCATGGACATGCCGATCGTTCTGAAAATATCGTTGATGCTCGTCATCTCGGTTTCGTTCAATTTCTGGATGGCCGCCGTAAAACCGATAGACATGCCGATGCCATGATCGCCGTCGCCGATGGCACCGTCAACCTCCGTAAGGATCGGTTTGCTTTCGATGATCCTCTCGCCGACAAACCGGAACAAATCACAGGTCATCTGTACGTTTAACGTGTTCTCCACGATCATCGCTCCTGTCTGTGCATGTTATGATAAAAAGAGGATTGTGCGGGATGGTTGTAATACCGTTTCAGCTCGTCGTCCAATCGGATCAGCGAGATCGAAACGCCTCCCATTTCCATCGTTGTACAATAATTTCCGATTACAGTGTCATGGATGGCAATGCCGCGCCCGGCCAAAACCCGGGACACTCTGCGATTGACGATCATAAGTTCGATAAGCGTCGTTGAGCCGAGACCGTTGACCAGCACGCAGACTTCATCGCCGCTGGCGAAGGGAAGATCATCCAGCATGTAATCCAGCATGTTGTCCGTCAGTTCGTCCGCCTGCATCAGCTTTGTTCGTTTGATGCCAGGCTCGCCGTGGATGCCCATGCCGAATTCGATTTCGTCGTCCGCGAGCGTAAACGACGGTTTAACCGAGCCGGGTATGGTACCCGGTGACAGCGCAACGGATACGGAGCGGGTGGCCTCGCTTGCTTTCCGGGCGATCCGCACGACTTCATCCAGGCTGTGTCCCTGGTCGGCTGCGGCTCCTGCGACTTTGAGGACAAACAGGAATCCGGCAACGCCTCTCCGGTCATGGATTCTTTCCGGCGGCGCGGAGGCCACATCGTCATATACAGGTACGGTTGCGGTTGTCAGCCCCTCCATGTCCAGCATCTCCGCCGCCATTTCGAAATTCAGCACATCCCCGGCATAGTTCACGATCAGAAACAGGACACCCCTGCCCGAATCGACCGCTTTGGCTACGCCTTGTATGGTGCTCGGAGTCGGCGCAGCGAACACATGGCCGATCGCCGCCCCGTCCGCCAAACCCTCACCCACATAACCGAGAAACAGGGGTTCATGACCGCTGCCGCCCCCGATGACAAGGCCGACTTTGTCTTTTTTGTGTTTAAGGACAATTCCGTTAATGCCGTCCACTTTGGTATAATCGTTTCCAAATGCATGGATGAAGCCTTCTATCATTTCATCTACAACCCGCTCCGGGTTGTTTATCAATTTTTTCACGGCCATCGCTCCTCTGATCATTTTCCAAGCCCTTACACTTAAGTCGATATCGTAAACTGAAAGCCCTTACATAAGGATGGATTTATCTTATAGCATTAATGCAATTAATGTAAAATTAATAATAGTGATCTTTAGTTAAGCAGAAGTTATGGATCAGGCCGGGCAGCTTGCATGACGGCAATCCATGTCATGAAATATGGTATGATGAAGGCATACTGCACTATTAACTCATACGGGGAGTAAGACGATGAATATTGAACAATTGGAATATATCGTTGAAGTGGCCAAAACGAGTTCAATATCGATCGCGGCGGAAAAACTGCATATTTCGCAATCCGGAATCAGCCAGTCGATTACCAGTCTCGAAGAGGAGCTGGGCATTAAAATTTTCAACCGGTCACGAATGGGAACCTACCCAACCGATGAAGGCAAAGTGATCATTAAGAAAGCCTATGAAATTTTAAGCAATCTGCGGGAGCTGAGGCAGGAAGCACACATGCATAAAAGCCTGATAACCGGCGAATTGAAAATTTCGGTCATTCCCAACATGATGATGCTGCTGTTCAACACCCTGTTAGCCTTTAGAAGCGATCACCCCGATATCCATATCGAAATCAACGAAAAAGGAACAAGCGATATTCTCGAGGATTTAAGGCTGCAGCACGCCGAGATTGGCCTGATCACCATTCCTGAGGATCTGCTGAAAACGTATGAAAGTTTTTATTTCGAAAAGCTTCTGGAAGCGAAGATGAAGGTGTATGTAGGGAAAAATACGCCTCTGGCCTTCAACGGTACGATCACTACGGAGGAATTGGCGAAATATCCGCTGGTCCTGTACAAGAGTGAGAATGTGAAACAGTTCGTCAAGGAATTATCCGACAAATACGGGCCGTTTAAGATCCTGTTCACAACGGACAGCAATGATGTGATCAAAAGGGCGACCATTGAAGGCCTGGGCATCGGCATCGGGACCAGCAATATCGTGCATTACGATCCCTACATCATCAACGGGGATATCATTACCGTCGACATCGCGGATTTCGAGCAAAAGCACAGAACGTATTTCGGCTGGATCCGGTCCAAGGATAAACCGCTGTCTCCCGCGGCCAAGAAATTCCTCAATCTGCTGAAGCTGGAGATCCAGAAGGGGAACGGTTGAACGGGTTCTTCGTTGCCGGACTGAACAGTCATTCGTCCACAGATGAATAGACCCTCTTCCAGCTGCACTGGAATAGGGTCTACGGCGTTAATAAACAGGTTATTTCTGCCATCTCCTTTGGCGGGGTTTTATTGAACTTCATTATCCAACTATTTGTAGAGCCTTCTCTAACGCTCCAGATGCACCGAAGCCATCATGATAGTCGATTTTCTTACCCTTTTTTTCCGCGAGCTCGCGCACGGCCCACATCGAAGTATGCTTGATCGCTCCTTTTAAGATTATAATAACATCGGCTTTATTAATGATTCGTTGAAAATAGTTTTCTACAGAGCCTCCACCCGTCTTTCCATTATGATGCACGACGATCAAACCGCGCTTTTCACCCATTTTTTTGTAGGTATCGGTTTGACTGCCTCCGATGATCGCAACTGTCTTCATTTTCAATTCCCCCCTTATCATTGGACTCTTTCAAAACCTGTTAAGGTTATTTTAACTCAATATGTGTAAATGTCAATCGGTTTACTCGGATTATTAGTACCATGAGCAGCGCGGGTGTTTGTCTCAACTAAAACAACCTCATCCGGTTAATCAGCGGTTTACAAGGTAAAGCAAAATAACCGGCTGCAACAGCCGGTTATTTTGCTTGTATAGTTACCTATTCGCTCATTGCGGCAGCGCTTTAGGATTGGGCACTTCAATTCCGTTAAGAATAAGTCTGTACGTGATATCCGCATTCAGTGAATCGGACACAGAGCAGTACTTTTTGCTTCCCAACTCGATGGCGTTCCACACGCGGTAGTCGGGGATCGTCCCATCGACCCTTACCGTCAGCTCGATGGCGTTAAAGCCTTTGGGCGCCGCTTCTCTTCGGGAACCCTCGGCATCGATCTCCAGGTGCTCCACCGTATGCAAGAAATTATTCAAAATCATCGTAATATCTATCCCGATGCAGCCTGCCAAGCCTGCCAGCAGAAGCTCCATCGGCGTCGCCCCCTCTCCGTCTCCGCCGTAAGCCGGCGTTGCGTCCATGCTTATGCTGAACCCGGAAGGGCCTACCGATTGAAATGAGCGTTTGCCTTGCCATTTGGTCGTTACGAGCATCCTTTAAAACCCGCTTTCTCCTGTGAGATCATGGTAATCAATTGGAATTGTTGTTCTTCTCATATAAGTGACAAGCAATATAACGGTTCCCGTCAACCATCCGCCACTCGGGCTGTATGTTCCTGCATTCCGGCTTAACTAGCGGACAACGGGTATGAAAAGCGCATCCCGAAGGAGGATTGCGCGGGCTGGGAACATCCCCGGATAGCACAATTCGCTCCCTGCGCTTGTCCGGGTCCGGTTCGGGGATCGCCGAGATGAGCGCTTGGGTGTAAGGATGAAGCGGGCGCTCAAACAGCTCCTCCGTGGGCCCCATCTCTACCATTCTGCCTAAATACATGACGCCGACCCGATCGCTAATGAATCGAACGACCGACAAATCATGAGAAACGAACAAGTAGGTGAGCGACAAACGGCTTTGCAGATCCTGCATCAAATTCAGAATTTGGGCTTGTATGGATACGTCCAAAGCTGAAACCGGCTCGTCAAGAACCACGAATTTGGGCTGAAGAATCAAAGCCCGCGCAATGCCGATACGCTGCCGTTGTCCTCCGGACAGCTCATGCGGATATCGAAGAGCGTGATGCGAATTTAATCCGACGACTTCCAGCATCTCGCCGACCTTGGCCTTGATGTCTTGAGCGGATAATTTCAAATGGGTGCGAAGCGGCTCCTCCAGCGTCCGTTGAATGGTCCACTTGGGGTCCAACGAACCGTACGGATCCTGGAAAACAATCTGCATGTCGGTTTTCAGCTGACGCAGCTGCTCCGGGCCTAATGAGGTGATATCCGTGCCGTCAAACCGAATGCTCCCTGCGGTCGGCTCTATTAATCGCAGGACCGTTTTGCCAAACGTCGTTTTGCCGCAGCCCGACTCTCCGACGACCGCGAAGGTCTCTCCTTTTTCAATGGACAAGGAAACGCCGTCAAGCGCCTTAGCAGTACCGGCTCCTTTACGGAATATTCCATTCCGAGCGGGATAATGCTTTTTCAAATCACGTACCTCAAGCATCGGGGGCATGCGTATCCCTCCTGTACAGATGACATTTGCACCGGTGGCCGTTTCCAAAGTCGAACGTGCCCGGCTCCTCAATCTCGCAAATATCGATTTTGGAAGGGCATCTCTCCGCAAAACGGCAGCCCTTCGGGTATTCGGAAGGATGGGGTACCTGTCCGGCAATCGAGTATAGGCGCTTTTCGCCGTCCGTGAATTGGGGCACCGATTTCAACAACCCCACCGTGTAAGGATGCTTCGGCTCCCGAAACAAGCTCGCGACGTCTCCCTCCTCGACGATTTGCCCCCCATACATCACGGAAACCCGGTCGCACATCTCGGCGACAACGCCTAAATCATGCGTGATCAGCATGATCGCCATGCCCCGCTCCCGCTTGAGCCTACGCATCAGGTCCAGGATTTGGGCTTGAATCGTGACGTCGAGCGCTGTCGTCGGTTCATCGGCAATTAATATTTCCGGGCTGCTTGCCATAGCCATCGCTATCATCACCCGTTGACGCATTCCTCCCGACAGCTGGTGCGGATAAAGCTTGGCCACTTGTTCAGGCGCCGAAATTTCCACATCTCTCAACAAAGAGACTGCTTCCTTGCGGGCTGTTCTCTTATCTTTGTTTGAATGCTGCCGTATCGCCTCTTCCAGCTGTCTCCCGATTTTGAACACCGGGTTCAATGCCGTCATCGGCTCTTGAAAGATCATGGCGATCCGGTTCCCGCGAACCTTCCTCATCTCGGACTCAGGCAGCTGCGCCAGGTTCTGTCCTTGTAAGCGAATGTCGCCTCCCGTAATCACGGCTTGTTCCGGGAGAAGACGCATGATGGAGAGCGAAGTGATGCTTTTTCCGCTGCCGGATTCTCCGACTATTCCGAGCGTTTCTCCTGAATTCAAATACAGATCGATACCGTCCACTACACGTACCGAGCCCGACGGGGCGGCAAACTCCGTTCTTAAGTTATAAACCTCCAAAAGCTTAGTCATATTCGCCTCCCGTGTAACGAGTAAAGTCCGGCAAAACCCCCGAAGTTAATCGGGGGCTTGTTTATTATTTATAGAGCGAGGCAAATCGGATGATCTCATCCGGATAGAATACATACCCCTTCACGTTCTTATTGAAGCCTGCAATCAGATTGCTTTCGTACAGATAAGCCCATGGGGAATCGGCCGTGATCTTTTTCTGAACTTCCTTGTAAATCGCGGTGCGCTTAGCTTCATCGGTCTCGGAATTGCCCTTAGCCAGCAGGCTGTCGACTTCAGGGTTGTTATAAGCAGCATAGTTCGAAGCGCCCTTGCTGTCCAGCAAAAATCCGTAATGGTACGACGGGTCGTTCACGAGCGACGTATATTTGCCAAGGAACGCAGGCACCGACTTTTTGGTCGTCAGCTCCCGGTATTGTGCCGGCGCCACTTTATTAATATTCAACGTAATTCCGACCTTCTCCAGCTCAGCCTTAAGCAGTACGGCAATATCCTCGTAATCCTGTGTCGCGGAGGAAATGGTCAGATCGAACGTAAAGCCCTTCTCGTAGCCGGCTTCCTTCAATAAGGATTTGGCTTTCTCCACATCATACTTGTATTCATAGCCTTCAGAGGTATGAGCAGGAGACTTGCTTGAGATGGAGCTGGTCATCTTGGAGGCTTGACCAAAGACAACATCCTGCAGCAATTTGTCCTGATTAATCAAGTAATTGATCGCCTGTCTGACCTTCAGGTTGTCAAAAGGCTTGAAATTCGCGTTCATTCCCATATATACGATGCGGTTTGTCGATTCGGAGCTGATAACCAGGTTATCCTTCTTGGATAAGCTCCCCACATCCTTGGCCGGAATATCCAGAGCGACGTCAATATCTCCCTTTTCCAGGAAAAGCTCTCGGTTCGACGCTTCTTTTACGTACTTCACCACCACTTTGTCGACCTTCGGAGCGCCCTTCCAGTAGCTTTTATTCGCTACGAATACGGCTTCCGTGGCGGGGTCCCACTTCTCCAGGGTGAATGCGCCCGAGCCTGCCGAGTTCTGGGTTAAATAACCGTCAGGCTTGCCCTCAACGACGGATGGATCAACGACCGAGAAGGTAAAGGTCGCCAAATATTTCAAGAACAGCGGGTTCGGTGCCGCAAGCTTAAATTCTACAGTTTTGTCATCGATTTTCTTAAACGATTCGATGTTCGAGAGCTTATACAAGCTGCCGCTCTCGCCCTTGCTTTGAAGTCTCTTGAAGGAGAATACAACCGCATCGGCATTCACAGGGTTGCCGCTGTGGAATTTCACGCCGTCGCGCAGCACGAATGTATAAGTTTTCTTATCGTCGGAGATCGTCCACTTCTCAGCCAAGGAAGGCACGATCTGATCCGTACGGCCTACGGTTTTCCCGTCTTTGGTTTCTGTGCCGCTCGTTACCAGCTGATCGTACAAGGCAAACGCATAGGAGGCCGAGGTCAAATCTGCCGCTTCATGAGGATCCATCGTTTGACCTGCACCTTGGGAGTAGGCGATGGTTATCGTTTGACCCGCAGCGGGCGTATCGTTATTCGCGCCAGCTTGAGGCTGCTCGGAGTTATTCGCGCCCGGCTTCGGATTCGCGCTATTCGTGCAGCCTGCCGCCAGCACCAGAATTAATATTGCTGAAATGATCATCATAAGCTTGTTTGGTTTCATTTTCTCTACTCCTTCTTTGCTCTGAATTTATTATCCTTCGAGGAACGAGAGTGCGGATCGAGTATGTCCCGCAGTCCGTCCCCAAGCAGATTAAACCCGAGAATCGTAGTAGCGATGGCTATGCCGGGGAATACCGTCATCCACCATTCGCCGGAAATGATATAATCGCGCCCGTGGGAAATCATCGCCCCCCATTCCGCGGTCGGCGGTCGTACGCCCAGCCCAAGAAAACTTAGACTGGCGGTCGTCAGTACGGCGGATCCCAGACCGAGTGTAACCTGCACCAGCAACGGGGCGAATGCGTTAGGAAAAATATGACCGAACAAGATAGCGCTATGTCTGACGCCTAAGGCCCGGCTAGCCTCGATAAATTCCCGTTCCTTGATCACGACGGTTTGTCCATACATCAGTCGCGCGAACTCAGGAATACCGACAATGCCGACCGCCAGCAGCGCTCCGAACAGCCCTGGACCAATGGAAGCTGCAATGGCCATAGCCAGGATGAGCGAAGGAAACGCAAGCAGCGTATCCATGATGCGCATAATGATATTTCCGCTTCTCCCTCCAAAATAGCCGGCGATGGCTCCCAGCGGAACTCCGATAAAAAAAGCGATGCCGACGGAGACGAATCCTGTCCATACGGTGACTTGAGCACCATATACAATTCTACTAAATATATCTCTGCCATAATTGTCCGTGCCAAACCAATGCGCAGCATTCGGCGGCAGCAGCTTATCTGCTGTTTGAGGCTCGTTAGGCAAATAAGGAGCGACCCAAGGCGCCAGCACGGCCAGCACGACCCAAACGAGTACAAGAATCAGTCCAATACACGTTAACCTGTTGTTCAATACATGATTTATGACGACGATAGCTTGCTTTCGCTTATTCATAACGCACCCTCGGATCCAGCACCCCATACCAAAGCTCTACTATTAGATTCAAAATTCCGTATAACACGGCACTGATCAGCGTTATCGCCTGGATTGGCGCGTAATCGGCCGCCAGAATAGATTCCGTGACGTATTGGCCTACACCCGGCCAGACGAAAACCGTTTCGGTGATCACCGCTCCGCCGAGAAGATATCCGAACTGAAGCCCGACTACCGTTAGGGTCGGTACTAAGCCGTTAATAAGTCCATGCCTGGCAATGACGGCACCGTCCGACAAGCCTTTGGCTTTCGCCGTTCTCATGAAATCCTGCTTGATGACGTCCAGCATGCTGGCTCGAATCATTTTGGTCACAATGGCCATCGTGCCTAAGCTTAAACAAAAAGCCGGCATCAACAAATGAAGGAGGGAATCCTTCAGCGCCACCATATCCAAGCTAAGCAAGCTGTCAATCACATACAATCCGGTTACATGCGTCGGCGGATTGATATCCCCGCTGATTCGGCCAACCGGCGCGGGCAGCCAGCCAAGCTTCGAATAAAACAGGCTGATCAGCAGCAAGCCAAGCCAAAAAATCGGCATGCAGGAGCCTATCAAGGAGAGAATTCGCGTGAAATGGTCAATCACGGAATTTTTTCGGGCAGCAGCCAAGACGCCTAACGGTATGGCAACCATAAGTGCGATCACCATGCTGGCAAGTGTAAGTTCGAGCGTAGCGGGAAACCGTGTGGCGAAATCGGAAGCCACAGAATGTCCCGTATGCCAAGCGTATCCGAGATCTCCTCGGGCCAGCTGCTTGATATACTCCCAAAATTGGATATATAAAGGCTGATTAAATCCGTATTGCTCACGCACCTTCTCCACAAACTCGGGAAGCGCCTGCTCACCGGTTATCATCAAAGCCGGGTCCCCCGGCAGTACCCGTGTCAGGATGAAAGTGACTACGATAATCCCGATGAGACTAGGAACCATCATTGTTAAACGCCGGAGCGAGTATACCAGCAAGTCCCTCGTATCCTCCTTATTAGGCTATTAATAGGGGCCTTCATTTGCTTAGATCCCTAATAAGCCGAAAAATTCGAATCGCACCGTCTCAGCCGCCAGTTCTTCCGCCGTAAGGCGTGCCAAGTCGGAATTCGGATGGATCGGTCCGAACAGCCAACGGGCTATAACTCCTTCGATGAGACTCACTAATAGTGCCGCACGCATATGCAAATTCATTGACCCGGGCAGCATCCCTAGTTCAGTCGCTCTTTCAATATTGCGCCTGAACGCCTCCTCCATGTCGATACGCGTTTCCTTAGAGGCTCTTCGAATCGATTCATCCTCACCTCCGGTTAGCAGCAGCTCCATAAAATACCGGTTTTCATCGGCAAATTGAAAAATATCCTTCAAGAGACGCTGCGAGCCTTCGACCATCTCTGAAACGGAACCGCTTTGGCTGCGGTAGCCTTTCGCAATCACTTGAAGCAGCCGTTCCCGGCCGGAACGTATGATTTCCAGACCGATCGCTTCTTTGCTCTTGAAATACCAATAGAACGTTCCTTGCGCCACGCCGGCATCGGCAACAATATCGGATATCTTCGTATTGTGGTACCCATGCTTGGCAAACCGCTCGACCGCAATTGCCAAAAGCTGTTCCCGGCGCAGATCCCGCTTTGAAGCACTTTTATCGTTATCGTTGGTAATAACAAATACACACTCCTTCAAGATTGACTAGTCAGTCAGTTTTATATAATTTTATATCTTATAGACTTACTTGGAATTTGTCAATACTAATATTTTCACCCCTCATCTGTCTCATCCGGAAAGCTCAGGCTTGTCGCCGGATACTGTTGTTGATGCCATGAAATTTATGGGGCAACTGGCGAAAGCCCTATCAGGCAGGCTCATTCCAGAGAATGAACCACCCAATAGAGCTTGACTCGCAGCTTCTGAGCAATCACATGTAACGTACGTTCTATCCCTTCATGGCGATCATTTCGAACGCTTCTCCGAAGCATACGCCGAGCCGTTATCCAATTGCTCCTGCCATTCCGGGGCCGGCCATCCCGCGACGCGGCCGGATAGCAGCGGGTCCTGCGTTTCCTTCATCCAGGCATCCACTTTACCCCGCAACTCGTGAAGAACATTCGCGTAGTCGGGATTTGCAGCTAAATTATGACGCTCCAACGGATCTGCCTCCAAATCATAGAGCTCCTCTAAAGCATTAGGAACGTAATAATCGTCCCGCACGATTTCGCCTGATAAGCTCCGATGAATATCAAGCGGCAAGTACACGGAAGGGCCGTCCTCGAAATTGCGGATATACTTGTACTGCTGCGTACGAACACCTCTCATCGGATGATACAAGTCATGCCAGGTCAGCTCCGCGAAGAAATGGTCACGGCTTACAGCGCTGGCTTCCGGCTTGAACAATCCGAGGAAGCTTGTCCCGTCCAGCTCTTGCGGAATGTCTCCGCCAACGAGCTGAAGCAGCGTTGGCATCAAGTCCACGTTGCAGAGCAGTTCTTTTACGACCTTCCCGCCTTCGATCAGACCCGGGTAATACATGACGAGGGCCGTCTCCAAGCCGGCGTCCATAAGTGTTCCCTTCGCCCGCGGGAAGGCAATCCCGTGGTCCGTCGTATAAATGACCAGCGTGTCCTTACTTAAACCGGCTTCTTCCAGACCTTGAAGAATGCGGCCGATACTCTGATCGAGTACTTTCACCGAACCGTGAAGCAGCGCAAAATCCTCTCTTACCTGAGGGTGATCGGGTAAGTATGGGGGCGGAGTCACTTGATCCGCGGGGTCCTTCACCGCTTCATACTCGTCAAAATCACGGTGTGTCTCAAAAAAACCGACCGACGCAAAAAACGGTCTCCCCTCGGCAGAGGCACCCTTTTCCTGCAAATATTGTACAACCCGCTCAGCTACTTGAGGTCCACGATCTCCCGGCACCGGCTCCACACGTTCATATCCCAGCTTGTAGGTCGAGGACGTCAGCCGGCTGTCGGGTTCGCCGATCGTTTCGTGGCTAAAGCCGATGAGCGCCGTTTCGTATCCCAGCTTCTGCAGCTCCTTCGGTAAGGTCGTGACCTCGGGTCGTATGGAAAAGCCCAAATGTGCAAGACCGAGCATCCCGTTATTATGCGGATACTGGCCGGTAAGAATACTTGCGCGGCTCGGACTGCACTGCGGGGCCGGACAAAAGTAATTGTCGAAGCGAACCCCTTTCTCTGCAAGCGCATCGATGGCGGGCGTTTCCACCCCTTTACCGTAGCAGCCTAAATAACGTCCGGTATCGTGTGAGATCATAAACAGAATGTTTGGTTTTTTCATGTCGCTCTCCTCTTTATATCGCTGCACGCGCTATTATTCCTTTACGGCGCCTGAAGTTAAGCCGGATACGATTTGCCGTTGAAACAGAAGCACCAGGATCGCGACCGGCACCGTCACGGTTATGGTAGCGGCGGAAATTTCCCCCCAAGGGAAGGTGAATTCTCCTTGAAACATGGCAATGCCGACTGGAACGGTCATCATGCTTTCTTTGGTATTGATTGTTAAAGAAAAGAAAAATTCGTGCCAAGCGTCCACAAACACGATGATCGCCGTCGTGAACAATCCTGGCGCTGCCAATGGCAGCAATATTTTGCGGAACGTCTGCATGATCGAGGCGCCGTCCACTTTGGCTGCTTCCTCCAGCTCATACGGAATTTTTTGAAAAAACGTCGTCATGTACCAGATCGATAACGGAAGCGCAAAAGTCGTATACGGAATAATAAGTCCCAAATACGTGTTGCGCAGCCCGGTAGCCTGCATGAACAGGAAAATCGGGGAAATCGTAGCGATCTGCGGAAACATGGAAACCGCCAGCAGCACACCCAAAAAGAACGTTTTTCCGAAAAATTGAAGACGGGCAATCGCATACGCCGCAAAAGACGCGACAAACAGGCTGTAAAGCATCGTCAAACCGGCTACCGTCAAGCTGTTCAACAGGTAACGGCCGAACGGATGGTTGACGAAGACGCTCACGTAATTGTCCAAGGTGTAGCCCGGCACGATCACATCGAACGCATGCGGCCCATATAAATACTCGGTTTCTTTCACGGAGGCCAGGAATACCCAGAAAAAGGGAAACATGACCGCTGCAATAAAAATGGTTATGCCGACATAAAAAAGCAGACCTGATTTTTTCGCCATGGTTTCCCCTCCTAACCTCCGCGTTTGCTGACCATGTCAGCGCCCAAGAGCTTCACAAAGATCATACAGATGATGGCTATGCACAAAAACACAATGACAGACAACGCGGAGCCGGCTCCGAAATCAAGCTCGGCAAACATCGTTTTGTAAGCATAAATCGAAATGGACTCCGTCGAATTCGCCGGGCCGCCCCCCGTCAGCACATAAATGAGATCGAAGACACGGAAGGCATCCAGCGTACGGAACATCAGCGCGACAAGGAAGGTTGTTTTCAATGAAGGCAGCGTAATATGAACAAACTGTTTCCACCGCGTCGCACCGTCCACTTGAGCCGCTTCATACATCGACCCGGATATCGTCTGCAACCCGGCGAGCAGCAGCAGTGCTACGAAAGGAGCTGTTTTCCATGTATCGGCGAACACGATCGAGAACATCGCTCCCGCTTTCGTCGATAGCAACGTACTCATTTCGGAGATCAAGCCAATTTCGGTAAAAAGCCTGGCAATCACGCCGTTCTGTCCGTCGTACAGAAACTGCCACATCATGGCGGAAATCGCGGTCGGCGTCGCCCAAGGAATAAGAACGGCTGCCCGTACGAGCCCCCGGCCTCGAAAAGAGCGGTTGATAAGCAGGGCGATCAACAGACCGAATAGCATCTCCATCGATACAGCGCACACCGTAAATAAAGAGGTATTTCCAATGGATTGCCATAACCGCGGATCCGCGATAAATCGCTTATAATGGCCCAGGCCGACAAAGTTAGGCTCCATGAAGGTCCCCATTAGCGCCCCGATGAGCCCTATGGGATCGTCGGGGCGCTTCATCAAGCCCTCCTCTTTCACTTGCTTTAAGATCTGAAGCATCTCGCCGAGCTCCGTCCTCAGCTTCAACGCCAATTCCCGGTCCAGCTCGAAGTACTTCAGCTCTTCCGGCACCGGCTGAAAATCGAATAGCAGACGATCAATCTTCTCATATCTGGCTTTAAAGGCCGGATCGGCCTCCAGCTCGTTCTTCATCTCCTCCGCGCGCTGCCGCAGCGGCTCCAGGTGATCTTTAACCGCTCCTCCTTCAGCAGCTTCCGCCCCAAGAATTCTAAGAAGTATCGGCATGGTCTCCGTATACTTCTCCATATTCAGGGCATACTCCGCATGAATCTCCGACTTTGTCGGATCATTGAGCCGGATGTCATATAAGCTGATCCAGAAGGAGCGCAGCACCGGCCAGATGGCAATCGCACAGATGAGCAAGGCGGCCGGCATAATCAACAGGTAAGCCACCCGAGCCTCTTTGGTAAACGCCGTTCGTTTAAACATATTTTCGAAAGACACCGCCTTCGGTCACAGCTATATCGAGAATCGAAATGAATGAAGAGTCGTGTGCCTTGAAGGCTGTAGACTCATTATGTGTTTATTTGCTGCCAATAGCTTGCTTGATTTGGCTTTCCAAGTTGCTCAGCGCCTGCTCCGGTGTTTGCTCCCCAGCGATCGCTTTGGACACCTCGACTTGAATCAGGCCGGAAATTTTGGCATATTGCGGTGTAATTGTTCTTGGGATCGCGCTGCTTAGACCGTTGACAAAGTCGCGGCTCGCGAACAACGGACTCGCTTTTTGTACCTCCGCATCATCAAACAGAGACAAATATGTGGGCGTTTGCGTGCTGTTGACGGCAATGATTTTTTGCCCTTCAGGGCTGACCGCAAATTTCAGGAACTCCCAGGCTTCCTTCGGATGCTTGGAATATTTGTTGATAGCCGCCAACCAGCCGCCAAGAGCTGCTGCTGAACGGGCGTCACCGGCCGGAAGCGCTGCAATACCGACATTGCCTGCAACTTTGGATAGCTTCGGATCGTTGGCCTGTGCGTACAACGCCGGCCAGTGACGGGCAAACACCGCGCTGCCTTCCAAGAAGGCATTCAGCGTCTCTTTCTCGGTAAAGGTGTTTAAATTGGCTGGTACGGACTGAGATTTTTGAATCTCAATGAGCTTCTTCAGCCCTTTCAAAGCTTCCGGACTATTCACCGTTACATTGCCTTTGTCGTCGATAATTTTACCGCCGTAGGCGCTGACGAGCTCCGTAAACCCGACCGTTAACCCTTCATACTGCTTCCCTTGGGTTACGAAACCGTATTTGGTGCCGCCTTGCCCCTTCAACGCCTCCGCTTGCTTGAGAAGATCATCCCACGTTTTCGGAACTTCCTTCACGATATCCTTGCGGTAATATAGCAGCCCCGCATTGTTATAACGCGGAAGAGCCCACTGTTGTCCGTTGAAATAGCCTGCGTCGATGCCGCCCTTCAGATATTTAGTGAGGTCGACCTTATCCTCCTGGATCAACCGGTCGAGCGGAAGAAGGAAACCGGCTTGGGCGAATTCGGCAGGCCAAACGACGTCCAGATTGATCACATCGATTTCAGCCGATTTACCGCCAAGGATGGTAACAAGCTGATCATGCATTTGCGAGGAGTCATTCGGGAAATCGCGTACTTCCACCTCGATGTTCGGGAACTTCGCTTGGAAGGCGGCGACCAGCTTCTTCGTGCCTTCCGTTTGGTCGGCCCCCTGACTGAATACGATCTTTACCTTCTCGGCCGGCTTATTTTCTGCAGCCGGAGCGCTAGGCGTGCTGCTTGGGGCAGGTGCCTGGTCTTGAGGATTCGATCCACCGCAGGCGGACAGCGCAGCAGCTGCCAGCGAGAATACAAGGGTTGTGCTCAGAGCTTTTTTCAACATATGATTGGCCTCCTATTTGGTTTGAGCATGGAAATTATAGCTATCGAGCGGCGTGCAGAAGTGTATCACCCCTTTCAACACAAATGGAAACGTTTGCTGAAAAGCTTTTCAGATTATCGTGAGCTTTAGCTCACTTGGTTTTCACCTAATTGATGTTGATATCTCTCACGGAATGCCGTTCTTCAATCCAATGCGACATGTACGTGCGCAGCTCCTCCAGCTGTTTGCCGTTGATGAGCTGATCCAGCTTCCGGACCGCTTGAAACCCCATTTGGTACAACGGCTGGGCAACGGTGGTCAGCTTCGGGTAGCTCATGCCCGCCATTCTCGTGTTGTCAAAGCCGATGACCGAAACCTGTTCAGGCACTTGAATCCGGTTCTCGTGCAGATAAGATATCGCACCAAGCGCTCTCTCATCACTTGAAGCGAAGACCGCTGTCAGCTCAGGGAATTTCGCATACAGCTTTTTCATGGCTTCGTAGCTTTCTTCAAAGTGATAGTTCGCATATTCAATGCGGATTTCCGGTGTAGCCTCCAGACCATGTGTCCGCAGTGCTCTCATGAATCCTTGAATTCTCGGCAATCCGGATATCGGATCAAGTGTAGACCCGCTAATCATGCCGATGCGCTTGTGTCCCTTGCGAATCAGATACTCCGTCGCATCATACGCAGCTTGCTCGTCGTTCACTCTTACGGAAGGGATCTCGTATTCCAAGCTATGCGTGGCAGCCAAAACAATCGGTATATTCAACTGCCGGAACAGTTCATAGCTGTCCGGATAAATCGGCTCGCTTGTAATGACGATCCCGTCGATCTGCTTTTCGCTTAACACCTTCACGCTTGCCAATCGACGAGCTTGATCGTTAACCGTATTACAAATAATCAGGTTATTTCCGCTTTCATGCGCCGAATCTTCCATCCCGCGGATGACCTCTGCATAAAATAAGTTGGAGATGTCCGGAATGATGACCCCCAGCGTCTGCGTTCTTTTGTGAATTAACCCCCGTGCCAAGGCGTTAGGGGTATAATTAAGCTGCTCGATCGCCTCCAAAATCTTTTCCCGCTTATCTTTGGCCACCAGATCCGGATTATTCAATACCCTGGATACCGTGCTAATAGAAACGTTGGCCATACGCGCTACATCTCTTATGGTTGATTTCATCGGATTCACCTGTCATTTGTCATGAAAAGCTTTTCATGACCATTATATCAAAGGCGCTCCGGCTCCACCATACCTTTTTTGATAACCAACGGGAAATTTGATATGAACTCAATCCTTATACCAAGTATTATACTAGGTATTATATGAATATCAAGATTTTTTTGAAAAAATTTGCGGAATTCAAGAAATCTTTCGGGCGGCAAGAAAAAATAATACAGCGCGTCCTACCGGAGGACACGCTGTATTCCTTAGCTTATTCGGTTATTTTCTTAAAGATTCGATACATGAGCACGGCGGTTTCGGCCCGCGTTATATTCGCCAGCGGTTCAACGCGCCCATTGCTCCCCTCGATGAGTCCAGCCTTCACCATGCCCGCGACAGCCTCCTTAGCATAATCGGCAATCTGCTGCCCGTCGGCGAACGTTTCGAGCGAAGCCGCACCGCTAATTATCGGCGCTTCCGCCGCCTTCAACGCCCGTTCGGTTAGGACAAATGTGTCTTGCCGGGTAATCGGATCGTTCGGTCTGAATGTATCGTTGCCCGAGCCCTCGGCGATTCCCAGCTTCCTTGCAGCCGCGATCGCTTCGTAATAATAATCCCCGGGCTGCACATCCTTGAAGTTTTCTGCCGCTTGCTTCGACTCGAGTCCGAGCGTCTTGACCAGCAGCGTTACAAAATCCGCCCGGGTGATCGGTTTGGCCGGCGAGTATTGCTTCTCGGACGTTCCTTCGATGATGTCTCTGGAGGCCAGCGCCTCGATCGGCCGCTTCGCCCACTCGAGACCGTTCAAGTCGTCGAACGATTTGAATACCAGAGCAACGGCGTACGTACTGAAGTGGGTCGTCTCGAATACGATCGTTTCAGAAGCCAGATCGTATTTGGCGTTCGCTATCACATGGGCCTGACCCTCCGAATCCATGTACAGGACGACCAGATGGTCGCTTTTGCTTCTTTCCTCCGGCGTTGCCTTGTACGGAACCGATACCTTCACTTTCACATCCGGGTTGTTCCAAGCCAGCGTCCGGTCGCCGTCCTTCATCTCCAGCTCAATAACCGGACGGTCACCGACTGACGCGCGGACCTGCTCGCTCAAGCGGCCTTGATCGGCAGCGCCTACCGTTAAAGTGACGGTGGATGAATTGTCGCTACGTCCCGTCAGCATATTGCCGGGGAGCACAACAGTGCCGACGGCCGACACAATCTCGATGCGCCGGGATGGATTATCCTGCATCAACGCTGCCGACGGGAGCGTCAACGCATATGTCCGTACCCCTTCTACGGCATCGAGCTTAACCGTAACGGTCTTCTGCCCGTCCGTTCGCGCTTCCGCCTGTATGAATGCGCTATGGAGCTCCTCGGCCTTCAGCTCCGCTTTGGCTGCAGCTCCTTCCCGAGTCGGCTTCACGGTCAGACGGCCGTCCTCGTCCGGCTTGGGCTGCTCTCCCGCAGGCTGTTGTCCCGCAGGCTGTTGCGGGCCAGAGCCAACATGACCGACATTATTTTCTTCGTCATCGTCGGAATTGCTGCTTGGTCCCGTCTTGAAATTCCAAATCCCGGAGACGCTGCGGCCGCCGAAATCATCCTCCGCGACAGCGTACCACTGCTGCAGGGTCTTCGCCGGGAGACGGTTCCAGACGACTTCAGCCTTGGAGCCGCTCGCGACTTGCTCCACCTGGCCAATCCGTTGATCCGTATACACATTAACGCCCATGTAATCGGTCGCTACGCGCTTCTTCTTCGGCTGCAAATCGAGCGTTAACGTAAATTCGTCCTTGTTTGGATACTCCACGGGATCGTAATAGTTGTAATCGTCCAAATAAGGGGAATAGGTTTTAATATTGAGCTTATTGTTATCCGTATCAAATTGCATTAACCGAATGTATCCTTGTCCCCCTTCGGGGCCGCCTTGATAATCGGCCAGCATTTGATATACGTTCCGGTCCTTGACGCCGTCTCCGTCGTCATCGATTTCATCGACCAGCAGCTCGGCGTCATGATAATGCCCGGATAAGACGGCAATGACATTTTTATTCGGTACTACGACCCGCTCAAACACCTTATCGGCAATCGGCGCGCGGTTGCCCGACACCAGCAGGTATTCGTGGAAATTCAAGATGGCCATCCGGTCCGGATACTGCTTCAGCACATCGTCCATCCACTGGATTTCTTTGTCGCCAAGCCCCCAGCCCATATACAGCACGATAAAATCGTTGCCGTGGGACGATATGAGGTCATAATGCCCTCGGTTGTTATCGTACGACCCGCCGAAGGTCGGCTGCTTCTTGAAGCGGTCCTCGCCGAAATAATTCCAATAATGATCGTAAGCGCCCAGCTTATGATCCACGTCATGGTTCCCTGCAAGCACCCCATAAGGAACGCCTGCCTTCTCCAGCACCGCCATATCGTCCGAAGCGCGCTGCCACTGTATCGGTTTATCCGCTTCATCAACCAGGTCGCCGGTGTGGATGACATATTTAATGTTCATCTCATCCTTCTTATCCGCAATCCAATTCACAATATCCTCATAGATATGAGGATAGCTTTCGGAATAATACTGCGTATCCGACATCCAAACGAAGGAATAATCATAATCGTCGGGCGTAGGAGAGATTTCGTCCTGAATCAGCACATCGATGGTGTGCGAGCGGGCATATTTCCCGGCTTCGAAGGTCGCGTACAGCTCAAAATCCTCTGCACCCGCCACATGTTGGGCAAGCTTCTCCCACTCCTGCTTGGTCTCATCCCATGCGTACATGGTTACTTTGCGTCCTTCCAGCGAAGCTCCCTGCCACTTCAGCTCAACGGTATCGGTTGCTTTCACCGACGGATCCAGCTGCACTTGCAACCTTTGGTACGGGAACTGCGTGTCGCTGTCCGTTGTTACATATTGTCCGTCCTTGGCCGCAATCGCCATATAGTCCGCTTCACCAAAAGCTGTTTCTCCTGCCGGAACCTGCTGCTTCGGCGGCTCGTAATCGACCGTATTCCGATAGCCTGCGAGCTTTCCAGGTGCGCCGCCTCCATACGCGTAGCCCTTGTAGAACGAAACCTTCATGGCATCACCGGTCGGATCGGTCACCTTCACGGCGAGGGATACGTCGGTCTTAGCAGTTCCATTGCCCTGCTGCGGCGCGATGAGTTCCGGCTGCGAAGGGTGTTCGTTAGGCGTAAAGAAGGTAATCTTGGATTCCGAACGATTCCCCACCTTATCGCTGGCTTGAATGATCAGCGTATGCTCCCCGGGCTGCAGCTTGGAAGAGGAGGTGGCATACGGGAACGTAATAGGCGCGCCGTCGAGCCGGGTCTCCACCTTCTCCAAACCGGATGAAGCATCGCTAACGGCTGCATCAATGATAAACGGTCCTTTATACGTCTCTCCTTCTACCACCGTTGGTTGAATGGATGGAGCCGTGTTGTCCACATTGACGGTGGCCGTGCGTTCCCCGCCTCCCGATTGGATAACCTTGACGGTGTAACTTCCGTCGGCCCACTTTGTCGTATCCCATTCATAAGCCTTTGATCTAAACTTCTCCTCCGTAATGTGGAACTTGAAATCGATCACCGGGAATCTGCCACTGCTGTCCCCCATCTTGATTTCCTGCTCGCGGTCCGTATAACGGTCATCATACAGCTCCGTTCCGTCAGCGAGAACAAGGCGAATGTTCTTCACCTGGAAATCGTCCTTGTTTTCTTCCTGCCGAGTATCAAACGGCGAGGCTTTGGAGCCTGCCCGAATGGAAAGGACATTATCCCCGATTCCCAAACGGTCCGGGTTGATCGGAACGGTTAACGTCGTCCAATCATTAATCGTATCATCGAACGTGAACAGAATCTCCTGCCCGTCGGTCACCGCATTTTTGAACCAATAATTGACCGCGGTCACATCAAAGGCGAAATACGCCTCATTCTCCAGCGCAATGCTTGTAGGGGCGGCCGGCTCGTTATCAATCGCGACGCTCAGCTCGCTCGGGGCGGCCGACTGCGACGTAGTCTTCAACAAGTACCGGCCAGATAACGTGTCTCCGTCCTTCACGTTCATTCGAAGCGGCGATGTATCCAAGCCTCCGGTAAT
The DNA here is from genome assembly GCF_004000985.1 of Paenibacillus validus NBRC 15382. Classification (GTDB taxonomy): domain Bacteria; phylum Bacillota; class Bacilli; order Paenibacillales; family NBRC-103111; genus Paenibacillus_G; species Paenibacillus_G validus. The sequence continues at coordinate 27,970 of NZ_BIMH01000023.1, read as the reverse complement.
AAGCAGTCGATACGTCGGGCTTGTAGTCGTATTCGTGCCGTCTGAAGCTGCAAAGTAATAGTCAACATAAGTCCGTCCGATCAGCTCTGGCGAAAAGACCTTGTGATGATACATCGTATCGCTGAAGCTCTCTTTCAGGTAACGCTTGGTGTACGCAGACTGCTGATCCGTTTTGTAAAAGACCGCTACCGTCTTCACGCCCTGATCGTCCTTGGCATCCGCAACGAGCTCGACATCCTGCCATTGCTCCACCTCCGTTTTTCCCGTCAAGACTTCAATCGTCGGTGCTGTCGTATCCACAGGCAGCATCACCGGAAGGAGCGGCACTTGATGGCCGGCTACCGTACCCGGCGTCGCCGCTTCCAGACCCGCGCTGTACTTGATCATCGTAGCGGCGCCGTTGGCGGCGTACTTATAGAAGATGCCTTTGTTCGCCTCCGTTTCTTCGTCGTTGTCGTAGAGCGCAACCGATATCTCTTTGTGGGTGTTCGTGGCAATGACGATGCCCCGCTTGCCACCGTTGGCCATCCCGTCACTGCGCATCTTCATGATGTTCACGTTTTCCTGCAGATTCGTGCCATAGATCGCGTTAAAATCAGCGACGGTTTTGGACTGGTTCTGCGCGTTGATAATCCAGAATACCATCGTTTGCTTAGCTGGAAGGATGAAGTCCTCTACGTCCGTCGGCCAAACGACATCGGCGTCCGGACCGGAGTCTGTATAACGATAATAAATTTTATAATCTTTAAAGTTAACGTCCTTGTCGGAGTTGTTATAAATCTCGATAAACTCATACCCGTCAGCCGACCCTACGTTCGTCGAATCGGGCACAAGCTCGGTAACCATTAACGGCGGCAGCGCATTGAAGTCGATATCCGGCATTGCAATCTGCACCGTATACGTATCTGTTTTTACAGTATTGGCGCTGTCCTTAGCCTGAATATAGTACTGAAGCTGCGCCTCCTTCAGCTCTGTTCCAGGAATCGCTGCGCTGAAGTCGGTACCCGTCATTTTTACAAGCGGTACAGATAAGAAGGTCGGTTCCGAAATCGATTTATAGTATACCGCCGCCGTTACAATATCGTTGTAGGTGGCCCCAGCGACCGTATCCTCCGGATTCGTAATGCTCGCCGTGATGATTACATCGTTCTCCACATTTGCAGCCGTTACCGGCGTGTGCGTGATGACCGGCGGCTCGTTATCCGGCAGGTGCACCGGAGTATCCGGAACCTGACCGGGGGAAAGCGTCCCTGGCGTCGGCGCCTGCAGGACGGCAAGCTTCGCTTGTTCCGTTCCCGCTAGTGGAGATCTATAATAAACGCCTAATCCGGTGCCAATGTCTTCTGTGACGTAGATCGCTCTTGTGATCTCGTTGGCGGCCGCGTCTCGAATGACCACGCCGCGGCTGCCACTGTTCGCCAGTCCGGTAAAACCGGTCCCGGTAATTTCTGCGATCTGATCGGGGTTAAGCGACGTTCCGTACTTGGAGTTAAAGTCTGCGACCGTCTTCGCGCTCTTGTTGTACCAAAGAACAACCGTTTGCCCAGAGGGCAGCGACACCTCAGGGAATTGGAACGGAATCGTAGATCCATCTGAGGGATAATAGTACCTAACAGAATAATCGTTTAGCTTAAGCGTCCGATCAGAGTTATTATAGATTTCAATAAACTCGTAATCGTCATCCCCCGTATTATTCGGATGAATTTCCGTCACGAGCAGCACCGGCGCGCTCGACTCTGCCGCCGCAACTGCAGCAACGGGTCCAAAGGGTGACAAACAGCTTAGCAGCAAACTGCCAGCCGCCACGGCTGATATGTATGTTTTCAACAACTTACGTATGCTTCTCACCATTCGCTTCTCCTTTATATTGAAAATACGCGTTCGATAAACCAGAAGACGCCGAATAAGCCGATCAAACCCGAGGCGCCTGGAAGCCAGCGGTCGTAGGCTTTCTTCAGGCTTCGATGAAACACCCACAGCAAGGGAAGCACAATCGCTACCACCGCAAGCTGACCGAGCTCTACCCCAAGGTTAAAGGAGAACAAGGGCAGTGCAATGTGACCGGCCAGCGTTCCCTGCAAAATCTCGGCAAACCCGAAGCCGTGAACGAGTCCAAACAGCGCCGTCAGCGTCGTCCGGTTCATCGGGATCTTCCGGGTCCAATTTAGATTCTCCATCGCTACATATACAATGCTAAGGGCGATGAGCGGTTCAACAAGAATCGGCGACAATGAGGCCAACTCCAATGCGGCCAAAACCAAGGTCACACTGTGACCCACGGTAAAAGCCGTAATTAGGCGGACGACCTCCTTCCGGTTTCGCGTGGCAACAATAAGACCGGCGACGAACAAAAGATGATCGGCCCCGCCCCATATGTGCTCCATCCCCATCCGCACGTACTCCATGAGCGTCAGGTACCAAGGGTTGGAAGCGGAGCCTTGCGAGGCCGGCTGCACGCCTTTGAAGCTTGTCTTCTCCTCTGCCGCCCCCGCTTGCCCGCTCTCCTGCGTCTGCGAAGAGCCTTGAATTTGCAGGATGGCGTTGTTCTGGTTCAACACCTGAGTGACGGTTTGTCCACCCAGAAGAATCGTTGCGAAGCTTCGATGGTCCGAGTTCGTTCCGTTGTAAAAGAACCCGTACTGCACCTGAAAGCGTTCAACCTTGCCGGGAAACGCGTACACCAAATCGAGTTCGACCATTGGCATTTTGGCCCGCAGCGTTTTCTTTACCTGTTTGATCGCGGCTTGTCCGACCTTGCCGTCCCCTGTCACAATCAGTCCGTCGTTCACAAATGCCTTCAAGCTTTCCGACGCATCGCTTAATTCTTGTTCGGAAAGCTTTCCGTCCCCGTCCTGATCAAGCTTGAGCGCTTCCATCAGATCATGCTCGCCAAAGGAAAGCAAATATTGAAGCTCCTGTTCCTTGACGGTGATATCCGAATACCCGGTAGAGGTGAAATGTGCTTCCGCGCCGGGCGGAAGAAATAGCCCCAAACCCATCGCCAACAGCAGAACAACAGCCGCCAGCCCTCTACGGTAAATGGGACCGTACCTATTCGCGAGCATCATTTAACATGATCAACCTCCCTTCTTTGTGTCCAACTCTTTAGCAGCAGGCGGTTCATTAATTAAATTGTAGTCATTTATGTTCGCTCGATGTTAACGCAGCGTTAAGAAATTATGAAGAACCGACAAAAATCGATTCCTCACGACAAAAAGCCCTTCAAATGAAGAGCAACTGGGCATGACTCATGCAGTTGAACGGGGCAAGGGGATCAACTCCCTATACCATCCCATTATTACGACCGCACGCCAACACGCTAGATGTTACCCGCAGGTTTCTCTAAGGGGGTACACCCTTCTCCCAATTTAAAGCACCAAAGGAAATAGGCCAATCAGAAGTTTCTGACTGACCTAATAATTCGCAAGGGCCCTTTCGGGTTCCTTGACGGTGAGCGGTTGTAAAATTAATATCCATTGCGCCGTGACTTGCGAATTAGTCGAACGACGGTAAAAATAACAACGATCCATAAAGCGAGGCTTAGCAGTGAAAGCAAAGGAAACCCGAGCGAAAAACCGGCAAATGGATTGAACAGTGATCCTAGAATCGTCCCCAAAGCTAATCCACCGAATAGTCCGCCAAAAAATCCACCAAAACCGGTTCGCGGAGATGGCGTCGTTCTCGGAGGCGCTGGATTACGTACCGCATTATCCGGTCTAGCAGGAGTTGTACGGCCGGGGCTCCCGATCCCGGGATTATAGCTTCCCCGAGGCGAACGATATCCGCCCCGTTTAAAAGGCTCAACAGTACCCGACGGTTTGACTTCCTCTTGCATTTCATACGACAAACTGTAAACTTCCGCCGGCGAATTTCCAAAAACCAATGTGCCCAATAGGACCAGTACCAAGATCTTTCTCATTTTGTTTGTTCACACCTCCACCAGTAGATTGCCCCAATCGGCGGATGGAAATATTACGAATATTCAGGGAATAAGTGGACATATTAGAATTACTTTCAACAAGGGTCGCAAACATTGGAGCACTGAAGTACCACGTTACTTCAATAAAACAAGCAAACTGCCGCGGCATCTGCTTGTAAATGAAACTTACTCTTTTGTTCACACATGATTATATATAGAATGTCATGTTTTTCTTTTCATCCTTATAATATTGGATTCGCTTTTGCAAATTTCCAGTGTGAAATTCAAATTTATGTCCATCAGGGTCCGTAAAATAAATTGATTTTCCTTCTCTTGCTTCATCACGATTACGCCCATCCAGGATACTTACACCTTGATTCTTAAGTTGCTGTTCAATATGTTCAAAATCATGTTCATCTACTGTAAAAGCTATGTGGGTATACGATGAATGAATATCATTTCTTGGAATATCCATTTGTACATTTAAAGCAAGCCAAATACCATGTAAATCAAAATAAGCCATCTTTTCTGCTTTAACCATAAGTTTCGCTTTAAGCGCTTGCTCATAAAATAAGATTGATTTCTCAAGGTTAGATACGGAGATAGTGATATGGTTTAATCCTTTGATTTCCATTTTGTTAAACCCCTCCCCTTCATATAATCATGCTTTTATACATGACATCATACGATGCATCTATTCAAAAAGCCTGCTGGCCTTTTTAAAATGCAAAAAAGACAGCTTTGGACTGCCTTTTTTGGTCATTCATTACGATACTGTGTGAGTTCGTGCAGTGATCCATAGCAGAAAGAACCATCCCTAACGCTTCTATTATCATGTGCCGCAAAAGGTTCGGTAAGGACGGTTTGATTGCGCAGGCAGTGTCGAGTAATCAGCCTGTTCGGGGGAATGCGCGTAAGGGCTTGAAAGAACATCAAGAAGCCGCTCCATCACGCTGTAGTCTCCTTGTTTCACTGCGGCTTCTAGTGCGGCTTCTACCCGGTGGTTCCGAGGGATTAGCGCAGGATTGCTGTTCCGCATCAACTGATGCGAGGAGGCTTTCGTTTCCTGCTGCCTGCCTAATCTCGCCTGCCACAGCTCGTGCCACTGAGCAAATTCCGGGGTCGTAAACAGAACCGTATCCTCCGCCGTATCAAAAGTTAATGAGCGGAAGGTATTGGTATAGTCCGCACGATACTTTTGCATCATACTGAGCAGGTCTTCAATAAGGGATTCATCCTCTATCTCTTCGTTAAATATCCCCAGTTTTGCTCTCATTCCCGCGAGCCAATTCAAGTGATACCACTCCGTAAAATTTGAAATCGCATCCTGGGCCAGTTCGACAGCCTGCTCCTGATTTTCATGCAGCAGCGGCAATAGCGCTTCAGCAAATCGCGCGAGATTCCACGCGGCAATATGCGGCTGATTGCCATAGGCATAGCGGCCTTGAGTGTCAATGGAACTGAATACCGTTGCCGGGTCATAGGCATCCATGAAGGCGCAAGGACCATAATCAATGGCTTCTCCACTAATGGCCATGTTGTCGGTGTTCATCACCCCGTGAATAAAGCCAACCAGCTGCCATTTGGCAATCAGCACGGCCTGACGCTTAATCACTTCCTGAAGTAGGAAAAGATAGCGATTCTGGGCAGCGTCAACGTCTGGAAAATGTCGTTGCAATGTATAATCAGCCAGGACCCGGAGATCCTCGGCAGTGCCCCATTTTGAAACGTATTGAAAGGTGCCGACGCGCAGATGACTGGCAGCCACGCGAGTCAAAATTGCGCCAGACAGGTCGGTTTCACGGATTACCGACTCACCCGTTGTCACCACCGCTAGGCTGCGGGTAGTCGCAATACCAAGCGCATGCATGGCTTCGCTGATGATGTATTCGCGCAGCATCGGTCCAAGTGCCGCTCGACCATCACCCCTACGGGAGTATGGCGTTCTACCTGAACCCTTAAGCTGAATGTCAACCCGCTCACCGAAGGGAGTGATCTGCTCGCCAAGCAGCAGAGCCCGGCCGTCCCCTAACATGGTAAAATGCCCGAATTGATGCCCCGCGTAAGCTTGAGCAAGAGGCAAAGCACCTTCGGGAATCCGGTTGCCGGCAAGCACCGCTACGCCATCTTCGCTTTGCAGCGCCTGGACGTTCAACCCCAGGGATGTTGCCAACGGATTATTGAGAATGATCAACTTCGGTGAGCGTACTGGGGTTGGGTTGGTGACGGTAAAAAATGATTCCGGCAGACGGGCATAACTGTTGTCGAAGTTCCATCCTGTCTCTATTATTTCTTTTCCCTTTGTCATCGTATCTCCTGTTCTTCTTCAGTCTTTTTGTATCCTAGTTTTTTACATGGACAAAAATCATTGGCATTCTATTGCATTTTTTAGTTTTTTGTTTCCAGATTAACACAAGACAGGCCCTGTTAGTGTATACTTCTTCCAATTTATTATACCCTTTCTACACAAAGATGGCGCCTTATAAATATTATTTAGTAGTGAAATCATTCCCCCTCTATTCCTACGCGCAATACCAATTACGCGAAATTATACAGGCTCAAACCCTGTATACCGCTTAATACAAGGGCTATTGGCTTTCAATCAACACACTCCACATGAGACGTACGGAAACAACATACAATCTAGCCGCATCTATTGATAGGGTAAACTAATTCATAACAAAGAGGCCCTCACAGTCAAACCTAAAAATGGTCGAATCCTACATCTTGCCTAGAATGCGACGACGGCATCCAGCACGTTGTCAACCCGGGTGCTCACGTTTCAATCCACGCATCCGTATAGGATGCGACGGACAACGTTCGATAATTTCAACTCAACGCAATTCCTGTTTCAATCCACGCATCCGTATTTTTGTCAGCAATAAAATCTTTAACTGCAAATTTGATAAGCATAAAAAAGCACACCTCCTAATTGTTTAGTGAACAATCAGTTAGTGTGCTTTTTTTATGAAATCCGGTTTTAATGTGACCACTTAACACTTTTATCAAAAAATCCTCTATAAGCGGGTGATGGGAATCGAACCCACGCCACCAGCTTGGGAAGCTGATATTGCGGGTCTGATGGCTTCCGATTAAGTCGGAAAAAGCCTGATTTTACTGGGGTTATACAAACCACTCTCTGATGTATTGGGGTACAATCTGGGGACAAATGTTTAATTTCGTCCCCAATTCGTCCCCATCATATCCGTAGGTTGGAGTGTTAAACGTATACCATATGGTGGATTCGTCACTGAGTTTTTTTGAATCCGTTAATCGTTAGATGAAGCCTCGATTTTACTGGATTCTTAAGAATTACTCTCGGTCATAATAGTGTTTTCTAATTATAAAGTTGTTTAAAATGGTCACGGAAAATACAGTAAACCACTGCCTATGTTGCGTATCTGGTCAGAAATAAAGTTGTTTAAAAACATTGAACTTTAGGACGCCCACTCCTTTCTTTATTTTCTGCATTGCCTAATGATTAAGAGTTCCAGCCCGGTAATGGCTGGGGTACTTTTGTTATTTATCGCTCGGATCTTTTACTTTCAAGTGACCGGTTTTTCTCATTTCCATATCTGGGGTATTTTCGGCTTTGATTAATTTAAACTTGGGGCTGATCTCTTTTTTGTCCCAGGGAGTCCAGACTTTGGTACCATACTTGATCCGTTCTTACAATAAGATATCACCTAATTCAAGATATAGCGCCTCCATAAAGTACCTGACTTGTTACCAGGTTCTTGAAGCTCGACTGAAAATCCTAGCTTCGGAGCGATATCCCAAATTTTAACGTAGGCACGTCCTGCATAAACAATAAGATTATCTTTATCGTTCAGATTATAAGTTAATGTAGCATTGTTATATCCAACGGTTACATTAATACCATCCACAGTAATCTTTCCATGTATACTGTCTATAAAGTCTCTCAATGGAATATAAGTTGTGTAATCTTCTGTTATGAATGTTCCTTGTCCACTGTATTTCACACTTTCTCCTCGGATAGATACTTCAATAGGATCGGCCATTGTAATTAGGTTTTCGGGATTAAAATTATAATATGTATTTTGGACATCTGAATGTGAATAGGTAATCAGACTATCATTCTTCAAGGTGACTATTCCTGTAGGCAAATGCAAAAAGGGTAGTTCCGCTTCGCCATCAAAATAATACTGTTTCTTTAAAATAATTGAATTTCCAAACCAGCTATATCTTGGAAAAACACCCCGATATAATGCATAATTTTTGATTGACTTCACAACTCGTTGAGAATTTGTATCATAAATCAATAGTGTTTCATCATTATTGTCTATCGCATTTCTAATTAATAGGTTCTTTTTATCGGGCGAGAAATAACCGAGACATGACCGATCTTCACACAATGTCTCGTATGAACCATTTTCGAAAGTGACAAGCATATTTTTGAATTTCCCATATTTATCCGATACATTTTCGTACAAACTATTGCCTAAGTGTATGCCAACATGTTGAAGTTTAATCGCATCCTCCATTGTCCCATCTTTTCGAATAATATAATATTTATTTGTTTGATCGGGATCATTTGCAATATAATCACCGATTTCCGCAGAAGGATTGTAGGTTTCTGGAAAACCACCTGAATTATCGAACAACCGTAGCCCTGCTTTGATTGGAAGCGCAAATAAATGCCTGTGATCAACCAACGAATAATAATTATTGCTGTCGCTCCCCCTAACACCATAAACCTTGATACCAGGGAGTACGTTTACTAAGTACAAGTCATTACTTTCTAGTTGATTTTTGATACTTAACTTTTTTGTAGCCATATCAAATTCAAATAGAGTCGTTACCGCCGGCCTTGTATAACTTTTATCAGAAACTTTTTCATTTTTAAAAAATACCCTCGATAAAACAAAATATGCCTTTAGTCCGTCTTCAGTATTAATAAAAGACCCCTGAAACCCGTCAGAAAAACCACTTGATCCATTAAACAGATGACGACCGTTATAGGATAACACTTCGGTTTCTGATGCCCAATAGTCTTCATATGATATTTTCTGCTTAGTGAAGCCTTTAGGAATTTCTAATGCGTATTCTGGAAATGGATATTTTTCAAAAAAAACGCGCCCTGTTTGAAAATCAACTTTTTTAACGCTGACAGTTGGGATTAATTTCGATTTTTTTTCATCCTCGACAGTAAAAATATTTGCTTGAACTCTAAACTGACTAGGCTCTTCTTTGCTGTATTCATTCGATTGTTTGTTTTCGGCTGAAACATTTTGAGTAGGGAGAAGAGAAATCACAAGTAATAATAGCCATATCGAAAAACTTTTTTTCAAGGTGGATTCTCCTTATTTGAAGTGACATAGTTCTAGCCTGCTAAACATTTTGTAAAATATCTTTATTATAAGAACCTTTTTTAAACTTTAAGTATGCGGAATTGTGTCACAAGTTTGTTAAAAACTACTATCGATAATAACCACTAGATACACTTTTAAAATAAAAAAATCATTTATTGCTGCCACGGATTCCAACTGACCTCTCTAATTTCCGGATCTCTTTCTTTTAACGATCCATTCCCCTGAATTCCCGCATAATCAAATTTTAGAAAGGAAAGGTATTATGGCGTCAATCGAAAAAAGGGGACCTAATTCATACCGACTCATTGTTGAAGCCGGTTATGATGCAAACGGTAAAAGAATCAAAAAGATGAAAACAGTTCGTACAAATACGAAAAAAGAGGCTATGTCAGAGCTTGCAAAATTCCAGATAGAGGTCGAGGTAGGAGAGTATATCTCTCCAGAGAAAATAACATTATCAACTTTTGTTGACGAGTGGAAAGAAAAACATGCAGCAAGGAACCTAGCCCCCTCCACAATGAAAGTGTATATGGAACATATTAGACAACACACCCTCCCTAAATTTGGCCATTTGCAGATCAATCAGATAAGAACCATACAAGTTGTAACTTTTATTGATGATCTTAGTAAATCTGTTTCGAATTCTAAACCACTGTCCGATTCAACCGTGCTTTACATATGCAAAGTATTAAAACATTTGCTTAATAAAGCTGTAGAATGGAGATTGCTTCAGAAAAATCCAATCGATGGGGTAAAGCAGCCAAAAGTTCAAAGAAAGAAAATGAATTATTATGACGAGAAGGAAGCACGGGATTTAATAGCGGCGCTTTCTAATCGTCAAAAGACATCAGTTAAAGAACATCCGTTTACACGATCTCAGACACAGCGCCGCGACACTCCTAATTGAGGAAAATGCATCGCTCAAAGCGATTCAGGAGCGGCTTGGTCATTCCAAGTTTGAGGTAACAGCTGATTTTTATGCTCACGTCACTAAGAAGGTCTCTCGGGATACGGCGGATAAGTTAGAAAAGTTCAACCCAAAAAATTTCGTCCCCAATTCGTCCCCAACCGAGAAATCAGTCGAGTTTTAACATTCAAGTGGAATGAAAAAAACCTTGATCTCTCAAGGTTTTCTAGTAAGCGGGTGATGGGAATCGAACCCACGCCACCAGCTTGGGAAGCTGGAGTTCTGCCATTGAACTACACCCGCGGGTGAAACAGCTAGTTCACATTATACGCGCTGTGGGGCCATTTGTCTAGATGGAACTGCTGAAGCAGAGGGAACTCTGCGAAAACGCTAACATTTGAACTCCCGTCCGGAAACCGATATGATTTACATATATCATTTTCCAATCCATTCCAAGGAGGAATCGATTTATGAAGTACCGGGTACTAGGCAAAACAAACCTGAAGGTGTCCGTCATCGGCGTCGGCACTTGGCAGCTCGGCGGTGAATGGGGTAAGCCCTACACGCAAAGCGAGGCGGACGCCATTCTCGATGAAGCGCGCGAATGCGGCATCAACCTGATCGATACGGCCGAATGCTACGGCGATCATACATCGGAGAAGCTGATCGGCCAGTACATCGCTCGCAGCCGGCGCGAGGATTGGGTGATCGCGACGAAGTTCGGCCATCACTTCCATGAGAATTTCACCCGTTCGCAGGTATGGTCGGCGGACGAAGTGCTGGCGCAGCTCGATGCGTCGTTGAAGGCGCTGCAGACCGATTACATCGACATCTACCAGTTCCATTCCGGAACGAACGAGGTGTTCGACAACGAAGCGCTCTGGACGATGCTGAACAAGCAGGTGCAGGCCGGGAAAATCCGCCACCTCGGGACGTCGATCGCCAGCAACGATAATTTACATCAGGTCGAAGCGTCTTCCCGGGTAGGCTCGGAAGTGATTCAAGTCGTGTACAACCGGCTCGACCGCAAGCCAGAGGAGCGCGTCTTCCCTTCATGCGAATCGCAGCAGCTGGGCGTACTGGCGCGCGTGCCGCTAGCCAGCGGTTACTTGAGCGGCAAGTACAAGCCCGGCGCCGTATTCGCCGCCAATGACGTGCGCTCTCGTCATGAGGCGGAGCAAACGCGCCTCAAGCTCGAGGAAGTCGAACAAATCCGCCGTAACGAAGTACCGGCCGGCCTGGACATGTCGACGTGGGCGCTCGCTTGGTGCTTGAAGCATCCGGCCGTCACCGCCGTCATCCCAGGCTGCAAAAGCCCTGAGCAAGTGAGAGCTAATGCCGCTGCGGCCGACTATGTCGGCGAAGGGCATCCGCAAAATTGGAAGGAATAGCTCCTTCCGACACATACTCCCGTTCGGCCACCGTTTGTGGAGACGGGAGTTTTTGTTTCACACGGAAGGAATACGTGCCTTTCATGAACCGGAGACGACAAGTTGGACGTCCTCAGGCAGACTCACTTTTTTAGGTAAGTACATCCACGCCAAAAAACCGCTTCACATCTTAATAAATGTGAGCGGTCTTATTTCTTTGCTTCCTGGGACTGTGGTTAATAAACAAGAGGCTTGAGCTCAGCAAAAGCAATGCCGCATCCTCTCTCCTTCATACAGCAGCTCCACCACTGCTCGATACCCGCTGCAGTAAATTCGTAAACTCCATTGCCGGAATCGGCCTTGAGTAGATAAAACCCTGGATCTCGCGGCACTTGACATCCAGAAGGAACGAAAGCTGCTCCTCCGTCTCCACGCCTTCGGCAATGACGTTCAGCTTCAAGCTGTGAGCCATCGCCATAATCGCTTGCACGATGGCGGCATCGTCGGGGTCGTCCGTAATGTCGCGGACAAACTGCTGCGCGATCTTCAGCTTGTTGATCGGGAATTTCTTTAAGTAGCTCAGCGACGAATAGCCCGTGCCGAAGTCGTCCATGGATATATGTACGCCTAATTCCCGCAGCGTTTGCAGCTTTTCGATAACCCGATCGACGTGATACATCGCGATGCTTTCAGTAACTTCAAGCTCCAAATAATGCGGTTCCAACCCGCTGTCTTGGAGCGCCCTTAGCACGATATCGACGAAGTTCTGCTGATGGAATTGGAGCGGCGAGATATTGACCGCCATCTTCAATGGAGTAAAGCCGGCAAGCTGCCAGGCTTTGTTTTGCTTGCAGGCCGTGCGCAATACCCACTCCCCGATGGGAAGGATTAGGCCGGTTTCTTCCGCAAGCGGAATGAACTCACTGGGAGAAATGAAGCCCAGACGCGGATGATTCCAGCGTAGCAGCGCTTCCATTCCGTTAATTCGGCTGCTGAAAATATCGACCTGCGGCTGGTAGTACAGCACAAACTCTTCCTTTTCCAGCGCCTGGTTAAGCCACTCCTCCATCACCAGCTTCTGGATGACGGTGTCGTTCATTTCCTCTTGATAGAACTGATAGCCGTTCTTGCCGCCGTCCTTCGCGCGATACAGCGCGGCATCGGCATTCTTCATCAGCGTGATCGCATCTTCGCCGTCCTGCGGGTACATGGCGATCCCGATGCTGCAGCCGACGCGAAGCACATGTCCTTCCATCGAGAACGGTTGGTTCAGCAGGCCGATGATTTTTTGCGCGACCTTCTCCGCATCGCCGGCTAGCACAGTATCTTCAACAAGCACGGTGAACTCATCGCCGCCTTGCCGGGAAACGACATCTCCCGCTCGCAGGCCGACTTTCAAGCGTTCCGCAGCTTCAATCAGCAGCAAATCGCCGAAAGCATGACCGAACGTCTCATTCACATGCTTGAAGCGGTCCAAATCGATCAGCATGACCGACAGTTGCCGGTTGGACGTTCGGGCAGCCTCGATGGCTAGCGACAGCGACTGTAGAAACATTTGACGGTTAGGCAGCCCGGTCAGTTGATCGTGATAGGCCAAATAGGTAAGCTGACGGACCGTTTTTTCACGTTGGCGAATTTCGCCGGCGACCGCGTATAACAAAGGTCCTGTCACAAGCAAGAGAAACACCATATCGAACAGATCCGCGGACCACTTTCTCTCTCTCATGACAAACAAACGTAACATCATTTCTAAGAGGTCCAAAGCCATCATACAACCGACGATGACCAGCACCATATTCAAAAGACGGCTGGAACGAATACGCTTCATGGTTTTGTAAAGAACCGGAGCGGCGACAAGCGAAATTGCAGCTAACCGGATGTAATCCAATGAATCGTTCGTCCAGCCGATAACTTCCTTCAAGGAAAGCAGAACGATTTCAGTTCCGACTAGAATGAACCACAATCGCAGAAAGATGAAATGTTCGTGCCACTTCGTCTCCCGCCTCGGATTCGTATCCGAAGTATTGTGCATTTGTACCATGACAAGCCTCTGCTTCCTCTTCTTAAAGGTATATAACCTATTGTAATGTTCCTAGTTCGAAAGGACAAGATTTTTTTGGTCTATAAGTCCTATCTAAAGGCTAGAAAACCGAGGGCAGAAGGCAGAATTATGTCGAAATCCGTTTGGTTCAATAGATCCGGATTTCATTGTGATATACCGTTTCATCATCGTTGGAATCCATGACACGCACTTCCAGCTGCCATGTCCCCGCATACGGGAGATACGCCCCCCGTGCCTTATAGGTGTATCGTTTCATCCCGAAAGATTCTTCGACACTATTATCCTCCGCCGGTTCCAGCGGCACCTGAAACGGGGCAACGTCCGGCATTTCCTTGGCATGCAGCTTCATCAGCACCTGCTTCGGCTCCCCCAGCTTCTCCGGCAGCCATACCTTCACCGTAAAATCGTTCACGCCCGGCGCATTCGGGCTAATTTGCGCCGTCATATGCTGCTTCTCGCCCATCACATGCCAGCGCAGCGGCTCATTGGGCGGCAGCGGAGTCATATACGTGAAGATGCCGACGATGACAACAATGCAAGCCATAAGACCAGCGTCAATTCGCACGAGAACCCCCAGCGTGCGCTCGCGTTTGCGCTTGAATAGGCGGCGAATAACGGCCGCTGTCAAGACAACAAGCAGGACGAGGGCGGTTTTGGCGAGCAGCCATAACCCCCAGCTCGTCTCCAGGACGTAGCTGATGTCCGGCAAGAAAATGAATACGGACATCGCGCCCGATACGGCGAGCAGCAAAACGCTCCAGAGCGCCGCGGAAGAAAACATCGGCAGAAATACCCGAAACGCTTCTTTCTTCGCACTAGCGAAGTAAAGAAGCATGACCAAACCGCCGACCCATACGGAAGCGGCTCCCAAGTGAAGCCAATCGAGGAGCAGCGTCTGTCCTCGAGGCTCGAACGCGGCGGCATGGCCGAGCAAGCTTTTGGCAAACCAAACGAGCGCCACCCACGCATAATCGAGCCATGCCCGGTGGTACAGGCATACGAAGGAAAGCAGGGCCAGCAGCAGGCCGCCGAGCCAAGCGTAGCCAATCGTCGTTTGCGTAAACAGCCGAACGAGACTGTCCGTTCCGCCGTCCCCGATCAAATCGCCCAAATGCGCGCCCATAAATAAGATGTAAACGATCGTGTACGTTTGCTGCAAGCCGACTGCGATTCTTTTTAAGGAAAGACGAAGGTCATCCGGACGGTCGACCCCGAACCAACGCATCCACATCAGCCAGCCGGTCAGCGCCAGCATCGTCATATAAAAGGCAATACGGGCCGCGTACTGCAGCACGTCTTTCGTGCCGAAAGCGTCCAGCAGACCGTCATGGCGGTGCATGTGTTCCATCGAAGCATCGGGCTGCGTGCCGGACGGCGTATCCAGGGTTTGTCCGACGGCGAACAAATAGCTGCCCTCAACCGGGTGCCCGTCTGCGGAGATCACGTGGTACGTCGTTAAATAGGTCCCCTTCTCCAGCGGCGGCAGCTGCAGCGTCAATACGGTGTGCGCTTCGTTCAAAACGGCGGGCTGTTCCGTCACCCTCCGCTTGTTAGAATCATAGACGCGTAAATAATAGAGTCCTTCCTCCAGCCGTTCATTAAAGGTTAGTGCGACGGCAGCCGGGGACTCCCGCAGCTCGCTGTTCGCATCCGGTACCGCCTGGACGAGACCTGCATGCGCGCTGACCGGCTGCGCCGGCATAAAGCTGAGCAATAAGATCGCTACAAGGCCTATATAGTAAAATAATCGCTTCAACATCATTCCTCCTCTGCCCGGGCAACGCACGCCCGATAACCTGGCGCTTGTGTTCCCAACCTTAAATGTAGCATAAACGTGTAAGCTAAACCAAATCCGCGTTAACTTCCAAAGCAGTTCTATGAATAGACAAATTCCAGCGAAATAAGAGATTGACAGAACGACGTGCAATCATGTAAATTCATCTTATCGCCCAAACGGAACAACTATATATTGTGGGGCGAATAACCAAATACCACGATATATTGTGTGGAATTTAACAAAATCGAAATTTTCTCCGGAAATCTTCACACACGGAATTCCGCGAAATTCGACGTAATTCAACAAGAGATCGACAACATCGAGATGATGCACTGGCATGCTGCCGCCGAGCAAATCGGCTGCGGCGTGCTTTTTATTCGCCTTGCCGTTTGACCCGCCCTACCATTTTACGTTTAGAGGAGCTGGATTTATGATTATCGTAAAACGCGACGGCACGAAAGAAGAACTCGTGTTCGCCAAGATGAAAAAGGTCATTGATTTCGCTTGTGAAACTTACCCGGAGTGCGATCCGCTCGAGCTTGAGACGGCGCTCCTTCCTTTATTCCGAAACGGCATTACAACGAAAGAAATTCAACGACTGCTCATTCAAGTGGCTGTTGAGAAAACTAGCGTGGAACAGCCGAACTGGCAGTACGTGGCCGCCAAGCTGCTCGCCTACGACCTGTATAAAGAAGCTCGCTTGAACCGCAAATACGGTCACTTCGGTTACGGCGACCTGTATTCCTTGGTTACATACTTGACCGATTTGGGCCTGTACGGTACTTATATCCTCGAGCACTACACGCGCGACGAAATCAACGAGCTCGGCGCTTACATCAAGCCGGAGCGAGATTACCTGCTCAACTATATCGGACTCAAAACGTTGTCCGACCGCTACCTGATCCGCGGCTTGGACAAGGAAGTGCTTGAGCTGCCGCAAGAGCTGTTCATGGGAGTGGCGATGCATCTGGCCATGAAGGAATCGGACAAGCTG
Organism: Paenibacillus validus NBRC 15382; assembly: GCF_004000985.1. Lineage (GTDB taxonomy): Bacteria > Bacillota > Bacilli > Paenibacillales > NBRC-103111 > Paenibacillus_G > Paenibacillus_G validus. Next base: position 11,608 of record NZ_BIMH01000023.1, on the reverse strand, counting down.
CGCTGGGCGAAGCAGTTCTACGACGTGCTCAGCAGCCTTGAGATGACCGTGGCGACGCCGACGCTTGCGAACGCGCGCAAGCCGCTGCATCAATTGTCCAGCTGCTTCATCGACACCGTGCCGGACAACCTATGGGGCATTTACAATGTCGACCAAAGCTTCGCGCAAGTGTCGAAGCATGGCGGCGGCATGGGGATATACGTCGGGAAGGTGCGCAGCCGCGGCTCCAACATCCGCGGATACAAGGGTGTCGCCGGCGGCGTCGTGCCGTGGATTAAAAACTACAACAACACCGCCGTCGCCGTCGACCAACTCGGCGTCCGCTCCGGAGCCGTTGCGGTATACCTCGACGTATGGCATAAAGACATTCTCGACTTCTTGAACCTGAAGACGAACAACGGCGACGATCGGATGAAGGCGCACGATATTTTCCCGGGCGTTTGTATCCCCGACTTGTTCATGAAGACGGTACAGGAGCGCGGCTCCTGGTATTTGTTCGATCCGCACGAAGTGCGCAAAAACAAAGGCTACTCGCTCGAGGATTCGTACGGCGAGCAGTGGGAAGAACGCTACCTCGAGTGCGTGAACGACGAGAAGATATCCAGGGATGAAATCCCGGCGATCGATATTATGAAGCGTATTTTGACGAGCTCGTTCGAAACCGGAACGCCGTTCATCTTTTTCCGCGACACCGTGAACCGAGCCAACCCGAACAAGCATAAAGGCATGATCTACTGCTCCAACCTGTGCACGGAAATTTGCCAAAACATGAGCCCGACCGAGATCATCCAGACGACGCATGAAGACGGCATTATCACTTCGCAAGTGAAATCCGGCGATTTCGTGGTGTGCAACCTGTCCTCCACCAACTTGGGACGTGTGTACACGAAGGAAGATATCGAGCGCGTCGTTACGACGCAAATGCGCATGATGGACAACGTCATCGACTTGAACTACTACCCGATTCCGCAAGCGGAAATTACGAATAAGAAATACCGTGCCGTCGGCCTCGGCTCCAGCGGCTACCACCAAATGCTGGCGCAGCTGAAAATCAACTGGGAGTCCGACGAGCATGTGGCGAAAGCCGACGAAGTGTACGAGTGGATGAACTACTACGCCATTAAAGCATCGATGGAAATTGCGAAGGAGAAGGGCACCTACCCGGCCTTCGAAGGCAGCGAATGGCAATCCGGCGCTTACTTCGAGTCCAGAGGCTACAACAGCCCGGAATGGCTGGCGTTAAAAGAGGAAGTTGCGAAATACGGCGTCCGCAACGGCTGGATGTTCGCGATCGCCCCTACGGCGTCGACTTCGCTCATCGCCGGATCGACGGCAGGCATTGATCCGATCTTCAACAAATTTTTCGTGGAAGAGAAGAAAAATGCGGTCATTCCGCAAACGGCGCCGAATTTGTCGCAGGAAACGATGTGGTACTATAAGGAAGCCCATCGAATCGACCAGTTGTGGAGCATCAAGGCTGCAGGCGCACGTCAGCGGCATATCGATCAATCGCAATCGTTCAACCTGTACATCACGCCCGAGCTGTCGGCGCGCGAATTCCTCGAGCTGTACATGGCGGCTTGGGAGAACGGCCTGAAAACCGTCTATTACGTCCGCAACAAAAGCTTGGAAGTCGAAGATTGCGTCAGCTGCAGCGCATAAGCAAGCCGGAATCATGCATACGAACCATCAGGATATGAAATGCTAGACAGGGGCTTTGCCCCTGTTTGCATGGTTAAGCATAGATAGGCTTAGTAAGCGACAGAGCGTCATACAATGGGAGGGTTTGATAGCCATGGATTTGCAGAAGAAAAAGCTCTTTAACGAGAACGGCGACCGGGACTGGGGCAAACGCCGCATGATTGGCGGCAATACGACGAACCTGATCGAGCTGAATAACGTTAAATACGACTGGGCGACGAAGATGTACCGGACGATGATGAACAACTTCTGGATTCCGGAGGAAATTCCGCTCGCCCAGGATGCGAAGGATTATAAATTTCTATCTCCCGCGGAACGGCAAAGCTATGATAAAATTATCAGCTTCCTGATCTTCCTCGATTCGCTGCAAACGGCCAATTTGCCTAACATCAACGAATACATTACCGCGCCCGAGGTGAACCTGTGCCTGACCGTGCAGACGTTCCAGGAAGCGGTACACAGCCAAAGCTACTCCTACATCCTGGACAGCGTCTGCTCCGCAGAAGTGCGTGACGACATTTACAACCAGTGGCGCGAGGATAAACATTTGGCACGCCGCAACCGGTTCATTACCGACCTGTATGAGCGGTTTATCGAGAATCCGACTACGGACAACCTGATGCGCACGATCATGGCCAACTACATTCTCGAAGGCTTGTACTTTTACAGCGGGTTCAGCTTCTTCTACGCCCTTGGACGCCAAGGCAAGATGCTTGGCACCGTCTCCGAGATCAAGTACATCCAGCGGGACGAACTGACGCACCTGGCGCTGTTCCAGAATATTTTCCGGGAAATACGCAAAGAAAATCCGGAGATATTTACCGACGAGCTGGTCGAGGACCTGCGCAACATGATGCGGACCGCCGTTCAACACGAAATCGAATGGGGCCAATACATCACCGACAACAAAATCAACGGCCTGAGCAACGAAATTTTGGATCAGTATATCAAGTACCTTTCCAACGAACGTCTGCGCAAGCTGGGACTGGACATTTTATATCCGGAGGTCGTCGAACATCCGATGAAATGGGTCGAAAGCTTCAGCAACATGAACAGCATGAAGACCGACTTCTTCGAGCAAAAGGTAACAAACTACAGCAAATCGTCGAATCTGAACTGGGACGATCTATAAGCGGAAATTGGGTATCAGGATTGTCCGCTGATAAGGATAAGTACCTGCGTTCGGCTACTGTTGAGAAGTTGCCGTGTTCTGGGCCGTTCTAATGTCAAAAATAGAAGCCTTCCTTGTCGAACATGGAAGGCTTCTTATTTTGTTAACGAACCTTACTTCTACCCCAATCGGCCAAATCAAGCGCCACTGTACCTCGATTCCCCGATTCGAGCGGACGCTTGATCCAGACGGCCTTGACGCAGTGCCCTGCTTGCGTCAGCGACGACTACCGCTTTTCGTTTCGGAACGCCTCATCCTTCAATCCGCTGCAGACAGCCTCCAATTCATGCGCCAGCCGGTTCAATCCCTCCGTCGCGGTCGTGATGGACTCCATTGCTTTCAACTGATGCTGCGACGAGAGGAGCACCTTCTGGACGCCCGAAGCATGATCTTCGGAAAGCCGCGCCACTTCGTTCAGCGAGGCCGACACTTCCTCCGTTCCCGCCGACATTTGCTCAGCCGTTGCAGAGATTTCTTGAATTTGATCGCATACTTTGCGCGATTCTTCGACGATCAGCTTAAAGACTTCCCCGGCCTCGTTCACAGCGCTATGGCTCGTCTCCACCTCCACCGAACCCAAGCTCATCACGCGCACGGCCGAAGTCGTCGCTTCTTGAATCTCCTCGATCAACGTCTTGATCTGCCTGGCCGACAATTCGGATTGTTCGGCCAGCTTGCGAACCTCGTGTGCGACGACGGCAAAGCCGCTGCCGTGCTCACCGGCGCGCGCCGCTTCAATAGCCGCGTTCAACGCCAGCAAATTCGTCTGCGACGCGATCCCCGAAATGAGCGTTGCAATTTCGCCGATTTGCATCGATTGCCGCTCCAATCGCTCCAGTTCGGCGGACACCTCCTGCGAAGTGTGCCTCAGCGAATCTAACTGCCGCACCGCATGCTCGATCGTGCTGCTTCCCTTCTCCGCCTCGCGTACCATGCCGAGCGACGCTTCGGTCACCGTACCGGACGATTCCGCCACCCGCTGCACGCCAATCGCCATTTCCTCCATCGCGCGAGCGCTGTCCTTACTGTTGTGCGCCTGCTCTTCGGTGGCCGCTGCCATCCGCTCCATCGCGTCTGTGATGCTGCGGTTTTCCGCCAATGTACGGTCCGCGTTGCCGTTCAAATGCTCCACATATTGAACCAGCTGACCCGAGCTGGCGTTCAGCCGCTCAAGTGTCCGAAGCAGCAGCTGAAGCTTCTGTGCCTTGTCGGCCTCCAGCAGGTCAACAGTCACTTTCTTCTTGGAAATTTGCCAGATGGTCGTGCCCGCCGTCAGCAGCAGGAAGACCAGGTCGACGGCCAGCAGGATCCACCCATACCCTTCCGAGCCGAAGACGAGCGCCGGATAAAATACGTAAGCCGATACATACTGCAGGGCGAATACCGCCGTCATCATCCAGATGAGCGCGGTGCTTTCATAGAACGCCATCAAAGCGATGACCATAAAGACCGAGAAGAAAAACTCCACCATGCCTCCGGCTACGAAAATCATCGACACGCTCGAGAACGTCATCGCGAGTGCGTTGGCTACCGGCACGTAGCGCTGACGTCCCATCGCAAATAAAACCGCGCCGGCCGCCAGGAACAGAACGGGGGCGACCAGCAATCCGTTCAGGACGAGCGCATAATGGGCGAGATCGACGCCGTGGTGCGTGTGAAGCACCTCTACCCAACGGAATAAAACATGGGTAAGCAGCGCTAACAAATACGTGCCCAAGGTAACTGGCAAAGTCATTCGATTTTTAATCGTGAGCATATCGAGCGGTTTGGACATATTCGACACATCCTTTTTCGTTCTTTCGGTCCTATGAAACCAAGCCCTTTATCCTGTATATCGGCATTTTATCATGCGGCATAAGTGAAGAAAATGCAAAGACCGTGAACGTTCTGAGAACAAACGCACACGGTCTTTCGATCATTTAGGATAAGTTCAGCATTTCTTTAACCCGCAGCTCCAGCTCCACCATCGAGAACGGCTTGTGCATGTAGGCGTCGGCACCCAGCTTCAGCCCCAGGCTAATATCTTCTTCCCGGCTCCTTCCCGACAGCACGAGCACCTTCATCTCTTCAGGACGGTTCCCCTGCTCTTTCATCCGGGCAAGCATTTCGAAACCGTTCAACTGTGGCATGACGCCGTCCAAAATACACAGATCCACCGGCCTTCGCAGCAGCGATTGATACGCTTCCTCCCCGTTCGCCGCTTCGCAAAAATCGACGGGTAAATGTTTGAGCTTCGCGATCAGGATCGAACGCAGGATGTTATCGTCGTCGGCGATCATCACCGTCTTACGGGAACCGGGGCTCGCGACTTGCGCGCCTGCCGCTTCGCCCGGCGGAGTACCCGCGTACAGGATGGTACGGTTACGGCCTCCTTGCTTGGCTTCATACATCGCCCCGTCTGCAAGCCCGATCCAATCCTTGACGGACATACCGGCGCTCCATTCGGCAATACCGGCCGAGAATGTGATGTGGAACGCTTGTCCTTCGTTCTGGGCAACCGGTCCGTGGTGCGCCTGCCGGAGAATGTCGTCAATCGCTTTCTTCGCATCCGGTCCGGTCGTATTCGGCAGCACAAGGATGAACTCCTCGCCTCCGAAACGAGCCAGCATATCCGTAGCCCGCAAGTTATTTTGCAGCAGATGCGCCAATCCTTGCAGCACCTGGTCGCCGACACGATGACCGTACGTATCGTTAATCGATTTGAACCCGTCGATATCGATAAACACGAGCGAGATCGGGGCCGGATAACGGGCAATGCGCTCCAGCTCGACTTGAATTTGATGATCGAAAAACCGCCGGTTATACACGCCTGTCAGCGGATCGCGAAAAGCCATCTGCTCGAACGTCTTGGTCCGGCTCAGCAGGCTGTAGATCCGGGCACCCAGCTCTTCGTATTGAAAAGGCTTCGTGACATAATCGTCGGCACCCAGATAAAAGCAGCGCACCTTGTCGTTGACATCGTTCCGGCCGGATAAGACGATAAGCGGCAGCCACTTCAATGTCGGGTCGTTCTTCAGAAATTCGAACAGCTCATACCCGCTGTCCGGATGCATCATCAGATCGAGCGTAATCAAATGGTACGAATTCTCCCGAAGCAGCTTCATCGCAGTAGCAACGTCCGCCGCTTCATCCACCTTGTAACCGTCCATCCGCAAGCGGCGAACCAAGTACGAACGGAGCACCTCGTCGTCGTCAAGGACCAGAAGACGTTCTCCGTTCGGCTGCAGAAAGGAGCTGTTCACCTGCTCCTGCTGCTCGTCCAGCTCCAGTTCCCGCTTGTAAACTTCGAGCTCGAGTTCCAGCTCGCGAAGAAGCGGTTGCGACTGCTCCGCGCAGCGACCGAACGGCAGAGCTGTCATCGGGCCGGAAGCCTCCGCCTTCTCGCGCTGCGTCCACTCCCACAGCTCGACCAGACGCTGCGCAACGCTGCCGATGCGGACAAATTCGAACATCGGCGCGCTTCCTTTAAGCGTATGGACAATGCGGTAAATGTGCTTTGCCGTCTCAAGCGGCGATTCCGGCTCGGTCAAGCCGCAGCCTTCTCGCAGCTGAATCAATTGCTTGCCCAGCTCGGCAATATATTTTTTCTTTCCTTCTTTTAAAAGTCGTTGTTCTCTGCCGATTCTGTCATTACCCGATGCCACCGCACGAATTCACTTCCGTTCTTTAACGAGGTATGTATGCAAGGAAAGGATTTATTCGTTCGCACCCGCCCGAATCAGTTCTTCCACGGTATCCAGCAGCTGCAGCGGACTGAACGGCTTTACGATATATCGGGTCGCGCCGGCCGCCTTGGCCCGCTCCCGGTCTTTCTCCAAAGCTTTGGCGGTCAGTAAAATAACGGGCGCGTGACGGTTCGGATTGTCATGGCTTCGCAGCCATTCGCAAACTTCGACTCCGGTTCGCTCTGGCATCATATAGTCCAAAATGACCAAATCGAATACGGCTTCCTGCAGCCGTTCGGCCGCTTCCTTACCGTCGGCCGCTTCCGTAATGACGTACCCTTCGTCGGCCAACGTTTCCGTTAACAAAAAGCGCAGCACCGCTTCGTCGTCCGCGAGTAAAATTTTATAGTTGGCCATAGCAACTCATCCGCTCCCAAAAATCGTCCATCTCGATTGCGTTCATTATAACATGAACCGGATTTTTATTGGAGGGAAAACGAAAGAAATAGCCGTCACATATATGCCAAAAGTATGATTCATATGCCCGAAGGACTATGATATTATGTTTATAAAGAAAATTTAATAAAAATTTTGGACGAAATAGGAAGTACATCCTATTTGAGGGGATGAGCATAATGAGTTCCATCGAGTATTTAATTCGGAAAGTATCCCGGTATGTAACCTTCGGGCAGCCTGTTTCTTCGGGTTCCGTAATCAGCCAGCGACTGTCGGATCCGCGTATCCCGATGTTGGCTTATTACTTGGGCCTTCAAGAGCAAAACAAGGAGAACCAGTATTACCATGAGGTTTGGTTGAAGAAGGAAGGCACGTTCGCCTTAACCGAAGCGTGGTACAAGGGCAGCATGGTCACCCGCAAGCTCTACAAGGACAACCTGTCTTTCGAACAGTTGACCGGCATAATCGGCGAGGAAGACGCCAATGCCATCATCATGCGTTTCAACGAAATCATGAAGAAATCGGAAAAAGACGATTGGAGACCCTATTCCTTACGGGTTTAAATACCGCAAGAACGTTGGAATCATGGGTTATGGGTCGCTAAGTGCCGGCTGTGGCCGAGATGACGCCGCCATGAGCCGCTTTCAATAAGCGGACACCCCCGTGAATGCGTCCATACATACACCCAGCCTTCACGTTCTTCGCAATTGCCGTCACGAATCCAGATCCGCTCGTAATCATTGGTCCCGCCAGGACCCTCATATTCCTCCAATGCATCCATATGACGGAGTCCTTCCGGCATCACGACGAGCCACTCGCCTTCCACCATGCGGGAGCCGTCCGACCCGGAAAGCACCATGGCCGGATAAGCGCCGGCATCGTACAGCTTGCCCCGCACGACCCCCGGCCGTACGGACTCTACATAAGGTGCAACGACATGATGGTTCGCTTCCCCGACCAACAACGTTCCATAGACAAACACCGGGATCAAGACGCCCACTCCTTTCAGACCTTGCGCCATCGCTTCTTTACTATATCATATTCATTCAACCGATTTCCCATGAGAAGGGGACGATCCTGGGCAGGGAACCTGCCGAAGGGCTGCCGAATATATTGAGCATAAACTCGGCACCCGCCGGGAAGGGAGGGAATCTCATGATCAGTCCTGAGGACGCGAACAAAATCATCCGATTTTTGTCCGCCGCCTACTACTGTACCGAGTCGGAGGAAGCGCGCCGCGAATTTAACCGTCTGGCCAACGAGCTTCGCAAAGCGTCCGGACAGCCAATACAATAACGGATGGAACCGGTATCCGACAGCGCGTCCCGATTGGTACGAAAACGCCCTTCGACGCGAAGCGGCGTTTTTTTCATTCATCAATACGCGATACGCGCAGCGGAACCGGTAAACGTTCATCTCTTGCAATTGACGCATCAATCCTGAGAAAAAAACAATTGCATATAGGTTAACTAGGAATTATAATGTGAATGACCGACAAGATCGCTTGAGGTGGAGATAATCATGGAACTTAATATTGTTTTGATGGGAGCGCTTGTTGGCCTTCTCGTCGGCTTGACCGGCGTGGGCGGAGCCGCTTTGCTGACTCCTTTGCTCGTATTTTTGGGTATTCAACCGACCGTTGCGGTGGCTACGGATTTGTTCTACAACTCGATCACGAAGCTGTTCGGCAGCATTCAACACGTCCGGCAAAAGACAGTGAACATGACGCTGGTCAAACATCTGGCCATGGGCAGTGTCCCCAGCGCCATAGTGGCCGTGCTGCTGCTGAAATATTTCCCGCCGCTGCAAGGCTATCAGGACGCGATCATCAAGCATGCATTAGGTATCGTACTGATTATCGTCGCTATTCTCAGCATCGTGAAGGTCTGGTTCACACCAAACCAATCAAACAAGCTTCAGGAGAAGTCGCTGCAGGAGAAAAAAGCGGTGACCATCCTGATTGGCATACTGTTAGGCTTTATCGTCGGCTTGACTTCCATCGGCTCGGGCTCGCTGTTCGCCCTTGCGATGATGTTCTTCTACCGCTTGAAGGCGGCGGAGCTCGTCGGCACCGATATCGTACACGCGTTCCTGCTCGTTTCGGCAGCCGGCATCATGCATGCGGGCTTCGGGAACATCGATTATATGCTTGCGTTCAACCTGCTCATCGGCTCCGTCCCCGGCGTACTGCTTGGCAGCAGCTTGTCGGCGAAGGTGCCGGCCAAACCGCTGCGGACTGTCATGGCCACCATCATCCTGATCAGCGGAATTAAATTGATCTAATGCGTAATTCATAAATTGCCTACCGGGCCGGAGCTTCTAGGGAGCCTGCACCGATACGCCTTCCTCCAGCAATTGCTGACGAAGCGTACGTGCCAGTTCCAAAGCATCCGGCCCGTCGCCATGTATGCAGAATGTGTCTGCGCGCAGGGCGACCGCTTCGCCCAAGGGCGTCAGCACCTCTCCCCGCTTGAGAATATCGAGCACCTGCCGCACCGCCTGACGGGGATCGTGAATGACCGCATCCGGCTCGCTCCGCGGGGTAAGGGTCCCGTCGGCGCGATAGGTGCGATCGGCGAACGCTTCCGCTGCGGTCCGCAGGCCTTTGGACTCGGCGGCCCGAATCAGTTCGCTGCCGGCGAGACCGAATAGCGTCAGCTCCGGATCCAGGCGGAGGACGGCCTCCGCTATCGCATCCGCTAACGGCCTCTGCACCGCCGCCATATTATATAAAGCGCCATGAGGCTTGACATGCCGCATCCGGCCGCCTTCGGCGCGCGCGATCGCTTGCAGGGCACCGCCCTGGTACAAGATTAGCTCATACGCCTCCTGCGGGGTGACCGCCATATTGCGGCGCCCGAAGCCTTGCAAATCCGGCAGGCCCGGATGCGCCCCGATCGATACGCCCGCTTGCAGGCACAACCGGACCGTTCGAACCATGTGGCCGGGGTCGCCGGCGTGGAAGCCGCAAGCGATATTAGCCGAAGTGACATACCGGACGAGCTCGTCGTCCTGTCCGAGCCGATACATACCGAAGCTCTCGCCCATATCCCCGTTAAGGTCGATCCGGATAGGTAACTGTTCCAAGTGAAGCCCTCCTTTGCAACCATCCGATCGCATGGTCCTTTTGTGTGCACCCCCGTATGCCGGTGAGTGTGGAAAGAAAAAAGCCAAAAGCATCCACTTCCGGCTTCGTTCGCGTATTCGTCTGTCCTCTGCGTCTATACGTCTATTCGTCTATGCAGCGGCCTTCCCATGCGGCCTGGCGCGCCGGGCCGGTTATGCGGCGTGTCTGCTTCCTGCTGCGCAGCCCGGTTCCTGCCGACCCCGATCCCCGCGCCCCCGGCTATTGTCTTGCTGCAAGTCCGCGCGTTTTGACGATGATTTTGCGAATGCTGTCTTCGCTTAAATGAAATTTGCCGATCAGCTCCGACACGGAATAACCGTTCTGATACAGCCGGTATATTTCGTGGTTCCGGCGCTGGATCGTCTGCCGCGTGCCGTTGTTCTCGCCCCAGCCTGCGCGGGTTTGCTCCTTCTTCGGAACGTAGATGATCTCGCCCTGGATGTAATCCTGCAGCTGCTTCAGCAAGTTAGGCGGTAAAATGTCCTTTCCGTTCTTGTACCCCACCGATGAATGCCTCCTTTCGCGCCGTTATGGCTGACTTACCGAAAGTTATAAGCATTTTCATCTTCACACCTCCTAGGAATGTGCCTTGGGAACACCGGATACGTAGGCCTGAGGGGCATTAAAAATAAAAAAAACACGATCTGCCGATGCGTGCCCGAATGCCTCTTATGTTCAGTTCCTGTAAAAGACGGGGTTCAGGTGACGGTGATGGAGAAAATGCTTATTCACTTGTTACAAATCCTCTTGCCATCATGGTCCACGTGTTCATTACCCGCATCACACGTCACTCCCTTCTTCAAAGTCAAATATGGTTTCAAGCTCACGGACTATTATACCCATTGTTTCCCATCATGTCCATGTCTTATTCGCATGAGCCGCTTCTATTCGAGGGACCCGAAGGTCCCCGGTCGGCTACAAGTTTTATTAACTCACAAACGTCCTGCCGCCGACAAGGTGATAAAATTGTTATAACGATTTTATCCGTTCGCCCGCATCCTTACGGCGGCGGCGATCCGGCGAAGTTCCAGCTCCTGCCGGATATAGAGGGCCTGCGCCTCGGCATGCGTGATCTCGACGAAGCGCACCGTAGCGCCGGGCCGCGTCTGCGCCAGCAGCGGCAAGTCCACGGCGGCGATATGCGCAATCCGCGGATAGCCGCCGGTCGTCTGCGCATCGGCCAGCAGCGCGATCGGCTGGCCGTGCGGCGGCACTTGGACGGTGCCGGGCACCGCGGCTTCCGAGCGCATCTCCAGCGACTCGCGCAGCGCGAGCCGCGGACCTTCCAGTCGGCAGCCCATGCGGTCCGACTGCGGGGTCAGCTTGTACGGCGCGGCGAAGAACGCTTCGAGGCTGACAGCCTCGAAGCGTTCGGCCTCGCGACCGCGCACCGCGCGGACCGCCGGATGCTCGGCGTAGCGCGGCCTTGCGCCCGGCGCAAGCGCCCACGGCGCAGCGGCGAACGGCGCTTCGCGCGCCGCCCCGGCC
>NZ_BIMH01000022.1 GCF_004000985.1 Paenibacillus validus NBRC 15382 | reverse complement strand
GAGAGGCAGCTGCGTGGCCGGAGCGCGCGTATGGACACTAAGAAGCGTCATCTTCCAGCTTCCTTCTCCAACGAGGTAAAGCATGTAAACAACGACTGCATTGCTCGCCATATAGACAACCCTCTTCAGGAACGGCGGCAGCTTCTTCACCAGGGTGTCGACGCCAAGATGCTCATTATCTTTTACCGCTACAATCGCACCAAAAAACACCAGGTATACGAATAGAAAGCGGGACATTTCATCCGACCACGTTATACCTGAATCAAAGAGATAGCGCAGCACGACGTTGCCGAATACGAGGATCGCCATTGCGGTTAAACACAGCGCCATCAGCACATTGATAATCAGCTTTGAAAGCGAAGTTATCTTTTCCATACTTTCCTCCGATTCCAGTTCTTCTGCTAAAGGGCCCTTAGGAATCATTTCTCCCTAAGAGCCTGCTTGTTCCTGAACTATTTTACGGCTTCCAACAACCTGTTAACGAGATCTTCACCGATAATTGGCTTGTATTTGTCGTAAACCGGCTGCAATTTATCAACAAATTTCTGTTTCTCTTCCGGTGACAATGTGGTGACCGTCATCTTATTCTTCGTTAAGAAATCATACGCGTCGGCCGTTTCCTTCTGATTCTCCTGGCGCTGCCAGGCCGTAGCTTCTGTTGCGGCTTTCTTCAAGGCTTCCTTCTCTTTATCGGATAATTGCTCCCAGAATTTATTGCTGACAAGCAGCGGGCTCGCATTGTAGACATGCCCGGTCTTCGTTATGTATTTTTGTACCTCGTAGAACTTGTTGAGCTTCACGTTACCCGAAGGATTTTCCTGTCCGTCAACCACCCTTTGCTCAAGAGCGGTAAACAACTCGGTAATGGCCATAGGCGTAGGTACGGCCCCCAGCGTCTTCCACAGCTCAATATGCAGCTCATTTTCCAGCGTTCTGATTTTTAATCCTTTTACATCGTCAACCGATTTTACTTCTCTTTTATTATTGGTAAGATCACGGAATCCGTTTTCCATATAAGATAATCCGACGACGCCCGCAGCAGGCAGATCATTCAATAGCTCCTGGCCAATTTTACCGTCCAGGACCTTGTAGGCCGTATCCGTATCTTTGAACAAGAAAGGCAGGTCGAAGACGTTGAATCGTTTGGCGAATGAAGCGATAGGCCCCGTTGACATGGTCGCGCCTTGGATGGATCCGATCTTCATGCCTTCAAATACGGCAATATCGCCGCCTAATTGCCCATCGGCAAAAACCTCCACTTTGACCGAACCGCCTGTTTCTTTCTCGACGATTTCGCCGAACTTAACAAGTCCTCTTGTTAAAGAGCGGTCTTTGGCGTTTGCACTCGCCATCTTCATGACCTTCAGACAACCGATAAGACTGATTCCCCTTGATTTCTCTTCAGCAGTAAACCACAATCTTGTTCCCAGGTCACCTCCAGAAGATATTAAGCGCTTTCAAACCGGATGATTGAAGGCAATATGACAAATTTTAGATCGATCTAAATCTACTTTGGAGCAACCCTCTGTTTGCATAGTTTTTTTTACTGTTCCGCTTTTGGATCGATCTAAGAATAGTATTATTGTAAGCTTTTATTGTAAGCGTTGTCAATGATTTCCCTTGAATTTTACAAACGTTATTCAACCAGCTTCATTTCCCACTCGCGAATTTCATAAGTGCGTGCACCCTGAACAATAAAGGGATCGTTCTCAACGAATAATCGCACTTCATCCAGCGTATCCGCCTTATAAATAACAAGCCCCCCGCTCGCATCGGAAAACCTTCCTTTCGCGAATACATGGTCTTTTTTGCTAAGATCCTTTAAATAGTCCAAATGCTCCTCGCGGTATTTCTGATTCTTTTCCAGATCCAACATATTCGTTATCACTGCAAAATATTTCATTGAGAAAGCTCCTCCTTGTTTACTTAAGTTCAAAGAAAAAGTGGGGGTTTCCACTGCCGGATGATTGCGCATAGCCTAAATAGGAAGCATGAAACTCATCTTGACCTAAAACTCCTAATAGTGCCGCTACGTGTCTTCCTCCAGATTCAACATCAGCAGCCACTGAGAACTGAGGAAGCATTTCCCAGGCGGTAACATAGTTGCCTTCTACGAGAAGTTGAATGAATCTGTCGTCCAATGCCTTCTCGGATATCGTAGGCATATTTGAGCGGCCGCGAGTGAGATGATGCGATAACGCTCCGCTGCTGGCAAAAACAGTCCGTTTCTTGCTTGCCCGAAGCACCTTGCCGATTTGCTGCCCCCACCTATAGGTCTCTTCCAGACTGGCAGACATATTACACGATAGATCGATCACCGGAATATCTCCATCCGGTATATAATACCGAAGCGGGACAAGCGTACCATAATCCCATATATAGGTTGGTTCATTAAATGAAACTACAGGGATGCCCGCCTGTTTTCCCGCTTCAGCTAAGTCATTAGCGAGCTCTTCATCCCCCGGATAATCAAACGGAATGTTTGCGATCATATCCGGGTGTTCCCTTGCTGTCAAAAAGCCCTTATGGAACGGCGTAGCATCCACATAATGATTCCAATTCGTAAGAAAATGGCTGGATATAAGAACAAGGACATCCGGCTTTAATGCTTTGATTTTTGCCCGCTGTTGATGAAACGCATCCACGATCGACAACTGAAAGTCAGGCACCTTATCCTCGTACAAAAGCGATGGTGCATGCGAGCTTAATAGGGCTAACTCTAGCGACATATCAAATCCACCTTTCCATTATGATTTCAATATAATTTGGCATGAACCGATAATTTCTTCTCCCCATTGAATCTCTAAATGATCATGATCTTGCAGTGTACCAATCCCCTCGGGCGTCCCTGTATAAATGAGATCGCCGGTTCCTAGGCCGAAGTTTAGGGCAATGTAATCAATCAATGTTTGAAGAGAGAAAATCATATTTTTGATATTCCCGATCTGTAATGTTTCCCCGTTTTTGATCAGTCTAAAATCCTTCGTCAGGTCGGACTGCCCGGAAATCTCCCGGAATTCGCCGATTGAGCAGGAGCTCCGAAACCCTTTGGCAGGAAGCCAGGGCTGCCCCTTTTTCTTGATTTCGTTCAATACATTCCGATAAGTAAAATCAATGCCAATGGTCATTTTGTCAACCAGCTCTTCAACCTGAATACCCGGCACATAGTCTTTGCCCATATGGAGTACGATCTCCGCCTCGCCATTCACTTCTCCATACTTTCCGGACAACGCGATGACGCTGCCGTTCATGGGCTCCAACGAATGCGTGGGCTTCAAAAAGATGATCGGACTTTCCGAAATCGCATTTCCCATCTCTTTCGCAAAGGAATAATAATTACGCCCTACGCAATAAATATTTCGAATCTTCAAATTGTCCAATGTCTCCCCACCCCCCCAAAAAGATTTCCTATACCTGCTGCCAAGCAGCTCGTAGAGTGCGTTTCGCTTGTGCAATAAGCACCTCCGAGGATTCTCCAGGAGCGGGCTTGATTTCAAATGAAAGCGTGCGGTTTCTCCCTTCCTGTAAGTAGCCTATATCAAGCAACGCACGAAGATATTCTGCTAATTCTGAAATGCCGATCTCGCTGTCCGGGTAGCCGAAACGAGGATGTTTATCGCCATACAAGGGGTCATTCGAATTACGGATCAAGCAGTTCCCCATATGCGCATGCTTGAGGTAATCTCTTGTCGCAGTTAAAGCTTCGGACGGAGATTCGCCCAGCATTGGCAAATGACTAAGATCAACCATTAGACCAAATGTAGGATCGACTTTCCGAACCTCTTGTGCGACTTCAACAGCCAATTCGGAAGGTCCGATCAAGCAGCGGAAATCCGTTTGATGATCGAACGGTTCCAACAAAATTTCCAAATCGCCTTTGGAACGCGCATAATTGCAAATGTCTTGAATCGATTCAATGAAGTATCCGACCGATCGCTCTCTACATGCAGGACCAGGATCTTTCCCCGACATCAAAGCTAGATTTGCCGCCCCAAGATGATAGGCTTGATCAATAGCTCCTTTCACCAGCTCAATCGACCGTTTCCTTTCCTCGTCCTGCATCGCATTGAGATTTCCTTGATTCCCCAATAAAACCGGATGCGCACTAAAGCCCACTGTAACACCGGAGCTTTGCAGCAATTGTTTAACCTGATCGGCCGTTTCCGGATCGGGAGCGGAGGTGATCTCAATAGCGTCGAAAAATTCATCCTCAATAATAGTAGAAATGGTGCGCACATAATGTTCACTGGATTTCGATTGAGGAAACACCATGAATTGTACGATACCCACCCGCATGAAATCGTGTAAGCTTTGCCGCATTAAGGCTGCCCCCCTGCCTCTTCCCGCTTCATTCGATTGCAGAGCGCTTCTGCGGCATACCGGTACACATCGACGCCAAGACCAACAATTTGTCCCGTAACGACCGCGGATAATACGAGATGATGCCGGAATGTCTCACGCATGTGAACGTTGGTGATATGCACTTCGATGGTCGGCCGTTTAATATCCTCCAAGCAGTCCCTCAATGCAACCCCGTAATGGCCTAGCGCCCCGGGATTTATAATGATGCCCATGGCGCCCGGACCGTGCTCCTGTAGGAAATCGATCAAAGCGCCCTCATGGTTGGATTGAATATCTCGAACTTCGACTCTATAAGTGTCTGCAACGGAGCGAACAAGCTGAATGACATCGCTTAAGGTTTGACTACCGTATAGCTCAGGTAAGCGGAGACCTAACCTGTTCAAGTTAGGGCCGTTCACGACGACTAAATAGGGTTTCTCCACCATGCTCACTCCTTTCATATTGAATTAAAACAAAGATTAGATCGATCTAAATCAGGCGGGTAAAATACAGCTGCATCCGGGTGAACTGACGAGCTGCATGTTTGCTTTACACGATGTTCATGCTCACATCGAGCACGATTCGCGAATAACAAGTTCCGGCTTTAAAATAATACGCTGAACATGGTCTTCATTACCCATAATCCGTTTGTGAAGCAGATTCGCCGCATTAGTACCGACAAGAATGGGTGAAGCCATAACCGTCGTGAGAGCCGGGCTCGTCATCGCCGCCTCTTCAATATTGTCATAGCCGACCACCGCCAGATCACGACCTGGCATCAAGCCGGCTTCCTTCAAGCCCAGCATGACACCGAATGCGACGACATCGTTATAACAGAATACCGCCGTAGGAGGATTCGGCTGATTAAGGACCTGCTGCAGTGCTTCCCTTCCGCCTTGTCGTGTGGCAGCACTGGTCACAACCAATGAATCGTCAAACGGCAAACCAGCTTGCTGCAGAGCGCGTATATAGCCTCGTTGTCTATCCATCCTTGCGGAGGATTCAGAAGGACCGCCGAGAAAAGCAATTCTGCGGTGCCCCTTCTCAATGAGATAATCGACAGCCAACTTTCCTCCAAGCACGTTATCTATTCCGACATAATCGGAGTTCGAGTTGGCCGGTTCCTTGGTTACAAGGACCACAGGAATATCCCATTGTTTCAACCGGTCGATGACAGCCGGGGAGCTTCCTGAAACAGGGCTCATAATAACCCCGCCTACCCTGTACTCCAACATCTTGGACAAGAGCTGATCCTGCTTTTCTGCGGACTCAAACGTAGTACCCAGAATCACCGTATACCCTTTGGTATCCAGTTCCTGATGGACACCAACCAGAAGCTCCGAGAAGAAAGGGTTGCCAATTTCCGTGATGATAAGACCGACTGTCGATGAGTTGCGGGAACGTAAATTCGCGGCAACGCGATCGTATACATAACCCAGCTCCTTCATCGACTCGAGCACTTTCTTACGTGTACGCTCGGCTACCAGATTGCTGCCTCGTACGATCAATGAGGCGGTTGCCCGCGATACCCCGGCATGATCGGCCACCTGCTGCAAGGTTACACGAGATCCTCTTTCCTGCTTCATAGTTCTCACCTTTTCCACTAACGGTTTAAACTAATTATACAGGATTTTTCTTGAAATCCAACAGAACCTTCCCATAGTTGCCGGACAACGCATCCTCGAACGCATGTTTATAGTCGGTGAATGGGATGATTTTGGATACGATCGGCTGGACGTTAAAGTTTGTATCTCTTAAGTATTCCATCGCGTGCTGAAAGTCATCGGGAATGTTGTAGATGATCGATCCATACAAGGTGATTTCGCTTCTTACTACACGGATGACCGGAATGGTTGCCTCTGGCGTGAGTCCGATCAGAATCATTTGCCCCCCTGGCCTCACAAGCCGCAGCCCGTTCTCGAACGCACTTTGCGCTCCGGCTGCCTCAACAACGATATCAAACGTTTCCCCTTTCAGTTCATCCGGGTGAATCACCCTGATGTCGCCAAGCGTTTTAATGAGCTCCAGTTTGATGGGATTGATGTCCATCGCCGTAACGTCGGCGCCCAAATAATGGGCTAAGGCGACGGCGAGCATGCCTTCGTTTCCACACCCGAGAACAGCAACGGTTGTCCCCTTCGTTATGTGAACCTTCTTGAACGCATGCACAATGACGGCAAACGGCTCTACCAGAACCGCTCTTTCATCGGGAAGATCGTCGGGAACCGGCATGACATACTTCGATGAAATAATAAATTGCTCGGAGAAGCCGCCGTTAACGGTCACGCCCAGCGACTTCTTCTCCGGACAAATATTGGTTTGGCCGTTCAGACAGTTTACGCATTCACCGCAGTATGAATTAGGCTGGACGATAATCCTTGTCCCCAACTCGTAAGGAACGTTCTTTCCCGCCTCGATGATATGCCCAAGCAGCTCATGTCCCGGTCGGAGCGGATAAGAAGCATGCGTCAATTTCCCCAGAAACACACTAAGATCCGAACCGCAAATCCCGCCATACACCAATCTGATCTTCACTTCGTCGTCCTTCAAGGCCGGTAATGCTTCCATACTTCTTAGTTCCATTTGCTTTGGCTTATTCAGGAATAATTCCAGCAATGTTATCCCACCTTTGATGTTAAAGCTTTCTATTTTTAGATCGATCTAAAAACATCAAGTGTTAAGCCCGAAGGTTAAAATACCGGAATCACCTGGATTTAGATCGATCTAATTTGTTTCTAAAAAAATATCACCAACTGCTTCCATTTTAAATCTGTTTTGGAAGCGGTGTCAATATATTTTTAAATGTTTGGCCCATGTCCTCCCGCCGGAAAGAGGGCTGCCGTGACCGCGGCAGCCCTCACTTTTGTAATTTCATGTCCCAAGACCCTAGTCCATCTTTATAAAAACCTTTCCTGCTTCAACCTTAACCGGATAAGTCTTAATCTTCACACAGATAGGTGCGCGTTTTGCTTCGCCCGTTATAAAATCTAATCGTCCATTATGTTTAGGGCATTCAATTTGGGTGCCGATTACAAGGCCATTTGCCAAGTGAAACTTTTCGTGGGTGCAGTAGCCGTCGGTCGCGTAAAATTCGTCCTTGTCCGTACGATAGATCGCGAAAGTTTTTTCACCATAATCAAAACGGATGACGTCCTCCTCGTCGATATCGTCGACCGCACATGATTCAATCCAATTCTCATGATTCATACGGATTCCCTCCAAATAGGATCAACCTCTCTCCCTGCCACCGTTCCAAACGGATGCGGACCATACCGATACGGGCGCGCCGTGCTGGGTAGAGGGCGTACAATCGTATACGTGGGGTCTTTTCGCTGTTTCCGCAGCGCTGTGAAAACCTCCTTGACGGCTGCCCAAGTGCTAGGGCTTGCCGCCGGGCAGTCAGGTTTCATCTCTTCATGCAAGGCTGGCAGAGCATGATACGGAACCATCGGGAACATATGATGCTCTACGTGATAGTTCATGTTCCAATAAAGGAACCTGAAAATCGGGTTCATATAGACGGTACGCGTGTTTAAACGATGATCAAGCACATCTTCGCTTAGACCCAAATGTTGAATAAACCCGGTAATGAGAACCCCGATGAAGCCATAAAATGTCGGAAGGCCGATAAACATGGCCGGCAGTATGCTTTGCATATAAACACATGAAGCTATGACCGCCAGAAAGATGAATACCCATACACGCGCTTCCCAACACACTTTTCTGCGCTCTGAGACAGGAATATAGCTCTCTTCCTCTTTGTCCATTTTGCCAAAGAAATGTAAGATCACCCTTTTGAGGTCTCGTGGTCCGCCATGCAAACGAAAAATTTCCATGAGTATGATGCGCCAGATTGGCGGCCTCTCGGCGACAATCTCGGGATCGCGGCCGACGATAATGGTGTCGGTATGATGTCGGGCATGGCTCCATCGCCAAGGCGTCGCCGGAAACAAGCACATGAATGAGGAGATCTGGTAAAGGACTTCGTTCATCCAAGGCGTCTTGAAGGCGGTTCCATGACCGCATTCGTGCCACCGCGAATTGCCGGGCAAAGCGTATACGACGCCGTAAAGAAAGAATGCCGGAATCGCCCACCAAGTCCCCCATGAATAATACGCAGCAACCCCCAAGCCAATAAGAGCAGCGAACCAGATTAGCGTATCGCGTATGGCCGGTCCGTCCTTTCGCTTCATCAGCTCCTTCAACCGTTGACGAGGAATCGGACAAGTGTACCACTCCGCAGCGGCAAGTCCCTTTTCCTCGGCCTTCCTGTTTTCCGGTCCAGTAAGGCTATAGTCTCTTCTTTTACTTGTATTGGCCATGATTTTCCCCTCCTTGTTCATTCTTTATTGATTTCTATATTTATCCAGTATGATGGCCCCTACAATAATTACTCCCTTCAATACCTGCTGCCAATACCCGGACACATGCATCAAATCCATTCCGTTATTTAAAACACCGATGATGAGAGCTCCTATTAAGGTTCCGACGATCGTACCAACGCCGCCCATCAAACTTGTTCCACCGATGACTACAGCCGCGATGGCATCCAATTCATAACCTAAACCGGCGGTTGGCTGTCCCGCCCCGATTCGAGAAGCCAACATAATGCCGGCTACGCCTGCCATTAAACCGCCGTACATATATACAAACAACAAGGTTCTTTTCACATTGATACCGGATACAACCGCGGCCTGTTCATTCCCGCCGATCGCGTAGATGCTTTTCCCGAGTCGGGTATGTCTAAGGATGATATGAGACACGATCCCGACCAACACCAGCACATAGATCATGAAAGGAATTCCAAATACATATCCTCTGCCAATAAAATCGAATTCTTTTGAAAAACCTGTAATAGGATGCCCATCGCTGAATATATAGGAAACCCCTCTGGCAGATATCATCATGCCTAGCGTAACGATAAAAGCGGGTATTTTCAAATTAGCGACAATTAATCCATTAATCAATCCTGCTGCAACACCAAGTGAAAGCCCCACGATAATGGATACTACCAAAGGATATTCACCGGGATGCGCGTACATGGCTGATGCTACGGATACAATGGCTACGATTGACCCTGGAGATAAATCAATACCGGTTGTTATAATGATCATCGTCAAGCCGAAACCTATAATGGCAATCAAAGTAATTTGTCTGACAATATTCAGCAAGTTCACTGACGTAAGGAAGTTCGGCTCAATGATCGATAATATGATCACCATGGCCAGCAGGATAAAGAAAATCGTGAACTTATTAAGAATATGCAGCAATTTTTTAATATCAAATAATGACTGCTTATTGGGGATTTCCATATTGGATGCCTCTATTTTGGGGGTTGCCATATCATGCACTCCTAACTCATTCATTTATTTTCAGCCGTTGATGATACATGTAAGTGTTTCAATTCACGAATCCGGTTGCATATTTCATAATCTTATCTTGGTTAGCTTCTGCTCTTGATAATTCTCCAGAAATTTTACCTTCGTGCATAACAATAATTCTATCGCTCATCCCTAGCACTTCCGGCATCTCAGAGGAAATCATAATGACAGCTTTGCCTTCCTCGACCAATTTACCCATTAGAGCATGTATTTCTGACTTCGCTCCTACGTCAACTCCCCTTGTAGGTTCATCCAGGATGATGACTTCAGCATCCGTTAAAAGCCATTTCGCAATTAATACTTTCTGCTGATTTCCCCCACTTAAATTTTTAACTTTCTGGTTAATATCAGGTGTTTTAACCCCCAAGAGCTCCCTTTGTTTATTGCATTCATTTCTGATCTTCCCTTCATTCATGAATATTCCCTTCGCATATTTTTCCAAACTGGCTGCGATCATATTGTCTTTTACAGAATGGGGTAGAAACAGTCCTGTTAATTTCCTATCCTCAGTAATAAATGCCAATCCATTTTTTTTAGCGTCTTCTGGAGATTTAATATCCACTTTTTTACCATGGAAAAATATTTCCCCTTCATCCGGTTTAGCGAGTCCGAAAAGACTTTCCATGACTTCTGATCTTCCTGATCCCATCAAGCCTGCAATACCAAGTATTTCTCCTTTTCGGAGTTGGAATGAGATATTATTAAATTTTCCTTTTAAAGACAGATTTTTTACCTCTAAGACCTTCTCCCCAATCCTAACCTCCTTCTTGGGAAACAGCTCTTTCAATTCCCTGCCAACCATCATGGAAATTAAATCTTGTTGGGTCAGTTCTTTTACGTGTTTACTATCTACCAATTCCCCGTCTCTTAACACCGTAATTTCGTCAGCTATCTCAAAGATTTCGTCCATTTTATGGGAAATATAAATAATGGATACTCCCTTATTCGTAAGTGAGCGTATGATCTTAAACAAATGAGCAACTTCCCGGTCCGTAATTGCCGAGGTTGGCTCATCCATAATAATGATTTCGGAATTGTAAGAGATCGCTTTGGCAATCTCGACCAGCTGCATTCTTGCAATGGAGAGGTCTTTCATTTTCGTTTTCGGGTCAATCGAAATTTCTAAGCTTTCTAATAAATGACGGGTGTCCTCGTTTAATTTTTTCTCATTTACCCAAAATTTTGCGAAAAGAGGTTCTCTTCCTAAAAAAATATTTTCTGCAACGGTCATATCATAAACAGAAGTTAACTCCTGGTGTATCATAGAAATTCCGTTCTTCAGAGAATCTCTAGGATTGAGCATCCCAATTTCTTTGCCCCTTAACTTGATCCGTCCGGTTTCAGGCCAGTATATGCCCCCTAAAATCTTCATGAGTGTAGACTTTCCCGCTCCATTCTCACCCATCAAAGCATGTACGGTTCCTTTCCTAACTTTAAAACTTACGTCTTCTAAAGCCCGTACGCCCGGGAATGTTTTGGATATATGCTCCATTTCCAGTACATATTGTTCTTGCATCCTATTCCCTCATTTCAGGAGGACAAGTACCAACATGAAGCGGTTGGTACCTATCCTATTTTTTTATAGTAAGTATAAAGTTTACTTTTTGCCGTAAATGGCAAGATATTTATCGGCTTCTTCAGGTTTGACACGTTTATAAGGAATAATATATTCTTTTTCCAGTTTTTCACCATTCAGTACTTTAACAGCAAGTTCCACACCTTTGGCGCCTTGACCAAAAGCATCCTGAAACACAGTAACTTTCAGTTTACCTGCTTTCAACATATTTAAAGCGTCAGGTGTTGCGTCAATGCCTCCAACTACAACTTGCTCCAGTAAACCGGCATCTTCAAGTGCTTTTACAGCTCCGACCGCCATTTCATCGTTATGAGCAACAATTGCATTAAATTTGCCTTTTAAGTCTGACTGAATCCAGTTCTCAACCTTCTTCATGCCTTCTTCTCTATTCCATTTACCGGAATCCTCTGCAAGAACTTTAATGTCAGGATGCTTTTTAAGAATATTTGCAATACCTTGGTGTCTTTCGATCTGAGGTTCATGACCATACCAGCCTTGCAATTCAATCATATTACCCTTTCCACCCATAACTTCGGCCATTGCTTCCATCAAGATTTCTCCGGATTCTACAGAACTGGAACCTGCATATGCGTAAGCAGCAACCTGGTCGGCATTCGGTACTTTGGTGTTTACATTGATCAGAGGAATTCCTGCTTTGGCGATTAAATCCACAGCCGGCCTAGAACCTTCACTATCTCCCGGTACGAAAATGATGGCATCCACTTTTTGGGCAATAAAGTTCTCAACCTGACCCAATTGAACCGTGGAGTCGAACTTTCCATCTACGTAAACAAATTGAACATCGGGATATTTTTTGGCCTCCACCTTCATTCCATCCATGATGTATGCATGAAACTGTGCGCTGAAATCCCCGATTAAAACACCTACCACTTTCTTTTTATTTTTTGCCGGGGTTTCAGATGAGGCAGCGGATGGGGTCCCCGAATTGGATGCATCACTCGAACAACCGGAGAAAATCAGCGCCAAACAAAACAAGGTAAACAACATGACCAGATTTCTTTTCGCCTTCATGGATAAATCCCCCTTAATTGAGATAGGATTGTGCATTACGATCTGAAGTGTTTCTTTAAATACGCGAGCGATTCCGTCGCATAGGTATAGATCCATTCCATCGCAGGATGTCCCTTATCAGCTTGAAAAGGATTGGCACCAGGAGCACAACATTCAACAACAACCGTTCCGTTAAACGCAGCCTTTTGGATACCGGATACAAATGGAGCAAAGTTGATATGGCCTCTTCCTAACGCCTGCCGGTTACTGTCTGCAACATGAAGGATTTCCAAATGGTCTTTCACGGTGAAGAACGGCGTTTCCATATCTTTTTCTTCCACGTTCATATGATAGGAATCCAATAACGTTTTTACGTTGGGATGCCCCACCTCTTGAACAAATTGCAAGGCATGCTCCGCTGTATTCACTATACAGCTTTCATAACGATTTAAAGGCTCGATTACCAGTGTGACATCCCATTCACTTGCTTGATCTGTTAATTTTTGAACGGAATCAACCGCCCATTTCCAATCTTCCCCCGGATTTCCCATCAAAGCTGTTTTCCCTACAGCCGAGGGGCATACAACAAGATAGCTGCCTTCGACTTCTTTCACCGCTTCTATTTGCCGTTTGAAATATTCAACAGCACGCTGACGATGAGCCGCACTTCGATTAGCCAAATCCTGCTCTTCACAAGGCCAGCCGGTATCTCCAGTTAATCCTCCGATGTCTAAGGACAGATCCTTCGATAGGCGTAAAAGTTCCTTCCAATTATATTCATTCACTGCTGCACGGATTTCAATAGCGTCATAACCTGTCTCAGATACAAATTTCATGACCTTTTCGATGGGCTCATTTCCAAATGTCCAGCTGCAGATAGAAAATTTCATAGTAAGCCTACTCCTCTAGCAGAATCAAAATCCCGCGGCATCGCTTCTTGCAATACTTTAGTAGATTTCTTTACCGAAGTTAGTTGATCCATACTTAAATCTTCATTCTCAAGACTTATGGGTCCATCGTAACCCATCATTCTAACCACCGTAAAAAATTCACTCCACCAATGAACATCATGCCCATAGCCCAAAGCTACGTAATTCCATGAACGCTCAAAAAAACGATCTATCGTTCTTGTATCAAGAACCCCGTCCGTTCCAACGAATCCTCTTTCAATACGTACGTCTTTGGCATGAATATGATAAATCGCAGCTCCTAAATGTCTTGCAGCTAAAATTGGATCTCCTCCCATCCAAAACAAGTGGCTTGGATCAAGGTTCATTCCAACCATTTCTCCCACCTGGTTTCTTAATTTGATCAGCGTCTGCGGATTATAAACCAGCTGACACCCATGATTTTCTAAAGCAATCTTTTCGATCCCATGTTCTTTTGCTTGCTTCACCGTTTTTTCCCAATAGGGGAATGCGATTTCATTCCATTGCCAGTTCAGAACTTCTGTAGTCAATGGCGGCCAGCTCGTTGTGATCCAGTTAGGGATTGTATCCTTCGGACCTCCACCTGGAAGTCCAGACATCATAACAATCGTTTTTACTCCCAACATTTCCGCGAGTCTAAAGGTTTTTTCCACTACTACCTGATGTGCCCTTCCTTCTTCATTTGGGGCTAATTGATTACCAGAACAATTCAATGCTTCTATTTCAAGCCCCTCACCTTTGACAGCGCTTACAAATTTATCTCGTTTCAATTCACTCTCCAGAAGTTCATCTAAGTCTATATGGGGTGCTTTCGACCAATTACCACATGCAAACTCTAAAGACTCATAGCCTAAAGATGCGGATGCAGCAAGCATTTCTATAAAAGACATGTTCCCCAGTGAATCTGTCACAAGGCAGAGTCGCACTACGATCACTCCTTCTCCATCAAATGATTGTTTTTCCACCGGCAATGGTCAATGATACTCCCGTAATATAATTTGCTTTCTCGCTGCTTAAAAACAGCATAAATTCTGCTATTTCTTCAGGCTCCGCCATTCTCTTCATCGGTACCTGACTTGTTAATGTTTCTTCATATTCTTTTGGCGTCATCCCCTCGATCGGTCCTCTCTTTTGGAACACCTGCTGGATCATTTCGGTATTTACATAGCCGGGGCAAACGGCATTGACCGCAATCCCATATTCCGCTAGTTCCAGACCAAGCACCTGGGTTAGCGAATTTACCCCTGCTTTTGAAGCGCTATACGGCCCGTTTCCAAGTTCGCCAATCTTCGAAGCTTGAGATGAAATTGTAATAATTTTCCCGTTTTTAACGTTGTTGTTAATCATATTTTTTGCTACACGTCTGCTGAGTAAATAAACCGATTTCAAATTCACATTGAAAACTCGATCCCATTCTTCTTCTTCAACATCCAGGATCAAACTGGAGGTAGAGATGCCGGCACAATTTGCCAATACGTCAATTGTTGTGAACCTGGATTCAACTTCATCCAATGCGTGATTAATCTCTAGCGAAGAAGTTACATCTACCTTGAGAGGCAATGCTTGTACCCCCAGGGCTTCGATTTCTTTTGCAGCTGCTTCAACGCTTTCCTTGTTTACATCCATCAATACAACATTGGCTCCATGTTCGGCATACTTCATGGCTAATGCCTTTCCCATTCCTCTGGCAGCCCCGGTAACCATACATATCTTTCCCTCTAACCATTTCTCCACACTCAACATCCTTTCTTAGTATCAAATTCAAACGCATGTATGATTTTAAGCAACCGTATGCATAAATCTGAAAAAAGTAAATGCAGCACTGTATCCTATGACGCATACGGTTGCATTATATTCAAAAAAAATTAAAAGATTACACCTGATTTTAAATAACAAGAAGTAGGATGTTATGTTCGGCTTATTTGGCTGCCACATGATTCTCTAATGACTAATTTAGGTTCAATTACTGTTTTTTGTTTTACGTTTGACTTCTTGGAGTTTAACAGCGCTACTAATCGATCACAAGTTAACTCCGCAAGCTCTTTAGTAGGTTGATGAATTGTGGTTAAATGTGGTTTGAAAAATTCACAGATCTCGATATTATCGTAACCGACCACCGCAATATCGTTCGGCACATCAATTCCCCGATCCTTCAATGCTGAGATTACGCCTAACGCCATCAAGTCATTTTGAGCAAAGATAGCCGTAATTTCTTTTAATACTCCTTCGTTTTCCTTAATAACCTGATAACCCGACTTAAAAGTTGTATCTCCAAAAAACAACATCTTATCATCAAACTCAAGACCATGATCGGTGAAAGCCGATTTAAAACCTTCCGTTCTTAATCTAAACTCATCGCCTCCAACATTTGCGGAAATACACAAAATATTTTTATGTCCTAGATTCAACAGATGTTCGGAAGCCAAATACCCTCCTTTAAATTGATTCACATAAACAAAATCCACTTCCTCGGTTTTGTAAATATCAGGCAAATACTTGCAAAAAACATAAGGGACATTCATTTTCTCCAAAAAAGTTACGGTGTCACGATCTAACTCCGGTTGCAAAATAATGAGCCCATCAACTTTTCTTCCCGTAATTAGCTTTTTAATATTATTTTGCTTCGTAAATCTATTCTCAAATAAGGATACGATGACGTCTAGGTTTAGACGTTCCAGATTTTCCATCAACTCATCTTGCCAGGATTTGAAATTAATATCAAACCCGTAGTCAAGCAAAATTCTCGGAAAAATGACGCCTATCGTGTGCGTTTTGTTAGTACTCAAACTTCTTGCGTTAGCATTGAATTGAAAGCCGTTTTGTTGGGCGATTTGCAGTACTCTCTTCTTGGTTTCCTCTGAAATTGTTGGACTATTATTTAAGCAACGTGATACTGTAGATTGACTTACGTTTGCAATTCGCGCAATATCCTTTGTTGTAATCGGCATACTCCCCTACATCCTTCACTTTATAATGCATACGCTTGCGTTGTTGAAATTATTATATATAATTCCATATTTTATGTAAAGGATAAAATAATCAGATTATTCATTTTTTTCTGTGACGGTCCATAATTCGTAGTTTTATTCACACCTCAACCCGGGTTTTTCGAAAGCTCTACACAATGGGCCATTACTTTGCAAGATATCGTACTGGAAAAATAGAGAACCAAGACATAACTTATGGGGCTGTCCCGCTTTATTTAAGCCCGCTTTCGAGCTTCCGTCCGGATATTAACGCCTTATCAAGGCTCCTACAATTTCAGACAGCCGGTTTATAATAATATCCGGCGCCATGCCCGATAAAGGTATACGCTGTTCCCTGGCATAACCCTGTCTCACCCAAACCGTGCCCATCCCCAGCGCTTGCGCCGGCAGAATATCGTTGTCAATCCGATCGCCTACCATAACCGCCTGCTCCGGTGAACATTTCGCTTCCTCCAATGCCATATGGAAAAACTTCGGATCGGGCTTGGACAGCCCCGCCTCTGCGGAAGAGCATACGACGGAAATGTAGGGGAGCAAGCCGTAGTTCTCCAGACGATCGGAGGTGCCTATGCTTTGATTGGCAATAATCCCGATTTTATAATGCTCGGCCAAGCGGAACAGCACCTCTTTTGCTTCGGGAAAAGGCTGCTCCAGGTGCTTCTCATATTTCATTTGACCCCGTATTTGAATGCGTGCTTCTTCGGAAGGAATCAACGCTTCCATGACCTGCCACATCGGCCTGGTACTGAACGACGTGTAAGCCTCCGTCAATCCATCTTTTACAGCTTTCTCGGATACCGTATAACCCAATAGGCCCGCATAGCGCACAAATTGTTCGATGCTGCTCTGAAACGGCAGCGATTCATCCACCAGGGTATCACCCACATCAAAAAAAATCCATTGAAGCTTGTTTCTATCTATCATCTCCGCTTGTCCATGCATCCCTTCTGCTTTCTGATCTCCCCCGGCTTCTTACCGATCCCCATGAATAAAAGCCCTTCTATTCATTGCTGCACTACAAAAAAGAGACAGAGCATCCCAAGAAAAGTGTTCTTAAGAATGATCCGTCCCCAGTTGTCCGGTAGACTAGCTGTGTAAATCGACTTATATCAGGTATTATACTAGGATTAATACGCATTTCAATACTTTTTTCATGCACAACGAATTCCCTTATTTTTACTTCAGCCCGGTCAGTGCGACTCCGCGAATAATTTGTTTTTGAAAGACAAGAAAAATAAGAATCAACGGAGTAATCGATATGCAGGCGCCCGTCATGATCAGTACCCACCCGCTGCTGTCCTTAAGTTCACTGGAAAATAGGGCGAGGCCGACAGGCACCGTCAGATTTTCCTTCGTTTGGGTCACAATAAGAGGCCAGATAAAAGAATTCCAATTGCCCAGAAAGGATAAAATGCAAAGCGTCGCCAAGGCAGGCTTGATCAGCGGGACTGCAATCCGCACCAGAATTCCCCATTCGCTCATGCCGTCGATTCTCGCCGCATCCAGCAGGTCATTAGGCACGGACTCCATAAACTGCTTCATCAGGAAAATGCCGAAAGCGGAAATGAGACCCGGGAACAAAATTCCCGAATATGTATCGACCAAGTTTAACTTGACCGATAGAAGATACCAAGGAATGATCAGCATCTCCGTCGGCACCATTAATGTGCTTAAGATGGCTATAAAAATGATCTTTTTCCCATGAAAAGAAAATTTAGCCATAATGTAACCGATCACAGTGTCAAAAAAGCAAACGCTAACGGTGGTCAGCCCAGCTATAATGAAGCTGTTCAGCATCCACTTCGCGAAGGGTGCCTTCACGAATATCTGCGCATAATTGCTCAAGGTGGCCGGACTGGGAATAAGGTTGAGCGTGAACAAGTCTTTAGGCTCTCTGAGAGAGGTCGCAAGCATCCACAAGAACGGGAACAGCATCATAATGGCACCGGCGGCAAGAATCACGTAAGGTGCGGCGCGAAGCCAATAAACCGGATGGACGCCTGCGGCAGCGGACGTCCTCTTGAGGGATAGGCTCATAACGAACGCTCCTTATTAATATTCGATTTTTTTATTCAGCAGTTTTAATTGCAGCAAAGATAAAGCCAGGATGAAGGCGAACAATACAACCGTAGCGGCGGCGGCTTCCCCCATTTTAAAATGCTTGAAGGCAAGATTGTAAATGTGCAGCACTAAAGATAAAGTGGAATTCAGCGGCCCGCCGTCCGTCATGCTCAACACCTGTGTAAAGGTTTGCAGAAAGCCGATGCTGCCGATGACGACTGAAAATACGATGACCGGGTTTAGCAGCGGCAGCGTAATATGACGGAACCTCTGCCATGCCCCCGCTCCATCGATAGCAGCAGCATCATAATACAAGGTCGGAATATGTTGCAGCCCAGCCAGGAAAATCAGCATCTGAAATCCGACCGCCTGCCAAATGATAACCAAAATGATCAAATAAATCGCTTGAGAGGGAGAACCGAGAAACAGCTGCGGTGATAACCCAAGCTCCAGAAACAGCGCGTTGGCAATCCCGTTTCTCATCAATATCCACCGGAATACCCAGCTGACCGCCACAATACTGGTCACATAGGGAATGAAATAAACGACGCGGTACAACCCGCGAAAGCGGGTAATGCTCTGCAGCAGCAGAGCTATCGAAAGCCCGGCGATCAACTGCCCCGGAACGCCTACAAGCACATACACGAACGTGTTCCGCAAAGCGGACAAAAATACTTCGTCTTGAAACAGCGTCACGAAATTGGCTAGGCCGACAAACGGCTTATCCTCGGAAAGCATATCCCATTCCCGCAAGCTGATATTAAATGAGTACAGAATCGGCGCAATGCGGATCGTAATAAAGAAAATAAGCGGCACGATCAGGCATCCGTAAATAAACAGGTACCTCTGCTGTTTCACGCTAAGTCCCTTCGGCGCTGCAACCTCCGGTTTTACTGCAGGCAGCGATTCGGCTTTTTCCATTGGAATTCACCTCTCCCCGAACCTTACTTCTTGTCCTGCTTCGCCCAGTAATCGTCATACAGCTTCTGGGTTTTGGCCACCAGCTCATCGAAGGCTGTCTTGTAGTCTGTTTTATTCAGGAGTATTTGATCAACCGCTTGCGTGAAGTAGTCTCTTTCCAGCTTTTCATCTACAAAGAAGTGGGAGTTGGCGACGGAAAGCTGTTCGATGAACGGCCCAAGCTTTTCATCCTTCGTATATTTTTCCTGCAAGGCAACTTCCTTCTTCGCAGGCAGCTCGCCGATTTTTTCCACCCACTGCTCCTGAACCTCCTTGCTTGTCAGAAACTTCAGGAATTCGGTCGCCGCCTCCAGCTTCTTGCCCTCCACATTTTTCGGAATCGCATTCGCCCAGAAGGACGCTTGCGTCGCCTTCGATTTGTAGGAAGGGAGCGGCGCGATAGCATAGTTCAAGTTCGGCGGATCCCTCTTGATGCTTCCGAGCTGGAAGGAACCGTCTACATTCATCGCTGCGTGGCCGCCTTTGAATGCGGTAATATCATCATTATAAAAACCGTTGATGCCGACCTTATGCTTAACCGCCAGATCGACAAGATAACTGAACGCCTCGAGTCCTGCCAGTGAGTCGTTCCACAGCAGCTTGCGGCGATCCTCGCTGATATCCTTGCCTCCCGCCTGATAAATCAGGGCATCGCGGAACCAATGATGAAGCTGGGCGCCCGGCTGCCAGGCAAGTCCTTCCACAACGAACTGGCCGTTTTTATCGGTCTCCGTCAGCTTTTTTGCATAAGTAATCAGCTCCTCCCAGGTAGCCGGAGGCTTGCTCGGATCCAGACCCGCTTTCGTAAACAGGTCCTTGTTGTAAAAGAGACCCAGCGTCCGTACTGCCGTGGGAATAGCGTAATATTTACCGTTCAGCTTAGCCGCATCGACAAAAGGAAAAAACTCCGCTTTGACCTTCGCTTCCGAAAACTCGCTCTCCGGCAGCGGCTGCAAATAACCGGAAGACACATATTTAGGCAGCCAACCATAGTAAAGGTTGATCACATCCGGCCCCTTTCCTGCCGGAACGAGCGTAGCTACCTTTTCGTTGTATTGATCATAAGGAAAATTCGTATGCTTGATAGTAATATTCGGATGCGTTTTTTGAAAATCCTGGATCAATTTATTCACCAGCTCGACTTTTGCCGGAAATTCGTACTGCCAATATTCAATCGTGATTTTCTCGTCGGAAGCTGTGGGCTGGGCTCCTTTCGGAGCTTCGGCGACGGGCTTCGCGTTGTCCGCTTGCGCAGCCCCCGAGCCGGAGCAGCCGGACAATACCGTCAGGGCGCTCAGGGAGAGCGCAGAAAGCAGTGCCGCTTTTCCCGTAATCTTTTGAACCTCTTGCCTGGAATGCTTTCTCATCGTAGTCCCTCTCCCCTACATTTGTACGATTTACCTTACAAGTATCTTGAAATGCCTTCATGACAATAAGTTCAAAAGCCTCCTGGCGTTGTTGCCGAATATGCTTTCGATGTCCTCTTCACTAAACCTGAGCTCCCGGCAGACGCGGACCTGATCCTGCAAATACCGGTAAACGTAGCCTCTCGGAAAGCTGCCGGAATCCGTTCCGAATACAATACGTTTGGGTCCGATTAATTCGTACGTTTTGCGGAAGAGCGTTTCCAGAGTCAGCTCGTATGGCGTCCAGCGCATCCATTGGTTGGAGCCGGAAGTATCGATGTAAATGTTCGGGCAACCCCAGCACAGATGAAGCAGCTCCTGAAAATAACCGGCCCCAAAGTGCGGAATGATGAACGGGATATCGGGATACTCCCGGGCTACGTTGAAAATGGAGAGCGGGTTAATATTCAGGTGGTGCACAATGCCTCCCGTGTGACCCAGAAGTCCAAAGTGGATGAGTACGGGCAGCCGTCTTTCCGCAAGGAATCTCCAAACAGGCGTCAAAGAGGGGTCGTGAAACGGAATTTGCACCAGCGGTCCGAACAGCTTGTAGCCCTTTAACCCCAGCACGTCGACTGCCCGTTCCAGCTCCTCGGCGGCGTCGGGCGATTCGATTGAATGGTGGGCAAAGCCTGTAAACCTGTCGGGATATCTGCTGATTTGTGCGGCCAAATCGTCATTGTCGGCTGCGGTTAAAAAATTCAATCCGCCGATCCCGTAGCGGTCGAGCGATTCGACCCAGCGTTCGATGATCGGCTTGTCGGGTGTCGCAGGCTCGCTATCGGCGGCCGGGAAGTCCCAGGCCAGGCGCATGTTCTCGGCTCGCTGCTTGTTAAAAGCCGTTACTACCGGGTTACGCGTCATAAACCCGAAAGGATAGGGCAGGTGTCCGTGGATGTCATAGACTCGGAATCCATTCGTGAACATAGCTAAGCTCCTTCCGTTTGAACGAATTGATGGGCCCATCCCTCGACGGTACGCTCCACCAGCTGCTGCGCAGAGCGGGCTGAGCTGTACGCTGCTTCGAGCCACTCCTGCCGCTCGTGAAGCGTTTGGCGCTGCTCTCCGATAGCGCGCCGGACTTCGTCCGGATTCGGGCCTCCCTGAAGCGCACGCACCTCGATGAAGTGCTGCGGATCGAGTGCGCGCCTTAGCTTTTCCTCGCCAAGCGTCAGCTGCCGCCCGATTACCGCCAAAGCCGCTTCATCGAGCAGCCTGAGTGAGATATGGCGGACCGTTCCGCCAAATTCGAGCACATTCCTGACCGTTCGGCTTACAATGTTGTGCGCTGTGCGGAAGGACAACCGCTCTTCGCGGACCAGGGTATCCGCCAGCTCGGTTACGGTGGCGAAGCTTTCCTCCGCCCTTATGCGCAGCACGTCTTTGCTGATCTCAAGCGTAGCGATAACGTTGGCGAGCAGCTTGTAGACCGATCCAAGCGTCGCCAGCGCTTTCCAGGCGTAAGGCTGCATATCGTCCTCTGTGTCGACAATGTCCCCGAACGGCGTGTTATGCGTCATCGTCAGCACGGTTTGTGCGTCCCCGAAAGCGGAAGACAGCAGCGACCGCATATGCTCGATCGAGACGGGATTGCGCTTCTGCGGCATGATGGAGCTTATTTGCACGTAAGGTGCAGCCACCCGCAGCACGGCAAATTCCTGCGTGCTCCACAGCAGCAGCTCCTGGACAAAGCGGCCGGTGTTGACCGCCGCAAGCTGCACAGCGGATGCGGCTTCGCCGATATAGTCAGCACCGCTGACCGCATCGTAGGCGTTGACGATGACGCCGTCGAAGCCAAGCAGCTCTGCCATCCGCTGCCGATTGATCGTGAAGCCGGATGTGGTCAGCGCAGCCGCACCCATGCTGCTGCGGTTGCAGCCGGAATAAGCAGCCTGCAGCCGCTTAATGTCACGGTCCAGCGAATCGGCCACCGCTGCAATGTAATGCCCAAGCGTCGTCGGCTGCGCTTGCTGTGTGTGGGTGTAGCCGATCATCAACGTATCGGCATGCGATTCGGCAAAGCGCAGCAGTTCCTGCCGCAGAAACAGCGCAGAGGAGATCGTCTTCAGCAGCTTTTCCCGCAGCGCCAAGCGATAGATGGCAATCCCCATATCGTTGCGGCTCCGCCCCAAATGAAGATTTCCCGCAGCTTCCCCGGCAAGCTCGGTCAGCTCGTGCTCAACCCGGAAAAACAAATCCTCGAACGCGCCCGTATATGCTTCAGCGCGGATTCTGGCAACAGGTACGACCGTTAATGCCGCTGCGATGCGATTCGCCTCATCCTCTCCGAGCAACCCTTCCTCGCGCAGCATAATCAGGTGAGCTTTATTGACAGCCAGCATGGGCTCCAGCAACTCCGCTTTTGCTTGCTCAAAGGCCGGTCCAAGCACGACCTCGGCATAGGTTGTTCCAGGAAAACGCTCACTTCCGTCCAATCGCCATTCTTTTGCTTCAGCCATCATGGCCCTCTCTTCTCCAACCCTGGGAAACAATGAAAGACACAACTCCTTCCGGTATTCCGTTCGAATGACGAGGCCTTAAAAGAAAAGAGATGCTCTCTCCGGTTGAGTGAAAACATCTCCAGTGATCTGAACGATAGTCAAAAGATAGGTATACGATACTTATCTCCGCCTGAGGAATATAAAAAAGCTTCCGAGCTAAATAAATCAATCCGTACCGGAGCTTCTTGAATAGAGGATAGAGTGATCTTGTTATTTTTCAAAGCAGATAGCAATGCTGGAATAAGCTTTTCATCGGTACCGACTAAATTAACCTGTACAGGAGCTTGATCGTTATTGTAAAGGATCCTCGTATGATTCATCATTCTAATACCCTCATTTCCAATTCTTTGATTATGCTTTTATTGTTCGTCATTAACCTGGATGAATCTTTAAACGAACGAAGATAACCCAAATGATCCTTACGATTTTCAACAGAGGATTGTCGTTTCGACTTTACCGTTTTTAAAAGCTTTACCGATTCCAATAAAATGGCCATGTGCTGCACCTCCTAAAGGATTATACAAAAAAAGCATGGAACGAAATCTCCATGCCTCCGGTTTTCCGGTCCGCTGCTATATCCAAGTTTATTAATAGGTATAATATGTTTTATTAAAAGTACCATTTTATTCCTCATATGTCAATACATTTTAATGTGATGCAATGCCGCCGTCGAGTGTAAAGCATCGTAATCACCAATCACCCGTTCTAGAGTAGAGGGAGTCACTGAACAAGTTTCTAAACGGGCAATCCCCAGTCATTATGAATGACCGGGGACTGCTTCGTTGTATCATAGTTCTCAACGAATAGACACTAACCGAGAATCTTTCTTGCCAATGCCGCAAGATCCGCAATGTCGATGATTCCATCCTGAACCAGATCTGCTTTTTTGTACAGATCCCAATTCGGGTCTTCTGATGTTTTGCCGTAATAAGCAGCCATCATACCCAAGTCGCCGATACTGTATTTATCGTCTCCGTTCAAATCATCCGGAAGCCTGGTAATGACGGATGCCCGGAACGCTTGCAGTGCAGCACTCAACTGTGCAGCGCCTTGATCCACCTGCGTTTGGGTAGCTGTCGGGCTGCCGGCGATCTGGCCCGCAGCCTGTATAGCGGTTTGCAAAAGAGCTTTCGTGCCTGCCGGATATTGGCCGCTTTGTGTGCCTTCTACGGCCGCGTCATGAACCTCTTGCGCCTCGGCGATCAAAGCTTGGAGTGCCGCTTTGTCTACGGCGTTAATTTGAATATGGTGGGAAGTCCCTTCAACTTCCGTTTCCGTTCCCTCGCCGTCAGAGATAACCAGATTGGATATAGTTATCGTTGCGGCCGATGATTCAGCAAGAAGCTTGGCGTTCCACTGCAGCCGCAGCAAATCACTGCCGGCGTTAAGTCCGCTTCCGATGCTTACGGCCAGGATTCGGATTTGGCCTGATGTCAGCTTTTGATCAGCAATCACAAAATCGTCCCGCAGAGAATCTACAGAAATAAACTCAACCTTATCCGGATCATACGTGAAGCTTATATCCTGAGCATAGACGCTTTGGCTCACGCTGCTCAAGCCGTAAGTAAGGTCGAAGGAAGCGCCCGTTGTAACACGTGCTGCGCCTTCTAATTTCGCCGTGTCTTTAATGGGTGCACCCGCTAAAGTAAAATGAACGGTATACGTTTGCTGCGTCATTTGGTCCTCTGCCGTAACTACAATCACCGTATTGCCGGGAAGGTTCGCCGCCGGTGTAATCTCAACGTCTGCATTCGAATCGGCCGCCGCCGCACGGACAACCGGTACTTGAGCTGCGTCTTCCGGAAGCTCGACCGTGTAGTTCAACGTGTCCTTATCGAATCCGGACAACGGATTGCCGTCTATCGTGATTCCGCTTAATGTCGCGTCATCGCCAAGAGGCTCTTCGCTTTCTCCGAGAGCAATGACCGTCACGTTAAAGGTTCTCGTCACGCTGGCAGTGCCGCTGCTGATCTTCGCCGTTAACGCTACCGTTACATTCGGTTCACCTAAGCATGGCCGCTCTACCCGACCCTGGAAATCAACGACCATCGGATCTGAGCTTGCCCACGTCAATACAACGTTCGGCATACCTGCAATGCTTATAGGCAATGCCAAATGATTCGTAACAGCTCGGGTGTTCCCCAAATCAAGAGCCTCCGCAGCCGATAACACCATTTCCTCATCCACGCTTTTCGCTTTGACGTTCACTGTAAACGACTTCGTATCGCTTTCGGCTCCCTTGGTTAGCGACGCTGTCAGCTGCACCGCAGCATCAAGCTGCCCTGTGCCGGGACGATATACATCCCCCGTCACACTAATTACAGCCGGATTTGAACTTGCCCATGCTATCCTCGAACCGTGCTGTCCGAAATCCGGCAAGTACAAGCTGCTTGTCACCTGACTGATCTCACCAAGATCAAGCTGCGCTCGGTCTGCCGCTACATCTCCTTTATCTCCCTCTGCAACCACAATCACCGTAAACGGCTTGGTTAGGGATTCTGCACCGCTGATAATCGTTGCCGTCAATGTGACTATCGCGTCCGGTTGACCCGCAGCCGGACGGTTCACATCACCCGTGCCGTCAATGATTGCCGGATGCGAACTTGCCCATGTGATCGTTGTGCCATATTTACCAGCAGCAGGCAATGCCAGATCATCAGCTGCCGCGCTTGTGTCTCCCAGATGAAGCTCCGCTTCAGCGAGGGCTGCCGCATCTGCATGGGTGATCGGCAGCACATGAACGGCAAACGTCTTCGCCGCAATCGAGTCTCCTTTTCTGATCGTCGCAGTCAGTATGACCTCTGCACTCGGCTCACCCGGAATCGGCCTCGCTCCAAGTTTGCCTGCATGGCTAACCATAAGCGGATTCGAGCTCATCCACGAGATTGTCGTTTGCAGCTCGCCTGCCGCGGGCAAATTCATGTCGCCGGATACCGCGGAGGTATCGCCTAAACTTAACGCGGCTTTCGCAGCGTTTACGGACTGAGTATTTGCTTCCCCGGCTGTTGAATCATGCTCGATCGTGATATCATCGACAGTTCCACGGAAATACCCGGTATCAGCGCCGCTGGAGTCAAATCCGAACAGGATTTTATCGATGATTTTCCCGTTCGCAACAGCGCCGATGTTCGAAGAAATGAAATTCCATTGATCTTCGATCACGAAACCGCCATTGCCTTGGGCATTCGGATGAAGCGTAACCTCATGTTGATCTTTCGCACCCAAATCATGCAAATAGGTGCCATCGGTAAAGAGGATATCGAGTGCTGTATATTTGCTGGTCGTTCTCACCAGTGTCGGCAGAACATCCGTTTCTTTTTCCGGGAAGAGCCAATATGACAGCGTAGTAGACGGTCTTACTACGATTTCATGATCGAATATCTGGTTGTAAGCATAAGACTCATCCCTATTCAAAGCACTTCCCGAAAACTGTAAGGCGCCCGCTCCGTTATGAGCCCCGTTGCCCTTTTTGGATTCCATTCCGCCGATCGAGCAGCAAAACTGTCCGACATTTCGCGTCATCGACAGCAGCCGGTAAGTATTGTCCGGTCCGGTCGTATCGGTGGGAGCGATATCGCCCGATTCGAAACCGGATTCAAAATCGATACCCGCTTCATATTGAAAATCGGCTGCGCTGAGCGCAAGCACCGTAACGTTAAACGGCTTGGTCTGGACGGCGGCGCCTTTATTCACCGTTGCCGTCAGCGTCAGCTGCGCGTTCGGCTGGCCGAGCTCCGGACGCTTCACTATTTTCCCGTTGTTATTCATCACGGAAGGATTCGAGCTTACCCAATTGACCGACGTGCCTTTCCGGAAATTCACAGGCAGCGCCAAGCCCTGGATCAAAGCTGTCGTATCTCCCAACTGAAGTGCCGCCACCGCGGAATCAACCGAAGCGTCATCATCGAGCTCCACGGCATACAATTTCCAATCCGCTAACTGCGTATTGGTAGACTCCCCGTTGTTATTCAGAATAAATAACCGGTAATAGGCGTAGTCCTTCACCTTATCTTCCGCAATCATATATTCCTTCGTTTGGAAACGGGCGCTGAAGGTTTGATTGCTTCGCTCATCCAGCACATCCCAATTCAATCCGTCATTGGAGCCCTCGACTCTCCAGTTTCTAGGGTCCCGTGTCGGCGCATCATTGGCTGACACCATGGCGTACTTGGGGACCGCCTGTGTGTCGCCAAATTTGAATTGGAGCTGAACCCATACATTCGTCGTCTGTGCGGCTAACCACTTTGTACCCGAACTGTTATCAAACAATTTCACGGCTGTTTCACTTGGCGGGTTTTCTCTGCTAAAGGTAACGTTCAGGTTGTTGGCCAGTGCGACGTTGATCAAATCGCCCGGAGCTGCCTGCACCGTTAGAGCCGGAAGCAGGATGGACAGGAGAGCGGTACAGAACATGACATTCAACATTCTCAAAAGCCTTTTGCTCATTCTCTTGGAACCTCCTTGTACAATGAATAACAGACTGGGCTCACCCCTAAAAAGGCTTTACTCCGGGATCTCGTTAAACACCCGCAATTAAGCGATATTAAACTATAGGTTAGGTGCACAAGAAGGTCCGGTCACCGCCCACTTCTGATAATCCCCTTCATGATCCGTTCCTGTCCGGACCCTTGTGCCATCGGAGACCGGGATTTCCCCTGCCGGATCAAGGCCCCTTCCGGCCGTTTGCGCTCCGAGGTAACCGTTGGACGGCGGCGCTAACGGCTCCGGCGGATGGGTTGCCCAGCTTGTATCAGGCGTTGTGCCCAGTGTAAAGTCCAGTACGCCTCCGTTCTCAATCAACCCGTAAGGCAGCCATGTGCTGTCATAATCATGTCCGTTCAGCTTTAGGCTATGGATATATTTCGCTTGTTCCGAAGCACCGTTACCGATAATCTTGAGCTGCTTACAGTCTCCCAGCTTGATGGTCGCTTCATCGAACAGCGGAGCATTCAGCGAAAAGCCGCCGACACCCGGAATGGACGGATACAATCCTAAAGCTGTTAATACATACCATGCTGAACCTGCACCCAAATCATTATTGCCGATCAATCCTGACGGACCGTCATGAAACAGCTCAACCATGCCCTTGCGCACGATTTCTTGAGTTTTCCAAGGCTGCCCGGCAAAGTTGTAAGCCCACGGGATCCCGTAACTCGGCTGATTGCCCAAGAACGAATGCGGTTCTCTGGATCCGGCATTTAATTTTTGGAAGAAGAAATCGAGACGAGCCCTGGCTGCTTCCAAGCCGCCCATTTTCTCAAACAATCCTTTGTAGTTAAAAGGAAGCACCCAGGTATACTGAGCGGAGTTGGCTTCCTGGAAGCCGTGCTCGCTTGCAGGATCGAAGCCGGCCTCAAAATTCCCGTTGGCAAGCCGGGGTTGAATGTATCCGTCTTTGAACGATTGCATCCAGCTCTGCGAACGGTTCATATAGATATTGTATTTTTCCTCATCGCCGAGCGCTTTGGCAAACTGGGCGATGGCAAAGTCCGCATTATTATATTCCACGATATAACCGGTCACCCATCCGCCTCTTTCGATCGGAATATAGCCCAGGGACAGATAGTCGGCCAGGTTAAACCGGCCGTTCAGGCTTGAAGGAGTCGACGCATGGAAGTCCATGACCTTCAAAGCTTCTTGCAAATTAAAGCTTCTGGCCCCGAATGCATACATATTGGAGATCGTAATCGATGCAGGATCGCCGTTCATGACATTCGTTTCGGAATTAGCTATACTCCATTTTGGTAAAAATCCGTTTCTGCTCTTGGCGTCATCGACAAAGGACTGTGCGATATCCGCTCCGATATCCGGGAAAAGAACGGCGATCAGCTGCATCTGCGTCCGGTAGACGTCCCATCCGGAGAAGGTCGAATAATGCGTATATTTGCCTTCCGTGTTATAGATCTTTTGATCGAAGCCTCTGTAATCGCCGTTCACATCGCTGTACACATTGGGGTGGATCAACGAATGATACAAGAAAGAGTAGAACATCCGTTTATGCTTCTCCGTTCCCCCCGATACTTCAATCGTACTCAGCGCCTTTTTCCATTTTGCCTGAGCCGATTGCTTGACAGCCTCAAAGTTCCATCCCGGGTTCTCGGTCTTCAAATTCAGCTTGGCATGCTCGATATCGGTATAAGAGATCCCAACCTTCACGTACACTTCTTTATTGTCGGTCGTATCAAACTTGACGAAAGCGCCTACTTTACGGTTGTTAGGAATATCCGATCTTTCAGAAACCTGATCCTTCATAATTTGAGCGCCCTTATAGGTGCCGACTTCAGTGAAGGGCTGACTGAACTCTGCGGCGAAGTAAACGGTATAGTTGTTCGTATTTTCCGCCAAGGTTCCGCTTCCCTTGCTGCCGCAAAAGCCGCCGGCATTCACAGAACCGGTTACGACCCTGTCATTGGTTTCAATATTCACGGTTGCATCTCTAACGCCCGTACCATTAATACCGGTATTGATCAGCATCATGGATTGCGTGGAGGAAGGGTAGGTAAATTTACCGATACTGGTACGTTCCGTTGCAGAAAATTCAGTCTTTATGTTGTATTTATCCAACACAACACTGTAATAACCAGGAACCGCTGTTTCATTCTCACGTTGAAAAGGAGAGGAATAGTCCTCAAAATGGGTTGCAGGAGACTTGCGTAAGTTACCTACAATCGGAAGAAACGGGATGTTCTGAGCGATGTCGCAGCCGGGTCCGTCAATGTGTGTCAAGCTGAACCCGGCAATGGATTTGCGGTCGTAATCATATCCCGAGCCCAGAGGCGCTTTACCGGTGCCTAGGTCGTTGTAGCCGGTATCCGGACTCCACTGAATCATGCCGAACGGCACTACCGCACCCGGGAACGTATTGCCCCTGTTGCCGCCGAAGCCGACAATGTCCAGCTTGTTATTTTGCGATCCGAGTAACGGGTCTGCATAGGGAGTCGGGTCGAATTCCGAGTTCCTGATTTGAATTTCATCGATAAAGCTGCGGAACGTACCGATTTTCCCCGTTTGTTCATAGGAAACGAGAATCCGCTTAATCGTTCTTCCATTCGCGACGCCGCCGATATCAGATGAAATGAAGTTCCAGGTGTCGAGTCCTAAATGCCCGCCCTTGCCCTGCTGTTCGGGATGCATGAGGATCCCATGCTGGTCCACTGCATGGGATCCGTGCAAGTAGGTTCCGTCTTCAAAGGCGAGATCAACGGCGACAAACGTGCTGTTTTTCCCATGGTTTATGCTCATGCCGTCTAGGGCCGATTTGCTTTGCGGGTATATCCAATAGGATATTGTGGTATTCGGTTTTACAGGTATGTTCACATCAAACACTTTATTGTAGGTGTAAGAGCTGCCGGTACTCGCAGCTTTACCGGAAAATAATAATGCCCCTTTACCCGATTGGCTTTTCTCGCTGCTTACTTTGGATTCCGGTTGAATCACATTGCTGCCGGCTTCCGCCTCATTCTCCCAAGTCGGTTTCCAAGTATCTTTATTCTCAAAACCCGAATAGAAGCTTGGCACCGCAGCATCGGCAGTCTGAACGAACGCCGGCGGAATAGAAAGCATTCCCCACATCAACATCAAACAAAGCAGCTGACTTATCGATTTCTTCATGGCCGTTGTGCTCATCCCGATGACCTCCACATTTTTTCTCCTTGCGACCAAAGCTTGGGGAGGAAGGCGTAAACGCCACCCTCCCCAACTGAGCAATTATTGCAAAACCTTTCTTGCTAATGCTGCAAGGTCTTCAATATCGATTTTTCCATCGTTGTTCAGATCCGCTTTTTTATACAAATTCCAATTGGGATCATCCGATGCTTTACCGTATAATGCCGCCATAATACCCAGGTCACCGACACTGAATTTGTCGTCTCCGTTCAGATCCTCCGGAAGCTGCGTATTCACGGATGCCCGGAACACTTGCAGTGCCGTAATCAGCTGTGCCGCGGCTTGATCCACTTGCGATTGGGTGGCTGCTGCATCGCCCGCGATCTCGCTGGCGGCATGAATGGCAGCCTGCAGAATCGCTTTCGTGCCTGCCGGATATTCGCCCGTTCTTGTGCCTTCCACAGCTGCATCGTGAGCCGCTTGGGCCTCGCTGATCGAAGCGTTCAGCGCCGCTTTATCCACCGTGCTGATGACCGAATTCTTGAACGTTTGCAGCGCTGTTCGCAGCTGAGACAGGGCCAGTTCAACCGCTTCCTGTGTGGCCTGCGCGTCAGCGGCTACAGCCTGGGCTGCGTTAATCGCCGTTTGCAGTATCGCTTTCGAGCCTGCCGGATACTCTCCGAATTTGGTGCCTTCCACGGCTGCATCATGCGACGCCTGGGCCTCGACGATCAAGGAGCTGAGCGCCGCTTTGTCGACATGCTTGATTTGTACCGTATGTGAAGCGCCGGTCAATTCGGTTTCCATTCCTTCGCCGTTAGCAACGGTCAGACCGGTTATCCTCATCGTACCGTTTGCCGGAAGTACGGATGTCTTCGCTTTGAAGCGAAGCGTCAGCAGAGCGCCGTTCGGATTCGACGCCTTGGTTCCGACATGGACCGCGATAAACCGGATTTGACCCGGCGTTTCTTGTTTATCCACGATCAAGAATTCATTATCGATCAAGGATTCCCCGGAGATCCACTCGAACTTCTCCGGATCATAGGTGACGGTCACGTCTTGGGCGTATACGCTTTGGCTCACACTGCTCAATCCATAGGTCAGATCGAAAGTCTCGCCGGGCGAAACGGCGTCTGTACCCGCTAAGAGCGCGCCAGGCTGACTCTTCGCATGCTCGATGGTGATATCATCGAAGAAGCCGCGTGCGTATCCGGTTTTTCCGGTCCCGTTATAAGAGATGAGAATCTTATCAACCGTTTTCCCTGCCGCTACCGCTCCGATATTGGACGTAACAAGGTTCCACTGATCCGCTGTCAGCTTTCCGCCGCTCCCCTGCGCATTTGGATGAAGACCTACACCGTTTTGATCGGTGGCGCCCAAATTACGCAAATAGGTGCCGTCCGTGAACTGAAGGTCAACGGATACATATTGACTTGTCGTTCTTGTGTTTTCCGGCAGTACGGTCGCGCCGCTTCCTTCCGGATAGATCCAATAAGACAACACCGTAGAAGGTTTAATATCGAAATGAGCCTCAAACATTTTATTGTACGCGTAGTTCTCCTCCGCACCCGTTGCCTGGACCGAATACAAAATGGAATTGGTGCTGTTGTGGCCGGTTACTCCGGCCTTCGTCTCGAATCCGGTGAGACCGCAGCAGAATCCCCCGATGTTTTTCGACTCGATGGTGTCGTTTTCCCAAGTCGGGATCACGTCGCCCGCCTCCAGGCCCGTCTTAAAATCGACACCTTCGCCATATTCAAGGTCAGCCGCGGTTAAAGCAAGCACCGTGACAGTAAATGACTTCGTCCCGCTTGCGCTGCCTCTCTTCACCGTTGCGGTCAGCGTAAGCTGCGCATTTGGCTGTCCGATACCCGGACGTTTTACGATTTTTCCCTCGTGATTGATGACTGACGGATTCGAGCTTACCCAGGTGATCGTCGTTCCGTAGTCAAAATTGCCGCCCGGTAAGGCTAGTTTTCCGGTAATCGCATGGGTATCGCCCAAATCCAGTCCTTGGATGGTCTCTGCTACCGCTGCTTCATCGTTTAAGGAAGCCGGCGGATTTGCCAGGAGCTCGATTTCAGCCAAAGAAGTCGTGGCAGTGCCGCTGTTTTCGGTAATCTCCAATTTGTAGAATCCGTATTTCCCAGGATTTTGAACGCTGAAAGGTCGGGTATATAAGCGCCACGCAAACGCTTCGTTGCTTCTTTGATCCAATACCGTCCAGTGTTGACCGTCATTGGAACCTTTCAGAACCCAGCTTTTCGCGTCGCCTT
This sequence comes from Paenibacillus validus NBRC 15382, assembly GCF_004000985.1. Taxonomy (GTDB): domain Bacteria; phylum Bacillota; class Bacilli; order Paenibacillales; family NBRC-103111; genus Paenibacillus_G; species Paenibacillus_G validus. Next base: position 46,152 of record NZ_BIMH01000022.1, on the reverse strand, counting down.
CCGTATTGCCCGAAGTCAGCGTATACATCGTCACCTGCTTCTGCACGCCGAGGAACTGAAATTGGATCCATGGCGTCTGGCTGTTGAAGGTTACACGTGTATTCGAGTTATTGTCGAACAAGCTTCCTATTGCAGAGCTGTTTTGGCTGTCGGTCGCTTTAGCTGCGCCTTGGGTTATCAGCTTATCGGTCGAATCTTTGAGTGGAGCCGGAGCTGCCGGGCCTTCGGTAATGGATGAAGGCACATCGCTTTCACCGCTGCCCCATGCGGATGGTGCCGGGCCCATATCGAAATCCAACGTTGCTCCGTTTGCGATGTCAGCATGCAGCAGGGAGGTTTTCGTATGCTCCTCGCCGTTCAATCTGAAGGATTGGATGTACTTGTTCTCCATGCTGTTATTCGGAGCATTGACGATGACTTTCTTCCCGTTCTCGAGGTTGATCGTCGCTTTCTTGAATAACGGCGACCCGATGGCATATTCCGGGCTTCCCATTTTGAGCGGATAGAAGCCCAACGCGCCGAAGATATACCAGGCGGACATTTCGCCGTTATCTTCATCGCCTGCATATCCTTGGCCGATTTCACTGCCGATGTAAAGTCTGCTTAATGCTTCCCGAACCTTTTCTTGCGTTTTCCAAGGCTGGCCGGCGTAATTATACATGTAAATGATATGATGGGACGGTTGATTGCTGTGTCCGTATTGTCCCATACGCACATCCTTGGCTTCTCTCATTTCGTGAATCACGCCTCCGTAAGAGCCCGCATTGGCCGTAGAAGCAGGTTCCGGTATGCTGAAGAATTGATCCAGCTTGTCGGCCAGCTGTTCTCTTCCGCCGTAAAGATTGGCCAGCCCCTGCCCATCTTGAGGGACATGGAATGCCATATTCCAGGCGTTTGTCTCCGTATAATCGTTACCCCAATCAATCGGATTGAAGTTCTCGGGTGTCGAGCGCCAAGCACCGCTTGAGGTTCTACCGTTGAAAAATTGCACATTGGGATTAAACATGTTGACATAATTTTGCGCTCTGTTGATGTAATACTGGTAATCTTCCCCGTAATGAGCGTTATATGGATCGCTCGGATCGTTCTTCACGGCTAGCGCTTGGGACAAGTTCGCAATGCCGTAATCGTTGATGTATCCATCCATAGCCCATGACAAGCCTTCACCTGTGCCGGTGTTTGTATAGCCGTCGAAAATAGATGTGGCCATCCCTTTTCTGCCGACATTGGCATTAGGCGGAGTCACGGCAGCGTCTTTCAACGCCGATTTGTAAAAGCTTTGCACGTCAAAATTCGTGATCCCTTTCAGGTAAGCGTCAGCAAAAGCGACATTCGCGCTTGTTCCTACCATCAGGTTGGCATAACCCGGTGAAGACCATCTGGAAATCCAGCCGCCATCCCGGTAATGTTGGACGAATCCGTCAATCATTTCGCCGGCTTTGGTCGGCGTCAGTAAAGCATAGGCCGGCCATGTCGTCCGGTACGTATCCCAAAAGCCGTTGTTGGCATAAGTTTTGCCGTCTGCGATGCTAGCGCAGGTCTGGGTTGCCGTACTCGTCGTGCAGGTTGTAATCGGTGTCTGGTCGGCATGCTTATAAACCGGTGCTTCGTTAGTGCCGACATTTTCAAATGTCGAGTTTGGATACAAGTATAAACGGTACATATTCGAGTATAGAGTGACTAACTGATCTTCTGTCGCCCCTTCAACTTGAATAATTCCCAGGAGCTGATCCCACTGCGTCTGAGCCTTCTCTTTGATCGTTTCAAACGTATCGCTTGGACCGATTTCCAACTCCAGGTTCTTCTTCGCCTGATCTAAACTGATCAAGGATGTGGCGATTTTCATTGTAACCACTTTATCCGCCGTGGTATCGAATTTGTAATACGCCTGCACATTCGACCCGCCGCCTCCGCTTCCGGTCAGCTTTGTACCGGCCGTTACCGGCTTATCGAATGCCGCGTAGATGAACATGCGCGTCGCGCCGGTGGAAAGGCCGCTTCGTTGATCCGTGTAGCCCGAAATGGTTTGGTTGACTGGATCAAGCGCAATACTGCCGTTGTTGCTCTGGTTATCAAAAATAAGGTTGGAGGAATCGCCGGTGAACGTAAATCTGAAAATGGCGGCATGATCCGTAGGAGTGAACTCCGTTTTGATGCCGTTCTCAAAGGTTACGCCGTAATAGTAAGGCTTCGCAATCTCGTTGGCATGCTGGAAAGGCAATGCCCGGGTTGTACGGCTGATACTTGGCGTCCCCGCCGTGTCTGACGGCATGACATGAAACGTTTGGCGGTCTCCCATCCAGGGACTTGGCTCATGGCTTAAGGCAAAGGCCTGAATGGTGGGGAGATTGTTCGCGTTATTGCTTTGATTGTAGTAATAAGTCCAATCCGAACCTGCATTTGTTTTGGGTATCCAGAAGTTGAATCCGTGCGGTACGGCAACGGCCGGAATATTATTGCCCCTGGAGAATGTGCCGTTCGATTGTGTGCCTCTGAGGATGTTGACATATTCAGAAAGCCTGTTGTAGGTTTGGGGAACGGGATTCCCTTCGATTTTGACATCGTCAATCGTCCCTTTGAATCCTGTGCCTCGAACAGCCGCCGGGTTATCATACGCAATCAGGATGCGCTTGATCGTTTTTCCGGCCGCAACGGCACCGATTCGGGATGTTTTGAAATTCCATTGATTGTTATAGAGTGTTTTCGAATTCCCTTGATCCTGAGGATTCACTTTAACACCGTGCTGGTCTACCGCGCCTAGACTATGAAGATAAGTCCCGTCGGAAAAAGCAAGATCAACCGCAGCGTACGTGCTGGAATAATCCATTTGAGCGTTGTCGGTAAACTCCGGAGCTATGTAGTAGGAAAGCTCGGTATTCGGTGTCACGGTAATGTCAACATCATAAAGTTTATTGTACGAATACGCCCTTCCATCCGCCAAATGGATTCCGGAATAAGTGAGGGCCTTCAAACCGCTCCAGCCGGCATTAGATTTCGCGGCATAGAGACCCGAAGGACCATTCGAAATAAACGATTTCATATCAGCCGGGGGCGGTGGAGGCAGTACGATCCCGTCGGAGAGCTGAAACTCTGCCAGCTGGATGTAAGAATCCCCGCTGTTAGCCGTGATGTTAATCCGATAATACAAGTACGGTGTGTCGTTCGAGAAATCATATACTTTAGTCTGGAAACGATTGCTGAACGTTTCATTTGTTCTTGTATCCACAGTAGTCCAGGTGCTGCCATCATTCGAACCTTCAAATTGCCAGTTTTTAGGATCCCTTCCCGGAGAATCGTTCGCCGAGGTCAGCGCATATCTCACGATGGCAATCGGTTCGGAAAGCTTGAATTTCACCCAACTGGTCGAGCTCGTATCCAGCCATTTTGAATTCGAGCTCGAATCAATCAGATTGGCTGCCACTTCGCCGGATGAAGCATATTCTCCTCTTGCCGTTACTTCCACGACCTTGTTCGTGACACTCCCCGGAATGCCTGCAAACGGGGTGTTACCGTCTATTCCGGCTGTCAAACGATTGCCCTCATGGTCCGTATCCACGGTGTTTTGCCATGTCACTGGCGGATCACCGGCTTCAAAGGATGAGAGAAAATCGCTTACTTCATTAGCCGCAAACGCCTGCTGATTCGAAGGGTCGTATAACCCCCCCGTCAGCAGAGCGACGCTCATAGCTGCAGCCAGGAATTTCCCGGCTCTTCGGTTACCCATTTCAACAAACCTCCCTGTAATTTTGTTATTGGTAAATCAATGAAAGCGCTTACTATAAACCATCTTACTTCATTCATTTGGCTTTAACTACGCGCTAAATCTATCTTTTCTTCCGAAAAAATAATCAGTTTTACTCGACGGCGCCACTAATCGAGAATTAATCTTGCGATCCATGCAAGATCCTTGACATCTACCTTACCGTCAAGGTTGACATCCGCTCTCGCCACCTTCGACCAATCCGGATCGGCCGGTGTTCTGCCGTAAGCCGCAGCCACAATAGCCAAATCTCCTACCGAGTACTTGCTGTCGCCATTTAAATCCCCCGGTTCAGACTTAATGACCGAGGCGATAAAGGTTTGCAGCGCCGCCTCCAGATCACCCGCCGCTTCCTGCACCTGCTGATCGTCTGCAGCGGGATTGTCAGCCACCGCTGCTGCACGGTCAATCACCGCCTGCAGAGCAGCTTTAGCCCCTGCCGGATACTGCCCGGACTTGGTACCTTCTATCGCAGCATCATGCTGTGTTTGGGCATTGGCGATTAAAGCCAGCAGCCCTGCTTTATTCACTAGGGTGATTTGTACGTGATACGATGTGTCGTTTAGCTTCATTTCCACGCCTTCACCGTTGGAGACTACGATGTCTGTCATCGTAACCGTAGCGGAGGCGGGCTCGGAAAGTGGTTTTGACCTCAAGTGAACGACCAGCAGCTCCCCGTCCTCATGAATGGCATGATCCGCTCCTTGACTCACCGTACTGATCCGGACCCGGCCCGGCGTATCCGATTGAATAACGACCGAGATCCCTTCTTTTAACGATTCCGCATCGATAAAATCCAACTGCTCCGGATTAAACATGAAGGTCAGATCCTGAGCATAGACACTTTGGGATACACGGCTCAGCCCATAGGTCAGGTCGAAGGATTGACCGGACGCAACGACTGCGGGACCGCTTAATACGACCGAGGGAAGAGCAATGGGCTGCGTCGTCACGGAAGCGCTCGGACCATCGGTACTCCAGAGACCGGATGCATTACCCGCTTCCACCTTAAAGGTATACTGCTTGTTGGGCGTGAGACCGGTAACCTGGTATACACTGCCGGTAACAGCAGCCAATTCGTCGCCATCCTGATAAATTTTATAGCCGGTCACACCAGCCGGATCGGAAGCTCCCGACCATGTCAGCATCAGTCCGGTCAGCGTGACATCGGATACGCTCAACTGCTTATCTGCCGACCATTCAGGCGCACGCGGAGGATTAGGCACTCCCTTGAGTATCTCTCTGGCTATCATGGAAAGGTCATCGATGTCGACCTTACCGTCATAATTAAGATCCATCTTCACATATCGCGTCCAATCCGGATCGGCGGACGTCCGGCCGTAAGCGGCCGACACAATGGCCAAATCTCCTATCGTATACTTGCTGTCGCCGTTTAAATCTCCCGGAAAAGGTGTATGGACCGAAGCGATGAAGGTCTGCAGCGCTGCATTCAGCTCATTCGACGCCTGCTGCACCTGCTCATCCGTAGCAGCCTGATTGTCAGCCACTGCTTGAGCACGGTCAATAGCCGCTTGAAGAGGCGCTTTAGAGCCTGCAGGGTACTGCCCGACGCCCGTTCCTTCAACTGCTATGTCATGTTTCGTTTGTGCGCTGGCGATTAAAGCCAGCAGCCCCGCTTTATCCACCACGGAAATTTGAACGCTGTGCGAAGCAGAGCCCACCCTCATTTCCACACCTTCGCCGTTGGAGATGGCAATGTCTGTCGTCGTAACCTCCCCGGTAACGGTCGAGACGAGCGCCTTAGCCCTCAAGCGCAAAATCAGCAATTCGCCATCCTCATGGACCGCATGACCCGCCCCTTCGCTTGCCATAATAATCCGGACCCGGCCCTGCGATTCAGATTGACCGACTACGGAGAATCCTTCTTTCAATGAATCCGCACGGATGAAGTCGAACTGTTCCGGATCAAACGTTAAGCTCAGATCCTGGGCATAGACATTTTCGGTCACACCGATCATTCCAAAGGTCAGGTCTAACGATTCACCGGCTTGTATCTTGTCCTTGCCGGTTAAGTTCGCTTGGAAGGATTCCTCGGCATGCGCATTTTGCAGCACATTCATCCAGTTCATCGACAAAAGCAAGAGGAGCACCCATACCATGAATATCCTTTTACCTTTTCTCATCGCCTGTATTCCCTTTCTGAATATAAGTAGGTATGTAAGAAAAATCAGCTTTTACAAAGCAAGCATAGACAAGATCAAAGTAACAGCTTCCGCCCGGGTTGCATGATCATTAGGTGCAAAAAGGTTACCCTCCCTGCCTTGGATCAAGCCCGCTTCTTTCGCTTCCGCAACGAAAGGAACGGCCCACTCGGGAATTTGATCCACGTCGGCAAATGCCGGTTTCTTTGCGGTATCCACTGCAATATCCGAAGCTCTGACAATCATAGCTGTAATTTCAGCACGGGTAATCATGTTTTCCGGGCGGAACGTGTCGTCTTCATACCCTGTCACAATGCCCGCTGCAACAGCTTTCGATATGCTTGATCTTGCCCATTGCGGAATGCTGTCCAGATCCGCAAAGGATATCTGCGCACTGCCGTTTTCCGGTAATTGAAGGGCTCGTGCCAGCATCACGGCGAACTCCGATCGGTTAACGAGTCCCTGCGGTTGGAAGGTGCCGTCTTCGTATCCGTTCACAAATCCGAGTTTTGCCGCTTTTTCTATCGCTTCTCTGGCCCAGTGGCCGGAAATATCGCTAAACGCTGTTGCCGATTTGTTCATTTGGATCTCGGCTGCCGTCTGTACGCCCGCTTTTTGAACATTGGAAACCAATTGGCTGGTAACGAGCTTCACATCGGTAAGCTCCACTGCAGCTTTCCCTTCACCGATAACTTCAAACGTGAGCGTACACAAGGTGACATCTCCGCTCTCCCCGGATATGCTGCCGATTTTGGTGGCTGCAAATTGGATAACGTTTTTTTTCAACATGGGGGGTACGGAAAATCCCTCGATGGCGCTTTTAGCCCCTTTAAGACGCAGTTGATCTTCGTTATAAGCAAAATTGACTTCGTAAGCGTATAAGTCCTGAAGATTTTGCCCTTTAACGGTGACTTGAACCTCTTGGCCGATCTCGGGTTTATCATTCGTAATGGTTAACGTGAAGGAAGCAGGGTCTGCCGCCAATGAGGTTAGCGGGATCAGGAGCATACACAGCAATAAGGCCAAATGAATGGATAAAAGTTTTCGTTTCATGTAGGTTCTTCCTTTCATCAACACTTTTCGAATCATCATCACTATTAGTAAGCGTTTTCAATTGTGAACCATCAAAAACCTATCCGGCCTCCCTTCCCCATTTCGAACTGGAACACTTCTTTAAATCACATGATACTTAAACAAATTCGCTTTAACTATGCGGTAAATCTATCTTTTATTCCATTAAAATATCCTGTTGTGGGTAAACCCCTGATTCTTCCAAAGAACAAACAGGGGTTTACCGACCAGCTGACGGGAGAAGCTCTGGATCTTCTCTTCTTTCGATTACATTATCCGAAAATCATTTTGGCTACAGCCGCAAGGTCGATAATGTCGATCTTACCATCATTGTTGATATCTGCGTGTTTGACTTGATCCCAATCCGCATCAGCAGAAGATTTGCCGTAATAGGAGGCCATGATGCCCAAATCGCCGATACTGAATTTATCGTCTCCGTTCAAGTCTTCCGGCTGTTTCATAATCACGGATGAATAGAACACTTGTAAAGCCGTACCCAGCTCAGCCGTTGCTTGCTCTACCTGCTGCTGTGTGGAATTCGGATTATCGGCTACTTCTCGGGCTTTATCGATGGCGGCTTGCAGCGCTGCTTTCGAACCAGCCCGATACTCCCCGGCTCTTGTTCCTTCCACAGCCGCATCATGCTTGGCTTGGGCGTCGGCGATCAAGGCATTCAAAGCCCCTTTATCTGCAGCCGCAATTCGTACCGTGTGGGACGCACCGATTATCGATGTTTCTACCCCTTCCCCGTCAGCGACAACGACGTTAGCCAAGGTTACCGTCGAGGAAGTGGTCTGGGACATCTCCTTGACTTTAAAGTTCAGCTTCAGCAAATCGACGTTGAGATTGGCGGAGTCCGCCCCCACATTTGCCCCAAGGATACGGATTTGGCCCTGTGCTGCCGATTTATCGACGAGCAAGAATCCATCCTTCACGGAGTGCGCAGAGATGAACTCCAGCTGATCCGGATTATAGGTGAACGTGAGATCCTGCGCATAGACGCTTTGGTTCACGCCTGTTAGACCGAAGGTCAGATCGAACGATTGGCCGGCATCGACAGCCGCCGCACCGGTTAATACGGCGGATGGATAAGCCAAACCATACCCTCTCGGAAACAACGGTGTCGGATCGGCAGGAGTTACCCCCGGCTGCAGCTGATCAAAAGCTTTGGGCCAGGTGTAAGGCAGCTTTCCTGAGAAGTTATAATCCCCGTAAAGGACATCGGCGATGCCCGTACCGCCTTCCGATCCAGGCAGCCATGCTTCCACAACGGCATCCCAATCATGGCTGTTGATTTTGTCTGTGAGGAGTAACGGCCTTCCGGATACGAGAACGATCACTACTTTCAAATTAGGGTTGGCGGCTTTGGCTGATTTCAGATTCGCCACGATACTTTCATCGCTGCTAGCTCCTCCCAAAGTGCCGTACGATAAGGCTGCGGCGGTATTTCTGTCGCCTTGGCCTTCCGCATAAGGGTCTTCGCCGATAACGGCAATTACAGTATCGTAACCGAGCACGTCGGCCCCGTTTTGATGCCAGTCGACGGTGACATTCGGACCCCCGACCTGCTTCAATCCATCCAGCACATTAACGCCCTTGGTGACTGTGTTTCCGCCGCCCTGCCATGAAATCGTCCAACCTCCGTTCAGATAGCCGATATGGTTCGACTTATCGCCGACGACAAGTATTTTCTGTGAACCGTCTTTCTTAAGCGGCAAGGCTTGATTGTTGTTCTTCAAGAGCACCAGTGATTTCCTGGCAGCTTCCCTTGCGAGCGCCGCATGCTCCGCGCTGTAGATGACACTTTCGGGATTCAACACACTGTCCGATAAAGGATGCTCCAGCAGCCCTTGCTCGATCTTGACTCTTAAAATTCTCGATACGGCATCATTGATTCGGTCCATAGAAACTTCGCCGTTGCCGACAAGAATTTTTAAATTATGGATAAAACCTATCCAACCGCTGCCCTGTCCGCCCCCGGCTGTCGTATTGCCTTTGGCGGAGAGCATAAACATATCGACTCCCGCATTGACGCTTGCTTTCACTTGATTCCTGTAACCGACTACGGGGTTGCCTTGATCGTCCACTTGAATCTGTTGAATGGCGTTATAGTCGGAAACAACCAGGCCGGTAAATCCAAGCCGCCCTTTCAACACATCTGTGATCAAATAAGTATCCGCGTGCGTTTTCAAACCGTTGATGCTGCTGTACGTGATCATGACCGTACGTGCGCCCGCCTGAATGGATTTTTTGTACATTTCGATATAGGGAGCCAGATATTCATCTTTTGCCTGATTCAACGTTTTACCTTCCGGCACCGGTATCGTGATGTTGCCCTGATCTTTACCGTTCTCCGTTAAACCGTCCCCGATATAATGCTTGATGGAGGCGGCAATTTTGTTGCCTTGCAAAAATCCGGAATCTGCAGGATCGCCCTGCAAGCCCTCCACCGCAGCAGCACCAAGCTTAGCGACGATTTTCGGGTCTTCGCTGAAGCCCTCGTACGTTCTGCCCCAGCGAATATTCTGTACGGCGGAAATAACGGGGGCAAAGGTCCAGGTCACTCCGGTTGCCCGAACTTCAGCAGCTGTAGCCGCCCCGATTCTCCTTACCAGATCAGCGTCGTTCGCTGCACCCAAGCCGACATTATGCGGGAACATCGTAGCATTTAGCAGATTGTTATGGCCATGAACGGCATCCACGCCGTAAATAACCGGAATGCCAAGGCGGGTTCCCAAGGCTTGATTTTGAAAATTATCATACATCGTGTTCCATGCAGCAGGCGTGTTCCCTGCGGGTACGGAGCCGCCTCCGCTCAGTATGGAGCCGATGAAGTAGGTTTTTACGTCTGAGATCGTGCCTAACGAAGCACGTTCCGCTTGAACCATCTGGCCGATTTTTTCATCAAGTGTCATGGTGCCAATCAAATCACTAACCCGCTCTTCGATCGGCCGGGCCGGGTCCTTATAAACCGGAACTGCCTCTTCCGCCAAAGCTGTACCGGCCAGATTGCTGAAAACAGCGCCAAAAAGCATTGTAGATAAAGTTAAATTAACGGCAAATTTACGTTTCCATTTTTTCACGTACCCTAACCTCCTCATAGTTTACTAAGGCACTCTCCTGTAAATTTCGGTGGACTACGACATCCGCCAATGCAACGATTCAATTCATAAACGCCTCCTTGAATAGCAGCATTTCTACCGTGAGAAAAACCTCCATCGGGGTCACTTCAACGATAGAAGACCACGTACAGAGGTTTTATGCCAGGTCTGTAAGCGCTTCCTTTTAAATATCTTACATAAGCGGGCTCGCTTTAACTATGAGGTAAAACTATCTTTTCTTCCGTTTAAACATCCTTTTCATACCTGATATCATGGGATGGATTTATTGAAAACGAAAGGGTTGTCCCTTGTCATGAATGATGACTTGCGGGACAACCCTGGCCATTTTTTTCAACTTACGGATAACCTTTATCCCTTGATTGAACCTGCAAGCAGCCCCCTGATAAAATACCGGCTCAGGAACATATAAACCAGCAGTGTAGGGAGTGCGGCCAAAATAGCTCCGGCCATCTGCACGTTCCACTGCACAATCTGACTTCCGGACAGGTTTTGGAGGGCGACCATGATGGGCTGCTGCTTCTGTGTCGTGAGAGTAACGGCAAACAAGAATTCGTTCCAGACGCTGGTGAACTGCCAAATACCTACGACCACAAATCCGGTTAACGATAAGGGAATCATCATATACCGATAAATACCGAAGAAGCCGTTTCCATCGATTTTGGCCGATTCAAGCACTTCATTGGGAACGCCGACATAAAAATTGCGGAACATCAAGGTACAAATAGGCAGGCCGTACACAACATGAACGAGTATTAATCCGGGAATCGAATTGTACAGCTTGATCATTTGCAAAAATTGTATCAATGGAATAAGTATGCTTTGGTACGGAATGAACATCCCGAACAGCATCAGCGTAAACAGGACGTCCGCGCCTTTAAACTTCCATTTGGATAAAATATACCCATTGAGCGATCCGAGCAGGGCCGATAGCAGCGTAGCCGGGATGGCAAGCAAGAAGCTGTTCGTCAAATTGGGGATCAGCTTCTTAAAAGCCTCCTGATAACCGCCCAAGTTAAAGTGCTTCGGCAGCGCCCACATTTGATCTAACGTAATTTCTTGCAAGCCCTTCACACTGGTGATCAGCATGACATAAATCGGAACCAGATATAAGATCGCAAGTACGATCAGTACCCCATACAACAGCGAACGGTTGAAGCGCTCCAGCGACATGTTACTCTTCCCCCTTGCGCATGTTGAAAATCAAGTAAGGAACAATAAGTAAGGAGACAAGAAGCAGCATAATCATGGCGATACCCGCACCTTGGGCATAATGATTGCCGCGGAAGGTCGTTTCAAACATATAGACACCGGGAACATCCGTCACAAACATGGCGCCTGGTCCTGTCATCGCATAGACCAAATCGAAAATTTTCAACGAAATATGCGCTAAAATAATAATCAAGCTCATCGTAATGGGCTTCAATTGCGGCAATATGACCTTCAACAGCACCTGCCATTCCGTCGCTCCATCCACCCGTGCCGCTTCCCGCAGGTCTTCAGAGATTCCCCGTAACCCGGCCAGATACATGGCCATCGCAAAACCGGACATTTGCCAGATCGCAGCGATCGCTACAGCAATAATCGCTAGCGGCAGTCCGAAATCAATCTGCCCCAGATGAATTTTGGGAACAATCTCCGTACTTACAAACCAAGACGGGACATTCGTCATCCCTAGTGACTTGAGAAGTAAATTGATTCCTGTCGTCGGGTTTAGAATCCACTGCCACACTACCCCGGTCACGACAAACGAAAGCGCCATCGGAAACACAAACACATTGCGAAAAAAAGCTTCGCCGCGAATTTTCCGGTCAACCATAATCGCCAGAAACAGTCCGATGAGCATCCCGCCCGCAATGAAAAGAATCGTAAATGTCAGTGTGTTTCTTAAATCCGACTGAAAACGAAAATCCTGAAACAGGAATTGATAATTGCTAAAGCCCGCAAAAGCAAAATTTTTGACTAATGTGTTCCATTCCGTGAATGAGACAAAACCTGTCCACGCAATAAATCCATAAACAAAAATGGCGATCGCCGCTAATGAAGGCAGAAGCATGAGGATGGGCACGAGCTTCTCCGACTTCCAGACGCTTCGCCGGCCTGACGCGGGAACGGGTTGTTTGGTATTCAATGGTCTGGTTGAACGGGTAGCGTTCATCTGATCACACTCCAAGACAAAGGGCCAGATGTCTGGTCTGCCATCTGGCCCCGTCGATTTTTCCCTACTTCTTCATACCGTTAGCATCCTGTGCCTGTTTGAGCGCTTTCGCCGCCTGCTCGACGTCGCCCTGCGTTACGAAAATATTGATGGCTTGATTAGCTTGGGTCGTAAAGCCTTCCGGTGCAGCGGAGCCGTGTGCCATACTTGGGGTCAGCTTGCTCTTCTTAAAGTCTTCAATCGTCGTTTTACCATAAATGTCGTATTTGGATGCATCTGCATCAATACGAGCCGGAATCGATCCCTTCAACGGATTGAATACATCCTGACCTTCTACAGAACCGAGAACCTTTAAGAATTCTTTGGCAGTTGCTTGATCTTTGGAAGCTTTAGGCAGTGCAAAAGTATCCGTTATGACCATAAAGCTGCCGTCTGAATTCGGCGATGCGACCCACCCGAAATCTTCATTAGCTTTTAATTTCAGATCCGTTGTAAAATACCCTTTGGCCCAGTCCCCCATGTTGTTCATGGCTGCTTCCCCTTTGGCGACCAGTTGGGCGGCATCCTGCCAGTTACGGGCAGCATGATCTTTATTGATGTAAGTCAGCATCTTTTTAAAGGTTTCCAGCGATTTTTTCACCCGTGCATCGTCAAAAGGAATTTCGCCGGTCCACAGTTTCTTGTAATCGTCAGGACCGAACTCGCCGAGCAGTACATTCTCAAACAGCATCGTTGCCGTCCAAGGCTCTTTGTCGCCGAGCGCAAGCGGAGTAACCCCTTTTGCTTTTAACGCATCCGCCACCTTGAAAAACTCATCAAATGTTGTTGGTGCTTTCAGTCCGTTATCGTCAAAAATTTTCTTGTTGTAGAATATCACATTTCCACGGTGAATATTGACCGGAACCGAATAAATATTGCCGTCCTTGCTGACCATGTCGATCAGGTCCTTCGGAAACTTGGCCTTCCAGCCTTCGCTATCATACAGATCGTTCAAAGGATTTACTTTATCCGCGGCAACCCATCCGGTGTTCAGCTCCGCACCGCCATGCACCTGGAATGAAGATGGAGGATCTCCGCCCTGCATACGGCTTGCCAGAACGGCCTTCGCATTTGTTCCTGCTCCGCCCGCTACCGCGGCGTTAATGACCTCGATATCCGGGTGCTTTTCTTTAAACAGCTTTATAAGTCCTTGAAGTCCCGCTTCTTCACCTGCTCCCGTCCACCAGCTGAAGATTTCAACCTGTTTTTTTTCCGCATTCGCCTTTGGGGCGGGCGTATTTGCCCCCGCTGACGGAGCCGGGCTTTCTTTTACCTCAGTCGTGTTGGCGTCAGTGTCTGCGCCGCAAGCCGTTAAGAGCGTGCCCGCCAGGGTTACAGCCGAAAGCGTAAGAGACAATTTTCGTTTCACAGTTACTACCCCTTTCAAGATTGCTTTTTATGAAAGCGCTTTACAAAATAATCTTACTCAATTGGAGAACCTCTTTGAATGAGGTAAATCTATCTTTTATTCTGTTTTCTTGCACAAAATTTGACATTCCCCTCCTTTATGCATGACGTGCGCGATAGTCGCCCGGCGACATCCCCGTCTGCTTTTGAAACCATTCGCTGAAATATCGGGGATTGGGATAGCCCACCGCCTCGCCAACCTGGTAAATTTTGAGATTGGTACAGCTTAGCAGCTCACAGGCTTTTTCAATTCTCATATGCGATAAATAGTCGCTGAACGATTTTCCTGTTTCCTGACGGAATAACCGGCTTAAATAATTGGACGTGACAAACAACTCTTCAGCAATTTGGGTGAGATGGAGATCTTCCGTGAATCTTGAGCTCATCATCTGAAGCGCCTTTTTAATCAGGTACGAAACGGGCTCCTCCGGCGCCTTTGGTTGTGCGGGCTGCCGCTTGGCAGGCTTCTCTTCTTTGCCGCACAGCTGCTTGGCTTTCTGTAAGACCGCTTCGATCTCTTCGACATCCGTGGGCTTAAGCAGATAATCCATAGCGCCGAGACGGATCGCTTCCTGGGCGTATTTAAAATCGCCATGGCCGGTCAGGAAAATAACTTGAATTTTCGATGGCAAGCGATGGTTATCTTCCAATAGGCGTAATCTTGCGACGAGCTCCAGGCCGGTCATATTGGGCATGCGTATATCCGACACAAGGATGTCGACAGGATGGCCTTCGATATAATTCACAGCCTCAAAGCCGTCCTGAAATACTTGCACCAGATCAATACCGAGAAGCTCCCAATGGATATGTTCGCTTAACCCTTCCCGAATCCAGGCTTCGTCATCGATAATAACAGCCCGGCATGCAGCAGCGCTCATCGATTTCCCTCCGTCCTATTCAGATTCTTTTTGATATGCCCGGAAAGCTGACGAAGTTCATGCGCCGCCTCCATAAAGGTTTCTCTCGGGTTGGCATATAAGGTAACGATTTTGGCCAGCGCCTTATCTTCGATATCAACCATAGCCGGATAATAAGTAATTGAAGGTTCTGCTTTCGCAATATCGATGCTCTCCAGAATTAATGAAAAATCGGGTCGCGACACTTTAAAGGACGGATCACTCAAAATGGAACGTCTGGCTGGAATCCCCCCTCGCTGAGCATAGATCATCCCTCCGCGTTTACCGGTCGCAAACTCGAGAAACTTCCATGCATCCAACGGATTCGTGGAACTGGCATTGATCGCGAGCGTCCAACCATGCTGAAACGGGATACGGCGGAGATTACCGTTCTGGTCCTTGGTGCCGGGAATTAAAGAGATTTGAATCGAATCTGTATAAGGACTAGCGGCTTGCTTGATCATCGGATATGCGGAATTCCAATACGGCGCCGCCATGGCCACTTCCCCTGAAATCAAGGCATCGCGCGTTCTGGAAAAATCCCAGCTCAGCATATCCTGCGGCACGAGCTTCTCTTTCACCAGTTGTTCAAGGTATTCACCGGCTTGAATGGACTCCTGTTGATCCAGCAGTACCTCCCCGTCGTTCTCCTTCAAAATATCTCCGCCAAACGACCATAATAGAGAGGCGAATATTTTGGAGCGTTCCTCCGGTACAACGGCAGGCATCGCTAACCCCCATGTCGTAGGGGATTCCGGGTTATGGCTTTTGGTATATTTCCGGGCCTCCTTGAACAAATCATCCCAGGTTTCAGGAACGCTTGAAATTAAATCACTGCGATAATAAAGAAAATGGGTGCTAATGTCCGTCGGCAGCGCATAAGTCGCTCCCTGGTAACGGTAGACGGAAAGAAAATCATCGACATCGAACGACGGCAAATCCGTCAAATGGGGATTCCTGATAAAGGAATCCAGTGGAAGAATCGCATGGGCGGAGGCAAATTGGGCAATGGACGTGTTCGGTACGGAGACGATGTCAAACGAGTCTGTACCCGCCAGCAGCTGCGTACCAACCGATGTAAAATACACATCTCTGCCCAATTCAATATATTCCACCTGGATACCCGTCTCCGCTTCAAAAGCCTGCGAAATCTGACGCATCGCCGCAGATTCCGTCCCCGTACGAATAAGCACCCTGATTTTTTTGGTTTCTGGTGGAACTTTCACCGTCTCGATGGTTACTTGATCCAGCAAAACCAAACTGCTCAGTGCCCAAATCAGAAGGAGCACGAACGCAATAAACATCAGTCCATTGTATTTAAAGCGCTTCAAAGCTATGCCTCCTCAAATAACGGGTTTGACGGAGACAAACCATAAGGTATGGTTATCTTGACCAGCGTTTCGAGTTGCTCGCTTTCCGTTAGCTGTATGCCGTACCTCTGACCGAATGCCAACTGGATTCTTTGCTGGACATTTCGAAGACCGACATGCACGCTTGGGGAAGCGTCCTGCAGTAAACGGTTCACATGTTCCAGATCGATAGGCGAACCCGTGTTGGATATTAAGATACAAACCCGGTTTTCCATTTTTCGGGCACTTATCGTCACTTTACCGCCCGCCGGATTTTTAGATACACCATGTTCTAAAGCGTTTTCAATTAAAGGCTGAAGAATAAGCGGCATTACACGTACTTCTGAAACAGAGGGCTCCAGATGAATCTCATATTGCAGCTTATCCCTGTAGCGAAAAGATTGAATTTGCAAATAGTTCTCGATATGCTCCACCTCTTTTCTCAGTGTTGTCCATTCCTGTCCCGCAGATAAGGTGAACCGGAAAAACCTGCCCAAAGCCGTTACCAGCTTGCTTATGGATTCCGCTTTATGTTTCTTGGCCATCCAGTAAATCATGTCGAGCGTATTATATAAAAAATGCGGATGAATCTGCATTTGCAGCGCCTGCAGCAGCGCCTCCCGCTTTTCTTTCTGCTGCCTTTCGTTCTCCCGAATCAGATCCTGAATCCGGTCCATCATACGATTGAAGTTGAATTGTAAAATACTGATTTCCTGAATCGAACCTTGAGTTTCCCGCACATGAAGACTGTCTTTCGAAGCAATGGACATTAAGCGGGCCAAATTAATGACCGGCTTGGAAATCGCGGTAGCCAGCAGGATCGAGACGATGACGGAGACAACGGCTCCGCAAGCGGCAATGATCAGCAGATATTGCAATATTTTTTGATTCGGACCAATCAATTCTCCTAAAGGAACAACTGCCGTCATTTTCCATCCGCTGAGTTTCGAGATGTCGGAGGCAAGCAGCCATTTCCCGTCAACAATCCTCAGCCCTTGTCCCTGGAGAGGCAAAGACCTTATCGCTTCATTTATTTTATTGTTCTGAAACAACTGGGGATCCTGCTGGTAAATAACATCTCCCGCTGCGTCCGAAACCAACAATGATCCTGTTGAGCCGATTTGAACCTTACGGAGATACTCACTGATAAACGAATCGTTAAATTGAACAAACAGATACCCGCGAAGCACCCCCGTATTGCTGTCAATAAGGCGCCTTGCTGCCGTCACGGAAGCGCGAACCGGGGTTTGGAAGCCGTCCTTCGGGCTATATATCGCCCTCTTTTCACTGAACCAGTTCATTTTTAAGGACTTGTCCTCTACCTGATCGATGACAAATTGATAGTTCGCATGATCGACCTGCTCGTAGGCATAAAATGAATTCTCCGTCGATAGAACCGTACGATCCGAAGTGATAAAAGAGATGGCGCGTATGTACTCCAGCCTGCCGCGAAACAAGTTGGAATAAACCAATTCTTTAAACCTTTGATTGGCATCAAACAACCGGTATGGAGAATCTAACGGACCCTTTAAAAAATCAAGCGACTGCTCATATAGTAAAGTCCATGTGAGCCGGTCGATTTCTGATAGATTGGCGTCCAGAGCCCGATGAGTCTGTTCAACGGTTTGCAGCAAATATTGGCTCATCTGCTTTTGAAAGATTTCATTTTCCTTCTTGTAGGTAATATACGTGATGACCACCAGAGGAAAAATCATGAGCAGAAGAAAGACGGACAGCAAAATAGTCCGAATGGAAATCGGTTTGCTGAAGGAAATGAAAGCACCCACCCTTTCTTAGATATCCGCATTAGGTTTAAATTAACATATATGGTATGAAATGTTTGTCGAAACGAGTTGCGAGAGAAGGAGTTTCTTGCAATATATAAAAACTTAATCAATCGTCATTGTTTTAATTTTTATAAATTTGGCTCTGTTCAACTTGATTGTAGATTTTCGGATATAAGAAAAACCACCCATTAAAAAGGTGGTTTAACTCCTTCTAAGGATGGAGCTCAATGAACGCTTAATCCTTATATCTTACAACGGTTCCCGCAATAAAATCATAAAGAGTTTGTTTATTTTTGCTGATAAAGGCGCATAGCAAGTAAATGAATACCCATCCGTAGACCGTGGCCAATAAAATATAAATTATATAATCGGGATACCCTGACGGAATGACCATGTGCCATATGGTGAAATGGGACAGCTCCCAAGGGATGAATTTAAGGGCAGAACGGAAAAGAGAGCGGCCAAGACCGCATGGTTGACCGTGAACGTCAACCACCACGATCCCCATTCTTCGCTTTCCCCATGTCGCGTGCGATTTCGACCCCTCACATAAAGCAAAATAAAGATAAACAGGAAGCGTAATTAATAAAAAACCAGTGATCTCCGCGGACAAAGCACTTGCTGTAAACAGTGGAATCAGTATAGGTTTTGCAATATAAAATACTCCGATCAACAGGATGATGTAGCCTAATATAATAATATAATCCCACAAAAAAGAAATGATTCGGGTGCCAAACGATACGCTTCTTAGATTACCATAACTTTGCATAAATCCAGCCCTCCTGACCCCCATAAGAACATAACAAAGTTAAGAAATTCCCATCAGAGAATAGATAATTACAGTTGAAAATAAGATCGTCATATGAAGCAGGGAATAAACAAACATTGATTTTGCCCATTTCTCTGAATCCATCTTTTTATAACCGAAAATACTTAAAATAAGCCATAGAACACTTAAAAGAAGCGCGACTAACATAAGACCAAGGCTTAAAGACCCAAAAAGAAAACTTATTGCAATTAAAACAATTAAATAAATATTAGTTTGTATATAGGTTCTTTTAACACCTTTGACTACTGGAAGCATAGGAACCTTCGCAGCCTTATACTCATCGTGCTTCCGGATAGCTATAGCATAGAAATGCGGCATTTGCCAAATAACTGTAATCGCAAACAGACCAAGAATGGCTGGATGTGTTATGTCCGGATAAATAGCAGCCCATCCTATAAGAGGCGGCATTGCCCCAGAAATACTTCCAATCTCCGTATTATAAATGGTTCTTCTTTTACTCCACATCGTATAGGGGACCATATAAAAAAACAAACCCAGAAACCCTAGGATTGCTGCCAGGGGAGTTGTTAATGCAAGAGTTGCTATGCCGAGAATAGACATGAAGATACCAAGCCCTAATACCGCTTTAGGCTTTATTTCTCCTGTTACAGTCGGTCTGTTTTTAGTTCTCTCCATAATAGAATCTATATCTCGGTCATATAGGTTATTAAAAGCTCCGGCTGCACCCATGACTAAAATCGAACCAATCAAAGCAAATAACATTTCCGGAAATTTCTCAATAGGACTGATTTGATAGGTATATAATGCCAAGGTTAATCCGGCAAACATCGGAATCAGGTTTGATTTAATAATTCCTGTTTTAATCGTTTGTGCCAAAATTTTTGACAAAGACTGTTTCTGCGTAGTAAGGCTTTCTTCCCTTCTCATGATGACCCTCTTCCCCTTTTACTGGATTATCTATAATGATCGTACGTCAATCCAGAATGACATTGTTGATGGTTACTTCCAGCATAATGATAAATGATAATTTGCATACCTTTCGGAATTTATATACTATATGGTATGTTAATGCTGCATGGTATGATTGTCAAGCGAGAGGGGGGAAGAAGAATGGCCAGACGAAGATTAACCCAAGAGGAGCGAAAAAAGGAAACACGGCAATTACTTTTAGAATCAGCTGTTGAGACCTTTGCTCAACTAGGCTTTCACGGAGCTTCTGTTGATAAAATTGCAGAATATGCCGGATTTAGCAAAGGGGCGGTTTATGCTCATTTTAATTCCAAAGAAGATCTCTTTCTAGCCATATTGGAACAACAAATGCTATTACATGTGGAAAACATCCATCAAGTCATAGACCAACAGCATTCACTTTCACATTTTATCGAAACAATGGATGAATATTTCCTTTCCGTTAGGCAGGAAAATCGAACATGGAGCATGCTGAACATGGAATTTCTTCTTTATGCGATGCGTGAAGAATCGGTACGCCATAAATGGTCTACCATGATAACAGAATCGGTAGAACAAATTTCCAAGGCCATTGAGAAATTGATGTCGAAAGAGAATCATGATTCTACTCTATCTACGAATGAAATGGCATGGACTATTCTTTCGTTAGAAAATGGTTTAGCTATCTTTTATTATATTAGTCAAGACCGTGTGCCCCTTCATCTATATGGAAAAGCACTACAAAATATGCTCCTGTCCCCACGTTAGTTCGAGTCTGCCGGATATTGGCCGCTTGGTATGCCTTCTCACCGCATCATAAAAAAGAGGGCCTTTCCCGGAAGGTCTATTTATGACCTTATGGGAAAGCCCCCTTACGTTTATTGGAACACCAGCTGTCTGGCTTCCATCTCGACAATCCGATCGCAGATCGCATCGGCATCTTCCCGGTCATGGGTGACAAGGATCGAGGTAATGCCTGCCGCCCGGAGCAGCGCTTGCAGCTCCCCTCGGATCTGGCTCTTCAGATCCGCATCCAGGCTGCTGAATGGCTCATCCATGAGCAGCAGCTGCGGCCGCGGCGCGAGTGCCCTCGCGAAAGCGACGCGCTGCTGCTGGCCGCCGCTCAGCTCATGCGGATACCGCTTGGCGAAGCCGCTCAGCTGGACAAGCTCCAGCATATCGGCCAATCGCGCCGCACGCTCCGAGCTCGGCAGCCGATGCAGGCCGAACAGGATGTTCTGCGCGACCGTCAGGTGCGGGAACAAGGCATAATCCTGGAACACCATGCCGACGCCGCGCGCCTCCGGCTGCACGAATACATTCGGAGAAACCATTGTCACGCCGTTAATGGTGATATGCCCCGAGCTCGGCTGCTCAAGGCCGGCGATCAACCGAAGCAGCGTGCTCTTGCCGCAGCCGCTCTGTCCCAATATTCCCACAATCTCCCCTTGCTTTAATTGAAGCGAAAAGCCGCTCAGCACGCTCCCGCCGGCCTTCGAATAATGATACGATATATCCTGAAGCTCTATGAAGCTCATCTCGCATTCCTCTCCCCTAACCAATGATAGAATACGACGGACAAAATCCCGACCGCGATAATCATGAGCGAAGGCACGGATGCCTGATGGATCTGCTCATCGCTCGCATATTGATAGGCCTTGGTCGCCAGCGTATCGAAGTTGAATGGCCTGAGCAGCAGCGTCAGCGGAAGCTCCTTCACGATCTCCATGAACACAAGCACTAGCCCGGCCAACACCGATCCGCGTATCATCGGCAGGTCTACCTTGAAGAACGTGCGCGTCATTCCGAGACCGAGCATGCGCGACGCCTCGCTGTATCGATTGCCGATTTTGTCAAAACCAGCCTCTACCGCATTATAACCCACCGCCAGAAAACGAACGGTATACGCAAATACAAGCATAACAAGCGACATGCTCAGCACGAGCTTGCCCGCTCCCAGGCCTAGCTGCTCATAGACGCCGGCAAGCTGCCGGTCAAGCGACAGGAATACGGCGAGCACGCCGATGGACAGGACCGCTCCCGGGATGGAATAACCCATCGCAATTACACGGCTCATCATCCTTGAGAAGAAGGTTCGCCCGTAGCGGTTCACATTCGCCACGATGACGGCCAGAAGCATAATAAGCGCGATCGAGACACCTGATAGGACGAGCGAATTATTCAGCATGCCTGCGAACCTCATGTCCAGCACGTCATGGTACGTCCACCCGGCCCAGACGATCATCTGGAATACCGGAATGATGAATGACAATGAAAGCACGATCGTACTGAAGACGACGGCTGCGGCAGCCTGAATGCCGCGCAGCTTCCTCCGGCGCAGCGGGGTCGAACGGCTGACGGTCGAATGGTATTTCTTCCGTCCGCGTAGCAGGCGTTCGATGACGAACAGCCCTATGATGACCATCATGAGCAAGGCGGACAAACGCAGCGCCGAATCGATGTCGCTCATGCCGAACCAAGTCTTGAAAATGGCGGTTGAGAATGATTGAATGCCGAAGTGCTTGGACACGCCGTAATCGTTCAGCACCTCGAAGGCAACCAGGCTTGCCCCCCCGACGATCGCCCCTTGCGACAGCGGCAGCACCACTCGAAGGAAGATATAGACGGGCCCCTTCCCCAGCAGTCTTGCATTGTCAATGAAGGCGGCGCTCTGCTTCTCGAGGAACGACTTCGTAATCAGATAGATGTACGGGAACAAGAACAGGGTGAAAATAAAAATAGCGCCCTTCATGGACATGATATCGAAGTAACTCTGATTGACGGTCCATCCAAGCTTATTGCGCATAAAGGTCTGCACGCTGCCCGTATAACTGAGCATGGAGCCGTACGTGTAGGCCGCGATATACGGAGGCATAGCCAGAGGCAGTACGAATGTCCAGGCAAAAAAGCGCCGCAGCGGGAAATCGTATGCCGCTACGAGCCAGGCTAGCGCAACGCCGATCATGACGGCAAACGCAACCGTGCCGCCCACGAGCCGCAGCGACTCCAGCGCGTAATCGACAAGCATATACTCCCTGATATGCTGCCAATTCTCATTCGGCTTGCGGAATAGGCCGATCAGAATATAAAAAGACGGAAGAAGGGCCGCCATGGCCCCAATTCCACTAAGGATTACCCATCCATTCAACTTTCGTTTCAAGTCCCTCAACAAGGTGGAAGCCATCATATTTATTTCCAGTTCACCTTGTTCATGATCTCTATAGCCTTCTTGTTATGCTCGCCCAGCTTCGAGAAGTCGAGCTGCTGCACCTTGAATTCGCCCCACTCCTTCAGCAGCGCCGGCTTCTCGGCTTCGACATTGACCGGGAATTCGAAGCTTCCGGCTGCAAGCGTCGTCTGTGTCTCCTTGCTTGTCAGATACTCGATCAGTTTGACGGCGTTCTCCTTGTTCTTCGCATGCGCAGTCAGTCCGACGCCGCTAATGTTAAGATGCGTGCCGGTCGTGTTCTGGTTCGGGAAGAAGACGCCGATCTGCTCGGCTACCTTGACCTCCTCCGCTTCCTTCGAATGCAGCATCTGTCCAACATAATACGTATTCATGATGGCCACGTCGCCAACCTTGGCGGCGATCGCCTTCGCTTGGTCGCGGTCTCCTCCATCCGGCTTTTGAGCCAGGTTGTTCACCAGCCCCTTCGCCCACTGTTCGGCTTGCTCTTCGCCATTCAGCTCGATCAGCGATGCGAGAAGCGATTGATTGTACAGGTTGGAAGACGAGCGCACGAGCACTTTGCCCTTCCATTTCTCGTTTGTCAGATCCTCGTAAGTGGACAACTGATCCGGCGTTACCCGGTCCTTGGCATAAACAATGACGCGTGCGCGGGTAGCATAGCCGATCCAGTTATTATCCTTATCGCGAAGGTTCGCCGGTACGTTGGCATTCACGACATCGGACTGGACGGGCTGAAGTACGCCGTTCTGCTTCGCGTAGTTTAATACGCCGCCATCAACGGTGATGAACAAATCCGCCTCGGAACTCTCGCCTTCCCGTTTCAGGCGCTCCACCAGCTCCTCGGCCGTACCTTTGATCTCATTGACCTTAATGCCTGTCCGCTTCTCGAATTCGTCGAAAATTTGGAAGTCGATATCGTAATGGCGTGCCGTGAATATATTAACGACCTGCTCCTTCTTCGGCGCTTCAGTGCTAGCAGGCGCCTCCTTTGCCGGAGCATTGCCCGCTTCTTGATTCCCTGTATTTCCAGCGCCGCAGCCTGCCAGCGCTATGGCCATCATTAGCGTTAGTACGATCATGCCCACGAAGTATTTCTTTCTCATTTCGGTCCGACCTCTCATTCTGATAGTTTATTTGTGATAATGAATATCATTACCAACTCATTGTAACGAACGAAAATGAGAAAATGCTGTGAAAACGAAAAAAGTTTTCTATTCGAGCCGCACTCACTTGATCTTCTCAGGAAACGTAACCGTTACGGTTGTACCTTCATTCAGACGGCTGTCTATTTGAATCGTTCCGCCGCAGCCCTCGGCCAGCCGCTTGGCAATGGGCAAACCGAGCCCATAGCCGCCCTGCTCTCCGCTTCGCGACTTATCCGCGCGGTAGAAGCGGTCCCAGACGTAAGGCAAGCTTTCCTCTGAAATCCCGATGCCGCAGTCGATCACCGCAAGGGTGGCTTGCCCGTCCGAAGCCGCTCCACGGATTCGAACGGTGCGGCTGTCGCCTGAATATTTGACCGCATTGTCCATGAGGATAATAAAAATCTGCTCCAGATGCTGTTCGGAAATCGCAAGCCTGATGCCCCCCAAGTCTTCGAGCTCCGCTTCGAATCGGAACGACGGGTACAGGGCGGCTGCATGCTTGATCAGCCGCGACAGAATCGGCGTCGGGTCTGCTTCCCTTGCTTCGTCGCCGCTGACAGACCGCTCCGCCCTCGACAGACGAAGCAGCTCTTGCACCAACCCCTTCAAGCGGGCCAGCTCGTGAAGGGAGATGTCCAGCGACTCCTCAAGAACGGCCGGGTCCTGCTTGCCCCAGCGCCGCAGCATGGCCAGATGACCCTCCAATATCGCGATCGGTGTCCGCAGCTCATGCGACGCGTCCTCGACAAATTGCCGCTGCTGTGCGAAGGAGCGCTCGACCTGGTCCATCATTTCGTTGAATAGGTTCATCAGCGAATGGATCTCGTCCTTCGATCCGGTAAGCTGGATCCGCTCTTGAAGCCCATTCTGCTTGACGCGCTGCATCGTTTCGTTCATCGCCTGAAGCGGCCGCAGCAGTTGGCGCGCCAACAGTCTGCCGCCGAAGGCACTGACCATGACCGCCCCCAGTCCGCATAGAAGCATCACTTGCAGGAAAGCGTTGATCAGCTTCCCGAAGTCTTCCATACTCTTCACGATTTCAACGGTGCCATGGAATTCGAAGATCGTAAACGGGCTTCGCATGACCAGCATGTTATCCAGACTGAACGAATGGTTATCGTTAGCCCTCAGTACAGCGTCATTGTCCGCTATCCACTCATTCGGAAAATCATCCGATACCGCAATGATCGGCAAGCCCTTCTCATCGAACACGCGGATAAGCTGGGAAGATTGATTCACCTTCTCCAGATAGCTGCGTATGCGCGAGTACTCAGACTCCTCGAAGCGAAACTCCTTCTCCAGCAGCACATTCAGTATTTCCCTCATATCCTGCTGTGTGCTTGCCTGCTCCTCCTTTATCATCCACCGCTCGACGAATACATATTGGACGATGTTATAAGCTCCGAACAGCAGGAACAGCAAGAGAGCTGACCATAGGGTCAGCTTCCATTTGATCGGCAGAGCGTGATAGCGTATAGGAAATCGGTAACGTTCCGCCTTCATTTGCGCATCACATAGCCAATGCCACGAACCGTCTGGATATAGCTGGCTTCTCCTTCGGTATCGATCTTGTTGCGGAGATAACGCACATAGACGTCAACGACATTCGTATCGACTACCGTATCGAAGCCCCACACCATATCAAGCAGCGTCTCCCTCGGCAGCACGCGGTTCAGATTTTTCATGAACGTCTCCAGCAAGGCATATTCCCGTTTCGTCAGCTCAATCGTTCTGGAGTCCTTGATTACAACTCTGGCATCCACATCGAGAACAAGATCATGGAACGCAAGCAGCTGCCGCTGCTGTTCCTCCGCCTCCTCCTGCCTGCGGAATACGACACGTATGCGCGCAAGCAGTTCCTCGATTGCGAACGGCTTTGGAATATAATCGTCAGCGCCGTTATCCAGACCGGATACGCGATCCGTCACGCTGTCTCTGGCCGTGATCATGATGATCGGCACCTTCTTGGCGGCTCTGATCTGCCTGCATACCTCAATTCCGTCCATTGCCGGGAGCATCAGATCGAGCAGAATAAGATCCCAGCTCTCCCGGATTGCCAGTTCAAGACCGCTCTTGCCGTCCGCTGCGAGCGCAATCTCGAACGCTTCATGGCGCAGCTCCAGTTCGAGGAACCGCGATAGATTCTTCTCATCCTCAATTAGCAATATCCGTTTCATCCTTCGCCCGCCCTAATCGCATCTACATTCTCTATTGATCTTCATTGTAAATGATAATATTTCTCAACGTCAATCATGAGAATTAACAGATGAGGCCCGATTAGCTTGAGATTCAGCTAATGCGGGCCTCGGCAATGACATGCTGGAAGATCCTCTATATCCTAAATCATGTTTACGGGAAAAGTTGAAGCTTGTTCATCAAATTGTAAACGGCTTGCACGCTTTCGGCACGGTTGGCTTGACCTTGAGGTACCATCAGTCCCTCGCTTCGGCCGGAGATTAGGTCGAATTGATAAGCCGCATTAACTCCTTCTTGCGCCCACGCACTCATATCTTTAGAGTCGCTGAAGGCGCTGATCGCATTGCCCGTTGCTCGCCGTTTCGTCTGAAGTTCATAAGCCCGTACCAGAAGGACCGCCATTTGCTCACGGGTTATGGTCCGGTCAGGCGCGAACAAATCCGGCTCTCCCCCTTGGACGAGGCCCGCCTGGGAGGCTGTGGCGATCGGGGACGCATACCACTTGTCGGCCGACACATCGCGGAATGATGCCGAAGGCTCGGGATTCAAGCCAAGCAGGCGTACCAGAAGTGCCGTAAACTCCGCACGGGTGACCGGCTGCTCCGGGGAAAAGAGAGTCTGGCTTGTCCCTTCCACAATATGTTTAGCCGCAAACTGCTTAATGACCGGCGCAGCCCAGTGATCGTTCGGAACGTCGGAGAACGTTTTCTCGAACTCCAGCACGCCATATTTGCTAAAATGATACGTTTGTCCTTCTACGAATTCGTCTTTTACCCGACCGCTGACGAATGTCAAGTCCCCGTTATCGCTAATATGGTATAAGCCTGCAAGCCTCGGATTCGTGTCTGCGCGTTTTGCTGCACATTCCCGTTCGACTGGCTTACCGCGTTTTTCAACACCGATGCAGGCAGGGTTATCTGTATTCCCGAAGCCTGCACTTCAAGCGACTTGGAAACCAGCCAATCATCAACATTGGCAGGCAGCACGAGCTGCTGCTGTTCGCCCTTAAGCTTGAATGAACTTTGGGCGGATTTGAGCTCTTCTGCTGAAGGTTCATACTTCTTCGGATCGGTATTGACGGATGAAGGGGTTGAACCGACTGAGGTGTCGGTATCCGTGTTGGTATTATTACGGTTTGGCAGCACTTGAATGGCCGCCTCGTACTTGGCGTTGCCATAAACGGCAGTGATCACGCTGGTTCCCGCCGCCAACGCCACAATGGAGCCCGGCCGCACAGCTATCGTATCCAGATGACTGCTTGTAACTGCAGCAAAGGCTGTAACGTCCAGGCTGGGGCCATTCCTATAATCGGCATAGACAGCCAGCGAAACCGTATCGCCCGCATACATGGATGCCGGAAGACCTCTGATTGCGACAGCCTTCAATTCAGGTTGTTCCGGTTGCTGCGGAGATTCCGTCTCTTCTCCCATCACCGTGTTTCCATCCAGTTGGCGTAATCCGTAATGATCCCTGGCAGTCCCATTTTCATCAAATCCTGCATATCTTTCTTGGTCTCAACCGTATAGGCGTAGATCGGGAGTCCCCGGTGCTTGGCACACGAGACCAATTCCGGCGTAATCGCATTGAAATCGATATTTAATAACGTGTTCTCCTGGATGTTATCCGTCACGACCTGTTCAGCGGATTGAAGCGCTATCCCCGGAGACGGCTTGACACCTGCATAATTGTAGCCTCGCCCCAGCTCCGGATTTAACCGGGCGTTATCTAGGTATCAACGGATTGTTAGGATCATGTAAAGACCACCGCCGTTCAGCAAATGTCGCTATTTCATCTCTACCCACAATTTCTTCTCAACATCCATCCTTTTTAGTGCCTGAAGATTTCATAAATATCACAATGTAAGCGGTTGTAAAATGTTTATTTATGCTTTATAATTTTTTCAACCGCTTGAGTTCATCTGAGAATGACTTTCCAAAAGGGAAGTGATTGGTTGCTCGATACTGTGATGAAAGATTATCTCCAGATGATTTACACGGCCGCATATCATGAAGACAAGATCGTCCTCACTGCAAGAGGATTCACGGAACTCTTCCCTTTTTCAGGTGTTCATTTATACAGTTATTCGCCGTTAAGCGAGATTATCGAAGGCATTTTGCAAATTACCGACCAGGGAACCAGCCCCTTGAAAATTCGAGACGATGTGCGCAACCTCCCCCTTCTTCGTAAAGCAATTCGAATACAACAAGCGGTGTATGCCGAAGGATCAGAATTAATTCGGCTTTCGCCTGAGAAGTATTTGAAAATGGAATTTTACAAGTCTTTTGTCTTAGCCGTTCCTATTCCTTGTAATACAACAGTAGTTGGATATGCTTGTCCCGGGCAATATACAGGCTCAAAACCGATAGGCGACGATCTTCTTCAGGCACTCACTTTATACGGGCAGCTGGCAGGTAAAGCCATTCGATCTATGAATCCTATTGATAACCCTAGTAAACTGAGCGACCGTGAGATCGCCGTTTTACAAAGAATGTCTTTTGGAGAGAGTGTGAAAGAGATGTCGGAGTTTATGGGGATTAGTCAATTCACCGTTCAGGATTATGTTAAATCCGTGACCAAGAAAATGACTGCGCACAATCGGGTTCAAGCTGTCGCAGAAGCGATACGGCAGGGAATCATAAAATAACATGTAAAAAGCGAGGCCATCTAAATGAAAATCAAGCTCCAGACAACTTCGCTGGAGCTTGATTCTCTGCAAGAAATACTTCGGAATACCTACATTTTCAAGACCGGCTTAACCGTTTTCCCCGTATGCGAATCCTCAAAAGCCTCATTGATCTCATCAAAATTGTAAAACTTAATCAGTTTATTGAACGGGAATTGACCACGTTTGTAATACTCAATTAACTTCGGAATAAATACCTGCGGAACAGCGTCGCCTTCAACCACCCCAACCATTGTTTTTC
Source organism: Paenibacillus validus NBRC 15382 (assembly GCF_004000985.1). GTDB lineage: Bacteria > Bacillota > Bacilli > Paenibacillales > NBRC-103111 > Paenibacillus_G > Paenibacillus_G validus. The sequence continues at coordinate 17,211 of NZ_BIMH01000022.1, read as the reverse complement.
CATCCGCCATCAGATCTTGGTGGATATTGAACGTTACTTCTCCCGTTGCCCCGACAATGGCGACTGTCCCTCTGTTTTTTAACGCTTGTACGGATTGGCGCACGACCACAGGAACTCCCGTCGTTTCGATGGCATAGTGGGCCCCCCCATTCGTCATCTCTTTGATTTGTGCTACCACGTCTACCACTTCTTTTCCATTTAATGCATGGGTGGCACCCAGCTCCATGGCTAACTCTAAACGATGATCATGTACATCAATGGCTATAATTTTAGAACATCCGGCAATTTTCGCAGCCATGACTGCACTAAGCCCAACCGCGCCGCATCCATATATGGCAATCGTAGAACCGAATTCAGGCTTTAATTTATTCAATACCGTCCCGCTTCCGGTTTGGATTCCGCAGCCTAGTGGTCCAAGCAGAGCCAGATCTACATCTTTGTCTACTTTTACGAGGTTTTTCTCGTTGGCCACGACATAGGTGCTAAATGAAGATTGTCCGAAAAAAGTGGAAACTTCCTGCTCCTTATAGAAGATCCTGTGGGTGTGATCGCTCATCCTTCCGCCAAAATTCAATGGGTTTAACTCGTTGCACGTTGTTGGATGCCCAGTTAAACATTCCTCGCATTGGCCGCAGGAAGAAAAAGATAGGACAACATGATCCCCTGGACGCACAGTCCTTACATTGAATCCAATTTTTTCTACAATCCCGGAGCCCTCATGCCCTAGAACAGCCGGCAACGGTACAGGAGCGATTTGGTCTCTGACTATGGCATCCGTGTGGCAAACACCCGATGCCACAACTTTGATTAAGACTTCATTCTCTTTGGGTTCCGACAGAATCACCGTTTCTATTTTAAAAGCCGAGCCCTTATGATGGGTTACGGCAGCTTTGATTAACAGAGGAAGACCTCCCTTTTCCATGGATTAAATTTGTGGTTCGATGACCAGTGGGCCAATCCTTTCGCCATCTCCATAAATATATTTGCTAATCCTGTCTGGTATTCATCTGCCAGAGACCGTTCTCAAATAATTAGCCACCCGATCAATCGCATGCTTCCCTTGATCCAATATCCCTGCAAACCAAAAGAATCCGTGAATCATTCCTTCATAGCACTCGTATTCCACGGAAACCCCGGAATCTTTCAGACGGGCTGCATATTGAGCTCCCTCATCGCGAAGCGGATCATATTGAGCTGTAAGGATTAGTGCGGGAGGCAGCCCGCTTAAACTATTGGCGAGCAACGGGGAAACATATACGTTCTGAATGTCATCTTCGGATCCCAGATAGTGCTTCCGGAACCAAAGCATGTCATCTTCGGTTAGATTATATCCTTGGCCATTTTCTTTGTACGAGTTGCTATTGCAGGAAAAGTCAGTCACCGGATAGAGCAATACTTGAGAAACAATTGTAGGTCCCCCCCGCTCCTGTGCCAGGATTGCAACAACGGCTGCCAGGTTTCCCCCCGCACTGTCTCCGCCGACAGCTATTCGGGAAGCATCTCCTTGAAAGGTGGATGCCTGATTGCTTACCCATTCAAGGGCAGCGTATCCATCCTCAACAGGTACCGGAAATTTATATTCGGGAGAGAGCCTGTAATCTACGGAAACGACAACCGAACGCGCAGCATTGGTAAGATTTCGGCACGGTCTATCCACGGTTTCCAAATCACCGAACACATAGCCTCCACCGTGAAAAAAGACGAGAATGGGAAAGGGGCCTTCCCCCTCGGGTCTATAAATTCGGACTTTAATTTGACCATCGGGAACAGAAATATGGCGGTCTTCCACCTGGGCAACCGCTTCAATTTCTCCACCCAGAGCGTGCATCTGGGCGAATAAGGCCCGACTTTCTTCAGGTGTCATCATCTTCAAAGGCGGTGTGCCACCCGATTTGATTAAATCCAAGAATGCCGCTGCTTGAGGATCCAAAGTCATGATAATAAAACCTCCTTTGCCAATCTCTGATTATATGCTTAGTGGATGGAAAAGGATATCAAAGAGAATCCCTCGTAACCCTTATCCGCAACTTCGTTGCATATCTGGCGGTAGGGTCCAACACCCCCCAGATAAATCGGGAATCCAAGCGGCTTATCTGCGATATTCGCACCCGTGTACCAGGAGTCGGTCTTGGTATAGAGCGTGGAGTCGGCCACCTCTCTGCAATGCTTGCTCCATCCCTCTTCTGCCTCCGCCTTGGCCTCAATCGTCTCCACACCATGCTCGCGCATATATTGGATACAATCCGCAATCCATTCCACGTGCTGCTCAATAGATACAAGCATGTTGGTCACGACGGAAGGACTCTCAGGACCTGTAATCATGAAAAAATTCGGGAAACCAGCGGTAGCTATTCCGAGGTACGTCCTTGTCTGCGCTCCCTCCGCCCATTTTTCCTTTAACGCCGCCCCGTCTCTACCACGGATATCGATTTTGAACAACGGTCCTGTCATCGCGTCGTAGCCGGTAGCAAAAACGAGGATGTCCAGTTCATACTCCATATCCGATGTTCGCAGCCCCTTGGGCGTGATCTCCTGAATAGCCGCTTGCCTTACATCTACTAAGGTAACGTTCTCGCGGTTATAGGTCTCGAAATAATTGGTGTCTATCACTGGACGTTTGGTGGCGAAATAGTACTTTGGCATCAACTTCTCGGCCACCGCGGGGTCAACTACGATCTCCCGTATCTTGGAGCGGACGAAATCGGCGATAGTCTCGTTGGCTGCTTCGTCAAAGACCAAGTCCTTATAGGTAAACGGAAGTGCTTGCCCGCCTTGCTCCCAGGCCTCCTCGAATACCCGCTGGCGTTCTTCCGGTGTATCATCGAGCACCGACCGATCACGGGGCATATACGGAGTGCCCATGAACGATTCGCGTATTTGTCGTTTAATCGTACTGTAGTTGTCTTTCGTTTGACGTATGAATTCCGGGTCCAACGGATGGTTTTGCGCTGGCGTGCTATACTGTGGGGTCCGCTGAAAGACCATTAGGCGGTCTGCCTCTTGTGCAATGGCCGGTATGACCTGAACGCCCGTACAGCCGGTACCGATGACACCGACCCGTTTACCCTGGAAATCCACCTTGTCGTGCGGCCAATGTCCGGCGTGGTACCAGTCACCCTCGAAGCTATCTAAGCCCTTAAATGTAGGAATACTGCCGGCAGAAAGACAACCTACTCCCGTGATGAAGTACTTAGCCGATACGCTAGTGCCATCGTCCATGTTGATTTGCCATCTATTCGTCGTCTCGTTGTAATGAGCAGCAGTGATGCGCGTCTTGAATTGGATGTCCCGACGCAGGTCGAACTTGTCTGCCACGTAGTTGAGATAGCTTAGGATTTCAGGCTGTTCGGCGTATCTGGAAGACCATGTCCATTCCTGAAGAAGCTCATCAGAGAAAGTGTAGTTATAATAGATGCTTTCAATGTCGCAGCGCGCTCCGGGATAACGATTCCAATACCAAACACCTCCAACCCCATCGCCTGCCTCGTAAGCACGGGTGGAGAAACCTGCCTCACGTAGGCGATAAACCATATACAAGCCCGAAAATCCTGCCCCGACAACGACCGCGTCGAAGTTGGCAACCTCCTTCGTTTCTGTTTTCTGGTGTTTCTGTTGAGCAGCGTTCATTCTTGTTCCTCCCTTACCTAAGTAGACTCCTATGTTCGCCGAGGCAGTTGTCTTACCTTGAAGTTAAGCGCTTACATGTTTCATTTTAGAGCTTAGCTCCCGATAGGAAAATTCCCAAAATTCTTTAATTTTCACACCTTAAAATCTACATGTTTTCCTGATATTGGGCATAGCCCTCCCCCAAAACAGGGGTGCATCCAATACTTGATTTCCTTAAGCTCTCGTAGCAGGCCCTTTGCAGCTGAACAAAAAAAGCTGCCAGTCGGCAGCATCAATTATTTGTATGATTTTAACTTCCAGTAAACCCAAAGCCATTTTTCCATAGGAGATTAGACAATGAAAAACGAAACAAAGAAGATGATCGCATACTGGGTAACTACCATATTCGGCCCGGTGAGTTTCGTAATCGGCGATTTCCTCTTCATCACCCACGGGGAGCACCAAGTGGAGCAGCTGAACCACAAAGAACAGATCGTCAACACGATCTGCCGCCAATTACTATGTAGTAAAACAAGCGGTGAGATACGATGATTCACCTTCAGGGGGTTCACTCCCCATCCTTTGCTGTCATGGGCTTTTTTCCAAGGTTCAATCGATCCACAATTTGATCGACTGCTTCTTGTTTCATGCTGCTGTTCGTTATCAGCTGAGAGAGAATTTTCGTTACATCGATAGATGTCTTCATGATTTATCCCCTATTCAGTATTTTTTGAGGTGTTGTAACCAGCTCAGCGAGCTTGTTACGTACTGCCTTTATGGAAGGACTCCGCAGATCCCCGTTGGCCTCCCATTCCTCCGCGGTCATCATGGTCTTTCTGAAGAATCCGCACTCTGGTCGCTTTTGTTCATCTTCACCAGTGACCGAACACCAGGTTATCATACTCATACTATAGACTTATTCTACCCATAAAAAAATCCCCAAAGCGGGGGAGAAGGAGGGGGGAATTTCCGTGCTCCGAGGGAGATGAATACATGCTTCTATAGCAAGTTCAGTTCCTTCCCCCGCTGCAGGGCTTGCAGCCTGCTGTTGCAAAGCTTCCGGATATGCCCCATATTCCGTAAGCACCTTGGCTAGCTGAAGATATTCTATGACATGATGCAGTGAAACTGTATCCGTGTGTTTGTAGCCGCAAGTTTGCAGCCAAGCGTCCACGTCTTCCAGGGAACCTTTATTGAGTGACAAAAAAGCTTTCTCCCTCTCCAACTTTTTCAAAAAGAGATGCTTATCCGGCGAATCGATCTTCGGCTTTATCTGTTCAAGTTTCGGCGTAGTGCTGCCCCATAAGAAAGTGCTCCACGACCTCTTCAAAAAAGCCTTGCTTCTCCAACCAATTAGCCGCATGCAAATTCAATCGTTTGAAACGTTCGGGATACTTTCCAAGAGAAAAGACTGAATCTCTTGAGACTGATGGCGAAGCACTTCCTGAAAAAGATAATCGGATATAATGCGATGCTCACCATTGAAAGCATGAATAAATCCGTGAACATCGTCACTGCCTTGCAGCGATATCGCAGCAAGATGCAAACCGCTGATCCACCTGCCGCAGGGAAGGGCAATTGAATGCGACTCGCTATATATAAATGGATATTCTCCGGCACATTCTCAAGCAATCGCACCACCGATGCGTGAATGGAAGAAAGATGAATCGTGTGATAATCGTCTAAAATGATCGCCAATTCCTCGCCGCGGATGCTAAACTCATGAATCATCGCTGCAAGTAAAGGCTCAACAGCTCCGGTTTTCAGCGCAGACAAATACGGATCCATAGCCGTGGCAAAAGAAGGAGTCTTGCTGTCAAAAGCCGCGATGATATAGCTCCAAAACTGATACAGATCATTATCTTGCGAATCCAGGGAAACCCATGCGGCGGGTATCTCGCTTTACTGTACCCACTGACTCAAAGCTGTTGTCTTTCCGTACCCCCCAGGGGCCGTCACGAAAGTCAGTTTCGTATGCAATCCCTCATTCAGCATCTCCATGATCGGTAGGCGTTCCATAAGCACATGACGTCGTGAATACGGAATGTGTAGCTTTGTCGATAAAATCATCGCCCGATACCCCTTTTTGCCGCTCTTATCCTTAAATAGATTATATATAAATAATAGCAACTTTCGTAGAGCAAACATAAAATACCCGTTATCAAAAAAGGATAGGTCGCTGAGATGAGCTTTTTCGAAATGCAGCCACAATAAAAAAAACTTTGCAAGAGATTCCTTGCAAAGCGTTTACGATTCTTCAAATGCATCTCATTATTCAGCTATTCATTATTATTCATTCACATTTCAGAATCACTGCCGCCTGTCAAGGCGAAAACCGTACCTGACAGGCTCTCTTTAGATTCGTTGTCAAACCATAAACCTGTACCCGGATCCCCAGACCGTACCTATATATTGAGGCTTGGACGGGTTCTCCTCGATTTTCTCCCTGATCCGGGCGATGTGTACCGTAACCGTAGACGCATCACCAAGCGCATCCATCCCCCAAATCCGTTCGAAAAGCTCTTCCTTGCCGAATACCCGATTGGCATTTTGCAAGAGAAACAGAAGCAGGTCAAATTCCTTATGAGCCATCGTTACCTCTTTCCCGTTCACAAAAACCCTTCTGGAATCTTTTTGGACCTCTAGTCCCCTGACCTGGATCTTGCTGACCTCATCAACCTTACCAAACCGTTCTTTCATCCGCTCAAACTTGTTCAGATGAGCGTTAACCCGAGCCACCAGTTCACCGGAGCTGAAAGGCTTTGTAATATAGTCATCCGCGCCGAGACCGAAACCGTTAATTTTATAAATTTCCTCCGCCCTGGCCGATACAAGAAGCACGGGAATGTCCTCCTTCTCGCGGATCGTTTTCAAAACCTCAAATCCGTCCATCCCCGGCAGCATAATGTCCAGAATAATAAGGTCAAACGCTTCCTCCTCAAGGACTTTCAAACCGTCCGTTCCGCTATTCACGATCTTAACTGAAAAGCCGCTCAGCTCAAGATAATCCTTTTGCAGATTTGCTATACTTTGATCGTCCTCAATAATCAGTATCCTTTTCATCCTAACCTCCAAAAATGCTAAAACTTTTTCAGAGATATCATCATGCGGGTTCCTTCCCCTACTGAGCTTCTGACCCAAATTTTTCCTTCGTGACCTTCCACAATTTGTTGAGCAATAGCCAGCCCAAGGCCGCTGCCGTCCGCACTCTTTCTTGACGGATCCGCACGATAAAATCTCTCAAAAATATGGGGAAGGTCGTTCTCGGGTATTCCTTTTCCATTGTCCCTGATTTCTATTATAGCGGATGTCCGTGTTTCCCTTAATATAATATGAACCTGTCCGTCAGCCTTTTCCATGTACTTCTTGGCGTTGTCAAGAATGTTTTGAATGACCCGTTTTAACCTTTCTCTATCGATTAAGACATAGACGGTCTCCTTCAATTCACTGATAAGCGCCAGTTTTATATTCGCCTTTTCATATTCATAGCGATGGTCAGAAACGCAATCCTCGAAGTATGGCTCCAGATTCGTTTTCTCAAAATGATAAGGGATTTGGTTCAAATCCAGCTTGGAGTACAACAGAAGATCATCAATCATGGCGTTCACCAGAATCGCCTTTGATCGTGCCGTTTCCAGGTATTCCTCCATTTTTTCCGGTGTTTTGGCTACCCCGTCGATAATGCCTTCGATATATCCTTTAATGGAAGTAACAGGGGTCTTTAAGTCGTGAGAGATGCTGGATACCAGAAACTTTCTGTTTTCATCGTATTTCTGCTGCAGATAAATAGACTCCTTCAGCTTAATCCTCATGAACTCCAGCGTCCTGCACAGTTCCCTGACCTCTCCTTCGCCTTCCTCCGCAATCCCGCAGCTTAAATCGCCTTCACTAATTTTAACAGCGGCATCCCTCAGCCTGGAAATAGGTGTAATGATGCCGCGGGAGAACCGGTAGGAAACCCAAAAGTTCATGATCAAAAAAGAAAGGATAAAAAAGCAGACCGTAAAAATGCCAAGAAACAGGTAAAAGCCCGTTTTCAGCTTGATCGGCGCAAGCAGCAGCAAAACGCCCTCATCTCCCGAATGAAGGCTATAGTCCGCTCTGGCAAACATAAAGGTTCTGCCATCCAGCTCTAAAGTATCAAGATTAGGCGCATTGTCGGATAGCATCAAGCTTTTTTCAATATCGATTTCATTAAACTTTTTTGTGGAATATAATACTTCTCTGTTTTTCAAAATAACGGCATTAGCCCCCAAAGCCTTAACCCGATCGGACAGCTCCTGCTGATAGGGTTTATCAAGCAGCTGTTCGAACTCGAGTGTCTGCGCTGCCCTCTTGATCTCACCGATCCCCGACCTGACTTCAAAGATCCTTTTCAAATCGTTGATATCCGCTTCCGGGCCAACCACTTTCGTATAAGCGGCAACAAATATAATGACAGCCAAAACGGTTAATGCAATGGAAACCAGCACGGCGAGCGCATTCATCGTAAAAAAGCGTTTGGTTAATTGCATTGGAATTACCTTTCTATATATCCTTGCGGTCAAACAAATAATAACCCGCTGTAAATAACATTATACCACAGCCCGACATGATTAAGATCTGGCGGAAAATTTTAAAACCATTGACCGTTTCCGAAATCCAGAGCGTGTACCAGTCAAACATGGATGTGATAAAAAAACTCGAATAATTGGAAAAAACGATGCCTAAAAAGTTAAACCCGATAAAAACAATAATCGAGAGAAAAAAAACCGCCAGTCCTCCCCGAAGTATATTGGATAGCAATACAACGAGAAGGGCAAACACAAAAACAGGAAAAAACGTTGCGGCATATGACAAAACGACCCTTACGATACCGATCAGGCTGGCGGACGAAGGATTAAATATGAGCCCGGCCAGTAAAGAAAGAATCATGACAAACAGCAGGTTTGCAATAATGAACAAGGCTAAATTCAAAACCTTCGCGCTAAATACGCCGAATCTGGAAACAGGCCTTGTGAGCGTTATTTTCATTGTATTTGACGAAAATTCGCCGTTAAACATATCGATGGCTACAAAGGTTGCAAATAGAGGCAGGATCGTGTAAGTAAACATCGATAGAACCACTAAAGGAAATTCGTTGCTGCCTACAACTCTTAATCCAAGGCCATGCTTAATCGCCGTTACGGCAATTTGTCCAATCACAACGGCAAGAATGGACAAAATGGCGGCCGCTATCATTTTTTTCTTTTTCAACAGCTTGACGATTTCATTGATAAATGCAGCCTTAAACCCTGCCATTCCGGTCCACCTCACTAACAAAATAATTTTCAAGCGAAGAATAATTGGATAGGATATTTTGGGTATAATCCACATTGACAAGCTTTCCGCCGTAAACCACTCCGATTCTGGTGCAGGTAAGCTCCACATCATGAATCAGGTGACTGGAAATAAAGAACGTCGTGCCTTCTTCCTTGGCAAGCCGTTTAATCATCTTCCGCATATCCAGCATACCCTCGACATCAAGTCCGTTCAATGGCTCGTCCAATATTAACAGCTTTGGCTTCGACAGGATCGCTGCCGCTACCCCAAGCCTTTGTTTCATACCAAGCGAGAACTTTCTTGATTTTTCATGTTTATATTTTAACATGCCGGTGATTTCAAGACATTCGTCAATTCTTTGCTGGTCAACCTGCGGATAAAACCTGGCAAACAGCTTCAGGTTTTCGTTTGCCGTTAAATAAGGATACGACTCCGCTGTCTCGATAATACAGCCCACATGCTTCATAGCATTAACATAGTCCTCTAAAATGCTGGCGCCAAAAATCTTCACATCGCCGCGGTCCGGTTTCAGGAGTCCCGTCATCATTTTCATAGCGGTCGTCTTTCCTGCGCCATTTGGCCCCAAAAAACCGAATATATCGCCTTGATCGACTTCCAAATTCAAATCGCTGATTCCCCGGCCGTTTTTATATACTTTGGTTAAACCGGTGATTTCAATAGCTTTATTCGTCAATGATAACATCCCCCAATAAATATGACATGGCTGTCCCTAAAGTGAAGGTTCACTTTAGGGACAGCCTTTCGATTACTCTTCAAATACGCGGCTAAATTCCCCATCGAAATGTTGGTGACTGGTGTTGGATCTATACGAGTTATTGTCCAAGATCTCGATGTTCAGGTCGAGATAAATTTTTCCGGAGCCGCTCGGATGAAGCTGCCCGTTTTCTTGCTCGCCTTTAGCATTTGTATAAGTAAAGAAAGACATAGGCTTTGAATTGCTCGGATTATATTCAAAAGTAAAGTTATACTTGTCAGGATATTCGGCTTCGAATCCGGGCTTCACGGTTTCGTAATACTTGCCGGTCACTTTATTATTTTCCACGCTCGTGATTTCAAGGATTCTCTCACCGATTTTCACGAATTTCCCGTCTTTCTCGATAATGATGTTATTTTTATATTTCCCCGCATACTTACTGCTAAAGCCGCCGGACTGGCTTACCTTCTCGACGTTTGCGCCTGTCAGGTCAGGCTTTGTAATCTTCGTATTTCCAATGTCGGAAAGCTTGAGAACCACATTCAGCGATAAATCATGCTGTACTCCGCTTTTATCTTTCCCGGAGAGAATCACATCACCCGTCAAATTTTCCAATAATCCCGCTTTGTTTTCAACGGCTGTGCCCGATACCTTTTTAACAAAAATATCACTATCAATTTCCGGCAGCTTCGAATTTCTATCCATGCGGCTTTGGTCGCTAATCATCTGCTTTATACCGAAGGAAGAGACAGCATTTACTACGGCAGGCACTTGCGCCTCAGACAAGCTTCCCGAGTAAACTCGTCCGCCCTCAGGCCTTTCTTCAACCTGCACATAGTCTTTCAGATTGCCAACCAATGCGTCAACGATCTTCTCGACCTCTGGCGCCCCCTTCTCGTTAAAAGGGTTATCAAATCTGTTCCCGCTCCCCCTGTCTATATCGTCGGGGTATTCCGTCACATAATATTTGTCGTCCGTTCCGCTTTTCCAAATCGAAAGCTTTTGATCGGAATACGAGTAATTGGTTGTCGTTTCGCCATTTGAATATTGAGTCTTAGTAGAATTTTCAGATGCCTGCTTTTCATTATCGATTTTATTGAAGGTGGAGGCCTGAAGGAAGGTTTGATCGTTATCCTTCAGCGTGAACAGCGCCTCGACCGTGTAGTTGTTCAATCCCTTCTCCATCTGCGCGGAGGTATTTTTTACGGAATTCTTTAACCGGTCATAGCCTGAGCCAAGCGCCATATCGGCAAAGGCTGTGGATACAAAGACACACGCTCCGATCGTAAATGAGAGGACGCTAATCGATTTTTTACTGAGTTTCATTTCGGATCTCCTTTATTTCATATTGGGGAAACGTTTCCTTCCCTTTCATTATAATCAGGGCTTATTGAATCTATCTAAATAAACTATTAACAAATTATAAACTCAAGCCGGTGCAAAAATAACGAGGGCTGTGCTTGCATAACTTTGTCGTATTCTAGCCATAATAAATATCCCCTCCAAGATCAACAGTAAATGTCATTCCTTTTACTGTCTACTTAAAGGGGATAATATTAACGTAATATAATAATCTGGTTAATTACGGATTAGATAATCGAATGCGCCTAAGGCTGCATTAGCACCCGATCCCATAGAAATAATAATCTGCTTATACGGACTGTTTGTGCAGTCACCTGCTGCAAACACTCCAGGTACGTTCGTAGCGCCATGGCTATTTACAACGATCTCCCCGATGCGATTGCGTTCGACCGTATCGCCTAACCAATCGGTATTGGGTACAAGACCGATCTGAACAAACACGCCCTCCAATTCAATATGCTGAACCGCTCCTGTATCGCGCTCAATGTAGGAGATACCGTTTACCTTGTCAGTACCGGTAATTTCTTTGGTTTGAACGTTCTTTAGAACCGTTACGTTAGGCAGACTGTAAAGACGATCTTGTAATACAGCATCAGCTTTCAGCTCCGGCATAAACTCAAGAACGGTGACATGGCCCACAATGCCTGCAAGATCAATGGCCGCCTCAATACCGGAGTTACCGCCGCCAATAACCGCTACGCGTTTTCCTGTAAACAAAGGACCATCACAATGAGGGCAATAGGCTACACCTTTGTTCTTGAACTCCGCTTCGCCGGGTACGCCAACATTGCGCCAACGGGCACCTGTTGAAAGGATGACGGTCTTGCTCTTTAGAACAGCACCGTTTTCGAGTTCAACTTCGATGAAGTCCCTTTTTTCCAAACGCTTGGCGCGCTGTAATTTCATTACATCAATGCCATACTCTTTCACATGCTCTTCAAGACTCGCTGCGAGCTTAGGACCTTCGGTATATTTAACGCTAATAAAGTTCTCTATACCTACGGTGTCCATGACCTGACCGCCGAAGCGTTCCGCAACAATGCCTGTGCGAATGCCTTTACGTGCCGCATAGATCGCTGCACTTGCACCAGCTGGGCCGCCCCCGACAACAAGCACATCGTATGGATCCTTGTTATCAAAATCTGAAGCATCCGGAGCATTCCCCATCTTGGCAAGAATTTCCTCAAGCGTCATACGACCACTACCGAAGAATTCACCATTGAGGTAAACAGATGGCACGGCCATGATGTTCTTGCTTTCTGCCTCCGCTTTAAACGCCGCCCCGTCAATCATGCTATGCGTAATGCCTGGATTGAGGATGCTCATCAAGTTCAGTGCCTGAACAACATCGGGACAGTTGTGGCAGCTCAGGCTGATATAAGATTCAAAATGATATTCACCGCTGATGTTTTTAATCTGGTCAATTACGTTCTGTTCAACCTTCGGAGCTCGTCCACTAACCTGCAGCAGAGCTAACACCAATGAAGTAAATTCGTGTCCCAGAGGAATACCGGCAAAAGTTACCCCAGTATCTTCGCCCACACGATTCACACTAAAGCTCGGCGTTCTCGGTAATTTTGTTTTTTCTACCGTAATTCTGGACGACATGTTGGATATTTCATCCACTAAGGCCAGCATGTTAGTAGATACCGCATCGGACTCTGCGCTAACTTTGATTAGCACGTCGCCTTCCATGAGCTGAAGGTATTGGTTTAATTGTGCCTTGATATCCGCGTCTAGTATCATATTTCGAGCCCCTTAAATCTTTCCTACGAGTTCAAGGCTTGGCTTAAGTGTTTCAGCACCTTCCTGCCATTTAGCTGGGCAAACTTCGCCCGGGTTGTTTCGAACATACTGTGCTGCCTTGACCTTGCTAACAAGAATGCTTGCATCGCGACCGATGCCGCCAGCGTTGATTTCAACGGTTTGGATGATACCGTCCGGATCGATGATAAAAGTCCCGCGATCAGCCAGACCCTCTGACTCGATCAGCACATCGAAGTTGCGGGAAATCGTATGTGAAGGATCTCCGATCATAACGTAGGTAATTTTACCAATCGTTTCTGAGCTGTCGTGCCATGCCTTATGTGTAAAATGGGTATCGGTTGAAACGGAATACACTTCAACCCCGAGTCCCTTTAGGGTCTCGTATTGGTTTTGAAGATCCTCCAGCTCGGTTGGGCAAACGAATGTAAAGTCTGCAGGATAAAAGCAAACTACACTCCACTTCCCTTTTAGATCGGCTTCTGTAACTTCGATAAACTTACCATTTTGATACGCTGATGCTTTAAACGGTTTTACTTCGGTTCCAATTAGAGACATAATCCTTTTCCTCCTAAATGTACATCAAATCTTTAGTTGTATTTAGTGCTATAGAGATAATATCACTGTCAGCCATTATGTTCATGAAGGAACCATGAAAATAAAATGAAACCTTCATGAAGATGATGGATGAATCAGAAATACGATATAATCGTCCCCCTAACTCTCACATGATTCTCGTAAATTCTTTAAGCGTATACAGACGTCGCCATTAATTCGATACTTGTGAGATTTCATTTATCGCTTCAAGAACCTGCTCATACCGCTCAGGCGCATTCCCATTAAAGTACAGCTTTAAGTCCAGATCCACCAGATGCTGGAGCTTGATTTTGGTCGCTGCGGAAATAGCAAAATCAAGATTCAGCTCCCTTAAAGTGTTCGTGACCTCCTCCATTTCCGCTACTCTCCGTTCCGCATGAACGGCAGTACGAGTTATGAGCAGGTTAGCCAACTCCACTATGGAGCGATCACTCAAAGTCCCCCCGATGGATTGGATAATTTCCCGCTCAACACCGGATTTATGGGCCGCCGAAAGTGTTTCGAGCAACAATGCCGTAAACCCCTTCATAAACACACTACGGACCATCTTCATTGCGGAAGAACTTCCCGCCTTGTCATTAATGACAGTTATGTTCATTCCGTATGCGCCCATCAGATCCGCAAACCGCGAAGCTCCGTTGCCGCTCACGGAAATCGGAACTTTGTGCCGATAGGGCGGCACCGCTTCCATTACTGCCGCATCCACAAATAGTGCGCCCGAAGCACCTATTATCGTGGCTATCTCCTTTTTAACCGTCGGTGATGCCGAATTCAAATCCGCATACAGTTGGTTATCCTTCACAAATTTAACGGCATCTTCAGCAATTTTTACCGCATATTTCGCACTCGTTGCACAAAGGATGACATCACTGCTTTCTATAAGCTGCTGCAGCGATGAAACTAACGATACATGCGCAGCTTGTGCGCGTTCTTTGATGAGCGGACCGTAGGCTAAATCCTCCAACATCGCATCAAAGGCAACTATTTGTTCAATTCCTTCCGACCATAGTCCGCTGCTGATATGAAACGCCGCTTCTCCGAAACCGATAAAGCCAATTCTCGGCACACCCATGATTCATTACACCTCGTTGTTTAGTATATAGACGGTCGTTATCAGTTGATTGCCCATGTTTTTTTCCCGTTCAAAATCTACTAAATTGCGCTTCCATTTTCACCCGTAACCAACGGCTTACCGTCAGAGCGTAAAAAAACAAACAAAAACAGACGTGACTGAAAGTTTCGCCTACCCAGACCAAATTTCATTTTCACGTCTTATTTGTTTTCTGAAAGAAGTTCCTTATTCACATTCCCGCGGAATGGATTAATACCGAAAATAGGGAGGGCCTTTCACAATAAAATCAAATGATTGTCCCGTATGGTACGACGTACATTCGAGATATGTGCCCTCATCGCTTCTTCCGCTTCTTTCTCATCGCGATTTTTTAGTGCTTGAAATATTCTTGTATGCTCTTCGAGCGACTGTTGATTTCTTCCTGGGACCAAAACGGAACGAATATCCACTCTTGACAATTGAGTTTTGATCAGATTAATCAGTTCTACTGACTGTATGTTTTTTGAGGACTTATAAATAATATTGTGAAACTGTTTATTCAGGGCCGAGTATTGAGTAAAGTTGCCGTTTTGAACTTGTATTTCCATATCCTTCAAAATTTGACCCAGTTCCTTGATATCCGCATCGCTCATCTGATGGATGGCCGATTTTATAGTGAGAACTTCCAAAGCTTCTCTAATTTCCAGATAATTTAAAATTTCCTCCAATGTGAAGGATTTAATGGTTGCCCCTTTATTTTCCTCCATCTCCACCAAATTTTCCTGTTCGAGTTTTAACAACGCTTTTTTTATTGTATTTCTGCTCACGCCTATTTCATCAGCAAGTTGAATTTCAGTCAGCTTTTGAGAAGGTTTATAGGTATTGTTTAAAATTCTTTCTTTTATATATACATATGCGGTTTCCATTTGTGCGCTCATAATTAACCCCACGATACAAAAGTATTAAATCAAAATCGTACTACAATTTTGATTTACAAAAAATATACTGGTTTTGTTGAAAAAAGTCAACAAATGTAGTTCCTTTCATGCATAAAAAAAGAATAAATACCTTTCAATGATTTGTGGAAACAGTCGAAAATCCTTTATATTTCGAACTATTTCCACAACCACTTCCTTCTCTGCGGCTAACTATTCTTGGACGGACAGCAGAATGGAGGCCAGCTCCTCAGGTGCCGAATAAAATGGAGAATGATCGGTGTCTATTGTGAAAACTTTTTTACATGGCGATTCCATGCCAAGCACCATGAATCAACACATAAGTCGACATTGTTTTATTCACCCTTATCATCTTATTCACATTCGAATGAAGACCGATTCCCGTTACAATTCCGGTGCTGTATGCGCTTATGCCTTCACTTGATCTTCGTCCTCATAATAATGAACATTCTCCCGCTGCAAAACTTCCCGCAGCTGATAAAAATCGAGGCTAAGCTCTCCTCTTGCAATTTTTTCTTTCGTGCCTTCCTCTTTCCGCATTCTCTGTTTAGACGCTTCCAGCGTAGATCGTATGTCATCACGCTTCACAACCACGATACCGTCATCATCCGCCATCATAAGATCCCCCGGATTCACCGCGGCGCCGCCACATACCGCCGGAGCATTTACCCATCCGCCCCGGGTTTTCACCGCGCCCTGTGAGTGAATCGCTTTCGTCCAGATCGGAAACCCGAGCTCCCTGATTTGAGCCGCATCGCGAATTCCGGATTCTGTGATGACGCCTTTTACGCCGCGTTTCATTAACGCCATGACGATCAGCTCACCGATCATTCCGATGGCATTTTCACCAATGGTGCTGATGACAAGAATATCGCCGGGCCTGCACACTTCAATGGCGGCGTGGATCATCAAGTTGTCCCCAGCATAGCAAACAGCCGTTACCGCCGGGCCGCAAATTGCGGCCCCGCTTGATATCGACTTGATCTCCCGGCTCAAAAGGCCTATCTTCCCCTGAGCTTCGTGAACGGTAGAAACATCCAGCTTCGAATATTCTGCTATAAGTTGCTCATCCGGCCGCTTGATATTTTTGACGACGTACTTATTCATCACACAAATTCTCCTCCCACATAAGGAAAGAACCGGCTGAAAGCCTCCGCATATTTATACTGGTTGTTTCCCGATACCCGGCGTGCATGGTTGCCTCTCAGCCTGGCTTTTGCATCATAGTAATCATGCAAATGTTTTTGCGCTTTAAAAGCTTCCATCGCAGCTAATTTTTGTTCATAGGTTTCCGTAATATCAAGGATAAGTTCAGGTTTAAAGTCACTAATTTCCGATTGATGCGGCTCGAAGCCGAATATACGTGATTGTTTAGCCGTTGCCGTTCCGTCGATTCTAACGCCGTTAGAGGTTGACAATACGCTCGCATCAAAAACGAATTTACCCACCGTTTCATGATCCGGATTGAAGGCGTCTTTGAATCCGTGCGTCAGAATGTCGTGCGGCCTCACTTCCCTAATCTTGCGTACGAGCCGCTCCATCCGCTCTTCGCCCAATTGCATATGGTAATCCTGATAGTCCCAGTACTCCATATCGGTTATTCCCAAAGCCTGTGCGGCTTCCTCAATCTCGCTTCTGCGTATTTTCTTCACATTGTCATAGGTTTGCCCTTCGATGTTCCAAAGATCGTTGGATTCCCCCCGGATCCCATAACTCAAAATGACGAGGGATACATGGGCGCCATGCTTGACGTACTTCGCAATGGTGCCGCCTCCCCGCCATACAAAGTCGGCGGCGTGAGCGCTTACAACTAATAAATTCGTATTGCTGTCAATCATAGTCTATCCCTCCTTGGCTGA
>NZ_BIMH01000021.1 GCF_004000985.1 Paenibacillus validus NBRC 15382 | reverse complement strand
GGAGCCGTTAATGACCATCGGCGGGTCCGCTTTACGGTAGCGGATCATCGTAAACAGAATGCAAGTCGCTCCGCCGGAAGCGGCCGCAAGCATCGTCGTGACGGCGATGTGGCCGATCGAACCGTTGGTTGCGCTGAGCGTGCTGCCCGAATTGAACCCGAACCAGCCGAACCATAAAATAAAGGCGCCGACGGAAGCGAGCGGCAAGTTGGACGGCGGCACGATGTTCGCCGCGCCGCTTTCCGAAAACTTGCCGATCCGCGGTCCGATCAGGATCGCCGCGGCCAAGGCTGCAAAGCCGCCTAAAGCGTGGATGGTGGCCGAACCGGCGAAGTCAATCATGCCGAGGCCGCCGAGCCAGCCGCCGGCGCTCCATACCCAGTGTCCGGCAATCGGGTAAATAAAACCTGTCATGGCAACGGTGAACAAGATGTACGCATGAAAATTGATCCGTTCCGCCACCGCTCCGGAGACGATGGAGATGACGGCGATGACGAATGCGCATTGGAACAACCAGTACGTATCATGCGTAATCGTAAGCTGAATATGGGAAAGATCTCCTCCCATGATAAAGCCGGTCGTTCCGACCAAGCCGTAGAAATCTTTGCCATACATGAGTCCGAAACCGAAAAAGAAAAAAATAAGAGCCCCGAAGGCAATGTCGACGAATACCTTCATGATGATGCTGACGGCGTTTTTTTGCCGAACGAACCCGGCTTCCAACAAAGCGAAACCGCCTTCCATCAACAGGATCATGGCAGCGGTCAGCACGACCCAGATCGTATCCAAACCGCTCTGTATGGCGGCTAAATCCATGAACGTTCACTCCTCTTTTTACTCATTGAAGCGTTTTCGTTCCTCATTATAAGGTTCTCATGACAACAATGTCAACGGAATGCGTTAGATTAATTTACATACGCAATAATCCGTCAACGAACCCTGTTCCGCGGCTTGGACCCGAAAAATGATTGAACCGGGCGATGAGCATATTTTTACCGGAAAACGTTCATCCTATCTAGGAGTTTGGGTATGAATTTTTTTGCGGAGGGGATCCCATGGTTCCATTGGAGTCGACGCTGGTCGGACGCGAGGAAGCTTTCAATCAGGTCCGGCAGTATTTAAATACGAAGGAGTTCTCGCTCGGCGGGAACTGGGATTACGACCACGGTTATTTCGATCGGTATTTGGACGAAGCGCACAAGGTGTGGCTGCGCATACCGTTCCAGGTGACCCACGGGGTGCTCGACGGCGATAATGAATCGACGACGGCGGTTATTGAGATTGGCTCCCCGTTTGTGCTGAAGCACGTGTACAATGAAGGCATGGATAAGAACGCCCAGGCCGGTTTCGTGACGTCGTTGGTTAACCAATTTCAAGATCCGCTCGACAAAAACGCTCCGGTGGAGGACAAATGGGTGAGCCAAGCGAAGACGCTGCTGAAAGAAGTGGAGAGCGGCTGGCTTCCCCAATGAAATCGAATGGCTGCTCGAAGACCAAGGCTGAGCCCTCTGGTCTTCTTTGGGCTGACTATCCCTCGGGTGAACGTCTCCCAGGGAGTATACATACTTTTAACTCCGTTTTAGGTTTCTTTAAGGTTTCTTTAAGGTTCGACGTGCAATATGTGAATCAAGGGGAACGAATCCTCCAGCAGCAGTTGCCATTATATCAATCTCGTAGTTTGAGAAACGGAGGGCATGGAAGATGGATCAAAACAACAATAACAACAACAACAATAACAACAATTATAACCCGTTTAACGATTTCTTCCGCAAGCCGGAAGAGCGGGAGCGGCGCGAACAGACGACAAGCGATAACGAGGGGGCGAAAACTAGCTTGCCGGAAGAGACGGAAAGCCGCTCTTCGCACTATTTCGCTTACGGTCCTTATAAACCGAAGGCTTCGACTTCGGATTCAATGGCCGGCGACAGCGTCGGTTCCGCTCCAGTCGAAGTGACGCCGCCCAAACCGGTTCGTTCTTTTTATACAAACGAGAGCGCTGAGCAGCCGTCTGCCGGTCAATGGCAGTTCGGCAAGCCGCCGAAGAAGAACAGCGGTTTCCGGGGCTTGTTCATCTCGTTCATGGCGGGTGTGCTGGTCGTCGGCTCGTTGATGTTTGCCTCGGACCGCATGAACCTGTTCACCGGCGCGCAAGGCGTGATGGCCGGTAACGGTTCGGGCTCGACAGGCTCGGCGTCGGCAGGCTCCTCGAACAATGGCGGGGTGAAGCCGACCGCGCTCGATATGTCCCGTCCTAACAACATCTCGGGAATCGTCGAACAGGCGAGCCCTGCGGTCGTGAAGATCGAGACGAAGGTGAAGGCGAAGAGCTCTTCGAGAGGCGGCAGCTCGCTCTTCAACGATCCGTTCTTCCGTCAATTTTTCGGCGACGACTTCGGGACGAACGGACAGCAGGACAATTCCGGACAATTGCAGCCCGGCGGGATGGGAACCGGTTTTATCTTCGAGAAATCCGGATATATTCTGACTAACGAGCACGTCATCGAAGGCGCGGACGAAATTTGGGTATACGTGCAGGGTCACGAGAAGCCGTTCAAAGCCGAACTGCTCGGCAACAGCTACGATCTCGACCTCGCCGCGCTGAAAATAACGCCGGAAAACGGCAAAGAATTCCCGGTTCTGCCGCTCGGCAGCGCGGACGATTTGAACGTAGGCGATTGGGTCGTGGCGATCGGCAACCCGTACGGCTTTGATCATACGGTCACCGTTGGCGTCTTGAGCGCGAAAGAGCGTCCGATCAGCATCCCGGATCAGAACGGCACGCGCGATTACAAGCATTTGCTGCAAACCGACGCGTCGATTAACCCGGGGAATTCCGGCGGCCCGCTGCTTAACCTGAACGGTGAAGTGATCGGCATCAATACGGCGGTTAGCGCACAAGCGCAAGGCATCGGCTTTGCGATTCCGACGAGCACAATCTCTTCGGTTCTTGACAACCTGAAGAACAATGTGAAAATTCCGAAAGAGCCGGCTCCGTATATGGGCATTTCCATGCAGGATATCGACAAGGAATGGATTGCCGAGCTGAAGCTTGAAAATAACGAAGGCGCAATCGTCGCGCAAGTCGAGCGTAAGAGCCCGGCCTTCAGCGCAGGGATTCGTCCTTACGACGTCATCGTCGAATTGAACGGCACGAAAGTGAAGACGTCTTCGGAAATCAGTGAAGCGATCAAGAAAACGAAGGTTGGCGATAAAGTAAGCCTGGGCATTATGCGGGACGGCAAGAAGCAAGTCATTGAAGTAACGATCGGCAACCGCAATGCGGAATAATATGCCGTAAGCGCAAGCTTGCAAGGGAAAGAAGCAGGGCAACGTATGCAGAAAAGCCCTGCTTCTTTTTTTGCGTGAAGACGAGCTGGCACCATTAGATTCGGCAAGCAAATTCCGTTACAATAAAGGCAGAGGCAGGTGTATACCGAAATGAGAGAAAAAATATTAGTTATCGACGACGATGAAAAAATTACGTCCATGCTCCGCCGCAGCCTGGCTTTCGAAGGGTACATGGTGTTTACTGCCAATCACGGCATGGACGGCTTGAAGCAAATACTGGAGAACGAGCCGGATGTTGTCATCCTCGATGTCATGATGCCGCAGCTCGACGGCTGGGAGGTCGTCAGACGCATTCGCGAAGGCGGCTCCGATGTGCCGGTGCTGATGCTGACCGCGAAGGATGAAGTGTCCGATCGGGTAAAAGGTCTCGATTTGGGAGCGGACGATTATTTGGTCAAGCCGTTCGCGCTCGAGGAGCTCTTAGCTCGCGTTCGCGTTCTCCTGCGGCGCAAAACGTCCGAGAAAGCCGAGACCCAGGCGAACAAGCTGCAGTATCAGGATGTGTTCATGGATCTCGATACGCGCGAAGTGTTCCGGGGCGGCCAACGGATCGAGCTGACGACGAAGGAGTTCGATCTGCTCCACCTGTTCCTGCAAAATCCGCGCCGCGTCTTGTCCCGCGATATCATTATGGAAAAAATATGGGGATACGACTACAGCGGAGAATCGAACGTGCTGGAGGTATATATTGCGCTGCTTCGGCAAAAAACGGAGGAGTACGGGCATAAGCGCCTGATACAGACCGTGCGCGGAGCGGGTTACGTGCTAAGAGGAGAAGGCTGACATGTCGATACGTCTGCGCCTGACGTTATGGTACACCGGGATACTGACGGCTACGTTGCTGATCCTGGCGTTGGGGCTTTATTTTTTCATGAACTACATTTTGTTTAGCGGCATCAAGACGGAATTAAAGGACGAGGCGAATTATGTGCTTCAACGGGTCCGGGCGCTGCCTACCGTATCGTCGCAAGGCTTCAGCTTCAATTTCGAGCTGGAGGGACGAAACTCGATTCGCAGCAGCAAGCTGCTGGTACAGATCGTCAATTTGCAGGACGGGCGTAAATTTCGCGCATCGGACTTAATAGAAGCGGGCATCGAATTTCCGGATGTGACGCCGTCTAAAGTCAACTGTGTGCTTGCCCAGGAATGCGTGTTCGACAAGGTGAAAATCGACGGATACGACTTTCTCGTTTACAACGCGCCGGTGTATCCAACCGCGTTCTTCGGCCCGAAGGACCAGCCGATCGGCATGCTGCAGGCGGCTTTCTTCGTTGGCCAATCCGAGCGGGTACTCGTTCTGCTGCGTTTGGTGCTGACTTTGTCCATGCTGCTTGTGATCGTGCTCGCCGCCTCGATCGGATGGTTTCTCGCGAGGAAGGCGCTGCGCCCGATCGAACAGGTCATAGCGGCGACCAATCAGATCGAGAAGGGGGCGGATCTGCAGCGGCGCATCGAGTATCAGGGGCCCGGCGACGAAATCGGCGTGCTGATCGAAACGATCAACGGCATGCTGGGCCGGCTTCAGGGCGCTTACGCCGAGCTGGAAGAAGCTTATAGCGCGCAGCGGCGGTTCGTCTCGGACGCGTCGCACGAGCTGCGGACGCCGCTCACGACGATTCGCGGCAACGTCGAGCTGCTCGAGAAGATGTGGAAGCAGATGATGCAGGCAGAGCCGTCGAATTTGCCGGCCGTGGAGCTCAGTCTGGAAGCGATGCGCGATATTTCCGGCGAAGCGCAGCGGATGTCCAGGTTGGTTAATGACCTGCTGGCGCTCGCGCGGGCGGATGCGGGCTTCCAGATCGAGAAGCGGGAGCTGGCGGTGAAGCCGCTGCTGGAAGAGGTGGCGCGCAAAGCTCAGATGCTTCCGCGCTCAGCCGAATGGATCGTGGGAGATTTATCGCCGGCCGAGGATATTTCCATCTACGGCAATCAAGATTATTTGCAGCAGCTGATTTTCATTTTCATCGAGAATGCGTTCAAGTACACGGAGCACGGCTTCGTGCGGATGGACGCGCTGCGTCACGGCGGGCAGGTCGGGATTCGTATCGCAGACACGGGAATCGGCATGGAGAAAGAGGAAGTGCCGCATATCTTCGAACGGTTCTACCGGGCGGACGTGTCACGGGGACAAAAAACCGGCACCGGTCTAGGCTTGTCGATCGCCAAGTGGATCATTGACGAGCATCAGGGGTCCATCGAAGTAACGACGAGCAAAGGCGAAGGGACGACGTTCGTGGTCTGGTTTCCGGTTGCCCACGGATCGGGGCTCGAGGGCGGTCGGGAGAGCAGCCATTCCATCGGTGAGGGGAATGAGGTATAATAAAAATAAAGACTATTTTCGACAGGCGGTGCAAGCGTGGACGTGATCAAAATATCCCCCCGCGGTTATTGTTACGGGGTTGTGGATGCTATGGCGTTGGCCATGCAAACGGCCAAAAACTTTAATCTGCCGAGGCCTATATATATATTGGGCATGATTGTGCATAACGCCCATGTGACGGATTTCTTCGAGAAAGAAGGCATCGTGACGCTGGACGGATCGAACCGCCTCGACATCCTGGATCAGATCGAGCAAGGCACGGTCATTTTCACGGCGCACGGCGTTTCGCCGGAGGTTCGCCGCCGCGCGCGCGAGAAGGGGCTGGCTGTCGTGGATGCGACTTGTCCCGACGTGACGAAGACGCACGACTTGATTCGCGAGAAAGCGGCGGAAGATTACCATATCATCTATATCGGGAAGAAAGGCCATCCCGAGCCGGAAGGAGCGATCGGCGTCGCGCCGGAGCGCGTGCATTTGATTGAAAAGCCGGAGGAAATCGACGAGCTCGGGCTGAGCGCGGAGAAGATCGTGATCACGAATCAAACGACCATGTCGCAGTGGGATATCAAGCATATTATGAATCGTCTGCTCGAGAAATTCCCGCATGCCGAAATTCATAATGAAATATGCCTGGCGACGCAGGTGCGTCAGGAAGCGGTAGCCGAACAGGCGAAGGATGCCGATCTCGTGCTTGTCGTCGGCGATCCGCGCAGCAACAACTCGAACCGGCTGGCTCAGGTGTCCGAGGAGATTGCAGGCGTGAAGGCCTATCGTATTGCGGACATCACCGAACTGAATACGGAATGGCTGAAGCCGGTGCGGCGCGTAGCCGTAACGTCCGGGGCATCGACGCCGACGCCCATTACGAAAGAGGTTATTCATTTCCTGGAGCAGTACGAGGCGAACGATCCGGCTACATGGGAAATTCGCCGGACCGTCAATTTGAGCCGGTTAATTCCTACGCCAAAAACGAAAGCAGCCGTAAAGTAATCGACAAGGAAGGAAATGGACAACAGCAAATGCGTAAAATGGCGAAACTCAAAAAAACGTTCCAACTCCGATCCATTGGCCGCTGGTTTCGATATAAATATTTGCAGTTGACCCGGGCCAAAGGCGGGCCTGCCTTGGTAGCCATGGGCTTTTCGATCGGGATATTCGTCGAGATGTTCACGCTTCCGACGGGCGGGCTTGCTTTTTTGCTCATCTTTCCACTGGTATACTTGCTTCGCGCAAGCGTGGCGTCCGCTCTTCTCGGCTTTATGTTCGGTAAAGTTATTTATTTGCCGCTGATGTTTTTTCATCGCCAGATGGGGGCGCTCGTGCTGCCTCACGGCATTCACGGCGCTTGGATCGAACGATTGCCGGAATGGCTGGACCGATTCCTGAAGTTCTATTTGAAGCTGTTCGTCGGAGGCGTGATCAACGGTCTCATTCTTGCCATCATCGCTTACTTTCCGATCCGCTGGACGCTGCAATGGGTCGACCAAAACCGTAAAGAGAAGCGGCGTAAACGAAAAGAACAACTGCTGCTGCCAACGAACGGGAACGGATAACGATCATAAAATAATCAAGACTTGACGGAGAGAGGGTCTCCGTTGTATATTCGCTTTAGTGATTAAAAGCTTAAAAGCGTATAAGCGTCGAAGCGTCTATGTACGAAAATTTGACCGAGAGGGTGTTCCGCATGATCGCTATCATTTCGAATAAAACACCGGAAGAGCGCATTTCCGAAATCGTTCACCATATTGAGAAGCACGACGTGAAAGCTCACATTTCACGCGGCGTAGACCGTACCGTTATCGGTATCGTCGGGAATGCGGGCCCTGTGCTGGCCGAGCAGCTGCGTCAATTGTCCGGCGTCGAGCAGGTTGTGAAAATCTCGAAGTCCTATAAGCTGGCCAGCCGCGATTTTCATCCCGATCCCACGATCATTCAATTGAAAGGCGTGGAGATCGGCGGCGATCAGCTGGTCGTCATGGGCGGACCGTGTGCCGTCGAATCGCCGGAGCAGATCGATGAGATTGCGCGGCTGGTGAAGGCCAGCGGCGCACAAGTGCTGCGCGGCGGTGCATTTAAACCAAGAACGGGTCCTTACAGCTTTCAAGGCGTCGGCGTCGAAGGTCTCGTCATGATGGCGGAAGCCGGCAGGAAGCACGGGTTGCTGACGATCACCGAAGTGATGACGCCGGAATACGTGGATGTCTGCGCTGAGTACGCCGATATTTTGCAAGTCGGCACGCGCAATATGCAAAACTTCGATCTGCTGCGCAAGCTCGGCCAGATTCAAACGCCGGTGCTTCTCAAGCGGGGATTCAGCGCGACGTACGATGAGTTTCTGAATGCGGCTGAATATATACTGGCTGGCGGAAACCCGAACGTTATGCTTTGTGAGCGCGGAATCCGAACGTTCGAGTCTTATACCCGAAACACGCTTGATCTGGCGGCGATTCCGGTGCTGCAGTCGCTCAGCCATCTGCCGGTGATTTCCGATCCGAGTCACGGCACGGGTCGTCGCGAGCTTGTCGAACCGATGAGCAAGGCGTCCGTTGCCGCAGGAGCGAACGGGCTCATCGTCGAGATGCATACGGACCCCGACAACTCCATGACGGGAGACGGCGTTCAGTCGCTGTTCCCGGACCAATTCGCCCGGCTGATGCAGGATTTGGAGAAGCTGGCGCCGTTGTGCGGCAAACGTTTCGATACCGTCAAGGAACCCGTCGCCGCTGTGAACTCGTAACCGAATATTCGTTTTTTTACAGAAGGATGCTTGATCTCAGGCGGATGCCGCAAGAGATTAAGCATTTTTTTGTCGAAAATGTGACTAAAACCCGGCCGGGTGTGAGCATACCTAACACCTTCACAAAAAATACCTTACATAACTATTGACGGCTCTTGATGCGAAGTTTTATAATAACCACATATCCAAGAGAAAACTTGAACAATGTTCGCTCGAACAGGTCAAAATGTTCGGAATTTAGGAGGTAAGTGAGTCCATGTCAGTTCAAAACGTGTTAAATACCATCAAAGAAAAAGGCATCGAGTGGGTAGATTTCCGTTTCGTCGATCTTAACGGTAGAGCGCATCATATCTCCCTTCCTGCATCTGAAGTTGAAGAAGAGACTTTCCAAAACGGCGTAGCCTTCGACGGTTCTTCCATCGTCGGTTTCAGAGGCATCGAAGAGTCCGACATGGTTATGATGCCGGATACGGAATCCTCCTTTGTCGATCCGTTCACTGCTCATCCGACATTGGTTATTATGTGTAACATCCATACGCCTGATGGCGAGCGTTATGAGCGCGATCCGCGCAGCATCGCTCAGAAGGCTGAAGAATATTTGAAAAAAGCCGGCGTAGGTACGGCAGCATTCTTTGCTCCGGAATCCGAATTTTTCATCTTCGACGAAGTTCGTTTCGAGAGCAAACAAAACTCTTCTTCCTACTTCGTAGATTCCGAAGAAGCTCACTGGAACTCGAACCGTAAAGAAGAAGGCGGCAATCTCGGCTTTAAAGTAGGCCATAAAGGCGGATACGTGCCGGTTGCTCCGACGGATTCCCAACAAGACATCCGTTCCGAAATGTGCCGTCTGTTGATCGAATCCGGTCTTCGCATCGAGCGTCATCACCATGAAGTGGCGACTGCGGGTCAAGGCGAGATCAACTTCCGTTTCGATACGTTGACGAAAACAGCCGATAACTTGATGAAATACAAATATATCGTGCAAAACACAGCTCGCCAATACGGCAAAGTGGCTACGTTCATGCCGAAACCGCTGTTCGGCGATAACGGTAGCGGGATGCACGTTCACCAATCGATCTTTAACGGCGACCAGCCTTTGTTCTATGACAAGAACGGTTACGGTAACTTGAGCGAGCTCGCTTTGAACTACATCGGCGGTATCTTGTACCATGCACCGGCTTTGATCGCATTGACGAACCCGAGCACGAACTCGTTCAAACGTTTGGTTCCTGGTTACGAAGCGCCGGTTAACCTCGTGTTCTCCAAAGGCAACCGTTCGGCAGCCGTTCGTATTCCGGTGGCCGCTGTAACGCCTAAAGGCTGTCGTATCGAGTTCCGTACACCGGACAGCACGGCTAACCCTTACCTCGCATTCGCAGCCATGCTGCTTGCAGGTCTGGACGGCATCAAGAAGAAAATCGATCCTCGCGCCCTCGGCTACGGCCCGCTCGACAAGAACATCTACGAGCTGTCCGATGCAGAGAAAGGCGAAATCCGCAGCGTACCGGGTACGCTCGACGAAGCGCTTAACGCGCTCGAAGCGGACTATGAGTTCTTGACGGAAGGCGGAGTCTTCACGAAAGACTTCATCGACAACTACGTTTCCTTGAAACGTGACGAAGCGAAAGCTGTTTCCATCCGCATTCATCCGCACGAATATTCGTTGTACTTCGATCTGTAAGATTAACAAACAGAAGCTGTACCAAAAGTAGTTATTTCTACTCTTGGGCAGCTTCTTTTTTGTTATCGGATAAAAAATATTGC
Organism: Paenibacillus validus NBRC 15382; assembly: GCF_004000985.1. GTDB lineage: Bacteria > Bacillota > Bacilli > Paenibacillales > NBRC-103111 > Paenibacillus_G > Paenibacillus_G validus. The sequence continues at coordinate 69,275 of NZ_BIMH01000021.1, read as the reverse complement.
TCTAAAATCTTTGCCCAGATTGCATAACCAAGATCGTTCGGATGAACAAAATCGTACATCACCTTATCCATAGAGGTTTTCGAGGCTTTTATTTGTTTAGTAAATTCACTATAAATATCAACATATTCCCAACCATGAAGCTTAATAAACTTTCCCGTTTCTATTACGTAGTCTTCATATGAACTTCCAGTTTTATTTTTTGTCAGGTTTTCCTTCCGCGGGTTGGGGGAAGTGATGATGATACGGGCTTTCGGCGCCATTTTTTGCATGTTTAGCACAAGCGATTGAATGTTTGTTTTGCTTTCTTCGATTGAAATATTTTGCACAAAGTCATTGATCAAACAAGTCTCAAAAATAATGATAGAGGGGTTCTCCTCACGAAGGACATCCACTTTGCCTTGGGCCAACATTTGTTTCGTAGAGTAACCCGGAAAACCGTGATTAAGGTAGATCAGCTTCTCCAAACCTTCGGCTGCTTTCAAACGTTCACTTAACAAATGGATCCATGTGTGGGTTTTGCCGGTTGCTCCTGAACCGGCGGTTACACTGCTTCCGATTACGGAAATAACAGGCTCACGGCCCTCTAGGACATTCTGCTGCAGGTATTGAAAGGCGGGTTGTCTTATTATTTCTGTATTTCGGACCTTCTCGATTACTTTACTATCAGACGATGTATGATAGACGCAGGAAGCCAAGGACATAAGATGAGCGGCAAGTAGAGCGGATAAAAGGGATCTCATATTATGCCTCTTGTCTCACTTCAAGACTGGGGACAGAGTTCTTTCTGCTTTTGGTCAAATATTTTCCGAGCTTCATGGATGGGAGTTCGACAAAGTACCAGCAGATGATTGCAGTAAGAATGGATACCAGGCCGGAGAGCGTTAGTAAAAGCGGCATAGATATTCGATCGTGCAACAAGTGCAGGAGGGACAAGATTACGAGCATATGCGTCAAATACAAGCTGTAAGATATTTTTCCTAAGAATATAAGGAGTGGCAAATTTAATAAGCCGGATATTTTACGAGAAGCTAGAGCCATTATGATGAGTAGGACGGAACCGAGCGATAGACCATATTCCGAAACATAAAAACGGAATGGGATGATGTGAAAGAAATCTTTGCTTAATACGTCGGAGTATGAATAAAGGAGTACAGCCATGATTAAAAACGATATTTTTTGCATCTTCGTGAATCGCTGGTACAGGGTTGAAAGTACTGTTTTGTTCTTAGCGACCAACGCACCGATCATAAAGATTGAAATGTAATGCAGGGAATCGAAGAGACTTGTGTGATAGCCGTTAACGGTTATCGTAGACAGAATGCCGGCCAAACCAGCGATCAAGCTAAGCGCGGCGCATAGGATTAAAACATAAATCGTGTTTAGTTTTTTCACAAGCAGGACAATGAAAGGGAATAAAATGGAAATTCGTAATTCATGAATTAACGTCCAAATCACCGGATTATAAACAACCGTGTGAGGATTGCCGATCAAGACAAGATGTTCCCACATTAATGAAAAGGAAAAAGGCTCCTGCTATGACTGGTTAATAAAATCGGTATATTGCTGCAGTTGCCCATCGGATATATAAATGGAGATGAGTATTGTGGCGGATATGGCAACAGCGTAGGGGATATAAATACGGCAAAATCTTTTGATGATATAATGCATATAATTGATGGGATTACCTCTCAGAATAGGCAGAGCGAGCACAAATCCGCTTAAGAGAAAGAAGATGATCACGGCTGCATGGCCTTGTACCAATAATCGCGCAGGCGAAAGTTTTAAAAATGTAACTAGAAAATGGTTGGAACTAAAGGATAGAAACAAGTGATGGAACACAACAAATAATGCGGCAAGGCCTCGTAAAGAATCTAATTGTTCGTACCTATTGTTCATAAAAACTCCTCCGAATAAATATTATATATACAAAATGAATCGATAAATATGTAATTAGAAGAGTCAAATACCGATACTTTACTTAACACATACAGTATTTGATACTAATTGTATCATGAAAACCGCACTTATATGAAGGTTTTTGTTTTCAGCTTTTCTTATAGCAAGTAATGTAAAATGTTGGGAAATAGCTTGACAATTATACTAATTGTATCATAATATAATTTTAAATAACAAAATGTATCTTAAAATGGGCTAGTACAACAACTATGAAACTGCTTTTAAGTCGAGTAATCTCGATTTGTAATTTTAAAGGGAGGATTCATGGTAAGGAAACTGGCACTCATTCTTCTCATTCAATTATTTTTGGGACTATCCATTTCAGACTATGTGCCAAAGACAAACCATTCAGGTAAAATAACGCCTGTCGCCACACCGTATACGGATAACAACCGAATAGTATTGTTCAGAATCGGTATGCAAGACCATTCCTCTCAGGAATTCAAACGATACGGCTTACATGATGCTAACCAAATCGTCCTTGCGTCTGGAAACCCGAAAGAAGCGATGATAAACGATTTTCCTAAAGGGTTAAATGCTTCTGTCAATCGTAACTTATCTATTTCATTTCAAATGCCGAACAAACTTCAATATGGCGCAAAATTTCTTGTTCCAATCATCGAGGCCAGCACGGCTATCCCTCAAATGTCGGTTTTTGTAAACGGTTTTATGGCCGGCCTCATTCAAATTGCCGGTTTGTCAGATACGAACGACTCTAATTACGATGCTTATGGCAATCTATATGAACTTTACATACCGCCTGAGTTTTTTATTGAGGGTCAGAACGAGATTATACTTCAAGTTGAACGGTGCCTTTATTGCTCTTCTTCAGAAGACCCTTTTTTATGGTTTGATTGGGATTATATCGAAATGGAAGCGCTCTATAGAATGGCGGAAGAACCGATCCACGGACGCTATATTAAGATGGGAAGTTCGGTATCAACCGAGCGTTATTATTTCGATCAAAGCGCCGTAGACCATTTGCCTTACGTATTAAAATGGATGGGTATTGCTTACAGCGACAATATTATGAGAGCAAGCTGCTTTAGCAATGTGAGAAATTCTTGTTCGGCCATGCAGGAATATTACGAAAAGCTAAAGGAGTATAACACCGGCGCTGTTGCTATGTACTTATATACAGGCGATATTCAACTTACGTCAGCCGGAACTCTTGCTCCGGAGGCCGCAAATAAACTGGAACAGTTTATGAAACGCTATGGAGACTATATTCAATATTATGAAGTAGATAACGAACCAAGCATTTTCAATCGATCAAAAGATGTGAATATCGCCATCGCCCGTTGGATGAATGAGAACAAAACACGCTATGCTCCTCATCTGCAATCTGTGGCGCCAGGATGGTCTTACAGCAATAAAAACGGCTTGCCGATCGGATGGGAAAGGGATCCCGTCCAGCGTAGAGAATTGGAAAATTTGACTGACTTAACGAATGGTCACGCATACGGCACTTCATATTTGGAGAAGGAGGGAGGCAGTTTTTTTGAAACATTAAAAACCTTCGAATCATTACAAAACGGCCTTCCTAAGTTCATGTTGAACACTGAAATTGGCACAAACAATAAGCACTTGGACCCAAGCAAGTATGGGGCGCAGCAGAAACAATCAGCCGTCTTTGACCGGAATTTGCGAGCTCATATCGGTTTCTCCAACATCTTCATGCAGCACGCTGCATTTTTTAAGAATTATGAACTGTTTCAAACCGACTTTCAAGGCAAAAATCATGATCCAGCTTTAACACATGCATATTCTTTCGGAAATGACCAAGAATCCCGGTTGAAAATATTCAGAAGGCTTGCGCTGGCTTATGCAACACACGGAAGCCCCTTATCATACGAAATTATGAACCGGAATGAAGTCCGAATGAAGAAGGTTTACATTAGAGCAGTTGATACGGCCGCGCTGCAGCCGTTGCCAGGAAGTAAGGCTGTTTCCGATAAAATTCTGATCAGCATAGTTAATTTTGAAAACGAAGAGATTCATCTGCGTTTCAAAGTTTTGATGCCGGACAAAGGGATATTTGATGGAGAACGAATAGGGCCAGGAGATGTTTATAGAGATGCGGTGCAGCAAGTAAATGAATTAAAAGCGGAACCATGGATCGAGATTGAAGCCGTGCTGCCACCAGGAGAATCGATTCAGTATATTCTTGATAAGAGATAATAGAAAAAAACAAGAAGACGGCGCGCCGGACCAAAAATCATCAGGAGATGGGGTCTAAAGTGTGCCGTCTTCTTACTACCTTCATTGAGGCTCAACGAGCCAGGAACATGTAAGTTTCATCTTTCTCTAAGCCATTAACAGTTATCGTTTTCGTATTGGGCTCTATGGGAAACGCCTTCCATATTCCATTCCATCTATAAATACAAATCTCTGTTGCATGCTGTGGAATTCCAGTGATTTGATAGCTTGTCCCCCATTTGGAGCTCCAACCTCTTACATTTTGCCAAACCCATAACTTATGGCTGGGTCCGGAAAGAATGTATTCTCCTTTCTTCTTGGGATCCAACGATACGAAGGAGGTGTCGGTAGTTAAGGAAGTGACAAGTTGAAGTACCTTAGATCTAACCGACATTGCCTGCTCTTCTTCTTTAGCTCCCCGCATTCCGTACTGCTTGTCCTGCTCGTCGGTTAGCAGAAGACTCCATGGCATTGCGAATTGAGTAGCAGGGGTATGGCCATCGTTCTTGACGACACCCAGATGATCCCAAATCGCCGTTAAAAATTGCTTACCGAGCTTTTCGTCCGTGTTAGGCGTACTCGCTTTATTCTTTACATTGAATTCCGTCGAGTAGAAATGAATATCTCTTTTGATGTTTAATTGTTTTTTGATTTGATCGAAGGTGTGTTGGGCAGAGTTGCTGTGGGTACCGACCAAAGGCGCATATTTATCATCAAAATAGGTATGAAGATCGATTCCGTCCAAGGTCCCGTCATTAATTAGATCTGAAACTGCACTGCCGTAGCCTCTTAGAGTCCAATCGTCAAAAGAATTTTGGGCACTAAAGCCACCAGGGATGACTTTTAACTTCGGGTCTACGGAATGCACACCGTCAGCCAGCCCTTTCAATGCCTCGCGATACTTATCATGAGGGATAGAGTTCTCCACATCGGGCTCGTTAAAAGCCGAGAACACCGTAATCCCCCAATCCTGTATGGATCTGCTTCTCGCCCACGTTCCATTTGGTCTATAGACTTGTGCAAATTCCTTTCCGATGGCATACCACTTATTGTAATCCCCGATTTTAACCCCCAATTTTTCATAATTTCCGTAATATTCAAACAAGAGCATGGGAGAAACGTTATGTGTATACATTTGCTCCATTGCTTTCTCCAAGTGGCTAGTTACAGGCTTATCCTTCGAATAATAATAATTAGGGTAAAGATTAATTCTAGTCCATTGTACGTTCAGTGTTTTCATATAGACTAAGTCTTTGGAAATATAGGGATTGCCGTTGGTGAAATTTCCACCCCCTAAAAGTGACGCTACGGTTGGGTTTATACCAACAGGGGGTGGATATGAGTCTTCAGAAAGAGAATTTGTAAGCAAGCCTGATAGTAACATAACGGGAACCAGAGCTTTTCCGGCAGTTGTAAGTATCATTTTGATCTTCCTTTTCTTGGTGCTTCTCACAAACAGTTCACCGCCACGGGAAAAAGAAGATTACAATTGGTTTTTTTTCTGAACAATGTTCAGCACTTTCTTGGTTTCGTCTGTAGTCAAAAGAAGTCCTTCCCATCGTAATTCTACCATTCGAAAGATATCTTCTTCTTTGAGGGAGTGAATCGGGATGTGGTCGTTTACATTGTTATCCAACAATTGGGGGGGTCTACCAATCAAGTAATCTATTGTAACATTAAAAAAATCAGACAGTTTTGTCAAGGTATGAAAGTCCGGTTTTCTCCTGTTTTTCTCATAATGTGACAAGGCGGCGCGCGATATTCCGAGCAGATCGGCCAATTCTTCTTGCGTTAATCCTCGTTTGTCCCGTAATGCAGCAATTCTAGTGTAGTAAGACATCGTTTTATCACTCCTAAAAAAATGTAAATTTTGAAAATAACAATTGACTTGATACAAAATGTATTATAAATTAGAGTCATAAATGTTACAATACGTATCATGATTTTCAGAAATTAATTATTTCTGCGGTGATGTCTCTTTACCGTTATCAACAGAGGCACTCGGTCATGCTGTGGGTTAACCAAACCTTAGACGTACATCGTCAAGGGTGTGATGTGAGGGGAGGTTAGATGCCTCTGCATTTTAAATAAAAACATATGGAGTGGTCTCTTATGAGAAAAGTTCGAAAAGCAATTATACCAGCAGCAGGCTTAGGCACCCGTTTTTTGCCAGCAACGAAAGCTATGCCGAAAGAGATGCTCCCGATCGTTGATAAACCGACCATTCAATACATTGTGGAAGAAGCTATCCGATCCGGGATCGAGGACATTATTATCGTAACCGGTAGAAACAAAAAATCGATCGAGGATCATTTTGATAAAAGCATCGAGTTGGAAGTGTCGCTTGAGGAAAAGCGAAAAACAGAGCTTCTCCATATGGTTAAAGAAATTACAAATATGGTTGACATCCATTACGTTAGACAAAAAGAGGCTTTAGGTTTGGGACATGCGATTTGGAGTGCTAGAAAGTTTATTGGAAACGAGCCTTTTGCGGTATTGCTGGGAGATATGATTATTGAGCACAAAGTGCCGTGTTTAAAACAAATGCTTCAAGTTTTCGAGGAAACGGGTCATTCGGTCATTGCCGTAGAACCGATTGCTTGGACGGAAGTGCAAAATTACGGTATAATCGACGGCCAACGGGTCGGAGACCGGCTTCATTTGGTTAAGAATCTGGTCGAAAAACCGAAGCAAGACCCCCCATCCAATTTGGCAATCTCAGGCCGTTACATTTTAACCCCAGAGATTTTCCCCATTCTAGAACAAACTGCGCCGGGCGTCGGTGGAGAGATTCAGTTGACAGACGCATTGAACGTGCTTGCGAATCAGCAATTGATGCACAGCTACATATATGAAGGAACCATGTACGATGTCGGAAGTAAGCTTGGATTTTTGAAAGCAACGGTGGAGTACGCCCTGCAAAATAAGGAGCTTTCAGAAGAATTCAGTGCCTATTTGCAGGAAGTTGGTAGGTATATACGCTCTGGGAAAGTTGTCGTTTAATGGAGGACGCAGGAAATGGAGTCCGTTACGAGGCATAGAACGGTTGAGGAGCAGAGAGAAGTTGGTTCGGAATTTTATTTGAATTACGTAAAAGCTTCAACGGATCTTATAGGCAGTTTTGTTCTTATTCTCATTACGCTCCCTGTCATGTTTTTGGTAGCTGTCTTGATCAAGGTTGAGTCTGAGGGACCCATCGTGTTTCGACAATGGCGAATTGGTAAGAATGGAAAGCCGTTTGTCATTTATAAGTTTCGCTCCATGCTAGTCCACTCCCCGAAGGAAGGGAGATCTCCGGAAACCTGCACAGATCCCCGAGTTACAAAAGTGGGCCGATTTATACGTAAAACAAGTTTGGATGAATTGCCTCAATTATTCAACATCATTAAAGGTGACATGAGCTTCATCGGTCCGCGTCCCGAACAACAATCATTTGTAGAACGTTATTATCCCGATAAGCAGCATAGCCGTTTTTTGGTGAAGCCTGGTATTACGGGGCTTTGGCAAATTAGCCAAGATCGAAAAAAACCTATTTATGAAAATCTTCATCATGATTTGATTTATGTACGGAGTGTTTCCATCTGGTTAGATCTAAAGATTATAATCGGGACCCTTCGAGTGATGATTAAGAGCAACACTTATTAGAGATAGGAGAATTTTATATGAAAAAAATTGTCGTAACCGGAGCCGCTGGTTTTCTGGGATCCCATTTGACTCGTCAATTGCTTTCTCAGCAGCACCAAGTGTTTGGAATCGATTCGTTGTCTTCCGGATTGATCGCCAATCTGCAAGAAGAACTCAATCATCCTCGTTTCGAATTCCGTTCGCTCGACGTCTCCAAGCTGGGGGTTGACCATTTAGATCATTTTGGACACATTGACGAGATCTATCACTTGGCATCTCCGGCATCGCCCAAATTCTATCAAATGAATCCTTTCTCGACCATTGAAGCGAATACGCTGGGTACGCAAAATATGCTAGAGTTAGCTAAGGTTCACGGAGCTAAACTATTATATACGAGCACTAGCGAAGCATACGGTGATCCGGAAGTGCACCCACAAACAGAGCAATACAGAGGAAACGTAAATACCTGGGGTCCGCGAGCATGCTACGATGAAGCAAAACGTTTAGGGGAAGTTTATTGTTACGAATATTATACGAGATACGCTGTACAGGTAAAAGTGGCAAGAATTTTCAATACGTATTCGGCAGGTTTGCGCAATGACGATGGTCGGGTAATTTCAAACTTTGTCTCCCAGGCGATCCGAGGAGAAGACCTGACTGTTTATGGGGACGGAACACAAACACGTTCTTTTTGTTTTGTTGACGACAACATTCGAGGCTTGCAGAAGATGATGGAGTGCGATCAAGCTAATGGTGAAATCATTAATATTGGCAACCCAAAAGAATACACCATCATTGAGGTTGCCCAGATCGTAAAACGTCTAGCTAATTCTCCGAGCAATATTACGTTCCATCCGCTTCCAATAGATGATCCTAAGGTGCGCAGACCCAATATTGATAAAGCGAAAACAATTTTGGCTTGGGAACCGTTGGTCGAATTGGAGGAAGGGTTAATCAGGACAATCGAGATGTACAGAAACAAGTTAAAAGCCGAATTAAGTCAAAAAATCGTGTAATTGGAGGTAACTATGAAGGTAGTTTGCATCGGCGCTGGTTATGTAGGCAGTGTAACGGGAGCGGCGTTCGCCGCATTAGGACATCATACGACGGTTATCGACATTGATACAAATAAAGTGAATGCGATAAATGAAGGAACCAGTCCTATTTTTGAACCCGGTCTTGAGGCGTTGATTAGGAAGTTCAGCGGAAGAACGCTAGCGGCAACGAATCAATATGAGGTAGTGACGGATGCGGACGTCGTGTTTATTGGTGTAGGTACCCCTTCCAAGGAAGATGGAAGCGCCGATTTGAAATACATCGAATTGGCAGCGAGAAACATTGCGGAGCATTTAGATCGAAACCGGTATACCGTTATTGTCAATAAATCGACTGTTCCTGTTGGGACGGCTGAGCATGTAACTGCATTGATCTCACAATTTTCCAACTTAACAAATACCGAACATTTTTCTGTTATCAGCAATCCTGAGTTCCTTCGCGAAGGCTACGCAGTCGAGGATGTGTTTCTCCCGGATCGCATCGTAATCGGGACTATGGACAATCAAGCAAGAAGTGTGATGAAAGAACTTTATAGTCAACTGATGGATCTGCAAAAACCGATTGAAGTTCTGCAAGAAATTGGGCTTGCTGTTCAACCGAAGGATGAGCTGCCGGTTTATTTTGAAACAGATACAAGAAGTGCAGAAATGATTAAGTATGCATCCAATGCATTTTTAGCTGTTAAGATCAGCTATATCAATGAAGTCGCAAGATTATGTGAAGCTTTGCAGTCCAATGCGCTGGATGTCGCCAAAGGAATGGGACTGGATTCGAGGATTGGCAACAAGTTCTTGCAAGTGTCAAGTGGATGGAGCGGCAGTTGCTTCCCTAAGGATACTGCAGAGTTTTTGGCTGCCAGCCGTAAGCATGGACGTGAGCTTAATGTCGTTAAGGCTGCTGTCGAGTCGAATTTAGAAATGCATGCCTACATTGTCGAGAAAACGAAACGTAAACTAGGGACGTTATTCGGTAAACGGATCGGCTTTTTAGGGCTAACCTTTAAACCCAATACCGATGATACCCGTAATACTCAAGCATCTATAATCATACAAATGATGTTGGGGCAAGGGGCTAACATTCAAGTTCACGATCCCCAGGGAATGGAAATGTTCCGACACATTAACCCCAATCTCCCCATTGCATACTGCGATCAGGCAGAGCAGGTGGCGTTGAATGCGGACGCCGTTATTCTTCTCACGCATTGGGAGGAATACGTCCACTTAGATTGGAATGAAATGGGGAATATGATGAATTTCAAATATGTGCTTGATACGCGGAACTTCCTTTCTTCGCATTTTATTCGTGACAAAGGGTTTCATTATGAGGGATTAGGCGTCGGCATTGAGTATCGGGAATTACGAACATTGTCGAATGTCGTCTAATTAAGATTTATTACGGAGGTTTGAAATGGATTTCATACAGTATTTGCAAGTAATTCGCAAAAATTTATTATGGATACTCTCCTTTGTAATTATTGCGAGTGCTACCTCTGCGTGGGTAAGCTATAACCTGGTGCCCACTAAGTATGAGTCGTCGGTAAGAATTATCGTTAACAGCTCTGATAAACTCGATTTAGGAGCGGTAAACACCAATATTCTCCTGATCAATACATTCAAGGAACTCGTCAAATCACCTACCGTACTAAACAGAACGATTGCAGAGTATCCGGAATTGAATTTATCCATCGATCAACTTGAAAAAAGCCTTAAGGTTGTCTCCTCCAAGGACTCTCAGCTTCTTACGATCTCAGTGACGATGGAATCTTATGAATACGGTACGAAGGTAGTCAACGCGATCTCCAAAGTATTTCAAGAACAAGTCGCATCCATGATGCAAATTTACAACATTTTGGTTTTACCGGATGATGTATTGAACAGCCAAACTCCTAAAGTAGCCTCCAAACAAATCATAAATATTCTGTTGGCTTTCGTAGTTTCTCTGTTGATTTCTGTCGGTTTTGTTATCGGCAAAGAAACATTGGATCAAACCATTCGCAATACGTCGACACTGGACAACATACTGGGGGTGCCATCCTTAGGCACCATATCGAAAATTACGAAGAAAGAAACAAAAAAGCATGATATGAAGTCGGTAGATCGGAAAGTGGGGGACGCAACTTATGCCAAGCTCAGCTAACGCATCGTTGATTACATTAATTAATCCGAGCGCTCAAGCTTCTGAGGATTTTAAGTCGCTCCGAACCAAACTGAACTATTCATACAAATCGGAGAACATGAAAAGCTTTCTGATCACCTCCATCAAATCACAAGAAGGCAAATCCGTGTTGGCAGCCAATCTAGCCATATCTTATGCACAGGCTGGAAAACGGGTGTTGTTAATTGATGCTAATTTGCGGGCCCCGATGCTGCATAAATTTTTTCATATGGAAAACCATATGGGTCTTTCCGACCTATTATCCGGGAAGAAGCATCCAGGAAATGTGCCGATTACCACGTATGTAGAGGGATTAAGTCTGCTTCCGGCCGGTGCAGAGACAGGGCTTCATGCTACGGAACTGTTAGCTTCGAATTACTTAAAACTTGCTTTGGATCAGTTTTCGACGGAATACGATATGATTTTCGTCGATTCGTCGGCGGCCAATAAAACTGCGGATAGCTTCCTGTTGGCGGTTCATTGTGATGGAGTCGTGTTGGCTGTGAAAAAACGAACGGTGAAGCAAGAGGAAGTCGTAACATTTAAACAAAACTTAGATGCCATAAAAGGTAATTTAGTCGGTTTTGTCTTTATTGATTTCGAAAAATAAATTATAAAAGTACAAAGGAAGACTATGAAAACGGTATTAAGAACGTTCAATTTATTACAAACTCCGTTTATGTTGTGGCTGATGCTTATGGGCTCCATAGGTATCGGCCTCTTTTGTTCTATGGTGGATAATGTACTGGCTATCCAATTGACCTTTATCGTATTACTGATTTTTCCGGCCATTCTGCTTGCCGAGATGGATTCGAAGTGGCTGCTCCCTTACATTACATTCGTTTGGGCGGTAACGCCGGAGATCCGTAGAGTATTCGAGTGGTATCATGAAGAGTACCAATCCGTGTCATTGTTTAGCGTAGTTCCACTGCTGACGACGCTATTCGTCATCTTACCCTTACTAAGAATAAAATGGCGGTTCCCTCTTACAATAAGAAAACCATTATGTTGGTTTCTAGTCGCACTGGGTTACGGGCTTATTGTCGGTATCGCTAAAAACGGAACAGCGAGTTTGTTTGATTTTGCTAACTATTTAGTTCCATTTTTATTGCTTATTTATTGTATCGTTCGTTCATTTACACAAGCAGAGCGTAAATTATGGATTGTTTCTTTTGTAGGAATAGCCGTTTTAGTATCCATATATGGTGCCGTACAGTTCTTTTTTGCTCCTCCCTGGGACACATTCTGGATGAATGAAGTAGACATGTTTTCTAACGGACTGCCAGAGCCCTACCAAATTCGGGTGTTTTCTTCTTTAAATTCCCCAGGCCCGGCTGCCATGTTTATTTCAGCAGCATTAATTGCCATGTTAGTAGATAAGAAATGGAGAGGAGTCCTCGGTTGGAGCGGCGTGCTTATTGTCACTTTCGGTTTGATCACCACACTTGTCAGAGCAGCCTGGGTAACAATGCTTATTGGTATTGTCCTGTATTTCGCTCTTAGCAGTATTAAAAAGGGCATTCAAGGTATTTTGCTTATTATGGTAGTAGCAGGTTTGGGTATCATATCGCTGCCGGTCATTCCAGGTGGCGAGTATTTAATCGAACGGTTGGAGACGCTGAGTAACTTAGGGGACGATTATTCGTATAACGATCGTCTTCAATTTACTGCAAGTATGATTCCGGAATTGCTGGGAAATCCTTTCGGTTCAGGTCTGGGAAGTGTAGGAACAGGCACTAAACTTGAGAATGACGGTCAACTGGGACAGTACGGGAATTTTGATAACGGATTTTTTGCAATACTTTTAACCTTCGGTTTCTTTGGGGGAATTGCCATCTTGGGTGCACTGTACGGTTTTATGAAATATCTGGCTTCGACGATTACAAAACATTCTGATACAGATCGAACTTATATAAGATTGGCGCTGTGCGCAATGATTAGCGGTATTTGTTATTTGATGTTCGAGAACCGTTTTGCAGGTGTAGGTGGTTATATCATTTGGTTTTTTGTCGCCTTGGGCATGGAACCTAAAAACAGTATACGTGTTAAGTGAGGAGACAAAATGAATCCACTCATTTCCTTGTTACGTAGAGGCTTAGACTTTCAAAGTGCTCTTTCATTCCTAAAGGGCATTCTTACAAGGAGAGACAGTACGGCCAATTCAATACGGACTGTAACGGTCACGATGCTCATCTTTCTGCTTAACTTAATCACTGGGATAATAACAGCGAGATATCTAGGCCCTGAGGGGAAAGGCGAGTCGTCGGCCATGTTGCTGTGGCCTACTTTCTTTGCAAACTTATTGATGCTTGGTATGCCCTCCGCACTTCTATACAATCTGAAGAAGCATCCGCAAGAGACCGCTTCGTTTTACATAACGGCCAAACTGGTTTGTTTGGGAGTCGGCCTAGTCGGGGCGGGGACGGGCGCACTGCTCCTGCCAAGTATTCTGAACAGTTATTCAAGTGAAGTGGTGCTCGTTTCCCAATGGCTCATGCTGACGGTACCCGTGCTGTTGATTGAATATACGAATAATGCAACCTTACAAGCGCGTGAGGAATTCAAGCTTTTTAATAGTTTAAGATTACTGCCTCACTTAGGAACGTTGGTAGTGCTGATTTTGCTTTTGAATTTCCATAAATTAGACCCTTTTACAGGGGCTTTCGCCTATGCGCTGCCGACTGTTCCGATCACCATCCTTCTTACGTTGCGTATGGTTCGGTCCTATCTTCCGGAGATAAAGAAACTAACCTTTTCATTAAAGTCCATTTTGCACTACGGAATTCGCTCAGCAGGCGTTGACGTCATGGGCACGATGTATATTTACATGGATCAGGTGATTGTTATTTTGTTATTAAACCCAGCAAGTCTAGGCCTTTACTTGGTTGCTTTGAGTTTATCCAGGGTCGTTAATATCATACATGCTTCTCTTGTGATGGTACTTTTCCCAAAAGCATCGGAACTAGATACAGAACAGGCGATCATCCTAGTGAAGAAAGTGTTCCGGATTAGTTCATTTATTACATGCACGGTGGCCGTCGTTTTCATGTTCATCGGTCCATTTGTTCTAAGCTTACTGTACGGACATCAGTATCAGCCGGCAATCGCGGTTTTTCGTATTCTACTATTTGAAGTTGTAATCAGCGGGGGAACCTTGATTTTGTCGCAAGCGTTCATGTCCGTCGGAAAACCGGAAATTTCATCCATCCAACAAGTGATTGGTCTTTTCATTAGTGTCCTGCTTATGGTTCTTCTAGTCCCTAAATACGGTTTGTTGTTTACGGGAATTTCACTGTTAGCGGCAACTTGTGTCCGTTTCTTGTTTGTAATTAGCCAATATAAATGGGTGCTGAAGACGAATATCCCGAGTTTACTAATAACCAGAGACGATTTGAATTGGTTGTTTCGCCAAATTCGAATTAGAGAAGGAAATACGAAATAAGTGTCTTGATAGGATTGAGGAGTCAGGAGCAGGGAAAGGATGGAGTAAATCATGCTACGAGTTGCCTATTTAGATCATACCGCTAGATGGAGCGGGGGGGAGATTGCGTTATATAATTTGCTCACAAATCTGGACCAGGAAATTGAGCCGTTAGTCATCCTGGCGGAAGAAGGATTACTCGCGGACAAGTTGCTGGAAAAGGGAGTGGACGTACGAATCCATAAATTAAGAGAGAAGACTCGAAACCGTAATCGTAATAAAATTGATTTCCAAATGTTCTTTTCCATTTTTGAATTTTTTCAGTATGGGTTGAAGCTCGGGAAATTATTACGAAAAGAAAATGTCGCTTGTATACATACCAATTCATTAAAATCTGCAATATATGGAGCAATTGCCGCAAAAAGTGCCAATCTCCCTCTAGTTTGGCATATTCGTGATAATATCGCTGCGCCGTATTTGAGACCGACGATAGCCAAGTTTATCCGATTGATGGCTAGACTGCTTCCGAACGGAATCATTGCCAACTCGAATTCTACAATGGCCTCTTTACATCTTTCCAGCTACCGAGATATTCATACCTTGGTAGCTTATTCCTCGTATAACGGGCCCATCGCAAAAGGCACGGATGCGGAATGGAATAAAAAGCAGTTCATCGTTTTGTTAGTCGGCAGGCTTGACGAATGGAAAGGACAACACATTCTTCTGGAGGCGGCGGCACGATTCAAAAATAATTCAGAAATACAATTTTGGATAGCAGGTGACGCCATCTTTGGTAATGACGAATACAAGCTACGCTTGGATAAACAAATTAAAGATAACGATTTAACGAATGTTTCGATGCTGGGTCATGTGGACCATATTCCGGCTTTATTGCAGAAAGCGGATCTATTGGTTCACACGTCGATCATGCCGGAGCCTTTCGGCCAAGTGATTGTCGAAGGCATGGCGAGCGGCTTACCCGTCATTGCTTCCGACTTGGGAGGTCCGCGGGAGATCGTGCTGCGTGATGTGACCGGACTACTAATTCCCCCAGGCGATGCTGAAATTTTACGGGATGCCATACAATGGATGATTGACCATCCCGAGGAGAGGGCGCGTATGGGGGAAAAGGCGATTTCGCGGGTTCGTGAAAATTTCCTGATCGATTCGACGGTCAAACGCATTAGCGAATTTTATCCCAACGTTGTCAAACAGAAGGCACAATAATTCATACGTATTGTAGAAAGGAGGTTACCGAAGATATGTATCGAGTGGCTTATTTAGACCATACCGCCCGATGGAGCGGGGGAGAAGTGGCACTGTATAACTTGATAACAAATATGGATCAAACGGTTGAGCCTTTGGTCGTTTTGGCTGAGGAAGGTCCTTTGGCGGATCGTTTGCGCGAAAGGGGACATAAGGTCTGCATCTTGTATTTAGACGAGGCGGTGCGCAACCGCAATCGTAATAACCTGAGTCCTCAAGTCATAACGTCTGCCATCAAAATGTATAGATACGGTAAAGAAGTAGGACGCCTGTTGCGGGAAGAGAAAGTGGTTTGCGTTCATACGAATTCTTTGAAGTCGGCCATTTATGGAGCAGTCGCGGCAAAATGGGCGGGAATTCCACTCATTTGGCATATCCACGACATCATTGAAGCTCCTTACATACGTAAGATCGTCGCTTTTATTATGAGATTACTTGTGAAGCATTTGCCGGACGGAGTCATCGCGAATTCCAAAGCAACGATGGATACGTTGAATTTACAAGAATCTCGGAGGAAGATGAAGACGGTTGCCTACCCTTCGTACTTTGGAAAAATCGGCAGACAAAGCCAGAGAGCGATCAAGGACGAATATGATTTTACCGTATTGCTGGTAGGCCGGATTGCAGACTGGAAAGGACAGCATGTGCTGCTTGAGGCTGCGAGATCGTTCTCTGATCTAAACGTTCAATTTTGGATTGCTGGTGATGCATTGTTCAATGCGGATGAACAATATAAAAATGAGCTGCTGAACTACATAGAAAAGTATAAATTAACCAACGTCACAATGTTAGGTCATGTTAATAATATTACGGATTTGATGAGTCAGGCCGATCTTCTCGTTCATACGTCTATCGTTCCCGAGCCTTTCGGTCAGGTGATTGTGGAAGGGATGGCCGTCGGGCTTCCCGTCATCGCATCCGATGCAGGCGGTCCAAAGGAAATTGTTGTTCACGAGCAGACAGGGCTCCTTATTCCTCCGGGAGAATCAGTTCCGTTGGTTAAGGCTATTCAGTGGATGATAGACCACCCTGATGCGCGAAAAGAAATGGGAGAATTGGCCATGAAAAGGGTCCAAGAGCTATTCCTTATCGAGCAAACAGTGGAGACGATCACCTCTTTTTATCCCCAGGTGATAAGCGGAAGACTTAAAATTTAAGGAGGCTTTCAGTTTGAAAATCGCTCTGGTTCATGATTTATTAACGCAAATGGGAGGGGCGGAAAGAGTTCTTGCCGTTCTGCATCAAATGTACCCGGATGCTCCTATTTATACGCTGGCAAGTAACCCGGGCAAAATGATGGAGGAGTTGAAGGACGCGGACATTCGAACGACGTGGCTGCAGCGAATACCGGGGATCGAGACGAACTTTAAGAAGCTGCTTCCCTTATATCCCATCGCTTTACAGCAGCTTGAATTGAGCGAGTTCGACGTCGTTATTTCATCGAGCTTCGCTTTTGTAAAAGGAATCAAAGTTCCCCCTTCAACGTTTCATTTCTGCTATTGTCATACTCCAATGCGGTTTGCATGGGATTTTGAATCCTATATAGCAAGGGAAACTTATTCACCGCTTGTAAAGAAAACCTTAAGATCTTATGTTAAATATCTGAAAAATTGGGATATGAAAACGGCCGACCGGGTAGACGAATATGTGGCTAATTCGAATGTCGTGAGGCAGAGGATTAAGTCATGTTATGGCATTGATGCGCAGGTCATCTTTCCACCGGTGAATACGGAGCGCTTCTCCATTTCCAATCAAGTAGAAGACTATTACTTGGTTGTTTCACGCCTTGTTCCTTACAAAAGAATTGATCTGGTTGTGGAAGCCTTCAATCGAAACGGGCAGAAGCTTCTCATCGTCGGGGGCGGACCCGACTTAGGGCGTTTAAAGTCCATGGCCAACCCAAACATTCAATTTTTGGGGCGTTTGGAAGATAACGAAGTTTCCAGGTTGATGTCGAGATGCCGTGCATTTATTTTTCCCGGGGAAGAAGATTTCGGTATTACCCCGCTTGAAGTAAACGCTGCCGGTCGCCCCGTCATCGCTTATAAAGCAGGCGGAGCCCTGGATACGATATCTCATGGAACGAATGGGCTTTTTTTCGATCGGCAAACGCCTGATTCACTTATTCAGGCGGTTCGGGATAACGAGTCCAATGAATGGAATCCTGTCGCAATCAAGGAACACGCAGAGGCTTTTAATGAAGAACGCTTTAAGCATGAATTTCATAACCGAATGTTGCGAGCCAAAGAAAGATTTGACATTGGCTTGGTACGGAAATTAACAGTTTAATTCTAGCATCCTTCCGGTCAGGATGATGATGGGAGTCCGTATAAGTTGAAAAGATATACTCTATTCAGAGTCTACCATACAAGTGAAGTCAAAATTTTGCTTAGTTTACTTGTGTCATGGATTATCGCCGCATTTATCGGATACGTGGTCGGCAGCAGATTAGGGGGCACGATGTTCGAACTTTCCATCGTTGCGGTCATTGCGATTCCTTCTTTATTGTTGGCTTTGGTAGATTCTAAATGGCTGCTTCCTTACAACTTAGCCATATGGGTCTTTACCCCTGAAATACGTAGATTGTATGATTGGTCAACAAACGAGTATCATTCGATGTCCTTAATTAGCTTAACTCCGATTGTTGTAAGTATGTTTCTTGTTTACCCCTTGATGCAGCATTATAAGTCGCTCGATACATCAATTAAGAAGTTTTTAATTTTGTGGGGCTGTGCTCTAGGGTATGCTTTAGTTATAGGTTTATTTCGAAATGGCAGCTCAAGCCTATACGACCTGGCGAATATTGTAGGTCCTCTCCTTTGGCTAGCTTATATTTTTGCTAGAAAACCTACGGATGATTTGAAGCACTTTTGGATTCTACAATTTGTAAATTTGGCGCTTGTGGTTGCTTTGTATGGCATTATCCAGTACACCATATTACCACCTTGGGATGTGTTTTGGATGGATGGTGTAGACATGGCGTCCATCGGAAAATCGGAGCCCTTTGAGGTAAGAGTATTCTCAACTTTGAATTCCCCCGGTCCCGCCGGTGTTTTCTTATCGCTGGCGGCTGCGATTATGATCGTAGATGCCAGATGGAGGAAGCTTTGGGGGTGGATAGGTGTTCTGCTTGCAGTTATCGGCAGTATCATTACGCTGGTCAGGGCCGCTTGGATGTTTGGATTCGTTACGATTCTCATTTATATAATCATTTCAAATCATGAGAACAGATTCAAAAAGCTGTTCGTGCTTCTCTTGTTTTTCAGTCTTGTCTACTTCATATTATTGGTTTTACCACAGGGCCAAATCTTACTGCAGCGGTTTGAAACATTTGGTGAAATCCAAGGAGACGAATCCTTTAATTACCGATTAAGCCTGACTAAACAGTTACTCCCTATGCTTTTCAGTAATATAGAAGGCATGGGTTTAGGGAGCATAGGTATGGCTACAAAACTGCAAAACAGCGGGAATCTCAGTGCGGAGACGGGAATTTTCGATAGTGGAATCGGCACCATTATGCTGACATTCGGAGTGATCGGGACCCCTATTATTTTGTATGCTCTTTGTCACTTGGCGAAGACACTCTGGTTGGAGAAAGCACAGCAGAAGACGAATCTCGAATTCAACCGTTTATCGATTTCCGTTATGCTGGCCTCCATTGTAAATTTACTATTTGCAAATAGTTACACCTCGGCCTTCGGTGTCATGATCTGGTTTATCGTTGCTCTGGGTGTAGGCAATTATGGATATCGAGAACTGGATGTATCTAAAGGAGATTTAAGTTAATGTCTTTTCTAGCTACCGTGAGGACTCGATTTCAAGCGAAATCGAGTTTATCGAATACGATTCGTACAACGGCAATAAGCATGGTTATTGTACTCTTGAACCTTGGGACGGGGATCATTTGTGCTAGATATTTAGGGCCGGAAGGTAGAGGAGAACAATCTGCGATGATGCTGTGGCCATCGCTATTGGGCCAATTAGTTACGCTAGGGCTGCACAGCTCCGTCATCTATAACATGAAGAAATTCTCTTCTGAAAAGGGAGGTTTCTTCAACGCTGCTTGCTTGATGAATTTGTTGATCGGTCTGCTTGTTACAGGCGCAGGTATAGTGTTGATTCCTCTTTGGCTGCATGCCTATTCGGCGGAAACGATATTTATGGCGCAGTTGTTGATGTTTTTTGCGCCCAGTGTGCTGTACACCAACTTTTTAAACGCCGTTTTGCAGGGAGAGGAAGACTTTAAAGGACTTAACAGAAGAAGGTATTTGCCGGTTGCAGTAACATTGATCATGTTGGCAATACTCGCTGTTACCGGGTATTTAAATCCTTTTTACTCTGCACTTTGCTATTTCATTCCAAATGTTCCGATCGGGGTCTACACGGTTTATTTACTGTATAAAAGGTATAAACGATCGATAAACGGGTGGAGAAGCACGATGAAGAGGCTACTTACGTATGGACTTTCCTCCTACCTGATCGATGTTGTTGCCACTTTGACCTTGTTTATGGATCAGCTTGTTTTAATCCGCATCATGAAACCGGCCGAGTTAGGATTATATTTAGTGGCGTTAAGCTTAGCTAAAATGGCAGGTATTTTTCAGAGCTCCATTACCCTTGTGCTTCTACCAAAAGCGGCAGGTTTGGAGAAATCTGAAATTATTGGCTTGACGAAAAAAGTATTTCGCATTGCATTCAGCGGTACTCTGTTTATCGCTCTAATAATGATGGCTATAGCTCCAATGGCATTAATTTTTCTATACGGTTCCAAGTATGAACAATCTACAACCATACTGTGGATTCTCTTGCTGGAAACTGTCATGAGCGGTGCAGTCGCGGTTTTGGCACAAACTTTTATGGCTATAGGGAAACCCGGACGTGTGGCGGTTCTGCAGTGCATCGGATTATGCGTTAGTCTTCCGTTATTGGTTGTTTGGGTACCCAAGTTCGGCATTACAGGAGCAGCCTTCGCACTGTTTACGGCGACTATGACGCGCTTTCTTCTCATCATGATACAATTTCCACTAAGTTTAAAGGTAAGCATGCCGATGCTCTTTCCCGTTAAAGCGGATATCGTATGGTTTTGGGGGAAATTTACAAGAAGAAAAAATCTGGAGATGCCTCAGAAAGGGGTGTAACGATGGATCGTATAGAGTCAGACACAAAGAAAATATCAGTAACGATCATAGCTCAAAATGAACAAAGCAGAATTCGCAAAGCGATAGAGTCATGTAAAGGGTTTGCTGATGAAATCGTGGTGGTTGACGGCGGGAGTACAGACGCTACAAGAGAAATTGCTGAGAGCCTTGGTTGCAAAGTATACCTGAATCCATGGCCGGGCTATGCGGAGCAGCGAAATTTCGCCGCAACCCATGCAGAGCACGACTGGATATTCTTCATCGATACAGATGAATTCGTTGATAGTGAATTAAATGGTTCACTTCTGAATTGGAAAAAGGGTGCGGCTTCTGAGGCTGATGTGTATAACATGTATCGAATTGGAAATTTCATGGGGACTTGGTTGAGCCGCGGCGAATATTTAACGCGTCTGTACAACAAACGAAAGTCGAAGATTCGAGTGACTCCCGTTCATGAAGGTCCTGAAACGGAAGGATTGAAAGTAGGTAGCTTACCAGGGGTATTATGGCATGACGGATATCGAAGCATTGCTGATCACGTGAACCGTTTTAACCGCTATACAGAACTTGAGGCGGAAAAAGCAGTGTCATCGAATAAAAATTTCAGCCTATTACGTTTGCTAACCAGACCTATTCTTCGGTTCGGGCAAAAATATGTTCTTCAAGGATTGTTTCGAAAAGGGTTAGCCGGACTCACTATTGCCATGTTATGGGCGTATTATGAATACTTATGTCAAATTAAACTTTATGAATTGATTCGAGTCCAAAAGACAGGTCATGTTGAACAAAAGGCAGGTTGATACCGATGTCTAGAATGAATATACTCGCGACGGGTATGGGATGGCCTACTTATCAAGCGGGTGGATTAAACACTTATTTTCGGTCGATATGCAATAAACTCTCGGAGGTTCATGAGATCGACGCTTTAATTAGCAGTCCGGAGAAGCCTCAGAACCATAACAGGCTGCGCATTATTCAGGCTACAAGTCCTGATAAGGCCATGCTGCTAAGGCAGCGGGATTTTAAGAGAAAAGCTTCAGAAATAATGAAGGCTAAGCCCATTCATTTATTATATTCCCATTTTTCTCCCTATGCGCTAGGGCCCGCCCTAGAAGCGAAGCAACGCCGAATACCTATAGTCATCTCCTTTCACGGACCATGGGCTAACGAACGCAGTATAGAATCCCACAGTTCGGTTGCTCGACTCAAAGTAGCGATGGCCAGGAAAATTGAAGAGAGCGTATATCGGTTAGGTGATCGTTTCATCGTACTGAGCCAGTATTTCAAAGACATTCTGCATGAGGAATTTAATGTACCTAATGAGAAAATCAAAATTGTTCCGGGTGCGACCGACGTCATGAAGTATAAACCGGTTACTGATAACTTGATGAAAAACATGATCCGAGAACAACTGAACATCCCCCGTGACAGTGTGATCGTGTTAACCGTTAGAAGGCTAATGCGGCGCATGGGCCTTGTGCAATTGGTAGAAGCTTGGAAGGAAGTAATCCATACTGTTCCTAACGGAGTACTTCTCATTGGAGGCAGGGGACCTCTAGCCGAAGAATTATCACAAAAAATAATGGAATACGGATTGGAGAATCACGTTAGATTGCTGGGTTATGTTCCTGAAGATCAGATTACGCTCTATTACCAAAGTGCAGATCTGTTTGTTGTTCCTACTCAAGCCTTGGAGGGATTTGGTTTGATCACTATCGAATCGTTAGCCAGCGGCGTTCCTGTTGCTGCGACTCCAATTGGTGGAAATAAAGAGATATTAAGCGCCTTTGACAAACGTTTTTTGTTTGACGATATAAGCTCCGGGGCGATAGCCTCCGGTTTAATTCGATTGTTAAGGGAACGAAACGACTGGCCTTCAGCAGAAATATGCCGCGATCATGTGCTGGCGGGATACACATGGAACAAAGTCGCAGATCAAGTCGATTCGATCTTGAATGAAACAGTGAAATATAAAAAATTTGAGTTAGAGGGTGCTTTGTTATGAAGTTCATTCTGTTATCTGGCGGTTCAGGCAAACGTTTGTGGCCTCTTTCCAATGACATCAGATCGAAACAATTCTTGAAGGTATTACGCGACGATCAAGGCAATTTGGAATCGATGGTTGATCGGGTATGGCGACAAATGGGGAATTCCGGAATTACCAATTCCGCATACATTGCAACAGGACAATCGCAAAAGGAAATTATGCAAAGCCAAGTGGGAGAGCTAGTTCCATTAATTATCGAACCGGAGCGCCGCGATACATTTCCTGCTATCGCGCTTGCCGCGGTATATTTGTACTCCGTGGAAAGCATAGGATTGGATGAGACGGTTGTCATACTGCCTGTAGATCCTTATGTTGAAGATGCGTTCTTCGAAAAGATTAAAGATCTTGAAACGGTATTGGAACAATCCGGATCCGATCTTGCTTTAATGGGAGTTAAACCGACCTTCCCGTCGGAAAAGTACGGTTATATCGTACCGGATGTTTGCCGGACTGGGAATGAAGATGCTTTATACACCAAAGTAGGATCTTTTCATGAGAAGCCGAGTCAAGCTGCAGCAGCTGAATTGATCAAGAGATCTGCTCTTTGGAATTGTGGCATTTTTGCTTTCAAGCTTGATTTTATCATTAATTTATTAATTCAAAAGGGAGTTCCGCTACAATATGAAGAGTTAAAGAAACAATATGGTAAATTAGAAAAAATAAGTTTTGATTATGAAGTTGTTGAGAAAACGACGCATATTTCTATGATGCCTTATGATGGAGTTTGGAAAGACCTTGGAACTTGGAACACGTTAACGGAGGAAATGAGCACTTCCATTTTGGGTCAAGGCATCTTGACGGATGATTGCCAAGATACACATATTATTAATGAGCTTAACATTCCAGTAACGGTGTTGGATCTGTCGGATGTGATCGTTGCTGCTAGTCCGGACGGTATACTCGTTGCAAGTAAATCTTCAACACCGAAAATAAAAAACATTATTGAGTCCATTAATCAACCTCCTATGTACGAGGAAAAACTGTGGGGTAACTTTAAAGTACTGGACTACGCGACAGATGCAGATGGACAGAGGACATTGATTAGAAGAGTAAGCATTTCTGAAAACAGGTTTTTGAGTTATCAACTGCACCGCAATCATGATGAAGTGATGACGGTAATCTCCGGA
Organism: Paenibacillus validus NBRC 15382; assembly: GCF_004000985.1. GTDB lineage: Bacteria > Bacillota > Bacilli > Paenibacillales > NBRC-103111 > Paenibacillus_G > Paenibacillus_G validus. The sequence goes on along the minus strand of NZ_BIMH01000021.1, from coordinate 45,287 downwards.
ACTGGGGAGATGATCATTGACGAGAAAATCATGAAGCTTCAACCGGGTGATACGATTCGGATTCCCCGCGGAACCAGGCACAGCGTTCATGCGATCACAAAAATTGAATATGTTGAAGTTCAGCAAGGAACAGACCTTGAGGATACTTTTGAATTAAGCAAAGATTGGCATGAAATAATAAAGCTATCTACACAATAATGCAATATAATAACAGGCTTCACACAGGGGTTTGGTAAAAATGGTTTGTGATTGCGGAGTGCCGTTAAAGGTAATCGTGAATTTTGTAGTCGATTCAAAGGACGTTGACGGATGTAATTATACGATTCACTTCTTGTGTGAGCAGTGTCAAGAAGTGGTTACGCATAATATCAACATTTACAAGTATCTTTCGAAATATTTGAACGTAGAATTTGAGATATTATGCGCGTGTATGAAGTTATCCAAGGATTCAACCATATATCTTGAAGTAGGTGCGCTATTCGAATATCTCAGGATTCCTTCAGATCAAGTCCGAAGTATTACGCACTCGTTTAACATCAGCATGTCGAGAGGTGCAGGGGGAGACTGAGTTGAAGCAGAGGCACAAAAAAACAGCCATTACTGTGGTGTTGCTTACGGTCATATTAACTTCTGTAGCAACGAATAATAAATATCTGGCAGAACCTCGCAACCGCAACCCAAATTCGTCACCGGAACAGAGTACTTTTACTGGATCTAAAGAAACGTATTTGGCCGAAAGTGAGCATATTTTCCTGGATTCATTCGAGACTGATTCCGGGAACTGGGTTTATTATGGAAAAGCAGGTCTAGAGGCAGGCAGTCTGATTCTTACTAAGAATGAAACTTTTGTATTCGGAGCTGTTAAATCGAAATTAAGTCTTGGAGAAAATTGGAGAGTGTCTTTTAGATATAAAATAGGAGGGGGGTCAGGAGGTGATGGAATCGCTTTCTTGTTTGGGGTACATAGCCTGGAGATTTTTCCATTAGGTGGCTATCTTGGTTTTGAGCCTAATGCCAGTGAATACGGTGTCGTTTTCGATTCTTTTTACAACCCGGAACTTCGCGATCCAGTTGAAAATTATATTGCCTTAGTAGAGAAAGGCATTGAACAAAAGCTAGCTATCTACGAGACGGTAAAAACAGAGGATAACTTGTGGCATCAAGTAACTATAACAACCGTTAAAGGAAATATTCAAATTGATTTAGATGGTAAAGACATAATTTCTAAAAAAATAAATTACGACTTCAAATATGATGGATTTGGCTTTAGTGCAAGCACTGGTAAGTACAGCAATATTCATATGATAGACGACTTTATATTTCTAAGAATGGACCCAAGGGATTAATGATTTATGGCAGAGGTGGGGATTCCCCTAAGTAAAGCATACTTGCATGAAGATAGGGGGAACTATGGAAATAGTTCCCCCCAACAAAAAATGTTATAACGACCGCTCTGCTCGAACAAAAGCGATAAACCGCTTCGCCTCCTCAGCCGTCAGCTGTTTCCCGTCTATCGTGAGCAAAAATTGCTGCATGATGCGTTCGTCGGAAAGTTCAAGGCTATCTACAAATTGCCGAACGTCAGCATCCAAAACCATTTCCGGATCTTGCGTGCGGCCGAGTAAATAATCGATGGATACTTTAAAGTAATTCGCTATTTTCACCAACGTATCATAGTCGGGTTCCCTGCGATTTTTCTCGTAGTGCGAAAGCGACGCGCGGGAAATGTCCAGCTTGATTGACAACTCTTCTTGAGTCAAGGCTTGCTTCTCCCTTAATGCGGCGATACGATTTCCAATTTGCCCCAATGGTGTTCACCCCGATCGGTATAAAGTTGTATCTTGTTAAGATAGAGGTTATAAGGTACGCAGCACCTACACGCAAGTCTTCCGAACCGCATGCCATGTTCCCGTTGCTTCTACCCGATGATGGTTCGAGCTGCCGTTAACCGTAGGGTTGAATTCATGGCTTTGAATGCGTTTCCCGATTAAACAAAATTACGGTTCGTAAGCTATATAGAACAGGGGGGGATCTGCGGACCTTCGTTACATTAACTAAATTATACATTACGTATCGAAGTTTGTGAAGAACGCAACCTTGATTTTTGCCCGCTTATTTTAAAAAACGTCAAAAATAAATCAAATTTTAATTAAATAGTTACGAAATGTATCCGATTTGTGATACAATAAGTATTGTAAATGGAGCTTAAACATCGAAGGTTGATCGCGATCGGGCAGCTAAGACGGAAGCCCCCGCGAAGCTGCAGTCCCATTGCTAAGCATTCCCATCCCATAGGGTTAATAAACGTTTCAAGAGCGTTAAGCAACATACCAGCTCAGGACGTGCGGGTGTTCGTTACTAAGAAGCCGCGGTAAGAGCCGTCATCTGGTTTCTCGCTCCGCTCTGACGAAGGCGATAAACCGGCGGGCCTCATCGGGCGTCAGTTTCTTCCCGTCTACCGTCAATTGAAAGCGTTCCAGGATTTGCTGGTCCGACAATTCCAGTTGATCGACGAACGAACGGATATCCGGGTCTAAAGTTCGTTGCGGGTCTTCCGTCCTCCCCGTCATATAGTCCAAAGAGACCTTGAACAGATCCGCCAATTTGACGATGGTATCGTAATCCGGCTCTCGTCGATTTTTCTCGTAATGTGACAGCGAAGCGCGGGAAATGTCGATCTTCTTGGATAGTTCTTCCTGTGTCAGCTTGAATTTTTCTCGAAGAAGAGCGATCCTATCCCCGATCTTAATCATGGTTATTTCCCTCCAAAATCCAACAATATGCCGCAGTGAATCGTTTGTCGAATCGTGTTGCTTAACGTACGACTAGATTATACATTATGTAGCAAGTTTTGTGAAGAACTAGAGGGAGAAAAGACCAGGGACTTTTGCCTCAAAATTTGTTAATTTCAACAAAATAGATACATAGTGTATCTGATTGTGATACAATCAGTATTGAAATAAGTCGAAGGAATCAATTGATCCCATATTATAGGAGGAATCCTCGAATGATCGGTGCACGTATTCAAAATCTTCGACATCAAAAACGCATGTCCTTAACAGAGCTTGCCGCCCGGGCGGGCGTAGCCAAATCGTACCTGAGCTCGATCGAGCGCGACCTGCAATCGAACCCTTCGATCCAGTTTCTTGGCAAGCTGGCTCCGGTACTGGGCGTCAACGTTCAAACCCTCATTCTTCACGACGAGTCCGATAAGCCGGAGCCGATCGATCAAGAATGGATTCAAATCATTCAAGAGCTGACTGATTTGGGCCTGGGCAAAGACTCGCTTCGCCGAATCGTTCATCAGCTGAAAAGCAGTCAAACCGCCGTATTCGAACAAGCGCAGTGACAATAGCTGACAAATCCCCCATTCCCGCTATATGTTGAATGTCTAAAAAAATCTTTATGTTGGAAAAAATAGACATTTAAGACTATCAAAAAAAATGCGATTTCCCGATAAAATGTGTAACAAGGATGAGGAGAAAATCTGACTTGGAAATCGATCTAAAAGAGAGGTAATTATGGAGAAGACCATATCGTTGGACATTAGGCACGCTCTGCGCCAACTGGGCATAAATCCGACTAAAGCCATGGAGATTTTGGACCTTTCCCCTGTAGATCAAGTTACCCAGATGGAAATCCGGAAAGAGCCGGCTCTTTCCGATGATCATACTTATTACACCCGTGACATAGAGAGCTGACGCATTCCAACCCCTCTATTCCTCCAAACGTGCAATCCTGCCGTAGGATTCGACCCGCAGGAGCAGGAGTCAGTCTAACGAATGCTTGCTTACCGGCTCATACATAGGCGTTTGGCCCAAATGGCTGCGGTACAAGACGACTTCGTCGCAACGCCAGGCGTTTGCTTCATCGGTTGGAGGGTGAAGCCGCATCAATTCGGGGCTCCAAACCCATGTTCCGTTGTATGTTCTGGCAAGCGTAAGGTGCGGTTTGTAGGCACGCTGTTCCGGCTCGATCCCGAGCAGATCCTGCATGGCCGTTTCGACACGGCGTTGTATCGCGCCCAGCGGCGCGAGTTCCCCTTGAATGTCCGCCCATAATACCGTAGGCGATTGCTTCTTGCCGAAAGTCCCGAGCTTACCCAACTGCAGGTTGAACGTTTTTCCGCTTGCCCCCGTACAAGCAGCATCAAGCGCCGCCCGGACTTCATGGAGACGCTCGGCATTGACGTTTCCTATAAAAAGAAGTGTGATGTGCAGGTCATCCGGATGCACCCATTTGGCAAAAGGGAGGTCGCGCTTCAATACGTTCTGCCAAGCGGATACGGCGAGACGGACCTGTTCAGGCAGCGGCACAGCCACAAATAATCGAAACTTCGGAATCATCGGAATCCATCCTCCTTCTCGTTCATGAAACTTACACTTGAATCGGCGCGCTAACCTTTGCTATCATAGCCATATCCTATGAAAAGTGAAGGTGTGAATCTCGTGACAAAGCGCGCTTACAATTTCAATGCAGGACCGGCTGCGCTGCCTTTGGAAGTACTAAGGCGGGCACAGGAAGAGTTTGTGGAATATCAAGGCATTGGCATGTCCATTATGGAAATTTCTCATCGAAGCGCTCAATACGAGAAATTGAACGAAGATACGCAATCCTTGTTGAAGGAGCTATTTTCGATTCCGGACGGTTACAAGACGTTATTCCTGCAGGGCGGAGCGAGCACCCAGTTCGCGATGATCCCGATGAACTTCCTGAAAGCGGGTCAAACCGCCTATTACGTCCATACGGGCGCTTGGGCCAGCAAAGCGATCAAGGAAGCGAAATTGATCGGCGAAACGGCGATTGCGGCCAGTTCCGAAGCGGACAATTTTACGCGTATTCCGGATCTAAGCGGGCTTCAGCTCGGCGATCATGCGGCTTATCTGCATATTACGTCGAATGAAACGATTGGGGGCGCCCAGTTCGTCCAATACCCGGATACCGGCAGCGTTCCGTTGATCGGCGATATGTCCAGCGACATTTTGTGCCGTCCGGTCGACGTTTCCAAGTTTGCGATGATATACGCCGGTGCTCAGAAAAACCTGGGGCCGTCCGGCGTAACCGTTGTTATTTTGCGCGAAGATTTACTTCAAGATACGCCTAAAGGTATTCCGACGATGCTTCGCTACGATACGCATACCAAGGGCAACTCCCTGTACAACACGCCTCCGGTTTATTCGGTGTACATGGTCAACCTGGTTCTTCAGTGGATCAAGGAGAACGGCGGAGTGGCTGCGATGGAGAAGCGCAACCGGGAGAAAACCAGCTTGATTTATCAAGCCATCGATCAAAGCGGCGGATTTTACCGCGGTGTCGTCCAACCGGAATATCGTTCCCTGATGAACATTACATTCCGCATGGAAAACGAAGAGCTTGAGAAGAAATTCGTGAAGGAATCCGAACAGCACGGCTTCGTCGGGCTGAAGGGCCACCGCGACGTCGGGGGACTGCGCGCCTCCACGTATAATGCCGTACCGTTCGAAGCTTGCGAGGCGCTCGCTTCGTTCATGGCCGATTTCCAGAAGCGTAACGGCTAACAGCCGGGACAAGCAGCTTCGTCAGGGCGCTTACGGGTCTTGCGGAGCTGCTTTTTCGCGTAAAAAAAGAGCGCCGCGCCGGATGCGTACGGTGCTCCTTTTGTCGATCAGGCCAAGGATTCTTTCGCGCTAGGTTCCATCAGTTTGTAACCGACGTTGCGAATCGTTACAATATATTCGGGAGTCCGCGCGTTCGTTTCGATCTTATCGCGCAGGTGGCTGATGTGAACGTCGACGATTCGCGTGTCGCCGAGGAAATGATAATCCCAGACGCCGTGCAGCAGCTGCTGGCGGCTGAGCACTTTGCCCCGGTGCTTGCATAAGAAGAGCAGCAGATCGAATTCCTTAGGCGTCAGCTCGATCGTTTCGCCCTTGACCTTCACTTCCCGCTGGTCTGGTCGAATGACGATAGGGCCAATTTGGACCGGCGTGTTCTCCATTGCGGAAGGTAAAATTTGAATACGCCGTATAATCGCCTGGATACGGGAAATAAGCTCCTGCGGACTGAATGGCTTCGTCATGTAGTCGTCAGCGCCGTTATCGAGCCCCGCAATTTTATCGGACAAGTCCTGCATGGCGGTCAGCATCACGATCGGCACCATGTTATTCTGGCTCCGCAGCTTGCGGCACACCTGGATGCCGTCCATCTTCGGAAGCATCAAGTCGAGCACAATCAAGTCCGGGCGAAATTGAGGAATGGCGCTGAATACCTCTTCGCCATCATATACGCAGTGGACTTCGAAACCGACCAGCTTCAGGTTGAATTCTATAAGCATCGAGATGGAAGGTTCGTCGTCAACGACAAGGATTTTCTTCTTCATCATTCGACATGTCTCCTTTAGCACATAGTAGCTTCATTATCGCAGCCGACCGTCATCTATGTATTAAAAAAAGGTAAAACGAGTGTTAAAATTGAGGTGAACTGAACAATGGCGTTTCATATCGTATTGGTCGAGCCTGAAATTCCGGCCAACACCGGCAACATCTCCAGAACGTGCGCCGCTACGGGAACATGGCTTCATTTGGTACGGCCGCTCGGCTTCGACACCGACGACCGGACCTTGAAGCGTGCGGGTCTCGATTACTGGCACGCGGTTAAGCTCGAATATCACGATTCGTTCGCAGAAGTGAAAGAGAAGTATAAAGACGCGCGGTTTTTCTTCGCTACGACGAAAGCGGACAAGCTGTACACGGACATTACGTTCCGCGACGGCGATTTTCTGGTATTCGGCAAAGAAACAAAGGGGCTGGCGCCGGAAATTTTGGCGGAGCATCCCGATGCGCTGATGCGCATGCCAATGACCGATGCGGTGCGCTCGCTGAATTTATCGAATTCCGCAGCGATTATTTTGTATGAAGGCTTAAGACAAATCGGATTCCCGGGATTATCGTGATCGGGAGCCGGATATAGGCTGATTCAGAAGGACAAGAAACGGGTAACGAACAGTGGAGGAAGCCGGTTGCGAGAAAGCCGGTGGCAGGAATTTATGCACTGGCGTCGAAACCATATAAGGGAAGTCGGGAAGTTAAGTAGAGTAAAGGTGAGGTGAATTAATGATGAAACCGGCAGGTGTCGTACGGAAGGTCGACCAGCTTGGACGAATAGTGCTCCCGAAGTCGCTACGCAAACGGTATCAAATGAACGAAGGAGATCCGGTAGAGATTTTAGTGAGCGGCGATCATATTATTCTGGAAAGATATCGACCACGCTGCGTATTTTGCGGGTCCATGGATCAGGTCAGCGACTTCAAAGAAAGATACATTTGTTCCGAATGCTTGGGTGAAATGCAACAGATGAAGAACACTCAGGCGTAGGTGCTGCAGTTGTGACGCGAAAGAGACTTGCCGGACGGCCGTGCGCCGGGGCAAGTCTTATTTTTTTGCTATCAGCTATGTCGGGACGCAGGCCTTCTTCCGCATGCGCATCCACTTGCGAAGCTCTTTCGCATTGCCTGTTCGTTGAGAAATCGCGATCAGGCGGTCGTAGAACAAGAGCTCTTCCCCGGTGCCATACTGCAGGCCGCTTTGCAGGAAGCGGACGGCTTCCGCATATTGTTCCCGTTCGCAGCAGTTATCGGCGGCCCATAATGATAACTGTTCCCATGCTTGCTCGACGGTCTCCTTGAGCGCGATGGAGAACGGGTCGAAGCAGCCGGACAATATTTTGCTCTGCAGCTGCTCGGAAAGAGTCACACACTGATTGAGCTTGTAAGCGCTGTCCGCTTGTTCGGAAGCGCTTTGCAATTCCCGCAGGAGGACGAATAGATCGCAATCGATTTCAATATTCAATTTGATCGTATCCCGTTCGATCGTTAAGCAAGGCTCTTGCCCGTCTTCCGTTTCGAGCAGCTTGCTAAAATGATTTAAATACACGCGAAGGTTGCGCATGGCCTTGGGGAAAGCCGTCTCCGGAAACAACGTTTCGCACAGCTGTTCCCGCGTTGCCGAGCGGTGATACGCCAAATACATCAGTATACTCTTGGCGTGCCGCGTGTTCCAACCGAGCCGGATCGGCCGCTGGCCCAGACTGACTTCGAACGTTCCGATACAACGGATCGTCAACCGGTTGCGTTCAGGGGCAGAAGGGAGGCGTCCCGACCAGAGGACACGAAGCGTTTGCTTAAGCTCGTCCTCCACCGGTTTCGGCTTACCGGGTTCGAAGGGCGTTTTCCGCACGAAGCGGTCGATAAAGTCCGAGGTATACAACGGTTGATCCACGAAGGTGAGGTTGGAGGCGCCTGGTACGATCAGGAAGGCGGAGGCGTCGAACAGCATGTGCGCGATATGCGCCATGCCGGGCGGAAAGCTTGCATCCAGCTCGCCCGATATGATCATAAGCGGCTTGCGGACGTGAGCTTGTTCATGTAACGCCTGCTCGGAGCCGGCGAGGTCGAGCAATTGTATGTATAAAGCCTTAGAAACGCGCTCATGGGCTTGGACGATGCGTTGATGCAGAAGCGCATCGCCGGGAGTCCCCGTCAGCTTGTGCGCCATGGCGGCTGCGTAGACCGTCATCGGCGCTTGTTCGAGCAGAAGCCTGCGATCCTGCAGCTCGGTAAGCGTAGCCGGCAGCGTGTGGGGCATATAAGGAGAGATATAAATCATGCGCTCCACGCTGGAAGGGGTTAACGCGGCCAAACGCCTGGCGATATACACGGACGCGTCATGAGCAACCAAGACAACCGAGCTTACGTTCAACGATTCGAGCAGCAAGCGTAGATCTTCAGCGAGGGTAGCGAACGTGACGTCTTCCGACGTTTCGCCGCTTAGGCCGTGTCCGGGCAAATCACAGACGAGCAGCGAGTAACGAACCGACAGCAGCGGGATCAACGATCGCCAGAAGGAGCCGGATAGACCGAGACCGTGAAGCAGTACGATTGTTTTGGCGTCAGGATCGGGGTTCGGTGTAAATTCATAACTCATCCTGTAGCTGGTTGCCAGTAGGGCCATAAGTCCAAAGTCCTCCAATGTGAACGAGTCTCTAGCGGTAAATGATCAATTAGGACTATGTATTTCACCAGTGTACCAAAAATTTAGTTAAAATTTAAGAAAGGATACAATAAAAGTATATTATTTTGTTGGTTTTGTAACCTTTTTGTAACGGTTGTTATGCTAAACTTCACAATATACTGGAATTGAACTTTAGTAGCATACGATAACTTAAAGGACGTGACAAACAATGACAACGACCAATCGAGCCCCGATTGAATTGGATATAGATGATTTGTTGGATCAACTGGGCATAGACGGTGAACGTTGGCGCGGTTTAAGTTCGGGAAGCGGTTCGGATGAAAAGCAGGAACGAGAAGGCAGCCGTTCCGAAGAAGAGCCATCATAAATAAGGTATTAGATCATATAAACTCGGATACATAATGTATCGAGAAGGCCGCGATAAATCAAACGGGTTGAACGATTCGGTCCGTTTCCGGTTATCCGAGTTCCTTCAACCCGCGAGTGCGCATGCGAACGGCTTACAAGCCTTTTGTTTTATCTTCATTGTAGGCGGCCGTGAGCATCGCAGTAATAAACATAGCAAACACCGTAATAACAAGCCAAAACGTAGCGGACATGATTCAGCACCTCCCGCCCTATATTATAACCAACCTTCCCCTAAAAGAAAACGTAAAAACTCCAAGAAAATGAATAAATCTGTGAACAATTGCCTCATTTAAAAAACAGGAAGTTGGTTGCCAGCGGACGAAGCTTGCCGTTATCCGACGGATGGTTGATCACTTGTCCGTCGAAAATCAAGCTCGACGAACCGCCGCCGTCCAGATTGTAAGCGTCCTTGATGCCGAGCGACTGAAGCTTGTCCTGAAGCTCGGCGAGCGTAGCACCGGAGTTGCCGCGCTCGTCGTATCCGTCCGTTACGATAAATAACAGCTGGTCGTTCTTAAAGCTGCCGACCACGGTGCGCGGCGCGCGTGCCGGAGAACTGACCCATTGGGGCGGAATCGGCTGCTTCTTGCCGTTCTGCAGCAAGATTGGCACGAAGGTGGAGCCGAACGACGGCTTCAGCTTGTCGAGATCTTCCTGCTTATAGAACTTGCCTCCGATCAGCTTGCGATCGGTGCTCAGTCCGATGAACGTCAAGTCTTCGAAGGAAGGCTCGAAGCCGTATACGTACTTGCCGCCGACCATCGTCGTGCTGAGCGGGTACCGCTTGCCCGTCTTCGCATCGTCGGCGAAGCCTCCCGCATTGACCCCCGCTACCGCTCCGTAGCGGCGCACCGCTTGCAGCGTCGTTTCGCTGCCGCCGACTTTGTCGCCGCCCAGAACCATTGTCATCCCTTTATCGGTCTTTAGATTAACTTTCAAGGCGTACCCTTTGTAACGCTCCTCGGAGAAGGTGTACAGCTTCAGATCGATATTCGCCGAAGAAGCCGAGCGGTTCACCTTCCCCCCGAGCTTGGAAGCTACGCGCGTGTCGAAGATCGCTGCCGGGCGCTCGGCGGCGGCTTCCGCCAGCTTCGACAGGCGGGCGGCTTCGTCGGCGCTTTTGGCGTAGAACTGAAAGTATTTCTCGACGGTAGTGCGGGTAAGCGCCGCATCCTCCTTGGATCGGTCGAGCTTCGTCAGCGCCGATTGGAGGCTCTCCCTCAGCTGCAGGTCGACCTGCGGCCGTTCAACCGGTTTAGGAAGCTCTACGGAGAGCTGCGCCGCCGCCAGAAAACCGAGTGCGCCGAGGAACGGAGCCAACGCGAGAAGCATCACCCGGTTGATTTGTTGAATCGGATTCATCGCAGGTGCACCTCCTATTGCAGCGCATCCAGTTGTTTTTTCAAGTCGTCGAGCTTCTTCGTCACATCGGCCAGCTGCGTATACAATTGGTTGCTGTTGTCGGTTTTGCTGCTGGCGCTGTCCTTCGTGAAAGAGAGAAGCTCATTGACCGAATCGATTTTCGACTGCAACTGGGTCATATCGGCGGACATGCTTTGCTTCAAGTCGCCGATCTGCTTCTGATAGTCTTCCTGCACAGCGGCAAGCTGGTTCTCGATTTGCGCGGCGATATCTGTCTTGATCTGCAATTGCAGATAATCGGTATAGGCTTTGGCTCCCCATATGCCCAAGCCTACAAGAATGATCCACGAAACGATCAGTATCGTATACGTTCTCGGCTTTGCCTGCTTCGGCCGGCCAGTGCGAATCGGGGCTTGCGGCAAATTCGGTTCGATCGGAGTATTCAAGATTCTCTCCCCTTCCTGTATTCGTTCGGAGAGACGCCGACCGTTTTCTTGAACACTTTGCTGAAATATTTCTCATCTTCGTACCCTACCATGGCGGCGACCTGCGCGATGCGCAGGTGAGGGTTTAACAGCAGCAGCTTGGCTTTGTCAATTCGGATGCCGCTGAGATAATCGGATAAGTTCTCGCCGAACTCTTGTTTGAATTTGCGGGAAATATATTCACGGCTCAAGTAGAAATGGTTGGCGATCTCCTGCAAGGTAATATCCTGATGATAATGATTACGTATATATTTGGCGATTTCGAACATGACGTTGCTGTCCTGCTGCTGCGACTTCAGCATGTGCTTCGAAAGCTCGGTTAAGCTGCGGACGAGCTGCTGCTCCCACATATCGATCGATAAGCGTCCTTCGTCATCCATCGGGACGTGAAACGGGGCGTCGTCCTGCGTGCGCTGCGGAGGCGGACCGTCGCCGAACCATTCGCTCATCCAGCGGGTTTTCAGCGTGTTGTATTCGTGCCACCACAGCTCGAGCTGCTCCGTATTGATCGAAGGAAGACGCCGCACGGCGTCAATCCATTCGCCGACGGATTTGCGAATTTGCTCTTCGCTGCCGCTGCGGACCGCAAGGCGGATCGCTTCGGCGTACTCCGACATCGACAGAACGCCGGCAGAGAGCGGCGGACGGTCGTCGTACTCGTGAATGCGTTTCTGCCTGGCGAGCAGATTGCGGCGCCTCAGCGCTTGCTTCGCTTCCGCATAAGCTTCCTTCAGCTTGTCCGGGAACGGGTGTACGCCGCTGACGCCGATATCCATGGAGCTTTGGAACGTATTGACGATGCACTCCTGAATGTGGAGGAAAACGGCCTCCGACCGTTCCAGCTCACGGAACAGCAGGAGGACGATCTCGTTCTCGCTGTTCCAGAAGCGGAAGGCGACGCCGATCCGCTGACCGCGGTCCATCGTCAGCACTTCATTGCAGACGTTCATGAGCGAGAAGAAGACCAGATCCCATTGCGACCAGAACCGGTCCTTCAGTTTGCCGCTGATCGTATCGAGGCTTAGCACCGCCAGACGGCACGAGGTGACGTCGGGGCTCAAGCCGTACTCTTCGGCAATTTCTTTGGCATGCTTCTCGTATGTTTTGGGCTCGCTCACCAAATTCGACCAGATCGTGTCCCAGTATACGGGCTTAATCTGATTCATTTCCATGTTCAAGCTTTGCTGCTGGCGCCGCTCGTCCTGCTCCTTGCGAATCAGCGCGACGGTTTTCTGCGTCGTCTCCACAAGCTGCTCCGCATCGATCGGCTTTAAGATGTAGTCGACCCCGCCGTGCTTGATTGCGTGCCGCACCAGGTCGAATTCGTCGTGGCCGCTGATGACGATCGTCTTCGCGGATGGCAGATGCTCGCTCAGCCACGCCATCAGCTCCATCCCGTTCATCAGCGGCATCATCATATCGGTGAATACGAGCTGAGGCCGGTGCTGCCGCAGCATCTCCACAGCCTCGGCGCCGTCCTGCGCCTCCAGCACCGTATCGATGCCGAACGTCGTCCATGGCACGAGCAGCTTAATCGCGTCGCGCACGTGCTTCTCATCGTCAACGATCATGGCGATCATCTTCGTCCGCCTCCTTGCGTTGTAAGGGAATGATTATGGTGATTATGAGGCCGCCCGGTTGATGAGGCTCAACGATCATAGCCGCTTCGTCGTCATAGTAGAGCTTGAGTCTTGCTAGCACATTCAAAAGCCCGATGCCGTCCTCCTCGCCGCTGGCATCCATAGGAAGTCTCAGCTTGCGGCGCAGCTGCTCCAAATGGTAGGCGCTCATGCCTTTGCCGTTATCGGCGACGGTGATCTCCAACCGGTTTCCCTCCAGCAGCCGTCCGCCAATTTCGAGCTGCCCGATTTGGCTGCGCGGATCGAACCCGTGCTTGAAATAGTTTTCGACTAGCGGCTGCAGGATCATTTTCGGTACGGGAATCTCAGCCGCTTCGTCCGTGATGCGGTACTCGACGGTCAGCTCGTTCTCGAACCGGTGCAGCTGCAAAGCCAAATACGAACGGACGTGATCGACTTCCCGTTTGAAGGGGACGATCGGTTCGCCCGTGTTCATGCTGTAGCGCATGATTTTGGCGAGAGCGGACAGCAGTGAATAAATTTTGGGCGCCTCGTGCTGCAGGGCAAGGGTTCCGATCGACTGCAGGGCATTATAAAGAAAATGCGGATTGATCTGCGCTTGCAGCGCCTTCAACTGATTCGTCTTGTTGGCGATCTCCAGCTTATATTCCTTCGTGATCAGCTGGTTGATCGTCTGCATCATCACCCGAAAGCGATGGGCGAGAATGCTGAACTCGTCATTGCCTTTGACGTGAATATCGACCTGCATGTTGCCGGTCTGAATTTTGCCGATATACCCGAGCAGCTTCCGGATTGGCGCCGTAAACCGGATCGAGACAATCACGGTCCCGATGATGACGACTGCCATGAAGGCGAGCAAAATGAGCGTATTGGCGAACGTCAGCCGTTTGGCATGTTCATACAACAGCTCGTTGGGAATACGCTTGACAATGATCCAATCGGCGTATGGCTCGCGGATACGCTCATACATTTGGATGCCGCTAAAGCCGCCGCCGTTCCACTCCAGACTGCCGCGTTCCTCTTCGCGAGCGAGCAAGTCGCGCACCCAGGGCTCATCCAGCATCTTGCCGCGGTACTCGGCATTGGAGCCGTACACCACATTGCCGCCGGCGTCCAGCACGAACAGCTCTTCGCCTTGCGACATCAGCTGGTTGCAGATCGACTCGATGAACGAGACGTTGACGTCTACCGAGAGGGTGCCGAGATCTTCCATCGTCAGCGAGTTGGTAATCGAGCGGTGAAACGTAAAGACGGTAGCGGTCGGCAGCGGATTGAAAGGGAACATCGCATACGTATGGCTCGAATGCGTAGGCTCGATCCAGACGTTGCCTTTATCCACGCTGGGCACATATTTGGATTGGCTGCTTTCATTTGAATTCGTATTGCCCTGCGTATACAGGAAAGCTTTATCCGTTTTGCTCAGATACAGGTACACTTGATGAATTTCTTGAACCGCGTTGTTGATGCTCAGCAAGCCCCGTATAATTTCCTGGCGGCTGCCGAATCCGGTGGCCCCGTTCTCGATCACCGTATATAAATTGTTGTCATTGTAAACGAGCAGCGTCGCCTGCTTGACCCCGTTCAAATAGTTGACGAGATTCGTTTTTCCTTGATAAATCAGGTTGGAGTTAGTCTGTATCGTATCTTGGATGACCTGGCGTTCGGTGACGTAATACGTCATCACGATCGACGTGGAGATCGGCAAGATGGTTGCGGCCAGCAGAAATAAGATCAGCTTGTTGCGGATGCTGTTTCGGATCAAGGGCGTCCCTCCTGATTTTGGCGCTAGCGCCCTTAATTGTACCAACAAAGATCAATAAATTCCACCTGATCCGACAAGAGATTCCATGTTCATTGTCAGCCGCACTTTCTATACTAAGGGTATACTTTACAAGAATTTTGCAAACTTTAAGACCAAAAGGGGGAGGTACCCATGAAAGCAAATCAGCGGTTATCAAGCGCGCTGCAGCAGCTCGTGTTCGTAGGGCCGGCTTTCATTTTCTTCGGCATCATCGTCATCGTCCCGTTCGTCATGAGTATGTACTACTCGTTCACCGAGTGGAACGGGGTCACCTCAAACGTCAAGTGGATCGGTTTTGACAATTTCAAACATATCCTCCTGGAGGATAAAGATTTCCATAGGTCGTTCTGGTTCACGACACGATTCACCGT
Organism: Paenibacillus validus NBRC 15382; assembly: GCF_004000985.1. Classification (GTDB taxonomy): domain Bacteria; phylum Bacillota; class Bacilli; order Paenibacillales; family NBRC-103111; genus Paenibacillus_G; species Paenibacillus_G validus. The sequence goes on along the minus strand of NZ_BIMH01000021.1, from coordinate 30,251 downwards.
CACCGAAGTTCTTCTTGCGAACGTGGTGGCGTTCGGCTTGGCGCTTCTGCTGACGCAGGCGCTCAAGACGCGCAACATGCTCCGTACCGTATTTTTCATGCCGAACGTCATTGGCGGCCTGCTGCTCGGGTTCATCTGGCAGTTCATCTTCGTCAAAGGATTCTCCAACATCGGCGAGCTGACGGGACTTTGGTTTTTTCAGCTTCCTTGGCTGGGCGATTCGCCGACCGCCTTCTGGGCGCTTGTCATCGTCAGCGTCTGGCAGCATGCCGGTTATTTGATGGTCATCTACATTGCGGGGCTGGCGAACGTGCCGAAGGAGCTGCAGGAGGCCGCGTATATCGACGGCGCCAATCGCTGGCAGACATTGAAGAACATCACGTTCCCGATGATCATGCCGTCCATCACGGTCTGTCTGTTCCTTACCATCTCATGGGCGTTCAAAATGTACGATCTTAACGTGTCGCTGACGCAAGGCGGTCCGTTCAACTCGACCCAGTCGGTAGCGCTGAACATCTATGAAGAAGCGTTCCGGAACAACCGATACGGTCTCGGAACGGCAAAAGCGTTCATTTTCTTCATCGTCGTTGCCATCATTACGATGATTCAAGTTACCGTTACGAAGCGGAAGGAGGTCGAAGCGTAATGGAATCGGGCAAAAACTACAACTTCCGCCTGTTCTCGCTTGAAGTGCTGGGCATTGTGCTGGGCCTGCTGTTCCTCGTACCGTTCTATTTCGTTATCGTCAATTCGATGAAAACGTTCGGGGAGCTGCTCGTGAATTCGGCCAATTTGCCGCAATCGTTCAACCTCGCCAACTATGCGAAGGTTTGGGGGATTATGAAGTTCCCAAGAGTGTTCTCGAACTCGCTGATCATCACCGTGGTCAGCAACCTGGGACTCGTCTTGATCAGCTCCATGGCGGCTTACCGGCTCGTCCGCCATCCGTCGCGTTTCAATAATTGGCTGTTTCTTGCGTTCGTGGCCGCGATGGTCATTCCGTTCCAATCGATCATGATCCCGCTCGTGAAGGTTGCCAGCGAGGTCGGTCTGATGGACAGCCGGCTCGGTCTCATCATTTGTTACTTTGGGTTCGGCGTATCGTTGAACGTGTTCCTGTATCACGGCTTCATTAAATCGATTCCGAAGGAAATCGAGGAGTCCGCAACGGTGGACGGATGCACCCCGTACGGCGTGTTCTGGAAAATCATTTTCCCGCTCTTGAAGCCGATGTCGGTTACGATCGTCCTGCTGAACAGCTTATGGATTTGGAACGACTTCCTGCTGCCGCTTCTCGTATTGAACAATCCGGATCTGCGGACGATTCCGCTGGCGACGTATTCGTTCTTCGGTCAGTATACGAAGCAGTGGGATATGGCGCTCGCGGCGCTCGTGCTCGGCGTCATTCCGATCATCATCTTCTTCCTGTCGATGCAGCGCTTCATTATCGAAGGAATTACGGCCGGTTCGGTTAAGGGCTAACCGGATACCCAGGGTTACGAACTTCCAATGAAAGCGTTTGTTCAAAATGTTCCACCTTTTCGATCAATTTTCTCTGTGTTCGGCAAGGTGGGCATTTTATACAATAAACTTGTAAATCATAAATAAAAATGGTTCAGAAATAAGGGAGGTTACTTCGATGAATGCAAAGAAAATCGTAAGCTTGAGTCTGGCGGCCATTATGGCGATGTCCGTTGCCGCAGGTTGCGCTAAGAAAGAGGAAGCGCCAAGCACGGGCGGAACGGAAGGTAATGCCGGAGCGGCGAAGAACGTCACCCTGAAAATGTTCCAGTTTAAAGTGGAAATCGCCGAGCCGCTTGCCAAATTGGCAGCCGAGTACGAGAAGGCGAACCCGGGCGTAAAAATTCAAATCGACACCGTTGGCGGCGGCGCGGACTACGGCGCAGCGCTGATGGCGAAGTTCAATTCCGGAGATAAACCGGATATCTTCAACAATGGCGGTTTCTCCGATCTTGACAAATGGATCGAGCACCTGGAGGATCTCTCCGCAGAGCCATGGGTGAAGGACCTCGTCGACGTTGCGAAAGAACCGATGACCAAGGACGGCAAGCTGTACGGTCAGCCGCTTAACCTGGAAGGGTATGGCTTCCTGTATAACAAGGACTTGTTCGCGCAAGCCGGCATCACCGAGACGCCGAAGACGATCTCGCAGCTCGAGGATGCGGCGAAGAAGCTGCAAGCCAAAAACATTACACCGTTCGTGAACGGTTATGCGGAATGGTGGGTGCTTGGCAACCACTTCGTGAACCTGCCGTTCGCTTACCAACCGGATCCTAACAAATTTATCGCCGACTTGAACAGCGGCGCGGCTAAAATCCCGGGCAACCCTGTGTTCGATCAATGGGTGAAATTGTTCGATCTGCAGCTGCAATACGGCAACAAAAACCCGCTGCAAACCGACTACAAAACACAAGTGACCGAGTTCGCGACAGGCAAAGCGGCGATGACGCAGCAAGGGAACTGGACGCAGCTGCAATTGACGCAGACGAACCCGAACCTGAAGGTCGGCTTCCTGCCGATGCCGATCAGTGACGACGCAGCGGCGAACGACAAGCTGCCGGTCGGCGTACCGAACAACTGGGTGATTAACAAAAATTCGCCGAACAAAGAAGAGGCGAAGAAGTTCCTTAACTGGCTCGTAACGTCCGATATGGGTAAAAAGTACATTGTTGAAGAGTTCAAATTTATCCCGGCGTTCAAATCGATTCCAGCTGACGAGAAGATTCTCGGACCTTTGGCAGCTGACATTATCCGTTACAGCAAAGACAACAAAACGCTTAGCTGGAACTGGTTCAAATTCCCGGGCGGCGAAGCGTCCAGCAAGAAGTTCGCGGCTACGATGCAGGCTTATGTCGCGAAGCAAAAAACGAAAGATCAAATGCTGACCGAGTTCCAACAAACATGGGACAGCTTGAAAAAATAAGGTCGATTCAAAGACACCGGTCCGGTTACAGGACCGGTGTCTTTTGCAATCCATTCGGGAGAGTTTCCGGGAAATAACTGCGCTTCATACAAGAGAAAGAAGCAGGCGCCCGATGATGCGCTCAAACGTCGCGAGAAAGCGGTTTTTACGGCTTCCCTTCCGGAGCGGAGACTAGAGCCGGCGTCGTACGAACGGTACGCGCCCCGGTTTGCTGCAGGCGAGACTTGGAGCGGCGGTTGAGGCGGGCGTATCGCTATTCATCCACTTTGCTTTCAGTTCGGAGCTTCCATGTTCGGTGTCTTTCTTTACCTGTGGCGGTTGACTGAAAGTATGGCCATTAACGGCATCTATTACGCAGTTAACTACACTTCCGTTATTTTCTCATTCATCATCGGGGGTGGCAGATCAAGCAAAATGATCGCATGGTCGGTTACCGTATCGGAATCGGCATGCATGCCGTCTTTTATTTGTCCGTCGTGTTTACGGGAGAACATCTCGTGAATTACTATCTCCTGTTCGCTGTCTGCAATGGGATTGCAAGCGCTTTCTATTGCGTCGGTTATTTGACGCTCGTGTATGACGTATCGACCGATACGAACCGGATCCGGTAGATCGGCCGGCCAAGCGTGAACGTTATCGTATTAATCGCCAGATACATGGTGGAGAACGCAGGCATTGAAGTGCTGCCCTGGGGTACTGCTCGGCAGCTCCGCGCTGCAAATCGCGCTGTACGGGTTGATCGAGGCGGATCGCGTTCCGGAACCTTCGCATCGCACACGACGGAGGGGTAAGGCCGGAGAGGCTGGAGAATATATGGCAAGTTTACCTCCCGCGGTACTGTTTTTCCTTTTGATGGTGATAGTAAAACTTCTCGCTTTGCCAAGAGCCTTTCCGTTTATAAATGTTTTTCATTAAGCGATGGTACATCCACATAAGCGTTCGAAGCAAGATGACCCCTCCTATACAAATGACTCCTACCAATTTAGTGTACATTAAAAACTGGAAATAGGCCAATTTACCTAATTATAAAGTTTAGATTAGGCTTTTAGGTCTACGTGAAGCATCATGCATGGAATGTCCATCCTTATGGGGAAACTAGTTTGTAACTGAACGGGGAGAGGAAGGAGCATTCTGCTTATGTACGATTGCATCATTGTCGGCGGAGGGTTTGCCGGGCTTCAAGCGGCGATTCAGCTAGGCCGTTACGGCCACCGCGTCAAGGTTGTGGACAAGGGTTACGGCAGGTCAACGCTGTGCCGCAGCTACCGGAACCTCATCGGTTGGCCGGACGGCGTCTCCGGACAGGAGCTGCGGCGTCTCGGACAGCTCCAGGCGCAGCGGTTAGGGGTGGAGTTCGTGCAGGATGAAGCGCTTGCCGCCGCGCGCGACGGGGAGACGTTCGAGGTCGCCTTATACGGCGGTGGGAGCGGCGGGGTCCTGAAGGGCAGAACGCTGCTGATCGCGACAGGCATTGCCGACCGCTATCCGGCCTTACCCGGATTGGAAGAGAGGCTCGGTTATAGCGTGTATGTATGCCCGGATTGCGACGGCTACGAGACGGTCGGCAGACGAACGATCGTGATGGGGGCGGGCGAAGCCGGCTCCGGAATGGCGCTCGCGCTGAAGTATTGGTGCGATGATCTGGTGTATGTCAATCATGAACGGAAGGCGATAGGCAGCGCGCATAGGGGAAAGCTCGAGGAGCTTGGCATTGCATACGTGGAGGCGGAGATTGCTGAAGTCTTAGGAAACGGAAGTTCGGAAGAGGGAGCCTTCGGCGGCGTTCGTTTAACGACGGGCGAGACGATACAGGGAGAACGGGGATTCATCGCCTTCGGCGGGAACAGGGTTCACTCCGATTGGGCGGTCTCGCTCGGCATCGAGCGGATGGAGAACAAACACATCGTCACCGACCCGCGAACGAAAATGACCCAGGTGCCCGGCGTATGGGCGGCCGGAGACATCGGCGTGCATGCCGAGCAATCGGTCATCGCCATGGGCGAAGGGTCGCAAGCCGCGATTTGGATTCACAAGGAGCTGCTCAAGCGGGGAGCCCGACGGCACATTCAGGGTTGAAGCGCAGGGCTGCGCGGTCACACGGAGCCGCTGAGGCTGCCGATGGGTTCGGCTGCAGCTTCGTTCGTTTCCCCGGTTAGGGGGACGGGTTCCAGCCGGAATGCCTGGACGACATGAGCGTACGTCAGCAGCGCTTCCTCGCCCTGCGGGGTGAGCTGGTATACGCCTCGTTCCACGCGTTGAAACCAGAGGTATACGTTCTTCTGGAGCATGGCGGCCGAGCGGCTGTTTCCGGTCATGTCGCGCAGCTTGCGCGGAGACATCGGTCCGTACTGCCTTAGCAGTGCGGCGAGGTGCAGCGATTTCTCGCGATACGCGGTCACGAGCTTGCGCTTCGAGCTCCCGCCAACGTTGTAATCGCCCTGTCGTTCGCGGAACTCCTGCTCCAGCTTGCCGGCCGCATATTTGCTCGTTCTGGGCCTCCGTCCGTTTCCGGCGCTCAGCCGGCCTTCGGCCGCTTCGGGCGGATGACATTCAACCTCGACGCGAGGTTTTTTTGTTTTGTAGAACTGCACGGTCATCATCCCGAGCCCGAGCATGCCGCATAAGGTTCGAAGCTCGGGCCAGCTTGCACGGTGAGGCGCTCTGCCTTTGTCCGGCTTCTCGAAGGCGACGTAGACGGTGCGAGACATCCGCAGCCGGTCGATGGCTTGCAGCAGCAGCGGAATCGAGAAGCTTCGCTTCAGCTCTACGATAAGCGGCGGCTCGTCGCCGCGGATCGCGACCAAATCGCAGTGGCGCACCTCGCCCCGCACCTCATAGCCGAGCTGCTCCAGGTAAGTTTTGACGGGGGCGTACAGCTCGGTTTCGCTTTTGATCGCCACTCGGGTCCGCACTCCTTCCATCGGTTGTTAACTACAGCCATTATAGGCCATATCCAACAATTTGTCTAAAAATTTCGGTCAACTTCGTCCGCTTTCCTGCATAGGTATTTAATACACTTCGGATTACTGAAAGAGGGTTCCCGATGTCGATACAAAGGATGTTATTGCTGCCCTTATCCTGTACCGATGCTCATGAAGCTGGTTTTGCGCCGCAAAGCCCGGAGGAGGTTATGAATCATGAATATATTCAAGAAAATTGCCGATTATCGCACGGAAACCGAAAGACTGGCATGGACCGGTACCTTCGCCGAGTACCTGGAGAAGCTCCGCGACAATCCTCGACTTGCCATGACGGCTCATGCGCGCGTGTACGAAATGATCGCCTCTCATGGAATTGTAGAGGAGAATGGGCATCGAAAATATCAATTTTTTGAGAAAGAAATTTTCGGGCTCAATCATCCGATCGAGAAATTGGTCGAAGAATACTTTCATTCGGCGGCAAGACGTCTGGACGTCCGCAAACGCATCTTGCTGCTGATGGGACCTGTCAGCGGGGGGAAATCGACAATCGTCACGATGCTTAAGCGCGGGCTGGAGCGATATTCGCGTACCGACGAAGGCGCCGTCTTCGCGATCAAGGGCTGCCCGATGCATGAGGAGCCGCTGCACCTGATTCCGCTGGAGCTTCGGCCGGATGTGGAGCGGGAGTTCGGCGTGAAGATTGAGGGCAACCTGTGCCCGTCGTGCCAAATTCGGGTTCGGGAGGAATATGGGGGGCGCATCGAGGACGTGCTGGTGGAGCGGGTGCTTATTTCCGAGGACACCCGTACAGGGATCGGGACGTTCAGTCCTTCCGATCCGAAGTCGCAGGACATTGCGGATTTGACGGGCAGCATCGACTTTTCCACGATTACGGAGTTCGGCTCCGAATCGGATCCGCGCGCATACCGTTTCGACGGGGAGCTGAACAAGGCGAACCGGGGGTTAATGGAGTTCCAGGAAATGCTGAAGTGCGACGAGAAATTTTTGTGGAACCTGCTTTCCTTGACGCAAGAAGGCAACTTTAAAGCGGGGCGGTTTGCGTTAATATCGGCGGATGAGCTTATCGTGGCGCATACGAACGAATCCGAGTACAAGTCGTTCATTGCGAACAAGAAGAACGAAGCGCTTCAGTCGCGTATGATCGTCATGCCGATCCCGTACAACCTGAAGGTATCGGAAGAGGAGAAAATATATGGGAAGCTGATCCAGCAGAGTGACATGAAACACGTACATATCGCTCCGCATTCGCTGCGGGCGGCGGCGATCTTCTCGATTTTGACGCGCTTGAAGGAATCGAAGAAGCAGGGGATGGACCTCGTCAAGAAGATGCGCATGTATGACGGGCAAGAAGTCGAGGGCTACAAGGATGCCGATTTGAAGGAGATGCAGAACGAATTTCTGGAGGAAGGCATGACTGGGATCGATCCGCGTTATGTCATCAACCGCATCTCCAGCGCCTTGATTCGTCACGACCTGGAGTTCATTAACGCGCTCGACGTGCTTCGCGCCCTGAAGGACGGTCTCGATCAGCATCCTTCGATTACGAAGGATGAGCGTGAACGGTACTTGAACTTCATCTCGATCGCGCGTAAAGAGTACGACGAGCTGGCGAAGAAGGAAGTGCAGAAGGCGTTCGTTTACTCGTTCGACGAGTCCGCCAAGACGCTGTTCAACAACTACCTCGACAACATTGAAGCTTACTGCAACTGGGGGAAAATTAAAGACCCGCTGACCGGCGAGGAGATGGACCCGGACGAGAGGCTGATGCGATCGATCGAGGAGCAGATCGGCATTTCGGAGAATGCGAAGAAGGCGTTCCGCGAAGAAATTTTGATCCGCATGTCCACGTACTCCCGCAAGGGGCGGCGGTTCGATTACAGCAGCCACGAGCGGCTGCGCGAGGCGATTGAGAAGAAGCTGTTCACCGATCTGAAGGATATCGTGAAAATTACGACGTCCACCAAGACGCCGGATGAAAATCAATTGAAACGGATCAACGAAGTGATCAAGCGGCTTGTGGAAGAACACGGGTACACGACAGCCTCTGCTAACGAGCTGCTGCGTTATGTGGGAAGCCTGCTGAACAGATAGTCCTGCCGGCGTTACAACGGAAAAGCCTGCCGAAACCTTGTGAGGTATCGGCAGGCTTTTCTCATGAGGGTGCTAACGAGGAGCGGAATCAGCCGCGGGCATATAAATCTCAACCGTCGTCCCTTTTCCGACTTCGCTGAATATTTTCATTTTGCCCCCGTGGCTTTCGATGATTTTGAACGTGACCATCAGGCCGAGGCCTGTGCCTTTCTCCTTCGTCGTATAGAACGGCTCGCCCAATCTCGGAATGCGATCCTCCGGAATCCCGCAGCCCTGGTCGGTGAAACGCATCAGGACGTAACCGTCCTCTTGTTTTTTGAATTGAATGCGGATTTCGCCGCCTTCTTCCATGGAATCTACCGAGTTGTTCAAAATATTGATGAACACCTGTTTGATTTGATTCTCGTCGCAATTGATGAGCGGCACGTCGTGATCCGTTTCGGTGACAATATTGACGTTATGGATAATGGCTTGGGAACCGATCAGCAATATCGTATTGTGCAAAATAACGGCCGCATCCTTCGGCTGGAACTTGACCGATTGCGGCTTGGCGATGACGAGAAATTCGCTGACGATAAAGTTGATGCGTTCGAGTTCCTCCATCATGATGTTGAAGTAGTTGTCGAACCCGGCTACCCGGGATTGCATCAACTGTACGAACCCTTTGAGCGAAGTCAGCGGATTACGGATTTCGTGCGCGACACCGGCCGCGAGTTGTCCGACGATGGACAGCTTCTCCGAACGGATGAGCATTTCTTCCGCGCGTTTGCGTTCGCTGATGTCCTGGCCGATCATATAGACGCCTGCGATCTGTTTGCCTACGAAGATCGGGAAGTTCAATACGCTCAGCTCGACCAGCCGGTCCTCATTTTTGTGCCGGAACGAAAGCTCGTAATGAGGGGTCGCGCCTTTCAGCGTTTCGAAGAAGCTCTGCGACCAACGGGCGTAATGTTCCGGAACAAGCAGCGTATCGATCGTTTTGTGAAGCAAATCTTTCTCCGTATAGCCGGCAACGGCGAACATTGCCGGGTTTACGCTGGTGATGTGCCCGCTCAAATTGAGCGAACAGATCGGATCGGGGTTATGCTCGAACAACGATTTATACCGCAGCTCGCTTTCTTCGAGCAGAATCTCGGCTTTTTTTTTCTCGTAAAGCGCTTTAATCATCGCATATGAACGGGCAAACCGATAGTCTTCTTCCTGCGCCAAGATCGTTTCGAAGATGTCGTCGTCCTCTTCCGGGATGCCGTGATCCAGATCTTTCATCTTGCGTAAGAGATTGATGACGTTGGTGACATGTTCGCCTTGTATCCATGCCGCCGACGCGGTCTTGTAGGAGGTGGAGGAGCCGGTTTGCAGTTTGACGACGCCTTTGCGCGGATCATATTCTTTCACATGGTTCATGTTCACGACGTTCATCTGATCGATCAAACGGAAGCCTTCTTCGAACAGACACTCTTCGAAAGCTTCGAGGGAGGCAGCCCAATAAAATTTATCGTTCGCGGTATGAACGATGTATTCTTTATCTCGGATGCTTTCGATCTTCACGACTTCATCCGACGGAATGATCAGAATATCGGAACTTCTTTTATCACGAACAACTGGAATTTTCTGCATGAAATGAGATCACCTGCCTGTCGCATTCATTTCATTATAACATGGATGGTAATAACGTAACAGTTCACAGTCATTCATTATACTGCTTGTCGATTTGTGAAGTAAATCCCAACATTGAAATGGTGCGAAAATTCACAGAAAACGCGAATGACAAACGTGTTCCCGAACCTCTATAATTTAATTATGCAATAAAGAATGATATGAAGGTAGGGAGAATGGAAACTTGATTGATATACATACGCATATACTGCCCGGTATCGACGATGGCGCTGCGGACGAGCGTCAAGCCCTTCTCATGGCTCAAGCGGCCGAGAAGGAAGGCATACATACCCTCATCGCTACGCCCCATCATTATAACGGAAAATACACGAACCCCGGCGGTCAAGTTCGCCATGACGTCGCTAAGCTGAACACATTGCTGGAGGAGAACGCTATAGCCGTCAAGGTGCTTGCCGGCCAAGAGGTGCGGATTCACCGGGAACTGCTGGACGAGCTGCAGTCCGGCCATGCGATTACTTTGCATGATACCGCTTACCTGCTCCTTGAGCTGCCGACCGCCGACGTTCCTGCTTACACAGAAGAAATGATTCATGAGCTGAGGCTCATGAACCGCATTCCGATCATCGCCCACCCGGAACGCAACGCGGTTCTTGCCGCATCTCCCGATAAGCTGGCCCGCCTCATCGATCTGGGCGCGCTGGCCCAGCTTACGTCCCATTCCGTCAACGGCGCCTTCGGCCGCAAGCTGCAGAAGCTATGCTTCGCTTGGTGCGAGCAAGGCCTGGCTCACTTTATCTCATCCGACGCTCACAATGTCGACAGCCGGGCGTTCGCCCTTCGTCAGGCCTATTCGCTGGTGGCTGAGCAATGCGGGGAGGCCAAGGTGGGCTATATCACAGAAAATGCGAGAAGAATCATTCATAATGAAGAAGTCCCCGTGCTTGTGCCCCAAGCGCATAAGAAGAAATGGTGGAGCTTCTGGTCATAGCGACGCGGTTCCCGGGAACTAAAAAAACGTTTAGATTTAACAATATTTATTGACCGACTTATCCGATCATGTTAACATTTTTAAAGCAAGATAGAAGAATGAGTATAAAGAACTATGCAAATAGATCTATAACTGTCGATAAAGTTATATAGAAGGTGAATCTCTCTGTTCGCTATATCTTACAGCCGCACAGGTACGGGATGATGTGTCTTCGAATATTACTTTATACATAAAGTTTAACGAGGAGAGGAATGTGAATAGTGAAGAAGAAGGTATTAGCCACTACAGTAGCTGCAAGTTTAACGTTTAGCGCATTTGCAGGCCTGCCGCTGAGCAACAAAGGTTTGTTCGAGAAGATTGGGATTAGCACGGCTTATGCCGCAACGGATATTGATGATGTTGCAACGAGGCTGCAGCAATACCGGGCATTCCTGTGGGACGACGCAACGGAAAAGCAACCGATCCGCGATGCCCGCGCCAAGCTTAAAGCGATTGACGATGTAGCCTTGGTACAACCGCTTACCGATAAGATTGGTCAGGACATTAGCTCGGCCAAGGTTTTGAATTTGTTTGCGAGTCTCGGCTTGTTCTTTAATACGAACAAAGAAGCGGCTTACGATTATTTGAACGATCCGGTCATCCGCCAAACCTTGAATGACTTGGCGAATAAAGCCCACACGGACTTGAACGATCCTCAATTAACGATCGATGAAGCGATTAAATACGCGCTTGCGGTTCAAGATTCGCTGCTGACTCAGATCAGTAAGAAGTCTCTTGCGCAGCTGGCTGCATTAGCCGTTGACGAGAACAAAATGAAAGTCGAAATTAAAGCTGCTATTAAGAAAGTGATGGATGATCCAAACAATTATTTCAGCACGGTTTTGAAAGGTGTTAATCCATCGAACCCGATTAATGAAGAAGATGTAGCCGATGTGGCTATGAATCTCATCAATGAAGCGGATCCTGAACATAAGGCTTTGGAAAATATAGCTCTTTCCGTTCTGCGTTACGAGGCGGCCACTTCGGTAGGCAATGTCGTAGAATCCGGAACAAGCGGCTCTACCAGCTTTACCTTTGATGTTATGGGACAAAAAGTGCCGGCAGCTATTTTGGATTGGAGCTTCGAGCCTGCGAACGGCAACGCTGCCATTTCGTATGATGAGAATACAGGCAAAGTGACTGCAAGCACCAAGACGGAAGGCACTTATACCGGCGAAATTTATGCCCGGATCCAATTAGTCGATACGCTTCCGTTACATAATAAAGTTTTACTGAAGAAAGAAATCACCTTGTCTTATGACGACGGCAGCAGCGGCGGCACGGGCGGCGGTGGCGGCGGAACGCCAAGCAATCCGACCAGCCCGCAAGTCGATACGGTGAACAAAGAATTGGATAATGCGGCTAAAGAACTGGAGAAGCTGGATGCTGCCGGCAAGAAAGCGTACATCGACAACCTGGCAGCTAAAGCGGCGCAAGCTCTTGAAAAAGCAGCGACGATCGATCTTTCCGGTAAAGTTACCGTGACCGGAGATAAAGCGGAATTAAAGCTCGATGCGGCCGCTTTGGTTAAACAGATCCAAGCGCTCGCGGAGCAAGCCAAGCAATTGACGGACAAGCTGAAAGCGCTAGGTGCAAACACCGCAGGCCTGAAAGTGGAGCTCAAGCTCTCGCTGGGCAACATCAATGCGAAGTCCGTAGCGGTTCCGCTCGCGAAAGACATCTTGGCGGCTGCGCAAAGCAATGGTGTAGCGCATGTCAAAGTCGAGTTTAACGGCATCGGTGTTGCTCTCAGCCCGGATGCGTTTAAAGGCGATACCACCTTGGATGTGCAAAACCTGGATGCGTCCGTAGCAACGGCTGCCACGGACTTGCCGGTCGCTTCTGTGGTGCTTGATTTTACGATTACAGTTGACGGCAAAGTCGTATCCACCTTCAGTGAACCGGTCCAATTAAGCCTCCCGATCAAGGATGCTTCCAAGTTCGATAAAGAAAAACTGACACTGGCGAAAATCGTTGACGGCGCACTCGTGATTTACGGCGGGATGTACGATGCAGACACGAACCAGCTGACGGCCAACCGCAGCGGATTCTCGTCCTATACAGTCGTCGAGAACAACGTAACCTTCGATGACACGGCATCCGTTAAAACGTGGGCCGGACGTCAGATCGAGGTGGCAGCGGCTAAGGGAATCGTCGAAGGTCGCGCTGACAAGCAATTCGTTCCGAATGATACGGTGACTCGTGCAGAGTTCGCGAAAATGATCATCAATACGTTCGGTCTCGATGTTCCGAATGCAGCAGAAAGCTTCGACGACGTGAACGATTCCGACTGGTTCAAGCCGTATGTGGCTTCGGCAGTGAAGCACGGTCTTGTGAACGGTCGTTCCGAAGGCCAATTCGATCCGAACGGTAAAATTACGCGTGCCGAGATGGCTACAATTGCAGCCAGAGCCTTGATAGCTGTGAAGGATCTGGCGCCGGTCGCCGATGCGGACGCCGCGTTGAAAGCATTCAACGACAGCGCATCGATCAACGCATCGTTGAAAGCGGGCGTCGCATTGTCCGCATCGCAGGGCATCATTGTCGGCGAAGAAGGCGGGGCATTTAATCCGAACGCTAACTCCACCCGTGCGCAAGCGGCAGTCGTCATTTATCGTTTGCTGAATAAGTAATTTACTTTAATGTACCTCCCTCCTTGCGGGGGGAGGTACACTCTTTGAGAAGACGCAAATGGTAAATTTACCCGTGTTAAATGCTTCGAGTTTTAGACAATAGTTGTTTTGCTAGGGATGGGGGAACATAATGGAACTCGATTTGCGGGATTACATCAAGATCATACGCAAACGGATCTGGTTAATCCTAATTTTTGTACTGGTCTGTACCATTTCGACCGGCGTAGTTAGTTACTTTTTCATGGCACCCGTTTATGAGGCTTCTACCAAATTAATTGTGAATAAATCGAATGAGCAGCAAGGACTCCAGCAAGTCGATATCAACTCGGTCAACTTGAATATTCGTTTGATCGATACGTACAAGGAAGTAATCAAGACACCGCGTATCATGGGGAAAGTGGCGGGGGAGTATCCGCAGTTCAATCTGACTGCTGAGCAATTAATCGATAAGGTTCGAGTAAGCTCCGTCAATAATACGCAAGTAATGACGTTAGTCGTTCAGGACAACTCTTACAATAAAGCGGTAGACATTGTTAATGCCGTTTCGAAAGTATTTCAAGATGAGATCCCATCCATTATGAAGGTAGACAATGTTTCTCTGCTTAATGAAGCGGTATATGTGGACAATCCGGTTCCAGTAAAGCCGAATCCGAACTTAAACATTGCCATCAGTTTAGTCGTCTCGCTGATGATTGCCGTCGGACTAGCTTTCTTAATGGACTATTTGGATGATTCGATCAAGACGGAAGAAGACATCAAGCTATATCTTGATCTGCCGACCGTTGCCATGATCGCGAGAATTAAAGTGGAAGATATGGCTGGTCCGAAAGCCGCTTCCACATCTTCCAGACAAGGACAGGTAGGTGAACCGTCTCGTGTTACCATCAACCAATAATCGCAGGCCGATCATTACGCACGAGAATCCGAAATCGCCGATTTCGGAGGCTTACCGGACACTGCGTACGAATATTCAGTTCTCTGCTATCGATGAGGAGCTGCGCGTCATTATGGCAACCTCGGCCGGCCCGGGAGAAGGGAAATCGACGACGTTAACGAATTTGGCCGTCGCTTATGCGCAGGCAGACATGCGAGTGGTCCTAATCGATGCGGATTTGCGTAAACCGACCATGCATCATACTTTTTCTTTGTCCAACCGTATGGGCTTGACCTCCGTTCTTTCCGGGCAAGCTGAACTGGATGAAGTCGTTCGGGAGTCTTATATTCCGAACCTGAACTTGATTACATCCGGTCCTATACCGCCAAATCCGTCAGAAATGCTGGCCTCGAAGCGGATGACCAAGCTTCTGGATGATCTCAAGGAACGGTTCGATGTCATCTTAATCGATGCGCCGCCTATTTTGGCCGTTACCGATTCGCAGATTGTCGCTACCAAGAGCGATGGCGTCATCCTGGTGATAGACTCGGGGAAAGTCAAGCGCGACATGGCGATTAAAGCCAAGGCCAATCTGGAACATGTGAACGCCCGGATCTTGGGCGTCGTTCTGAATAATATGGATCGGAAGAATGCGGAGTCGTATTACTATTATTACTACGGGGCTCCCGAGTCCAAAAATTAAATTGTAATGATTAATTGGGGGATGGACATGAGTTACGAGAAACGGCTATCAATGCTTGTCATGTTGGACATCATGATTATATGGTTTAGCATCATGACATCGTATGTACTGCGTTTTGACGGGCAAATTCCATCCTCTACCCTTACGCAAGCGATGCTTTACGGCGTCATTTCCAGTATCGTATGTTTTCTCACGATGCGTTATTTCAAGCTCTACAACCGGGTATGGCAGTATGCCAGTGTTCATGAAATTGTAGCTATTTTCAAATCGGTCACCATAGGCGTTATTATTTCATACGCGCTTGTATATTTGTTTACGCTGCAAAGAGTTCCGTTATCTGTGATGCTTCGTAACTACGAGACTTTGATGCTCATGATCGGCGGCTCCCGGTTTGCTTGGAGAATTGTACGGGATCGGTTCTTCTTAAAGCCGAGAGAGACCAAGAAGCATGCCCTTATCTATGGCGCCGGTGACTGCGGGGCGATGATTGCGAAAGAAATGCTGAATCAACCGGATGCCGAACTCTATCCGATTGCCTTTATTGATGATGACAAGACCAAACATAAGCAGCGCATCCATGACCTGCCTGTTATCGGGTCGAGAAAAAATATTAGCGACCTTGTACATAAAATGAACATTCATGAGATTGTGATCGCCATTCCTTCTTTATCCAAGAAAGAGATTGCCGAAATTATTGAAGTGTGCAAGTCGACGAAAGCTAAACTGAAAATTATTCCGAGACTTAACGATCTGATTAACGGCAAAGTAACCGTTAAAGAAATTCGGGAAGTCGAAGTTGAAGATTTATTGGGTCGAGACCCGATCAAGGTTGACCTTGAGGGTATTGCGAATTATGTGGAAAATAAGATGGTCTTGATCACGGGAGCCGGCGGTTCCATCGGATCCGAGCTGTGCAGACAGATTGCTCCCTTCCATCCGAAATGCTTACTGCTATTAGGACACGGAGAAAACAGCATTTACAACATCGAGATGGAGCTGCGCAGGAAATATCCGGCATTACCGATTGAGACCGTTATTGCCGATATACAAGATAGAGAAAGAATTAACGAAGTGTTTCAAACGTTTCGCCCAGAGGTCGTTTTCCACGCGGCGGCGCATAAGCATGTGCCCCTGATGGAACGCAATCCGGCGGAAGCAATCAAGAACAATGTGTTCGGTACGAAGAACGTTGCGGAGGCGGCGGACCGCTTCGAAAGCGAAAGATTCGTGCTCATCTCCACGGATAAAGCGGTCAACCCGACCAGTATTATGGGGACGACCAAACGTATTGCGGAAATGATCGTTCAGTCTCTGGACAAGACCAGTAAAACGAAGTTTGTAGCCGTACGATTTGGCAATGTTCTCGGAAGTCGCGGTAGTGTAATTCCGTACTTCAAACAGCAAATTGCACTAGGAGGTCCGGTTACGGTTACCCATCCCGACATGATCCGTTATTTCATGACGATACCTGAAGCAGTGCAGCTGGTCATTCAAGCCGGTGCTCTAGCGCAAGGTGGAGAGGTATTCATCCTGGATATGGGCGAGCCGGTGCGAATCGTACAACTGGCCGAGGATTTGATTCGTTTGTCCGGGTTTGAGCCGTATGAGGACATTGAGATTGAGTTCAGCGGTATTCGGCCCGGTGAGAAGCTGTTTGAGGAGCTGTTAACCGATGAGGAAGGGATTGGCTCTACGAAGCATGACAGGATCTTCATCGGAAAACCTACGTTTGTTAACCAATCGCAGCTTGAGTTTGAGCTTAAGAAGCTGGAGAGAGTGTTAATTGAAGATCGAGCCATGATCAGAGAGTATTTGAAGAGTATGGTGCCGAGCTATTTGAATGTTTCGTAAATCCATACATATATAAGTGTGCTATTGGGAATGGCTTTCTTCATACAAGGGGGCCATTTATAGTTTGTATAATAAACAGCGAGTAATAATTAGCATTAAGCATAATTGACATATTAATAAATTTTTTACTTACAATGACGCTACATTAAGGGAGCAGTGTTGTAAGTTTCTTCATTGAGTGAAGTTTGCTTTAAGGTGATGTCTACTATTTACCTTTATCATCGTAGGCACTCGGTCAAGCTGTGGGAGAATTCCTTAGACGTTTATCGTCGTTGGTTTGATGTGAGGGTGGGTTAAATGCCCTTTTATCTTATTTGTTTGCGTATCAGTATTATAAAATACTGAAATTTTAATATCTTTAATAAGTAGTTAGTTTTACCTAATTGTTTTGAAATTAGTTTTTTTGTTTGAGCAATCCGACAGATTGTGCACTAAAACAAATGTTGAGTTGTTTTTGAAATAACATTAACACGTGAATTATTATAATTAATTATTTTGATGATTTTATTATATGGATGCAAGAAGCATCACTCCGAGAACTCGTCGTAAGACTTTTGATTGTCTAAAGTCACTACGTAGAGAGAGTACAGGATATATATAAAATAGGGGGATACTAATGAAAGTACGTAAGGCAATTATTCCAGCTGCAGGTCTCGGAACAAGATTTTTACCTGCAACCAAGGCGATGCCCAAAGAAATGCTGCCGATCGTAGATAAACCGACGATTCAATATATAGTAGAAGAAGCAATAGAATCGGGGATTGAAGATATTATTATTGTCACGGGTAAAGGGAAAAGGGCAATAGAGGACCACTTTGATAATTCCTTTGAGCTAGAACAAAACCTTTTGGAAAAGGGCAAGTTGGAGCTCTTAAATGAAGTGCAGAAGTCTTCAAGAATGGTGGATATTCATTATATCCGTCAAAAGGAAGCAAAGGGTTTAGGTCATGCCATCTGGTGTGCAAGGAAATTTATTGGGGATGAGCCGTTTGCGGTGTTGTTAGGTGATGATATCGTACAAGCGGACAAGCCTTGTTTAAAGCAAATGATTGAGCAGTATGATCGATATAGGGCATCGGTTATCGGTATACAGCGGGTGCTTGAAGATGAAGTATCAAGATATGGAATTATAGATGGGAAAGAGATCCATGAGAGGTTTTATAGTGTCAGTAATTTAGTTGAGAAGCCGAAGGCGGGGGATGCACCGTCTAATCTGGCGATCATGGGAAGATATATATTGAGCCCAAGGATTTTTAAAGTACTGGATCATCAGAAACCTGGGGCAGGTGGAGAGATTCAGTTGACCGATGCGATCGCGGAGTTAAATCGATATGAGGCGGTTTATGCGTACAACTTCGAAGGCAAAAGATATGATGTGGGGGAGAAGTTAGGATTTATAAAAACGACGATTGAGATGGCGCTGCGAAATAATGAATTAAGATTTGAATTATTCACCTATCTTGAGGAAGTTATTGAAAAAAATAAAATAAAAAAATAAATAACGTTGGCTCCTATTCATTAAATGATTATTATGTGGATAGGGGCTGTTGTTGTGGAGGGTTGGCTAGTTTGATAGGGAAATCATAACCAACTAAGCTGAAAAGGAGGTTCAAAAGAATTAACTCTAAAGGCTTTACATTAATAGAAGTAATTGCAGTGGTTGCTATTTTAGGGATACTTGCAGGAATTACTATACTGTCTATTACGGGTATTATAGAAAAGTCTAGACGAGACGTTTGTAATGTTAATGTTTTACAGCTGGAAAGGGTGTATGAGGCATACTTAGAATTAAAGGATGTGGAACATTCACATGTAATTTTTGCTCAATATTTGCAGGACTACGGAGAAGATATTTGCCCTGAACATGGTGATCTTAGTTATGTGGATGGAGAGGTTCACTGTAGTTTGCATTCTAGAGAGGATGGTAGTGATACTAATAGGAGTGAGGAGGAAGGAGTTCCGTTCTTATAATGAGTACTTGGTATTGAATTTTAGTGTATAAGAAGAAGTATAAAAATAGATGGTAGCTATGTATTCATATAAATTCCGGTTAACTTTTCACCTAAGTTCTCCAAAAAATTGTCCACATCGAGGATAAAGCCAACAGACAAGGAGACAAAATCAATGAGAACATTAAAAAGTCCGTATTTTGTGGAAGGAGCAACAGGAACTCGAGTACATGGTGATGAAAAGCACACAGGTACAAGAGATTGGTCCTGAATCGTGCTGGAACGATATGATTTACAGCACATTATCGAGGGGAAATTTGCCATCGTCATGAGTTGGAGCGGACTAACTGAACTTCTTCACAGTTTGAACTTGTGTGCGTTATACACGACCTACGTATACACTGGCTAACGCCGATAAAAAGAGGCAGATGAACTGGATAAAAAAACGTTACTGAACACAGTGTTCCAATTTATGAAGACGAGATTTGGATTTGTGCCTACCAAGATTTCAATGCTTTATGAAACAAAACAGGAAAACAGCAGCAAATTCTCACGTATGACCATTTTGCCTATATAGGACTATTCGGCATGGTCAATATCCGTACAGGGGATTTTTTCTGTTAAACAGCCACTTTTCAGTGCTTTGCTGCCGTTATTGTAGCTCACTATAAAGGAGAACGTGTGATTCTCGTGATGGACAATGCCCTGATTCATACATTGAAAGAGCAGGTTCCCTTTTTTGAAGCCCACCGGGGTCGCTCCTTCGCGTTTATCTACCGCCTTATCCTCCCGATCTAAATCCCATGGAAAGAATATGGAAGTGGCTCAAGAAAAACATCATTGCCAACAAATTTTATCATCCTACTCACATCTGTCCCGTCCAAGCGACTACAGGTTTTTCTTCTTATGTGGCAGAAAATACAGACAAGATCTTATCATGCATCTTAAATGTTCATTTGTTGAATTCTTAACCGTGATTTATATGATCTGATTGAATGTTAAGAGGGAACTGACTATCATAGTTAGATTGAACGCTAGAAACCTTGTGGGATAAGGGTTTGAGGTGTTTTTAGTGAGAATTATAGATTGATTGAATGGTATATATAATAGGAAGAAACTCGGTTAAGGGTATCTGAGAAGGGAATATCTATTATGTATTTGCTTGGTAGATTGAATAGATATTACGACGTGACTATCAGAAGTAGATGCAATTTTAGTGGTTTAGTAGTTGATTGGAAAGGATGAGGTTCTAATTAAGTCCTAATCTACTAAAATATTAACTTAACAAGGGAAGGAAGTCTAGAAGATGGAGTCGACAAAAGTGAAAGAAAGAATATTCCTCTCTTCACCACATATGAGTGATGAAGGATATGAAATGCAATATGTACAGGAAGCTTTTGATACAAACTGGATTGCGCCCCTTGGTGAAAACGTAAATGGCTTCGAAAGAGAACTGGCTGAGAAGGTTGGCTCTAAAGCGGCTGCGGCATTGTCTTCAGGAACAGCTGCTATTCATTTGGCGCTTAAAGCAGCAGGAGTTGGAGAAGGGGATGTTGTATTCTGTCCAACACTTACGTTCTCAGCTACGGTAAATCCAATTATCTATCAAAATGCGATTCCGGTTTTTATAGATAGTGATTATGAAACTTGGAATATGAGCCCCAAAGCACTAGAAGAAGCATTTGAGAGGTATCCAGAAGTAAAGGCAGTACTTGTTGTTCATCTATATGGTTTGTCTGCGGATATGGACAAAATTATGGAAATCTGTAAGAAACATAATGTGGCGGTTATAGAAGATGCTGCTGAGTCTTTGGGTACTTACTATAAAGGTAAGCATACAGGGACTTTTGGTGATTATGGCATCTTTTCTTTTAATGGGAACAAGATTATCACAACTTCTGGTGGTGGAATGCTAGTTTCCAATAATGAAGAGCGTATTGCAAAGGTAAGGTTTTGGGCCACTCAATCTAGAGATCAAGCAAGACATTATCAACATAGCGAATTAGGGTTTAATTATCGAATGAGTAATGTTGTTGCTGGGATTGGTAGAGGGCAGCTTAAAGTGTTAGATCAAAGAGTTGCCAAAAAGAACTACATTTTTGAATTCTATAAAAGAGAGCTTGGTGGGCTTGAAGGTATTGAATTCATGCCTAGTAATGAATGGAATGAACCAAACTACTGGTTAAGCTCGATGACTTTGGCAGGCAAGATAAGGCCAATAGACATTTTTGAGGCTCTAGAAAAAGAAAATATTGAATCCAGACCAGTTTGGAAGCCAATGCATATGCAGCCGTTTTTTGAGAAGTATGATTTTGCTGGGACGGATGTTGCGGAGAAATTATTTGAGAATGGTGTGTGCTTACCATCTGATACAAAAATGACGGATGAGGATTTGGAGAGAGTTTGTACAATTATTAAGGGGTTGTGGTTGAAGTAATGAAACCTTCTAAAGGTGATATTTATAGAAGATTTATAAAGAGACCGATGGATTTTATTTTAGCTTTTATTGCTATTATAGTACTTAGTCCGGTATTTTTAGTAGTTGCAATTCTTGTTAGAACGAAGCTTGGTAGTCCAGTGATTTTTAAACAGAAAAGACCAGGACTAAATGAGAGGATATTTACAATGTATAAATTTCGGACAATGACGGATGAGAGAGATGAGAATGGGGAGTTGCTTCCTGATAGTATTAGGTTGACTAAGTTTGGAAAGTTTTTACGCTCTACTTCACTTGATGAACTACCGGAATTATTTAATATTTTTAAAGGTGATATGTCGATTGTTGGTCCGAGACCTCAACTTGTAAGGGATATGGTGTTTATGAACTCTAAACAGAGAAAGAGACACAGTGTGCTACCTGGCCTAACTGGATGGGCTCAAGTTAATGGTCGTAATGGGATTACTTGGGGGAAAAAATTAGAACTAGATCTTGCATATGTCAATAATATTTCATTTTTGAATGACTGGAAGATAATTTTTATGACAGTATCAAAAGTATTTATAAGAGATGGAATTAGTGCAGAAGGCATGGATACTGCGGAAGATTTTGGTGATTATTTACTTAGGGAAAAGAAGATTACCATGGATGAGTATTCTACAGCTATGGAAAAGAGTAGAAAAATTAGTATCAGTTAAGGAAGGTGAGAAATAGGAATGAATGGGTGGAAGTACTATAATCATGCAATAATCGCATCAACCCCACCACACGTAAATCCTGATATTAAATGTGTAAATGATGGTAGCGTATGGGGATTTAGTAAAGGCGTACCATTATTTGTGCGTTGGACAACGGATTTTGATTGCGGATATGAAACTGAATGGTGGTATTGCGTTAAAGATGACGAGATGGATATTAATAAACTAAAGAAAAAGAGAAGATATGAAATAACTAGCGGGATAAAAAACTTTGAGGTCAGGGTAATTTCACCAAGAGAATTTTCCGAAGACTTGTTTTCAGTATATCATAATGCTTTTCAGAACTATGTTAATGCCGGCAAAGGCATGAGTAAAGAGGTTTTTATATCAGAGTGCATTAAACATGATAACGATCATAGAATCGAATATTATGGAGCTTTTGATAAAGAAGATGGAAAATTAGCAGGTTATGCTTTAAACCACGTTTTTGATGACTATGTGAATTTTTCAATAATGAAATTTGCACCAAAGTATCTATCTAAAAGGGTATCCGCTGCTTTAGTATATACAATGCTATGTGACTATCTAAACACTCGAAAAAAGAAGTATGTTAATGATGGAGAACGTAGTATTCGTCACGTTACAAACTTTCAAGAATATCTGATTAAGTATTTTGGGTTTCGAAGAGCATATTGTAAGTTACACGTTCAGTATAGAAACATAGTTAAAATGGGCATTAATTTGCTTTATCCTTGGCGGAGTATAATAAAAAAGTTTGCGGTAAATTCATTAATTAATAATGTCAGTGCTTTATTAGAACTAGAAACGATTAGAAGAAGTTTCATCGATAAATGAAAGGTCATGGCCTCAATTAACTTTATAGAAATTTTACAAAAGGTTTGACGATAGGAGAAACATTACCATGGAGAATTTAGTCTCAATAATTACACCTGTTTATAATTCAGAAAAGTATATCGGTGAAACTATAAAAAGTGTTTTGGCACAGACACACAATAATTGGGAAATGCTTATTGTTGATGACTGTTCAAAAGACAATACAGCTGAGGTTATTAATGGATTTAATGACCCTCGAATCAAATACTATAAATTAGAGGAAAACTCTGGCGCTGCTGTAGCTAGAAATAGGGCTTTAGAAAATGCAAAAGGGAAATACATTGCCTTTTTAGATGCTGATGATATGTGGAAACCTAATAAAATAGAGAAACAATTGAATTTTATGATTGAAAACAAAGCTGGGTTTTCTTTTACAGGCTACGAAATATTAAAAGAAAACGGAAATAAGGTCATTAAAGTACCATCAAAGCTTAATTACAGTCAGTTTATGAAAAACACAATTATAGGAACACTGACTGTTATGGTTAACACTGACATTGTCGGAGAAGTTAGATTGGTAAATGTAAAGAAGGACCATGATTCAATGACTTGGGCAAAACTCCTTAGAGAAGGATATTTGGCCTATGGTTTAAATGAAAGTTTAGCTTATTATCGAAAAGTTGAAGGTTCAATCTCTAATGATAAATTTAAAGCAGCTAAGAATCATTGGAATAATTGCAGGAACCTTGAGAAGTTATCGTTACCGAGATGTCTTTACTATTTCTTTTTCTATGGAATCAATGCTGTTAAGAAACATTATCTCTAGGCCATTTTGCCAAAAGATAAGATAAGTGGAGGGATTTATTTATGAAAATTACAATCGCAGGAATAGGCTATGTGGGCTTATCTAATGCAATTCTCTTAGCTCAACATAACGAAGTTACTGCTTTAGATATATTGCATGAAAAAGTAGAGATGATTAACAATAGAAAATCTCCAATCATTGATAATGAGATCGAAGAATATTTAGCAATAAAGGAACTAAACTTAGCTGCAACAACAGATAATTATAAGGCATACAAAGATGCAGAGTATGTAATCATTTCAACACCAACAAATTATGATCCGGAAAAAAATTATTTTAATACAAGAACAGTTGAAGCTGTGGTTGCAAATGTTTTATCGATTAATCCAGAAGCTGTTATGGTAATTAAATCAACAGTTCCAGTAGGTTACACGGAAAAAATAAAGGAGAAGTTTGAAACTGAAAATATTATCTTCTCACCTGAGTTTTTAAGAGAAGGAAAGGCACTTTATGATAACTTGTATCCTTCAAGAATTGTAGTTGGCGAACAATCAGAGAGAGCCAAAGTATTTGCTAATTTACTAGTTCAAGGAGCTATCAAAGAAGATATACCTGTTTTATTTACAGAATCAACAGAAGCAGAAGCTATTAAATTATTTGCTAACACTTACCTTGCGATGAGGATTGCATATTTTAATGAGCTAGATTCTTATGCGGAGGTAAGGGGCTTAGATACCAAGCAAATAATAGAAGGTGTGGGACTCGACCCAAGAATTGGAATGCATTATAACAATCCTTCCTTTGGTTATGGGGGCTACTGCTTACCAAAAGATACCAAGCAGTTATTAGCTAATTATGCAGATGTACCAAATAACATCATGACAGCGATTGTTGATGCAAATAGAACACGAAAAGACTATATTGCAGAAATGATTATAAAGAAGAATCCAAAGATTGTAGGCATTTATAGACTTACAATGAAAATGGATTCTGACAACTTTAGACATTCAGCTGTTCAAGGTGTTATGAAACGGATTAAAGCTAAGGGCATTGAAGTAATTGTTTATGAGCCAGCTCTTCATGAAGAAACGTTCTATAATTCTAGAGTAATTCATAATTTTGAAGAATTCAAGAGTATTAGTGATGTGATTCTAGCAAACAGATTATCGGATGAAATCTTAGATATGCGGGAAAAAGTGTATACGAGAGATTTATTTAGTAGAGATTAGTAATACTATTCCAATTATAAAATCCGTTGTGGTATTCATAGTAAATATTAACCATAGAATCTAAAAGCTTCTATTGTGTGAAGACATTAAGAAGTTTTTTTGTATCAACGTAGTGTCAAAAACTAAATGTGCAGAATAATTACTACTATATAAAATTATTTTATTAATCCTAATTACTCTTGACAAATAGCTTGAAAATGGAGGTGGAGAAATGAAGCTATTGGTTTTAGCAACAGATTATCCAAAACAAAATGAAAGTGTTGCATTGATGTATATTCATACAAGAAATAAATATTATGTACAAAATGGATTTGATGTAACTGTAATAAATTTTAGAGCAAGAATGAATTATTTGATTGACGGAGTTAAAGTGATTACTCTGAGAGAATATCAAACTAATCAAAATAAGTATGATATTCTCATTTCCCATGCACCCAATATACGTAACCACTTTTTATTTTTAAATAAGTATAGCAAAAATTTCTCTGATATAGTTTTCTTCTTCCATGGACATGAAGTTTTAAAGATATCTGATACTTATCCAGAACCATATGGCTATATGAAAAAGATAGCACTATTTTCCTTAATTATTCAAGAGTTATATGATAGTTTTAAATTGAGATTATGGAACAACTATCTGAGAAAGATACTAAATAATGCCCATTTTATTTTTGTAAGCAAATGGATGCATGACATGTTTATAAAATATGTGCAATTAGATCCAAACGTAATTAAATCAAAAAGTCATATAATATACAATTCTGTAGGAAAAAATTTTGAGAAATATGATTATGATACAAGCTCTGAAAAGGAATTTGATTTTATTACAATAAGGAATAATTTAGATGACTCGAAGTATTCTATAGATATAGTATCTAAAATTGCAAATAGCAATTCGAATTATAAGTTTTGTGTAATTGGAAAAGGGCAGTTTTTTCAGAATAATGAAAAGCCGAATAATCTTATATGGATAGATAAAAATTTAAGACATGATGAAGTGATTAGTTATTTAAATAAATCTAAATGTGCATTAATGCCTACTAGGACTGATGCTCAAGGAGTTATGGCGTGTGAAATGGCTACTTTTGGAATACCTTTAATTACCTCCGATATAGAAGTTTGTAAAGAGGTTTTTACGGACTTTGAAAATATTGGATTTATAGATAATGAAGAAATAGAGCTTGATATAACACCAATATATGAAAAGCTTCTAAGTAAGAGTGAGATAACAAAAAGAAAAAAATATTTTGCGGAATACACAATCGGAAAAGAAATTGAGTTATTTAAAAAAATAAATATAACCTAAAAAATTATCGAGATACTGATAATTATGAGGAATGATAATAAAATGAACTTAATATTAGCATTTATTCAATTAATATTTATTATAATTATCCTTTTGTATGAATACAAAAATGGCTCATCTGTTATTTTCTTATGGGCTACTCTTTTAATAATATTTGGTCTGCCACATTTTATGTCTGTAATTACAGGTTTATTAATCTTTCCAGAGTATGTATATATAAAGGCTTCATTTTTCGTGATTTTATTTAACTTAATTTATTTATTTACTAGATTTATATTTATTAGAATTTTTAATGCAGAAAATACATTTGAAAGTCTAAAGTTTGATCTGGAAAATAAAACTATCTTATTTAAAGAAAAAAAGGAGCCTGGAAGGTTACTGTTTTTATTATGTTTCTTCTTTCTTATTTCTATTGTATTTTTTACTAAGGAATATGGAAGTTTACTTCATACATCTTGGGGACAACTATATGGAAACTCTATGAGCGCTTATTCATTAGGATTTAATTTAGAAAGTATTCGATATTTTACTAAGTATATTCTTTTTGCAACGGGAGGGTTATTTTTACTTTACTTTTACCAAAAACAAATGTTAAAAAGTATGATTGTTGCAGGAATTATTATAATGTTATCGATTATTACTAGGGATAGAATAACAATTCTACCAATTATTATACCTTTTATATTGATTTTCTTAATGAAAAATCCAAAAATTAACTTTAAGAAAGTATTACAACTTACTATTGTTGGGTTTATTGTAATATATATTATTTATGCATTGAGACTATTTCGACATTATGGGGAAATAACTAATTTTATTAATACCTTTGACTTTTTTGAATTTAACAATAAGTTATTCAACATGTTATTAAATGATGATGGTGAGTTAGGATTGAGAAATGTTTTTTTAAATTTTATTGACAATAATAATGATTTTATGAATTTTAATCAGGGTCACACCTATATAAGATTATTATTGATAGCCATACCAACTAGTTTTTCTTTTGGATTTAAACCTCCAGATTTTGCCATATCAATGGGGAGTGCTGAGTTGGGTAATACTTACAATACGACGTTTTCTACACACCCAACACTGTATGGAGATGTTTTCGCGAACTTGTACTGGTTCGGCATCTTGCTAGCGATATTTTGGGCTTTATATGCAACCGTTGTTGATAAATTGCTCAATAGAAAAAGTCTTGTGCTTAAATCGAATTTAATTGTTATATTCAGCTGTGTTTATGTCATTATTGGTAGAGGGTCCGTTTATAATGGTGTATATTTTGCTTTAGTTTCAAGTATTATACTTTTAGTATTGTATATTATATTCCATATTATTCCTATAATAAGATTAAAAAAGTCAACAGTTAAGAACAACTATAATGGGGTAAGCTAAAAATGAATAATAAATTTTTAATAAGTATTATTATACCAGTATATAATTGTGAAAAATTCTTAAAAAAATGTATAGAAAGTGTTTTAGGGCAATCATACAGAAATATAGAAGTAATTTTAGTGAACGATGGCTCATATGACAATTCACAAAAAATATGTGATTCTTATGCCGATAAGGATAAAAGGGTTAAAGTAATCCATAAGAAAAACGCTGGTCCCGGAGCAGCAAGAAGAGATGGTATAAGTGTTTCTTCAGGGGATTATATAACATTTGTTGATGCGGATGACTATATTGACAAAAATATGTACCAATTTTTAATAAATAAAGCTGAAAATAATAACATAGATATTATTCAGTGTGGATATAGAGAAGTAAATATTAATGGCGAGACAATTAAGACTTATTATTTGGATAATGATTATATAACTGGAAAATATGAATGTTCTTATAATTATGCCTCACAGAGTAATACGACTAATTATTTATGGAATAAACTTTTTAGAGCACACCTATTTAAAAATGTCGTTTATCCTGAATTATATGCTGGAGAGGATTCTTGTTTACTTACACAATTGTATTCTTTCTCCGAAAAAGTGATCACAGTCAAAGAATGTTTTTATAACTATGTTATGACCCCAGAAAGTCTTTGTCGAATGCCATTTTCAGTAAAGAGACTTGATAATATAGAAGCTGGTAAGTTCATGTATCACTTTTATCAAAGCTGTTTTCCTGAATTAAGTAAATTTGCTGCTCTCCATATCTGTTCGTATGCTGCACAATGTTATTGTGAATTGTCTAAGGTAAATATTGAAAATAAGAAAGAAATACTAGAGAGTTTAATAGCAGATTCAAATGAATTTTATAAACTAATAAGAAATAATGGTGGAATAATTAAAAATTTAAAAACAAGGATCTTATTTATAAAACTCTTTCGTTTTAATCGAAAGTTATGTTCCTTGGTATTCGATACAAATAACTATTGGAAAAGTAAAGTTAATAACTAAAATTGTAGTATAGCGGAAATAAAGGAGATAAATTAATGAAAGTTGGAATATTTACATTTCATGATGCTGATAATTATGGGGCAGTTCTTCAGGCATACGCTTTACAGGAAACTGTAAAATTTTTGACCAATGATGTAGAAATAGTCAATTATAAACAACCTTACATTATTGATAAATATAAAGTGGTGCGAATTAATAATAGTAGTTTACTAAAATTAATACGTTCGATTATATCAACATTAATAAGATATAAGGATACATCACGAAAAAAAGAGGCTTTCAATAATTTTAGAAAAAGATATCTTAATATATCCGAAGAAATTTATAAAGAAAAAAATGAGATTAAAGGTTATGACATATATATATCTGGTAGTGATCAAGTTTGGAATCCAGAGATAACCAATTTTGATGAGGTATTCTTTTTAAAATTTTCAAATGAGGGAAGAAAAATATCTTACGCAGCCAGTATAGGTCGGGATGAGATTTCAGAGAAAGAAAAAGATTTTTTAAAAAATAACATTAAGAATCTCGATTTAATCTCAGTAAGAGAGGACAGTGCTTTAAAAATACTAAATGGGTTAACTGAAAATAGAGTTGAACGAGTGTTAGACCCAACATTATTGGCGGATACCAAAATTTGGGATGAACTTATTTGTGGAAAAAGTGCTAATGAATATTTGCTGGTATATACTGTTGGGCCAATAGGTAATGTAATGGAAATAGCAAATTATATTGCAAAGAAGATGGGGATTAAGATTATAAATATTACTGATAAAATAATGATAAAAAAGTATAATGTTAAAACTTTGAGAGATATAGGTCCAGAAAGTTTTGTTGGTTTATTTAAGAATGCCACTTTTATAATTACTAATTCATTTCATGGTACCGCTTTTTCAATAATATTTAATAAAGACTTTTTAACAATCCCCCATAAAACAGGTGGTACTCGAATGATTGATTTATTAAATTTACTAAAATTAGATGCAAGAATCATCAATAATCAAATGAAAATTGATGATTATCTTGAACAAAAAATTGACTATACAGTAACAAATAAGATTCTTAATGAAGAGAAAGAAAAATCATTAGAGTTTTTGAAAAATGCTATACAAAATATATAAATTGAATCGTGGAATAAAATTATGAATAGAACTAAAATTTATTTTTATAATTCATCAACAGCGGCATTTTACCAATTAATACTCGTGATTACCGGATTCATTCTTCCTCGTGTCATGTTAGAATATTATGGTTCGGAAATTAATGGACTTGTATCATCCATCAATCAATTTATTGTTTACTTCAATTTAGTAGAAGCTGGTTTATCCAGTGCGGTAATATATACATTATATAGACCTTTAGCTGATAAGAATTATAAGGCTATTAATGCAATAGTGGTTGCTGCTAAGAAATTTTATACATTATCAGGCTATATTTTTATATCTTTAACATTAGGTTTATCATTAATCTATCCATTGCATATAAAATTGGATTCGCTATCTCCCTTAAGCGTTGGACTACTAATATTAATTTTGGGTGTAAATGGGGCACTAGAGTTTTTTACGTTAGCAAAATACAGAGTGATACTAACAGCTGATCAGAAAACATATGTAGTTTCTTTAGCTTCTATAGTTAATATCGTTGTTAGTACACTTATTATTACCTCATTAGCAATGCATCAAGTAAGTATAGTCATAATATACTTTGTGGCATTATTATCAATATTCCTTCGCTCATTCATTCTTATGGGTTATGTAAAGTTGAAATATAAATATCTCGATTACAACGAAAAACCAAATTTTAGTGCTTTAAATAAGAGGTGGGATGCTCTCTATTTACAAGTACTAGGAGCTATCCATAAAGGGGCTCCTATTGTAATTTTAACAATTGTGACAGGAAATCTAAAGCTAGT